>CAYZEA010000001.1:0-240516 GCA_964477575.1 uncultured Methyloversatilis sp.
ATTTGGTTCACAGCAGAATGCGGGCATGAAGATACTTTTTCTACAGCTTCGTTAGTTCCTGTGGCGAACGCGGCGCGCCGTATCGGGCAATATAGGATGGCGTGGCGACGACCACCCGCCGATCCAGGCCGATCGACTTGGCGATGAGGCTCGAATCCTTCAAATCACCGATGCGTACCGCAAGGTCGTAACCCTGATCGATGATATCCACGAGACTGTCCGAAAGGTGCAAGGTGAGCTTGATTGACGGATAGCGCGCCAAAAACTCCGCCACTAACGGGGCAACATGCAAGCGACCAAAGGCGGAGGGGACGGTAAGCTTGAGGTTGCCCTTGGGCTCCTTGCTGCCACGTGTCACAAGCTCCTCACCTTCCTCCAATTCGGCGAGGATGCGCACGCAGTACTCGTGGTACGCGGCCCCCTGTTCGGTCAGGCTGAGCTGGCGCGTGGAGCGATTGAGCAGGCGCACCCCAAGCTGTTCCTCCAGACGTTGCAGCCGCTTGCTTGCCACCGCGAGCGAGATGCCGAGCTCACGCCCCGCCGCGCTGATACTCCCTGCCTTTACCGCCTGGGTAAATACCATCAGGTCGGAAATGTTTTCTATCAGCATATTCTCAATAAATCAGAGATTCTCTATTAATCATGAAGCGGATTATCAATCATACGGAAATAACAGAAGATAGGGCTCGTTAAAACAACCAAGGAGCCCTATCATGACCCAGCCAAGCCGTGTATTTCTTTATGCCGAATTCCAAGTGTCCGCGCCCTTCTCCGAGGACGTCTGGCGGGAGGCCAATCCCGCCATGCACACCGTACCGGGGCTGCGCAGCAAAACGTGGTTGAGCGGCATCAACACCCATTCCGTCGGTGGATTCTACGAGTTCGATTCCGTGCAGAACGCACGAGCCTATGCCGTAGGGATGCTCGCCGACTTCGCCAAGGGCGCGGATGCCAGCCTCACCGTCAAGCTGTTCGATGGCGACGTGGTGGCCGAGGCGAGCAAGGGCATGAGTTCGCCCTACTTCGCCACCTGATTGCCGCCTCGGTTGAAATAGGCAACAAAAAACAATATGCCTTTTGCCATGAAAGAAAAAACCAGCGCATGCAATCAGCCTGTCGAAATCATGCCCGGCACACTTGCGGGAGTGATTGACTGGCATATCCTCGACCAGATCTGGCACGTCATCAAGCACTCAAATGATTCAACGTGGCATGTTTTCAATAACGACACACCGCTGCCGGGTGATAACCGAGCCAATGTCGTCGATACCAGTGCCGACCTCGCTTCTTCTCTGAAAGCACTTAACGCCTACCTTCGACAGTCACATCCGCACAACTACTGCGGACTCGTATTCAGCGACTCATTAACCGACCCAACACTAGTCCGTATCTTCGACCCCAAATTCATCACCTCGATGTGCAACATCTATGGCAATGCGCCAGCCCCAAGCTGGGTCATCTCGACCATGGATGCGGCGCAGCTTGCCGCCAGTAATAAAGCTTCCTCAAAACTGCCAAATCATCGTTTAGGGAAACAGTTGCCCGCCGTGCCAAAGCATCCGCAGGTCGCCGATTCGCTTGATGCCAGGCGAATGGGGTGCCCGCTTCCACTACTCCATACGGCCCGCTCACTTCGCCGATTGGCGGTCGGAGAAATACTAGAAATCGTTACTATCGATCCGGGCGCCGTCAACGATATTGAAGTTTTATGTAAAAGCACAGGCGCAAAACTTCTGGCCCTAGCGGAAGGGGAATACGGCTATTCATACTATGTCGAGCGTGGTCTGGACAAAAAATCTTCGGGTCTAGCGCTAGCGCCGCCAACCGATTAAGCTAAGCCTTGGGCGGCCGCTTTACATGTCAGGCTACTTCCGCTTGGCCGACAAGCGGGCATCGAAGTGCCAAAAAAAGTTTGGTGACTTCGACTTTTCCGCCGCCATCGGCGTTGTCTTCGTCTACATGCCGGCGCGGCGCGCGGCCAGTCTCGCCCCGATCATCGCGTTGCGCTACGAGTAAAAAGTCGGCGCGGGCAGCGTGCGAAACGCAACCGGCCTGAACCCCAGCGCCACTATCCAATAGTACTTCGCTATTGCCATTATCCGAATAATCAACTGGATTTATTATCTCTCGACTCCTAAGATGCCCTTATGCCCTGAACGTCAGGGAAAGGAGGCAGACCATGTACTCGGAACTTTTCATCGAATTGCTGGCCTTGTTCGCTCAATCTCACTTAGGAGGGAATTACCATGAGTAACGAAAGCAAATGCCCCGTCATGCACGGCGGAGTGACATCCGCAAATATGTCGAAAATGGACTGGTGGCCGAAGGCCCTCAACCTTGACATCCTGCATCAGCACGACACCAAGACCAATCCGCTGGGTACGGATTTCAATTACCGCGAAGAACTCAAGAAGCTCGACATCGCAGCGCTCAAGCAGGAAGTCAAGGCGCTGATGACCGACAGCCAGGACTGGTGGCCGGCCGACTGGGGCCACTACGGTGGCCTGATGATCCGCATGGCCTGGCATTCGGCCGGCACCTACCGCATCGCCGACGGGCGCGGCGGCGGCGGCACCGGCAATCAGCGCTTCGCCCCGCTCAACTCCTGGCCCGACAACGCCAACCTCGACAAGGCGCGCCGCCTGCTCTGGCCGATCAAGAAGAAGTACGGCAACAGGATTTCTTGGGCCGATCTGATCCTCCTCGCCGGCACCCTAGCCTACGAGTCGATGGGCCTCAAGACCTTCGGTTTCGGCTTCGGCCGCGAGGACATCTGGCATCCCGAGAAGGACACCTACTGGGGCGCCGAGAAGGAATGGCTCGCCCCCAGCGGCAGCACGGGCAGCCGTTACTCCGGCGAACGCGACCTGGAAAACCCGCTCGCCGCCGTGATGATGGGCCTCATCTACGTGAACCCGGAAGGCGTGGATGGCAAGCCCGACCCGCTCAAGACCGCCCGCGACGTGCGCGTGACTTTCGCCCGCATGGCGATGAACGACGAGGAAACCGTCGCCCTCACCGCCGGCGGCCACACCGTCGGCAAGGCGCACGGCAACGGCAGCGCCGCGAACCTCGGCCCGGCCCCGGAGGGCGCGGATGTCGAAGAGCAGGGCCTCGGCTGGATGAACCACAAGACGCGTGGCATCGCTGGTGACACCGTGACCAGCGGCCTCGAAGGCGCCTGGACCACGCACCCGATGAAGTGGAATACCGGCAAGGGCAGCTACTTCGACATCCTGCTCAACCACGACTGGGAACTCCGTAAAAGCCCGGCCGGCGCCTGGCAGTGGGAACCGGTCAACATCAAGGAAGAAGACAAGCCGGTCGATGCCGAGAATCCGTCGGTCCGCCGCAACCCGATCATGACCGACGCCGACATGGCGATGAAGATGGATCCCGAGTATCGCAAGATCTCGGAGCGCTTCCACAAGGACCCGGCCGCCTTCGAAGCCGCTTTCGCCCGCGCCTGGTTCAAGCTGACCCACCGCGACATGGGTCCGAAGGCGCGCTACTTCGGCCCGGACGTGCCGAAAGAGGATCTCGTCTGGCAGGACCCGGTGCCCGTCGGCCGCAAGGACTACGACGTCGCCGCCGTCAAGGCGAAGATCGCCGCCAGCGGCTTGAGCATCGGCGAAATGGTCGCCACGGCCTGGGACTCCGCGCGCACTTTCCGCGGCTCGGACAAGCGTGGTGGCGCCAACGGCGCACGCATTCGTCTGGCTCCGCAAAAGGACTGGGAAGGCAACGAGCCCGCGCGCCTCGCCAAGGCGCTGGCGGTCTATGAAAAGATCGCTGCCGCAACCGGTGCCAGTGTGGCGGATGTAATCGTGCTCGCTGGCAGTGTCGGCGTCGAGCAGGCCGCCAAGGCCGCCGGCGTCACTGTGACCGTGCCCTTCGCGCCGGGCCGTGGCGATGCCACGGCCGCGATGACGGACGCCGCGTCCTTCGACGTGCTGGAGCCTGTGGCGGACGGCTTCCGCAACTGGCTGAAGCAGGACTTCGTCGTGCAGCCCGAGGAACTGCTGCTTGACCGCGCCCAACTGTTGCGCCTGACCGCGCATGAAATGACCGCGTTGATCGGCGGCATGCGCGTGATCGGCACCAACCACGGCGGCAGCCCGCATGGCGTGTTGACGGATCGCGTCGGCGCGTTGACCAATGACTTCTTCGTCAATCTGACCGATATGGCCTATACGTGGAAGCCGGCCGGCCGGAACCTGTACGAGATCAAGGATCGCAAGAGTGGCGCCGTGAAATGGACGGCCACCCGCGTCGACCTGGTGTTCGGCTCCAACTCGATCCTGCGCGCCTATGCGGAAGTCTATGCACAGGACGATGCAAAGGAGAAGTTCGTCAATGATTTCGTTGCGGCCTGGACGAAGGTGATGAACGCTGATCGCTTCGATGTAAAGTAATCCAAGGCAGGCGGACGGCATGCGTTGATATGCCGTCTCGCCACCGCCGACTTTTTACAGACGAAAAAAAGCCCCGGCACGCCGGGGCTAAATAAATCTCGAAGAAACGGATTACTTCGAGAAGGGCGTCGGACGCGGGGTCTTGTCGCTGGAAGGCGGCAGGATCGGCAGCGCGAAGTTCGGCTGGTCTCCCGTGAGTGTCTTCAGGAAAGCCACGATCTTGGCGTTTTCATCCTTGGTGAACTTCTTGCCCAACTGCAGGCGACCCATGATGTCGACAGCCTCGGTCAGCGTATTGGCGGCGCCGTCATGGAAGTAGGGATAGGTCATTTCCACGTTGCGCAGGGTCGGCACCTTGAAGTTAAAGCGGTCGACATCCTTGCCCGTCACGCCGGCACGACCATCGGCCGTTGCGGTGGTCTTGTAGGGCTCGACGATACCCATCTTCTGGAAGGAATTGCCGCCGACGGCCTCGCCGTTATGACAGGCGATGCAGCCACTTTCCTTGAACAGCTTGTAGCCGGTCTTCTCATCCGCCGTCAGGGCATCGGCCTTGCCGAGCAGCCACTGGTCGAAACGCGAGTTCGGTGTTACCAGGGTCTTCTCGAATTCGGCGATGGCCAGCGTCACCTGGTCGATATCGATCTTGTCTTTGCCAAAGACCACCTTGAATTCGCGCACATAGGCGGGGATCGATTCCAGCACGCCAATGGCCAGCGTATGGGTAAAGGCCATTTCGCCCGGGTTGGCGATCGGACCACCAGCCTGAGCCTTCAGGTCAGCCGCGCGGCCATCCCAGAACTGGGCAACGTTGAGGCTGGAGTTCAGCACGGTGGGGGCGTTGATCGGGCCTTGCTGCCACTTGTCGCCAACGGAGGTCGGGATATTGTCGGTGCCCCCCATCGACAGGTTGTGACAGGTATTGCAGGACATGATGCCGGACTTGGACAGACGCGGATCGAAATAGAGCTTCTTGCCGAGTTCGACCATGCCGAGATTGATCTGGACGGGTGGCTTGATCGGGGTGATGGGTTCGTTGTTTTGGGCCACGGCGATGCCAGCAGCACCAACCACCATCAGAGAAGCCACGAGGGTACGGATTTTCATAAACACTCCTTTACTGGAAAAAGTAGGGGCAAGCAGGCTTGCACGAGACCGCAAGATACCCCTACAATGCTTGCGGGTGTTGATGTAAGTCAATGATTTATAAGATTATTTATAGCATTTTCCTATCTGCCACTTAGCCTAACCCTATAAGGTCATTCATGAAGCTTTCCTCTTTGCGTTATCTCGTGGCCTTCGCCGATGAAGGTTCTTTCAGCAAGGCGGCCGAGCGCTGCCATGTCAGCCAGCCGACCATGAGCGTGGCGCTCAAGAACCTCGAAGACGAACTGGGTGTCTCCTTGATCGAGCGCAACAAGGGCCACGTCTCCCTCACCGAACTGGGCTGGCAGGTCGCCGGCCAGGCGCGCAAAACGCTTGATGAAGCGCGTCGCGTCGAGCAGGTGGCCCAACTGGGCAAAGACCCGCTCAACGGCAATCTGCGCCTCGGCGTCATCCACACCATCGGCCCCTATCTGCTGCCGGAACTGATCGGCGCGATGCGCAAGGTGGCGCCGGATACCCACCTCTACATCGAGGAAAGCATGACCGCGCTGCTTTCCGACTACCTGAAATACGGTACGGTCGATGTGGCCATCATCGCCCTGCCCTTCGATGTGCCCGGTATCAAGACCCACCCGCTTTACGACGAGCCTTTCCGGGTCGTCGTGCCCAAGGGCCATCCGTTGACCAAGCGCAAGACGGTTGCATCCAAGGATATTCGCGGCAACGATGTCCTGGTACTCAAAGCCGGCAACTGCTTTCGCGAACAGGTACTCGATGCCTGCCCCGAGATCAGCCATGCCGACGGCTCCGCCCACGAGGGCCACTCGATCGAGACGGTACGCTGCATGGTCGCTTCGGGCTATGGCATTTCCGTCCTGCCGGCCGGCACCCTCGGCGGCATCTACACCAGCGACCTGGTGGTCTCGATCCCGTTTGAAGACCCCGCCCCCTCGCGTCGCATCGCCCTGGCCTGGCGCCAGGGCTTCACCCGCCCGCAAGCCATTGATGCCATTATCAAGGCCGTTGGTCTGATCGATAACCCGAGCTACAAGCACCTCTCGGACTGAGCGGACAACTGACAAGGTAGCGATGGGCGATCAGGAACAACCGCATCGTGAAAACTGGTCGTAGAACAGGTATCCGTTGAGCCCTGATCCACTGTGCTTCCTTCGCCGAGATCGACGCCCCCGAAATGAACCCTGGCCCCCAAGCCGATGATGTCGAGAGCGGTTACGGGGTCTCGAACTCCTGACGGATATCCATGAATGCCTGGTTTAGTCGCTCAAAAAGTCGGCGCTGACGGGACGGCAAGAAAAAGCCCCGCTGCGGCGGGGCTTTTTGTCGGAGGCAGGATCGGCTTAGTGCACTTCTTCCCAGCCGGTAATCATCGCCTTAAGGTGCGAAGTCAGCGTCGCGCCGGCGGTGATCAGGTAGAGGTGGGCAATCAGGAAGATCAGCATCAGGAAGGCGCCGATGGTGTGGCCGATGGCGATCCATTCCAGTTGCAGGTTGCCCAAGCCCCAGGCTTCCAGCGAATCCCAGAACAGCAGCAGCCAGCCGGTGGTCCAGAGCAGCGGCGCGACGAAGGCGAGGATGAACAGATACGCCAGTTTTTGCAGCGGATTGTGCTTCTGCAATTCGGTCTGGCGATGCGGGTGAGGCGCATGCTTGAAAATGCCGGACAGGTAGTACTTGGCCATCGCGATGACATTCTTGCTCGTCGGCGCATACTGCCGCCACTCGCCTGTTGCCAGATGCCAGAAGATCGCGAAGACCCACAGGCCCACCAGGGTCCAGGCCGCGAGGCGATGGTAGATCACCGCCTTTTCGAAGCCGAAAACGGTGTAGGTGCCATGGATGTCGAAGGCAGTCGCCATTAGGAAGATGATCAACGCCGCCTGCGACCAGTGCCAGAAGCGCTCGAATTTCTTGAAGATGTAGATTTTTTGCGTCATGTCGGTTCCCCTCAGTCCTTCTTGCTGGCGATGATGCGGATCAGGCCGTGGCCGATCACGCCGAGCAGCGTCAGAATCGCAATCGTCCAGCCGATCATATCGACCCACTTGTTGTTGTCCTGGGCGAATACATAGACGCCCTCAATGCCTTCGAGACGGCCGCCCTTGGCGTGGCATTCCGTGCATTTCATCGCCTTGTCCTTGGGCGCCACCATGTGGGTGATCGGCCAGTACATCTCGGTGGCGACGAAGTCGAACTTGCCGGAGAAGGGCATGCCGGAATCTTTCATGCCGCTTTCGATGGCCTTGGCCCAGTTCAGGTTCTTCCAGTAGCCGTAATCGTCGTTGCCGGCGGTGTGCGGCGTGACGAGATTCTTGTTCTCGGCATCGAAGGGCTGCTTGCCGCGCATGATCTTCATTGGCCAGATCAATGAACGACCATCCTTTGGGCTGCCGCCGATCTTGTTGATCCCGATCGGCTGGTGCGTCGGGTCAATCTTGTCGTCGAGCAGCGTGTAGTGGATGTCACCGTTGAACCAACGGTACTCGGGCTTGACGTTGGTGCCAAGATCGAAATCGCCCTTGCGCGATTCGTAGATGATCTTGCCTTTTTCGTCCTTCTTGACGAACTGCTTGCCATCCTTGTCAAGCTGGCCGGCCGTCGACCAGTCCCAGGCCATCTTGGTGGCCACACCGCCGCGCGCGAACTCAGGAATGTGGCAGGTCTGGCAGGCCACTTTCTTGGCGTGGTGGTTCAGGCGCGCGGCATGCTGGCCGGACTTGTGCGGCGTATTGTTGTGGCAGGCCACGCAGGTGGCCGGGTTACCTTTTACATCCTTGCCGCGAATGTGCGCGCCGCCCTTGTCAATGGCCGTCGGCGTATAGCGGCTGCCCGGCACGTCGTGGCTCGAGGTCTTGTGGCAAGTACCGCAGGTGAAGTCGAGGCCCTCGGCATCCATGTGAATGTCGAGTTCGGCGGTCGGCGCGGCCAGCGAGCTGTCCATGTCGCCGTGCTTGACGCCATCGCCGCCGCCGCCGTAGAAGTGGCAGGCGCCGCAAGTGTCGCGGCTGGTCTTGCCGACCTTCTGGGAAATCTTGGTCAGATCGATACCCTTGACGATCTTGCCCGATCCGGGCGGCAGTTCCATGTCCTTGCCGAAGGCCATGCCGCCCGTGCCGGGGATCTTCTTGTAGGCGCCCGTGGTGTCGTGGCAGGCCAGGCAATCGACGCTCTCCTCCTTGCTGAAGTCGAAGTGCTTGTCCTTCCAGCCGTAGCCGACGTGGCAGGTGGTGCAAAAGGCGTAGTTCTGCGGAATGGAGATGCAGAAGTTGTTCAGGACATTCTTTTTGCCCAGCTTCTGATTGCTTTCGGGGTTCAGAAATTCCCAAGTCCAGTGTTTGGTTTTATGCACCTGCTTGGCCGCCTCGGTGTGGCAACTGAGGCAAGCCTTGGTAACCTCTGGACCGGTATTGAAGGTCTGCTGTAGTTCCTTGAACTTCGTATGGTCGGCCGTAGTGGCCTTGGGTGCGGCGGTGGCAAGACCTCCCGACAACGCCAAACACCCGGCCAGCAGCATAGTGAAAACAATCGATTTGCGCGAGCGCATAATGTCCCCCATTGGATGGCTTAGCGGTGCAAAGTCTAGGCTCACCCGGCCGAGCTTGAAATAGCATGCTTGTGCCATTCCCCTAATCGAAATCGGTTAACGCAAAACAAGGCGCTACACTCGATCACCGAATGGACGTTCGCAATTTTTCTTTTGCGCGCCTGTGTGCGTTGCTGTTGGCCTGCTGGCCGGGCTTTGTCGGCGCCGGCGACTTGCGCATTGGCGTATTGGCTTGGCTTGGCGACCAAACCGCTGCCACACAATGGCAAGCGCTCGGCAACGCCTTGCAAACAAAATTGGCTGCCGCCCTGCCCGCCACCCGCGTACGGATGGCTTACCACGACATGGAAGGGCTCGAAAATGCGCTTGCGGCGGGCGAACTCGACTTTGTGATTACCAATCCCGGTCACTATGTCGTACTTGAGGCCCGCCACCGCGCGACGCGCATCGCAACACAAAAGATTGCGTCAGACCGTGATTCCGAACATGCGGTCGGTTCGGCGGTAATCGTGCCGAGCGAACGCAGCGACTTGCAGACACTCGACGACCTGCGTGGCAAGCGTATCGCCGCCACCGTGCCGGACGGCTTTAGCGGCTGGCTAACCGTGTGGGCAGAGTTGAAGCGACGCGGGATCGATCCGGAACGCACCGAGGTAACGCCGGTATTCGCAGGCTTGCCGATGTCGCGCGTTCTTGAGAAGCTTGAAGGCGGCGAGGTCGATGCAGGCATCCTGCGCGTCTGCCTGCTGGAGCATCTGGTGCGCCAGGGCCGCTTGCCGGCCGGACGCTATCGCGTGCTCTCGCCGCAGGAATCCGATGCCCCCTGCTTGCGATCGACGCCTGCCTATCCGGGCTGGGCCTTTGCGGCAGCGCTGCAGACCCCCGATGCGCTGGCGCGCGCCACGCTGGTCGCCCTGCTTTCGCTAGAAGGCAACGACGACGTATTGCGCTGGGGGGTCTCCGCCGATTACCACGTCGTACATGCCATGTTGCGTGATCTGCAAGTTGATCCCTACGACTTCCTGCGCGAGCATCGCCTCGGTGCGCAGATCCTCCGCTACTGGCCGATCGGTGCCGGGTTGCTGATTTTGCTGCTGCTGTGGTTCTTCTATACCCTGCGCGTCGAGGTGCTGGTGCAGCGGCGCACCCGCGAACTTTCCGCAGCCCTCGCGGCGCGCGACGAGATTGAGGAGAGCATGCAAACGCAGCGCCAGAAGATGGAGCACTTGTCGCGACTCTCCGTTCTCGGCGAACTGTCCGGGACACTCGCTCACGAACTCAACCAGCCGCTCGCCACCATCGGCAACTACGCGCGCAGCCTGACGCGACGCATTTGGACGGGGAAACTTTCCGACGATGCTGTGGCGCAGGCCGCACATGAAATTGCCGAGCAAGCTGAGCGTGCTGCCGGCATTCTCGATGGCATTCGCGACTTTGCCCGCAAACGCGCCAGTCGGCGCGAGGACTGCGACACCCGGAAACTGGTCGGCGAAATCGTCAACTTGTTCCGTGGCATGTTGCCGCGCGCCCCACAAATCCATATTGATAACCAGTTGCCAGCCGAACATCGCCACATCCACGTCGACCGCCTGCAAATCCAGCAAGTGTTGCTCAACCTGCTGAAAAACGCCTTTGATGCGCACTGTGCCATCGACCAGGCCGGCCAGCCGATCGATATCATTCTGGAGTCCACCGATGATCGCACACGCATCGCCGTACGGGACTACGGGCCGGGGCTGGCCGATGCCGACACGGCTCGCCTGTTCGAACCCTTTTTCAGCACTAAACCCGACGGCATGGGCCTCGGCTTGTCGATCTGCAAGAGCATCGTCGAGGCCCATGCCGGTCAATTGGTCGCGACCCGACCCGCCGACGATGGCCCCGGACTTTGTCTTTCCTTCACACTCCCTTCCGCCGCCGCACACCATGACGCTACCCAAGTCTGACCCGGTTATCCACGTCATTGACGACGAAGCGCCCTTCCGGCGCTCCCTGATTTTCCTGCTCGAATCCGCCGGCTGGATGGCCTGCGAGCATGACTCGGCCGAGAGCTTCCTCGCCGCCCCCCCCACCCTGCCCGCCAACGGCGGCTGCCTGGTACTGGACATCCGCATGCCGCGTATCAGCGGTCTTGAACTGCAGCGCCGCCTTGCCGCCCTCAACTCCCCCTGGCCGATCATCTTTATGACCGGTCATGGCGATGTCGATCTGGCGGTGCAGGCCATGAAAGACGGCGCCCTCGACTTCCTGCAAAAACCCTTCAAGGACCAGGCTTTCCTCGATACCGTCGAGCACGCCGTCGAACTTAGCCGCACCCGCCAGCAGGCCAGCCAGCGTTGCAACGAGGCGCGCGCCCTGCTTGCCCGTCTCAGCCCGCGTGAAGCCGAAGTTGCGCGCCGCCTGGCCCTCGGTTTGTCCAACAAGGAAATCGGCCGCGACCTGTCCATCAGCGACAACACGGTGCACGTACACCGCCAGCATGTGATGGAGAAGACCGGCACCGGCAGCGCCGCCGAACTGGCCCGTCTGATCCTGCGCGCGGATCCCAACGGCTTAGACGGCCAGTAAACAATTCCGGTTAGTCGTATGCCTCAAGGCGGTTATTGGCTGCCGGCCCCGGCACGTTTATCGTTCGAGCCATGCTGCAACCATCTGCCGAACCGATCATTCATGTCATCGACGATGAAGCGCCCCTGCGCCGCTCGTTGCTGTTCCTGCTCGAATCGGCAGGATGGGTCGCCGTCGGCCATGAGTCGGCAGAAGCGTTTCTCCGCGCTGCGCCAACCCCTCCTGAAGCAGGGGGCTGTCTGGTGCTGGATATCCGCATGCCCGGCATGAGCGGCCTCGAACTGCAACAGCGCCTTGCCGCCCAGGCCTCGCCCTGGCCAATCGTTTTCATTAGCGGTCATGGCGACGAGGAAATGGCCTCTCATGCGCTGGCCGCAGGGGCTGTCGGCTTCCTGCGCAAGCCCTTCAAGGATCAGGCTCTGCTCGATGCCGTCGCGTCGGCCGTCGCCGCCAGTGAGGATCAATTCGAGCAACGCTGCGCGTTAACCGATTCCGACTAGTCTGATGGCAGAAATAAATAATGTTCAAGACGCCCTGCGCCACCTAGACTTCAATGCAGCAAAATCCGATTTCCCGAAACCTGACGAGGATAAGACTATGAAATTTGCCATCGCCCTGCCGCTGATTGCCGCAGCCACCTTCAGTTCCGCACCCGCTCTCGCCTACGACGGCGACTGGAAGCGCGGTCGCATCTATTACCGCAGCGTGTGTACCTCCTGCCATGTGGCTTCGCCAGTTGGTCAGGTCAACCCGAGCGGCAAGACCAAGGCCGAGTGGGCTGCCTACATGAAGGCCGACAAGCATGCCAAGGGCAAGGACACCGTCAAGCAGTACGTCAGCAAGGAATATCGCGCCAGCATCAAGGCCAGCAACAAGGCGGCCGAGAAGTTTGCCGACGTGGCTGATGCCGAGCTGATGCAGGACGTAACGATCTTCCTGCAGCGCGGCGCCAAGGACGGCGAAGCGCCGGCCAGCTGCAACTAATCGCTTTCGACTTGCTGAGTTACACCCACCCGGCTGCGGGTGGGGCGCTGAATTTCAGGCAACCATAGGAGGGCTCCCACGTGGGTTGGATTGCCGGTTTCAAGGAAGACTACGAAAAGATTTTTGTCGAGGAATGGTCGCCCTACGTCGGCGCCATCCTCCTGGTGCTGGTCGTCGCCGGACTGATGATGAATGGCCTGTTCTGGGGTGTCTTCGGCGGCGTGCGCTACTGGGGCGACCAGCTCAATCACCTGATCGGCCTCGCGCCGGTACTGGGTATTGCGCAAGCCGACGAAGGCTGGTTGACGCACCGCATGTCGCTGATGAACATCATGCTGTTGCTCGGTGCCTTCTCCGCCGCGCTGATGTCGCGCCAGTTTCAGCCGAGCCGCCCGCCCAAGCTCGAACTGATCTGGGCCATGCTCGGCGGCTCGCTGCTCGGCATCGGCGCGTCCCTGGCCGGCGGCTGCACCACCGGTGGCTTCTTCAATCCGGTGCTGCACTCCTCGCCCGCCGGCTGGACGATGTGGCTCGGCCTGCTGGTCGGCGCGGTCATCGGCCTCAAGCTCCTGCTGTGGACGCTGGAAAACATCGAGTGGGGCATGGCCGCGCCGCCGCGCATCGACATTCCCGATGGTGTTTCCAGGTTCTTCCCGCTCTTCGGCCTCGCCGTTATCGTCGGCGTGCTGGCCTGGTCGGCCAGTTGGTATGCCTCCGAAGACACGGTGGAAGTCACCCGCGCCGTCATCGTCATCCTCGGCTTTCTGATCGGCTTTATCATGCACCGCGCCCGCCTGTGCTTCGCGCGCGCCTTCCGCGAGCCCTTCATGACCGCCGAAGGCGACATGACCAAGGCCGTGATCCTTGCGCTGGCCATCGGCATCCCGCTCGCCGCCTTCCTGTTCGAGAAAAAGGTGATCGATCCCTACATCGCCATCCCGCCGACCTTCTGGATCGGCTCGCTGGTCGGCGGCCTGATCTTCGGCATCGGCATGATCTTCGCCGGCGGCTGCGCTTCGGGCTCGCTGTGGCGCATGGGCGAAGGCCACTTCAAGCTGTGGGTAACGATGCTCTTCTTCGCCTGGGTCGGTTCGATCGCCAGCGCCGTGTTCAAGAAACTCGGCTGGACATCCGTCGATCCCGACAACATGGAAACCTTCGAAATCACCAAGGTCGGCTATCAGGCCTTCTGGCCGGAAATCATCCCCGGCTGGGGCTGGACGCTAATCGTCGGCGGCCTGCTGCTCGCCGCATGGTATGCCTTTGTCCGTTATAACGAATCCACCGAAAAATTCACCGTGCTGTAACCACCACGATCTGAGGAGGTCACCCATGACAAGTAAGCTCAAGTTGTTTGCCATCGCCGCATCCGTCGCCCTTGCCGCCGGATGCGCCCAGTCGCCATCAACCCCGGCCGAGTCGGCAGAAGGCCTGACGCGCTATAAAAATGTCGTCGATTATGCTTACGTGAAGGAACACGCTGCGCTGCCGCGTGACGAAAAATCCCTGTTGCTGGTTGATTCGCGTCCGGCCGCACGCCGCTACGACATCGGCCACATCTCGGGCGCCATCAATATTCCCGACACGCAGTTCGAAAAACTGGCCCCGACCCTGCTGCCCGCTGACAAGAGCAAGGAGGTCATCTTCTACTGCCAGGGCCCGGCCTGCGACCTTTCGGCCAAATCGGCGTTCAAGGCCGAGAAGCTGGGCTACACCAACATCAAGGTTTATGAAGCCGGCATCCCCGACTGGGAAGCCAAGGGCGAACCCCTTTCCGTGAGCACGGCCTTCATGCAGAAGATCGTCGCCGAAAAGGCCGACATCGTCCTGGTCGACTCGCGGCCGGCCCGCCGTGTCCAGAACGAGGGCACCATCCCCGGCGCCATCAACATCTCCGACAGCAGCTTCGACAAGGAAGTCGGCAAGTTGCCGGCCGACAAGAACAAGGAGATCATCTTCTTCTGCCAGGGCTTTACCTGCGACCTGTCGGACAAGTCGGCCAAGAAGGCGATGGCGCTCGGCTACAAGAAAGTTCGCACCTATGCCGCCGGTCACCCGGGCTGGAAAGCCGCCACTGAAGGCAAGAAGTAATCGCAGCGGGGATGGTGGTTTCTTGCGCCATCCCCATCCAACCGCTCAACTCTTGGAGATCCTGACATGAAGCATCGTTATCTGAACGTCGTCCTGTGCGCCGCCGCCCTCGCGTTTGCGCCGCTGGCTGCAGCTGCCGACATCGCCATCGAACCGGGCAAGGACAAGGGCAGCATCAGCACCGCTTCCTTCGAGCGCATCCTGAAGGAAAATCCCTCCCAGATCGTCGTCATCGACGTACGTGACGAGAAAGACGTCAAGCGCGGCACCTTCCTGGGCGCCATCAACATTCCGATCAACCAGCTTGAGCAAAAGATGGCCGGGTTGCCCAAAGACAAGCCGCTCGTCTTCGTTTGCTCGACCGGTGCGCGCTCCGGCGAAGCCTATGATACCGTCACGACCCTGGGCGGTGGCCTCAAGGCCTACTTCCTGGATGCCGACGTCAGCTTCACGGCCGACAACAAATACACCATCAAGGGTCGCTGATCTCCGGCTTGCCTCCCGCGCCGGCAAAAGTCGGCGCTGGCGGGACGGCGTGCAGCGTACTGTCAATTTGAATGGCTGGTTTTCTGGGGCGAACTTGAATATCCCTGCGGAAAATAGGGATGGCTATAACGGTAATTACAAAAAATGGCTTCCATGTGGCTGTCGAAGATTAGACAATATTTAGATGCCGTGGTTGGTGGGGTCTGCCTTATTACTATTACGGTAGCCTTCGCCTCTGCTCCGACCACCCCACCATCGGATTTCACATTACACGGAAATGGCACGGTTACCCATAACAAAACAGGCCTGATGTGGCAGCAATGTCTAGTTGGTCAAACCTGGAGTGGAAGTGGGTGTGGCGGAACAGCCGCTACTCATACATGGGACAATGCAATTGCCTTGACATCCTCTTTTGCAGCTTATTCGGACTGGCGATTGCCTAGCATCGACGAGTTAGCATCTATTGTTGAAAACACCGTCGCAGCCCCTTCCATTAACACATCGATCTTTCCTTCTACCCCGATTACAAAGCAGTGGTCATCGACCCACTCGCCATGGGCAAACTTTGCCAAATGGTCCGTTGACTTCAATACTGGTATGAGCCGGGGCGACCAAGATAAAAACAATGCGTATTCAATCAGGATGGTTAGAGGGGCTCGCACGAGCGTTAATGGGGCTTCAACCGCTAATTTCTCGGATAACGGCGACGGGACCGTTGTCCACATCAAAACCGCTTTGACTTGGAAGCGTTGTCCCGAGGGAATGAGTTGGTCGGGGCAGGACTGCAGCGGGTCAATTAAGAAGTATGTGTGGGCTGACGCATTCACCCTAACGTCGAATCATGCCGGGCATACCGATTGGAGATTGCCCACCAATAGCGAACTGTCTAGTCTTGTCGACCACCATGCAATGCCAGCCATTTCAACGAGCATATTCCCCAGCAGTAATTCGCCATTTTGGACCTCCACAAGCAGATTTGACGATGCTTGGTATATCGATTTCAGCAGTGGCTCAAATACGACCATTAACAAAACAATGCCAGCCAACGTATTAATGGTCAGAGGGAGTTATGGTGGAGCTGTTGCTGACTGTCTATTCAATTGGGCCGAACGGAATTACTCAAGTTACCTCTCTCCTGCAGGGGGTATATCTGTTCCATTGGGCGAGTACTATTACCGCTATTACAATGGTACTAACGCTTATCTTGCAACCAATAGCAAGGATAATTATCTGTACTACATGGGGCCAGCCTCCGGAAATCGGCCTACAAATATTGGTTCAGTTCCCCGTTGGCTTTTACAGGCGCAGTGCGAGTAGCCATTTCATCGGTGCGCATGACCGGCGATAGAGAATCTTTCGATGGCCTCGATATCCCGCCGGGCGCGGGTCGCGAATTCAAGCCGCTCATTTCAGCGCATTGCCAATGACTTCCGCCACATCCTTGGCGAGGTTCTCGCAAGCCTGGATGCGTTCCAGCGCGGCCCGCGCCTTGGTCTGTCGCTCCTCATCGAACTGCCGCCAGCGGTCGAAGCTGCGCGCGATACGGGAAGCAACCTGCGGATTCATTGCCTGCAACTCGATGATCACATCGGCCGCCAGGTCATAACCGCTGCCATCGGCGGCATGGAAGTGGCGCGGGTTGGCGCCGCAGAAGGCGCGCACAAGGGAATAGACCTTGTTCGGGTTCTTCAGGTCGAAGGCCGGATGCGCCATCAGCTCGCGCACGCGAGTACCCGTGTCGGGCAGACGCGAGGTGGCCTGTACCTGCAACCATTTGTCGACCACCAGCGCCTCGTCGCGCCACATCTCGTAGAAAGCAGTAAGGGCAATGCCACGCTCGGGCACGTCGAGGTTGGCCAGCGTGCCGAGCGCGGCGATCACATCGGTCATGTTGTCGCCACGGCCGAACTGTTCCATGAGCCGTGGCACGCTGACGTTAAGATCTGCTTCAGCCAGATAGGCCAAACAGGCATTGCGCAGCGCCCGACGCCCGACCTGCGGGCCTTCGGGGGCATAAGGCTCGTTGGCGACAAGTGCCTGCCACAAGGACTCAAAGCGTGCGGACAACTGCGTGGCAAGATGGCGGCGCAGGTTGAGGCGCGCCAAATGAATCGCCTCGGGGTCGATGCTGCTGCCCTGGGCCACCATTGCCTCGGCTAGCACCGCTTCGGCCGGCAAGGCCAGCGCTTCCGCCGCAAAGGCCGGATCAGCCAGGCCGTCGTCAAGCACGCGGCTGAAAGCGGAAACGAGGCTGTCGGGTATCCACGCCGTCCCGTCAGCACCGACTTTTATGCCTGCCAGCAGCACGCGCGTCGCCAGCCGCTGGCCCGCTTCCCAACGGTTGAATGGATCGCTGTCATGCGCCATCAGATGCGCGAGTTCGCCATCGGTCTGGTCGAAATCCAGATGCACCGGTGCCGAGAAGCTGCGCAGCAGCGAGGCCACCGGCACTGCCGGAATGTTGTCGAAGACAAAGGTCTGGGTGGCCTCGGTCAGGGAAAGAATGCGGGTCGGGAAGGCATCGCTGCCATCCGGCAGCACCAGGCCAATAGCCACGGGCATATGCAGCGGGCCATGCTCAACGGCGATGCCGGCATCCGCGATGCGTCGTTCGTAGGCAGTGGGCGCCAATGACTGCGTCAATGTCAGCGTGTAGCACTGCGCTGCCTCATCATAGCGGCCCTCCGCTTTCAGGCGGGGCGTACCGGCGCGGGCGTACCAGCGGCGGAACTGGGTGAGATCGACACCCGACGCCGCCTGCATCGCGGCGACAAAATCCTCGCAGGTGACCGCCTGACCATCATGACGAGCGAAATACAGGTCCATGCCCTTGCGGAAATTGGCGCGGCCGATCAGCGTCTCGATCATGCGAATGATCTGCGCGCCCTTCTCGTACACCGTGGCGGTGTAGAAGTTGTTGATCTCGGCATACGAGGCGGGGCGAATCGGATGCGCCATCGGACCGGCATCTTCTGGAAACTGGGCGACGCGCAGGGTGCGCACTTCCTGGATGCGCGTGACGGCGCGCGAATGCAGGTCTTCGCCGAACTCCTGATCGCGATAAACGGTGAGGCCTTCCTTTAGCGAGAGCTGGAACCAGTCGCGACAGGTGACGCGGTTGCCGGTCCAGTTGTGGAAGTACTCATGGGCGACGACGCGGTCGATGTTCTGGTAGTCGGTGTCGGTGGCCGTATCGGGGCGCGCCAGCACGTACTTGGTGTTGAAGATGTTAAGACCCTTGTTCTCCATCGCCCCCATGTTGAAGTCGCCGACGGCCACGATCATGTAGGTGTCGAGGTCCATCTCCAGGCCGAAGCGTTCCTCGTCCCATTGCATGGATTTTTTGAGCGCGGCCATGGCGTGGTCGCATTGATCAAGCTTGCCCGGCTCGACATAGACCGCGCAACGCACGGTGCGGCCGGATTGGGTGACAAACGTATCTTCGAGTACATTGAGCTTCGCGGCCACCAATGCAAACAGGTAGCAGGGCTTGGCGAAGGGGTCTTCCCACTTGGCCCAATGCCTGTCGTTCGGGGCATCGCCCGTTTCAACCAGATTGCCATTGGACAGCAACTGCGGAAAGCGTGCGCGATCCGCCTCGATGGTGCAGGCGAAGCGCGCCATCACATCGGGGCGATCCGGGTAGAAGGTGATGCGCCGAAAACCCTCGGCCTCGCACTGGGTGAAGTAGCCGTCCTTCGACTTGTAGAGGCCGGAAAGCTGGGTATTCTTGTCCGGCTCGATGCGCACAATGGTTTCCAGCACAAACTGTTCGGGCAGCGGGCCGAGCACCGTCAGCGTTTCCTCGCCCAGGGTATAGCGCGCGGCCGGCAGCGCCTGATCGTCAATGCCGATGGCTTCAAGCGCCAGTTCCTCGCCGTTCAACACCAGATCGCCCCCGGTACCATTAACATTGCGCCGGCAGACCAGCCGGCTGCGCACCAGCGCATAACCATCATGGATAGCAATGTGGAGACCGACGCGCTCGACCCACCAGGCCGGCGGTGCGTAGTCCTTGAGATAAATTGCTTGGGGAGTATCAGTACGCATAATATTTCTCTTTAATTCGACTTGGCTGTACAGGCTGAAAGATGACCATCCTATCCGAGACGGTTAATCTCTACCGTCACATGAACAATTTCCTCGTGAATCGACAAATGCTCACGCACCATGACCGGCGTCAGCGAATGATCCCTGGTCAGGAGCGAAATTTCGCAGGCATAGGCGCCGCGCCCGACACGCCAGACATGCAGATCGGTAATCCGCGCATCGCCTGAACCCGGTAGCGATTCGATGACCTCGCGAACCTCCGCGACGACCGGATGATCCATCTCCCGGTCGAGCAAAACCTTTCCCGTCTCGATCAGCAGCCCTCTTGCCCAGGAGGCCACCAGCATGGCACCGACGATGCCCATCGTCGGGTCGAGCCAGACCCAGCCATATCGCCAGCCACCCACCAGCGCGATGAGCGCGAGGACGGACGTAGCCGCATCGGCAATCACATGCAGATAGGCTGACTTCAGGTTCAGGTCATGATGGTGTGGCTCGCCATGATCGTGGTCGTGATCATGGTGATGCGCCTTGCCCAGAATAAGCGCACAGACGAGATTCACCCCCAGTCCAAGGATGGCAACGACAATCGCCTCTTGATAATGGATCGTTTGCGGTGAAACGATCCGCTCGATGGATGCAACCACCATTATGAGCGCCACGCCCAGCAGGAAGATGGCACTGGCAAACCCGCCGAGAATCTCGATCTTCCAGGTGCCGAACGCAAAGCGGGTATCGCCGGCATATTTGCGGGCGGCCGCATAGGCGAAGGCGCTCATCCCGATGGCGAAGGCGTGGGAACTCATGTGCCAGCCGTCCGCCAGCAAGGCCATGGAATTGAACCACCAGCCGGCGACGATCTCGACAACCATCATTGTCGCCGTGATCCACATCACCAGCCGCGTGCTGCGCTCGGCCAGGGGGTTGCCCTCATTGAAGGTGTGATCGTGCCGCCAGGCAGCAAGGTCCGGACTGTTCATCGACATCACTTCAGGTTAAACATCGCCTTCGTTTCAGCCTTGCCCGGCAGCGTAATCGCCAGCGCGGCGCGCACGCCGACGCCGACCTTGAAGCTGCCCTTGGCGGCCATGCGGTTGTCGCCGGCCGGGTCTAGGGTGACCACGTTTTTTTCGCTGCCGCTGTAGAGCGTCACCTGGGCCTTGGCGCCGTCTGTGGCCACCGGCTTGTCATGGTCGGTGACGTGGAGGGTCAGCGCATCGGCCTTGGCCACCAGTTCGAAGGTGAGCTTGCCGGCATCGCGCACGATGCCGCCGTGCTTCGGTCCATGGTCGTGGCCGGCACCGGCGTGGACGAGCGGGGCTGCGAATGCCGCAGCACTGCAGAGGATTATCAAGCTGTGTTTCATGGAAGAGTCTCCTTGGGTCAGCCTTCGTTGATTGGGTCGGAGCTGCGTTGGCGCAGGGTGTGGCCGCTGGCGATTTCACCACGCACGGCGCCGAAGCGCAGGTAGAGCGCCGGCACGACGAGCATGTTGAGCACGGTGGAGCTGAGCAGGCCGCAGAGGATCACCACCGCCATCGGCGACTGGATTTCGCTGCCGGGTTGCCCTGCTGCCAGCGCCAGCGGCACCAGGGCCAGGCCGGCGGCGAGCGCGGTCATCAGGATCGGCACCAGACGCTCCTCGGCGCCGCGCTTCACCGCCTCCACCATGTCGGTCACCCCTTCGTGTTCGACGAGGTGATGGATGTGGGCGATCATCATCACGCCGTTGCGCGTGGCGATGCCGAACAGGGTGATGAAGCCGATGATCGAGGCCACCGAGAGCACGCCGCCGGCGACGAACACGCCGACCACGCCGCCGATGATGGACAGCGGCAGGTTGAGCATGATCAGGAGCGCGTCGCGCGCGCCGCGGAAGGCGATGGTGAGCAGCAGGAAGATGCCGGCCAGCACCGCCGCGCCGAGCAGCAGCAGGGTGCGCGAGGCTTCCTCGGCGCTTTCGAACTGGCCGCCGTATTCGATGTGATAGCCGGGGGGCGCCGTCACGCCAGCGCCGACTTTTTGCCGGATCTCGGCCACCACGCCGGCGAGATCGCGACCGGCGACGTTGGCCATGACCACCATCTTGCGCTGCACGTTCTCGCGGCTGATGGAATAGGGGCCGCGCGTGTTGTCGATGTCGGCCAGCGCGGAGAGCGGCAGATGCGCGCCGCCGGTGGTGGTGATCAGCGTGGCGCGGATGGCCTCGACGCTGGCACGCACGGCGGGGTCGAAACGCACCGCCAGGTCGTAGCTGGCCTGCCCCTGCTGGATGCGGCTGGCGACGACGCCGGAGAAGGCCGCCTCGATGGTCTCCGCCACCTCGCGGATCGACAGGCCGTGGCGCGCCAGCGCCTCGCGTTTGAAGCGCACGGTGAGGAAAGGGATGTCGCTCTGCTGCTCGTCCGTGACATCGACCGCGCCCGGCACTTCCTGCACCACGCTCTTGACGGCGGCGGTGAGACGGCGCAGTTCGCCGAGCTCGGGGCCGAAAATCTTCACGGCGATGTTCGAGCGGCTGCCCGACAGCATGTGGTCGATGCGGTGCGAGATCGGCTGGCCGACGACGATCTGCGAGCCAGGCACGGTGGCCAGGTCGGCGCGCAAGGCGGCGAGGAAGTCCTCCTTGCTGCGCGCCCCCATCTTCAGCGTGACCTCCATTTCCGAGGCGGACACGTCCATCGCATGCGGATCGCCCTCGGCGCGGCCGGTGCGGCGCGCGGTGGCCGCGACCTCGGGATGCGACAGCAGGATTTCTTCCACCATGCGGCCGAGGCGGTCGGATTCCTCCAGGCTGGTGCCGGGCAGCGTCGCGGTGCCCACCGTCAGCGTGCCTTCGTTGAAGTCGGGCAGGAAAGTGCGGCCGGCAAAGCCCAGCGCGATCAGGGAAACCACGAGTGCGGCGGCGCTGGCGAAGGCGATGGGTCGCCAGCGCGTCACCGTGACATCGAGCAGGCGACGATACTGCTCCCGCAGCGCGTGGACGAAGCGCGGCTCGACGTTGGTACGCACGATCTTCGAGTGCGGCAGAAAAATCAACGCCAGCACCGGCGTGACAGTGATCGCCACGACCAGCGAGGCGGCCAGCGAGACCACATAAGCCAGTCCGAGCGGCACCATCAGCCGGCCCTCGACGCCGGAGAGGAAGAACAGCGGCAGGAACACCAGCATGATGATCAGCGTGGCGAAGACGATGGAGCCCTGGATTTCCTTCGTGGCGTCGAACACCACATGCGGCGCGCCGACGCGTTCCGCCTCCGGCCGGGCGAGGTTTTCGCGCAGGCGGCGCACGATGTTCTCGACGACGATGATCGCGTCATCGACCAGCGCGCCGAGCGCGATGGCCATGCCACCCAGCGTCATGGTGTTGATGCTCACGTTAAGCGCCTTCATCGACAGCACGGCGGCGACCAGCGAGAGCGGAATCGCCAGCAGCGTGATGGCGGTGGCGCGCGCCGAGAGCAGGAAGGCGAAGACGATGGCGACCACCAGCACCGCGCCCTCGATCAGCGCCGTGCGCAGGTTGGCGATGGAAACCTCGATGAAGTCGGCCTGGCGGAAGATGCGGGTCTCGATCTTCATGCCGGCCGGCAGTCCGGCCTGGATCTCGGCCAGCGTGCGGTCGAGGCGCGCAGTGAGTTCCAGCGTGTTGGCCCCCGGCTGCTTCTGGATGCCGAGGATCACCGCCGGCTTGCCGTTGTGCGAACCGACGCCGCGTTTCGGCGCGGCGCCGATGCCGACTTCCGCAACATGGCGTACCAGTACCGGCTGGCCGGCGCGCAGGGCGACCACCGTCTCGCCGATGTCATCGAGGCGGACGATGCGGCCCTGGCCCTGGATCAGGTATTCCTGTCCGTTCTCGGCGTAAAAGCCGGCCGTGGCGTTCTGATTGCCGTCGCGCAGCGCCTGCATCACCTCGGCCAGCGTCAGGCCGTAGGCGGCCAGCCGCTCGGGCTTCAGCGTCACCTGGAACTGCTGGCTGTCGCCGCCGATGGTCATCACCTCGGCGACGCCGGGCACGGCCAGCAGGCGGCGTTTCAATACCTGCTCGGCGGCATTCTTGAGTTCCATGCCCGAATGCTTTTCCGAGTGGAGGGCGAGGAACAGGATTTCGCCCATTATCGAGGCCGCCGGCGTCATTGCCGGCGCTGGGAGGTCCGGCGGCAGCGCGGCGCGCGCGACCTGCAGGCGTTCGGCCACCACCTGCCGGGCGAGATACAGGTCGGTGCCCCAGTCGAACTCGACGGTGACGACCGCCAGGCCCGTTTTCGTGGTCGAGCGCACGCGGCGCACGCCGGGCGCGCCGTTCAACGCCGTCTCGACCTGGAAAGTGACGAGGTTCTCGACGTCGGTCGGTGCCATGCCGTGGGCCTCGGCGACCACCGTCACCGAGGGGGCGGTGAGGTCGGGGAAGACGTCCACCGGGGTTTTCGTCGCCTGCCATCCGCCCCAGGCCAGCAGCATCAGGCCGGCGATGACGACGAAGAGCTTGTTCCTGAGCGACCAGGAAATGATGTGTCCGATCATGACGTCTCCCGAAGGGCCGTCCCGAGGGAGACGGCGCCCCCTGTGGGGGCAGCGAACGAAGTGAGCGTGGGGGCCATTATTTTTTCCTTATCAGTGGCCGTGGCCGTGGCCGATCTTGCCGGTGTTGGCGGCGGCCAGCTTGACGAGATAGGCGCCGCGCGAAACGACGCGGCTGCCCGGCTCCAGGCCCTCGACGACCTCGACCCAGTCGCCGTCGCGCACGCCGAGGCGCACCGGGCGACGTTCGAAGGATTCGCCGCCGGTCATAACGAAGACGACGGCGATGCCGTTCTCGTCGAGCACGGCCGAAGCGGGCACCGCCACCGCCGCGCGCGGCGCGCCGGCAAAGAGCTGCGCCCTGACCGCCATGCCGAGGCGTAGCCGGTCGTCGGGCTGGCTGAATTCGAGGATCACCGGCACGCTGCGCGTCTGCGCATCGACGGCGCCGCCGACCGCGATCAGCTTGCCGTTCTTGCCGGCGACGATGTCGAAGCCCTGGTCGATGCCATCGACGCGGAAGCTCGCGCCGCTCGGCGTCGCCAGTTTCGCCGCTTCGGATTCGGGCACGCGCAGTTCGAGCCAGAGCGTGCGGCGGTCGGCGATGTGGAACAGCAGCGTGCCTTCCGGCGCGAAGGCGCCGGGCGAGACGCGCACATCGGCGAGCAGCCCCGACACCGGGGCGCGCAGCGGAATGCCGCCACCACCGTTGTATTGGCCGAGACGCCGGCTGGCGGCCTCGTGTTCGGCACGGGCACTGGCGGCGGCGCCGCGCGCCGCTTCGACGCGCTTGGCCGGCACGGCCTCGTCCTGAAACAGGCCTTCCATGCGCGCCAGTTCGCGCTCGGCCAGATCGAGGTCCACCCTGGATTTGCTGGCGCCGGCCTGCAGGGTGGCGAGGTCGGTGTCGCCGCCGAGGCGCGGCGTCAGATAGGCGAGCAGTTCGCCCTTCTTCACGGCTTGGCCCAGTTGCGGGAAGCGGCCGGCCGGCTGTACCTGACCGGCCGCCGGCGCGGTGAGCAGTGCCTCGCCGTCGGGCCGTGCGCGCAGCACGCCGGTGGCGGCGACAGCGGGACGCATGGAGCGCTTGACGACTTCGGCGGTGGCGAAGTCGACCTTCCATTGCTGTTCCTTGGTGAAACCAATCCCGCCTTCGTCCTCATGTTCGCCACCGGCGGCATCGGCGCTCTTGCGGTCGGCGTAGACGGTGACCGGGCCAAGCTCGTGGCGCACGGTGTACTCGGGCGTGGCGACCTCGATGACCATCTCGCGCTCGCCGGCCTGCTTCGGTTGCGCGATGGGTCGGAAGATGCCGGGCTGGCTGGGGGCATCGACGGCGAAGGTTTCGTCCGGCGCGTTGCCGCCGCCGAGGATGACGCTGACCTTGCCGGCGGCCACGGCGCGGAAATCGGCCAACCGGGTGAGGTGCGCGGCGAACGCGGATTTCTCGCCGACGACGAGACGCGGAAATTCGACGAACAGTTCGGTCTTGTCGGTGAAGTGGGTGAGCTTCTCGGCGCCGGGCGCGTGGGCGTGACCGCCTTGATCCGCGGCAGCGGCGGCGTCAGGCTTGGCGTGGTCGTGGCCCCGGTCGCCACAGGCGGCAAGCAGGGCGGCGGCAAGGAGGGCAAGGGCAAGGGTTTTCATTGCGGGTGGTTTCCTGTCAATTGGTCGAGTTCGATGCGCGCCGCGCGCGCCTTCGCTTCGAGATCGAGGGCCGTCAGTTCAGCCTCCAGCGCGCCCTTGTAGGCGTCGAGCAGTTCAAGGGTGGTGGATTCGCCGGCGCGGTAGGACGCCTCGGCGATGCGCACGAGTTCGGCCGAGGGCGCGACGGCTTCACCGCGGTAGCGCGCGGCGGCGGCGATAAGTTGCGTGGCCTGGCGATGCAGGCCGAGCAGTTCGCCTTCCGCCTGCTGGCGGGCGAGGCCGAGTTCGGCGCGCGCCGCCATCGCCTGCGCGGCGGTGCGGCGGTCACCGGCCTGCTGGCGGTCGAACAGCGGCAGCGAGAAGGACAGCATGACCGTATTGCCGTTGTCGCGCAGCGGGCCGTCCTCGATCCGTTTGCCGCCAACGCCGATGGTGAGTTCCGGCAAATTCCGCTGCGCGGCGGCGTTGTCGGCCTGGGCGGCCTCGGCGCGGGCGGCCAGCGCGGCGAACTCGGGACGCGCCGCAAGCCTGCCCTGTAGTTCGGGCAAGGGCGGCGGGCTGCCCGGCAGCAGCGGGCCGGCGAGATCGCTATCGACTTCCTTGCCGATCAGGCCGGCGAGCCGGGCGCGGGCACGCTCCAGTTCGGCGCGCGTCTCGGCCAGTTTCGCCTCGGCGCTGCGCTGCTCGCGCGCCAGACGGCGGCGGTCGTAGCCGGCCACCTCGCCGGCACGCGCCAGCTTGGCGACGACGCCGTCGATGACGGCGAAGCGCCGCGCCCATTCGTCCACGGCTCGTTGCGCTTCCTGCAGGCGCAGCGTTTCATGGAAGGCACGGCGCAGCGTGGCGGCGCGTTCGTCGCGGCGACCGAGGTTGTCGGCCTCGCTGGCGCGCACGCGGTGGCGTGCCGCATCCGCGCGTAAGCCGCGCCGCCCCGAGAGATCGAAGGGCTGGGCGAGTTGCCAGGATTTTTCACGTTCGCCGCCGAGCTTGTCACGCGCGAATTCGAGCGTGGGGTTGGTCCAGGTGCCGGCTGCCAGCACGTCGGCTTCGGCTTCCTCGACGTGGGCGCGCTGCAGTTCGGCAAATTCGGTACGGGCGAGACCGAGGCGCAGCGTTGCGGCTTCGGTCAGGGGTTGCGCGCTGGCCGCGAACGGCAGTGCGCACAGCAATAGCAATAGGAGATTTCGCATCGGATTCCTCGGAAAAACGAAAGAAAGGAGGAGGTAACGAAAGCGATGGCCGGGAAGGGCCACCGCGATCAGATGCGAACGGCAGGCGGGGGATCGGGCAGCAGCGGGATGTGGGAAGTGAAGGACGCGGGTGGTGCAGGTGGCGGTTTGCTCACGAGGCTATCGCTCAGGCCGAGATCGATGTCCGCCACCATGAAGCTGAAGGCGGCGTGGCCGTGGCTGCCATGATGACCGTCCTCGTCATGGGCACCAAGGAGGTTCTCCACGCTATCGAGGAAACTGGCGCCGTCATGGTCATGGCTGTGATCATGATCGTGGTCGTGGCTGTGCGCGGCGGCGGTTAGATGTTCATGCATGGCATGCCCCGCCGACCAGACGGCCTGGAAGGGAATGAGCCACATGAGGAAGATCAGGAGTGCACGACGCATGGGACGTAATGGTAACAGATGACCGCCGTCCTGCCAGCGCCGACTTTTGCTTACAACACGAATTCGAAGCGCGCACCGAGAATGCGCGAAGCAGGCACTCCGTTTAAGCCCCCCGGGTGGCGGATGTATTGGTAATTGGGCTGGATGAAGAACCATGGCGTCACACCATAGCGATACGTCAGTTCCGTGGCGCTTTCTGCCTGGGCGGTCGCCGTTTCCCCCACCGCTTGGGCATCCCGCCATTTGGAAGCCGTTCCCGCGCGACTCCAAGCCAACCCAAGGAGGTCGTCGGCCCGCGCGGCCAGCGGCCCCTTGACGTGCAATCCCAGACTCAAGGTATCCCGGAGCGGGGAAGAACGACCATCTGCCCAAGAGTAACGGGCGAACAGAGTGGCATACCGATTTTCATCGAAGTGCCATACGCTACGCTCTCCCAGCACGTAGCCGCCGTGCTGTCGATATTGGCGAGCCGGGCCAGCGCTATTGCCGGCATCGATATTCGCCGCGTCAAGCTGATCGTCCGACTTGGCGGTGTAGGCCCACCATCCGGCGGCCAGCTTGGCATGGCCGGCGAAGTTCTCGTTGTCGGCTTCGGGTTGCCAGCCGACCTCGACCATGTTGAAAGCGCCATCGCCCCGAGCGAAACGAATACGCGTTTTCTTCGGATGAGCAGGATCGTTGGGGACACCATCCATCAGCGCCCATTGGGCATACAGGGTTTCGTCCGCCGACTGCAGCCGCGTGCGGACACCAAAGGCCGCATTGTTGAAAATCGAGGGGCCTCGCGTCAGGGCAAATTCCGCCGTCGGCCCATATTCCGGCTTGACGAAAAGGCCGGCCGACTCGACAACCTGGAATTCGCTGTCCACGGGGTAGATACCGGCCAGGATCGATAGTTGATCCTCCAGCAGGCTTTGTTGCAGCCAGGCGTGAAAGATGCGCGTGGTGGTAGGGGCCGACACTTCGAGATTGGTGACTCCCATGTGGCTGACCACATCTTGAGCGTTAAGGCCGCGGCCGGCATCGCTAATCACGTTGATCATCGCGCTACCGCCCTCCCACCCGAATGCTTTGTCCAGGTCCATCTTCAACTTGAGATCGAGATGGCTGACGCTTCTTGCCCGATTTTGCTGAGCGCCGCGGTTACGAAGGGCATCGACCTTGAGACCGCCCTCCCAATTAAATCCTCTTTGGCCCGCAGTAGTGCGCATGCCGCCCCAATCACCCGTCAATGTCGCTTCAGAAAAATCAACCGCCGCATCTTCAGCCCGCACGACATGCGAGAAAAACGCAAGCAGGATTCCAACGGCAATTAGGGAACAACGAATCATTTCACTCCTCCTAGCATGATGAAATGGCATCAGTTTTCTAGCTGACGGACATTTTTTCGTCCAATCAGCCATGAACCGGTAATGTGAGTTGTACACGCAGCCTCCCATTATCCGCTACATTCTCCAGCATAAGTTGCGCACCGTGAAGTTCGGCAATGCGCGCGACAATCGACAACCCAAGCCCGCTGCCTTCGGTTTCCTGTCCGGCCAGTCGATGGAAGCGGCGCATGACATTTTCCCGCTCGGCGGGTGGAATACCCGGCCCGCTGTCGCTGACCGTCAGGCATACCCCATCCGCCTGCGCCGTCACACCAACACCGACTTTTCCGCCGGCTGGCGTGTAACGCAAGGCATTGTCGAGCAGATTACGGAGCAAGATGCGCAGCAAGTCGGCATGAGCATGCACCGAAACCTCTCCGGGCGCGTCGAGTTCGAGCGTGATATTTTTATCCAGCGCCATGCTGCCATGATCGGCACACACTTCCGCAGCCAGTTGATCCAACCGCACCTGCTCCTTGTGAAGACCTGCCGTAGGGTCGAGGCGCGCCAATAGCAGCAGTTGCTCGACCAGGCGGCCAGCGCGTCGACCACTCGCCGCAATCTGCATCAGCGCCTGCTCACGTTCAGCCTCATCGCGCGCGCGCCGCGCCACCTGCACCTGCGCCACAATTGCTGCCAGCGGTGTGCGCAACTCGTGAGCCGCATCTGCAGTAAAACGCCGTTCATTATCGAGCGCCCCTTCGACGCGACCAAAGAGATCGTTAAGCGCATCGATAAGCGGCCGAATTTCCTGCGGCGCAGTGACCGGGGCCAGCGCGTTCAGATGTTCCGGGGCACGCCCGGCCACCTGCTCGGTAACGGCGGCAATCGGCGCGATGCCGCGCCGGATGGCAAACCACACCCACAGTCCGATGAGCGGCAGGCCAAACACCGCCGGGGCCAGCATGCGCAGGACAATATTGCCGGAAAGTTCTTCGCGCACCTCATGGTTTTCGCCCACCTGGACATGCAACTGGTGCTGCGTATCCCACTGACGGAAGTAATGCCAGCGCTCTCCCTGGCCATTGACCTGTTCGGAAAATCCATCTGTCGCCGTCAGCGGTGTGGTTGGCGCCTCGCGTGAGCGCAGCAGCAAATGCCCCTGATTATCCCAGAGCTGAAAGACGATTTTTTTCTGATACTTGTGTCCATCGCCCGAGAGTTCGGCAATGTCGTCATCGTCGTCGTACTCGCTGGCTAGGGCGAGCAGCGTCTGGGCAGCCTGCGCCAGTTGCGCATCGAACAACTCGTCGATTTCGTGATGCGCATCGTAGTAAGAGAAACTCATGGTCACCAACCAGCCGATGGTCACGCCACCGAGCAGCAAGGCCAGTAGACGGCGCTGCAGCGAGAACCAGCGCGTGCTCATGTCGGCACTCATTTGGGCATCGTGTAGCCAATGCCGCGCAGGGTCTTGATGCGCTCGGCGCCGATCTTTTTGCGCAGATGATGAATATGCACTTCGAGCGCATTGCTGTCCGGCTCGTCACGCCAGCCATACAGCGAATCTTCGATCTGGGCGCGCGTCATGACACGCCCTGCATTCTCGACCAGCAGTTGCAGCAGCGAAAATTCCCTTGCGGACAACTCAACCGCCCCGCCTGCGAGCAGGACCTGATGCGCGGCAGGATCGATCACCAGATCGCCCAGGCTCAGCAACGGCTGCGCACGACCGACGGCGCGCCGCGTCAGGGCGCGCACGCGGGCCGCGAGTTCATCGAGTTCGATTGGCTTGATAAGGTAGTCGTCGGCCCCGCTATCGAGGCCGGCAATCTTGTCGCCCGTCGCATCGCGGGCCGTCAGGATCAGCACCGGCAGGGTCTGGCCACGTCCGCGCAGACGGCTAAGCACGGCTAGGCCATCGAGGCGCGGCAGGCCGAGGTCAAGCACCAGCAGGTCATAACTTTCATTCAGCAGCGCCAAGTCGGCCGCCACCCCGTCCTTGACCCAATCGACGGCGTAGCCGGCCTGACGCAGGCCGACCGTGAGGCCATCCCCCAGTTGTGGATCGTCTTCAGCAATCAGCAGGCGCATGATGGTCGATTTTAGTAGGTTGGACGGCATGTTCGCCATGCTCTAATGCACCCTGCATCAACCGAAACAAGGAACTCACATGAAACGCTCCTGCCTCTCCCTCACAATATTGTTGCTTGTCGCCGGCCTTGGCTTGCAGCCCGTATTCGCCGAAGATAACCGTCAACTGGCCCCCCTCACACCGGCGGCGCAGGAAACCTTGCGCCAGGAAATGCTCGACAACCTGCTGGCCTTCAACGAAATTCTCACGCTGCTCACCGAAAACAAGGTCAAGGAAGCCGGCCAGGTGGCCGAAACCCGACTCGGCAAATCCGCCATGGGCAAGCATGCCCGGCTGCCCTTCGATGCCCGCCCCGGCCCGCAGATGCCGGCAGCGATGCACGAGCTGGGGCGCAATGGCCATGCGGTCGCCAGCGAATTCGCCCAGATTGCCGGCAGCGGCAACCAATCGGCGGCGCTTCAAAAGTTGCCGGCGCTGCTCAATACCTGTATCGGCTGCCATGCTAGTTACCGCACGCGCTAAACGGGGGCATGATTTCTCGCCAAGACACGCACCAACAGCGGGTCGCGTTTGCCCTTGGCCGCGATCTGCCGACCGGGAAACCGGGCAAGCGACACACCGGTCCGGGCTGAATCGCTGACCAGCAACTCACCCGGTCCCGCCGCCGAACACAGACGCGAGGCCGTATTGACCGCATCGCCGATCACTTCATAGGCTTTCACCCCGGAACTGCCGAGCAGGCCTTCGACGACCGGGCCCGCATGCAGCCCCAGGCCCACCGACAGGCCATAGGGAGCCAGCACATTCAGGGCGGTCATTTGCAACTGCAACGCCGCGCGAAAACCCTCGGGCACCCCAGCAAATACCACCATCACTTCGTCGGCAGTGAACTTGATCTTGATCGGCACCAGCGGCTGGAGCACATTTTCGCTGGCCGCATAGTAGGCATTCAGCATGCCAACCACCGCTTCCGGCGACTGGGATTCGCTCCAGGCGGTAAAGCCCCGAATATCCATGAACAGTAGAGCCCGCTCCTGGCGTCTCAGCGCCACCTGCTCGGCATCCTGCAGGGCCGCCGTCACGACATGGGAGCCAAACCCCCACGACGAGAGTTCGTGCAAGCGGCTGGCCAGCTTGTGCAAGACGGCTTGCGTACTCCTCAGGGTCAGGTCGGCAAAACCGAGCAGCACACCGAGCAGCAATACCACAATAGCCAGGTAGTCATGTGCCGGGTCGGCAAAAAAATGGGCCAGATCCAGCGCCTCATGCTTGGAACGGGCCTCGAAGACGGCATAGAGTAATACCGGGATAGCCGCCCGCACAATGTTTTCAAGCAACAACAAGCCATGATTGATGCCTGTGTGCTCCCGCAGGTGGTGGCGCAGGCCCTGCAGCACAGCAAAGGTCATCGCGATCGTCCAGTACGCCAGATGCTGAGCCTCTGTAAGGAATTGCGGCCCTTCGATAATGCTTTCGATCAGCGAGTAAAGGGTCACCCCGAGGAGATTGCCGAGGACGATCCAGTGCGTGTTGTTGCATTTGGGGTGAGCCAACCAGGCCGCCTGCGCCAGTGCGGTAACAATCAGGATGTAGCCGTCAGGCTTGCCGAAATAACCCGTCCCGGATAACAACCATTCGAGAATCAGAAGGGTGGTCGGTGCATGGGCGCTGTGGGTAAAGAACTGCTGAGCTAGGCGTGTTGTATAGGGCGGCGCGAGCAGTGCGTCGACATCATTGACCGTTACGGAAGTGGCGGGCTGCACTTGCATGGTGCGTTGATTCTACTGGGCAATCCACCAGGCAATGGCGATGATCCAGCCCAGCATCAGCAAGGCAACGAGTGGTTTGGCACCTGCGATTGCCTCATCAGGAGGCCCCTGCTTGCGTCCGGTCAGCATCGCCCGCACCAGATTCTCGCGATGGGCCAGACTGCCGACAATGACACCGGCGACGTGAAGCAGTACCAGCGCAAGCATTGCAGTGGCCAGCACCTCGTGCACTTCCTCAAGCAGATCGCCACCGATGTCCTGATACATCAGCCAGCCGCTCGCGCCGGTCATCGCGCCCAGCGCCAGGAGCGCGACAATTGCCCAGCCCCCGGCGGGATTGTGGCCCGACACATGCGGCGCCCTGCCCGACAGCAGGCCCTTGAGATAGGCGAAGGCCGCAGCCGGCCCGTGCACGAAGCTGCCGAAGCGCGCATGCCGTGTGCCCGTCACGCCCCAGAGAAGACGAAACAGGATGACGCCGACAACTACGCCTCCGGCATAGGCATGGACGAGACGCCAGGTTTCGCTTTCGCTGGTCAGCCAGGCCAATGCAAACGCCCCGACCAGCAGCCAGTGACCGATCCGCACCGGCCAATCCCAGACCAGAATCTGCTTCATCTCAGTCTTCCCACTTGCGCCCATCGGGCATCACAATTTCCCGCTCGCGGTAGCTGCCCGCCGCCGCCTTGGTATGACAAGCTGCGCAGTTGGCCGGGGCCTTCACCTTGGCATGCGCCCAGTCGGTCTTGCGCACTTCGTGATGTTTGCGCTTGAACCACGGCGAAGCAGTCAGACGTGGTAGCTCCGCCGTCCCGCCGGCGCCGACTTTCGAGGGTTTCCCCGCATTGCGCACCAGAAAGTCTTCCAGCGAACGACGTGTCTTTTCATCCAGGCTGCTGGCATTGTCGCCGTAGTGCTTGTCGAGCGTCGCCATCACCCGTCGCCAATCGTCTGCCGCCATCAACTGCGCCGGAAAGGCCAGGTGACAACTCGCACATTCGGCCTGAAACGCCGGCGGTGCATCGGCCGGCAGTTGCAGCTTGTCGGCATAGGCCGCGCACGATGCAAACAGGAGTGCATAACCAATCACAAATCCGGGGGTTTTCATGTCAACGCCCTCCCATCAGATAAACCACAAAATCCGCCTTCTCAGCGGCATTGCATTCACGTCCCACGACCTCGGTGCAATTGCGGCGAAACCATTTCTCCACCTTGGCCGGATCGGTGAATCGCTCGGCATTCGCGCTCGGTGCCAGCGGCTTGATCGCCTTGTCGGTTACCGCATGGCGCCCCGGCTGTGCAGGACTGTCGGTATGGCAACTGGTGCAGGCCGGCATCTTCACCGACACATTGAACTGCCGCTTGTAGAACTCGGCACCGCGCTGGGCCGAGGGCTGGAAGCCGGCGGTTTGTTTGGCCGCCTCGGCCTGGTAACCCGCCAGCATTTCGGCAGGGGCCGCCGCCTGGGCGGCAGCGGCACAGGCAATAGCGAGTATGGAAAATACGGTTTTCATGGTCGGGCTCCTTCGGGCGCGTTGAACATGCGCCGCAGTTTGAGGCCCGAAACTTAAGGCTGGCTTAGGCTTCCCTTACGCGTTGCTTAAGCGACCAGGGGGTCAGTCGTCGTCATGCTTCCTGCCATCACGCTTCCGCTCATCCTGACCACCACGCACCTGCCCGGACCAGCGAATGTCGTGCTCATCGGCATTGCGGTGGCATTCGACGCAGTTGTCAAAATCGCGGATGCCTTCTTCGATATGTTCGCGGCGGATCTTCTGCGGCGAGTGCTCGTGGCAGCCATAGCAGGTGTAGCGGCTGTAGTCGTTGCGTGCGTGGCAGGTGACGCATTGGGCATTGTGGTCGCGATCCAGCTCGAAGTATTTGTCGTGATCGAAGGTCGCCGGCGTCCATTTTTCCTGGCTGTGGCACTGGCTGCAATTGCCGCTGATCTGCTGGTGGAGCGCGTCCTTCGGCGACTTGTGGCAGCCCTGGCAATCGTCGCGCGTCGCCTTCTGCAACAGGCGGTGGTTGAAATGCCCGGTGGGACGGAAGCGCTTCACACCGGCATGGTCGCTATGGCAGGCCACGCAGTCGTCATTGATCAATTTCTGGTGGAACGGCGTGCTGGTGAGCGGCTTGGCGATCGGCAGGCCCAGCGTGTTCAGGCGGCCGATGTCGGCGGGCTTATGGCAGGCGATGCAGCGCGGCGAATCGGCACCGGTAAAAGGCGCGTGGCAGGCAAAGCAGTCGGCTTCCAGCTTGGCATGCCCGGGAATCAACTTGCCCGGCCCCACCATCAGGTGCGGATAAACAAACGCCAGCACAGCCAGAATCAGCAGATTCGCTGCAAGAACCCATTTCACGGTGCGGCTCATGCCCACCCCCAGAACAGGAAGATGCTGACGATGTGACCCAGCGCCAGCACGGCGAAGACGATGAAGATCGGGATATGCACCTTGCGCCATTGGGTCATGGCATCGAGCGTCACGGCATCCCAGAACACCGCGCGCTCGACTTCGTCTTTCGACAGGCCGCGCAACTGGTAATGATCGCGCTGTTCCAGCACATGGTCGCGCGAACGCGCCAGCAGCAGCTTGCCGACCATGCCGCTGATCACATTTACGCCCATCGCCACCGTCGCCAGCCAGGGCAGGATGGCATTGAAGTGGATGCCGGCATGCAGCAGCACCATCAGCGAACCGAGCCAGGTGCCAACCTCGTGCAGGTTCAACCAGGATTTGACGTTGCCGGAGGTGATGATCTTGCGCTTTCTCAGCGAGTAGACCAGCGAGCCGATGATCAGCAGGGTGCCGGGAATGCCGAGGTAGCGGCCAACCCAGACGAGGTTAAAGCGATGCAGCAGCCAGTCGCCAGCCAGCGTCGCAACGGCCAGCAGGCCGAGTAGCAGCGTGAAAGGCAGGATATGGCGATACCAAAGTGTCGTTGTCATCAGGCCTCCAAGGTCACGCTGGTCTTGGGCGTGCAGGTACACAGCAGGCAGGTGCCCGGTTCGGGATCGTAATCCGGCGGATTGCGATAGGCGACTTCGCCGGACTGGATCGTCGTCTGACAACTGCCGCAACCGCCAGCGCGGCAGCCGGAATCGACGCGGATGCCGTTGGCCTCGGCGAAGTCGAGCAGGTTGCCGGACGCGGGTTGCCAGGGCAGTTGCTTGCCGGATTTGGCGAACGTCACCACGATGTCGCTCGGCGGCGCCGGGTTTTCCGCCGTCGCCGGCTTGCGCTTGATCGAGGCCGGACCAAAGGCCTCGAAATGGATGCGCGCCTCCGGCACGCCCCAGTCTTCCAGCGCGGCGACCAGGCTCTCCATCATCGGCGTCGGGCCGCAGATGTAAAAGTGGTAGGGCTTGAGCGGCAACTGCCGGCGCAGCAGATCGACATCGACCCGGCCGCGATGCTGGTCGTCGCATCCGCTTCGATCTTCCGCCAGCGGATCGCTGAAGCAAAGGCGCAAATGGAAATTCGGGTGCGCGGCCGCCAGTGCGTCGAGCTGTGCCTGCATCACGGGCTCACGACTATTGCGCACGCCATAGAACAGCCAGACCTCGCGTCCGGGCTGTTCCGCCAGGCACCAGTTCAGCATGGAAAGCATCGGCGTGATGCCGATGCCGCCGCCGATCAACACGACGGGGGCATCGCTGCGGTCGATGTGGAAGTGCCCTCCCGGCGCGCGCACCTGCAGGATGTCGCCGATACCGACATGGTCATGGAAGTGGTTCGATGAGCGCCCGCCCGGTACGCGCTTGATCGACACCCGGTAGTAATCCGGACTGGGCGCATCGGATAGCGAGTAACAACGGATGATCTGCTCTGTCGGTAGATCCAGCCGGAAGGTGAGGAACTGGCCGGGCAGGAAGCTGGCAAGGGGCTGTCCATCTGTGGGGACGAGATAGAAAGAGCAGATCGTGCCTACCGCATCCTCGATCACCTTGCGATCAACCCGAAATGGCCTAAACCCCACCCATCCCGCCACCAGCGCGGGTTCGCTTGCCGCATCCGGCCCCCGTTGATGCTCATCGCCATTTTTCAACACGCGATATTCCGCCCAATGGCGCCAGAACGCGATACTGAGCCACAAGGTAACCTGCAGCGTGAGGCCGAGGACAATCCAGAGAAGTAGGGACAGGGAAGTCATGCCCAGCAGTCTGACGATCCAAGCTTAAGAAAAGCTTAGCTGCCGTCTTGCCAGCGCCGACTTTTCAGGGCATCACCTGATTACATCTCAAAATGCTTGCGGATGCGTGCTTCCAGCAGTATCCGTGCCGTGGCCTCGGTGCTGTCTTGCAACTGCTCGCGGATCTCGCTGGCAATTTTTTCGAAGACTTTGATGATGTTCGGATCGAAATGCCTGCCGGCATCCTTTTCGAGAATGGCCATGACCTGCTCAAAAGGCATCGGTTCCTTGTAGGGCCGCTTCGAGGACAGTGCATCGAACACATCGGCAACCGCAAAAATGCGTGCCGACAGGGGAATCGCTTCGCGCGCCAACTGACGCGGATAACCGTTGCCATCCCACTTCTCGTGGTGCGCAGACACCACCTCATGGGCGCCGTCGAGCCAGCCCATGCCGCAGACGATTTCCTCGCCCAGCGCCACATGCGTCCGCATCGTTTCCATTTCTGCGTCATCAAGCCGGCCGGGTTTGAGCAGGATGGCATCGGGAATGCCGATCTTGCCGACATCGTGCAGAAAACTGCCGGCGATCAGCGCCTGCATGGTGCTGCCTGAAAGGCCAACCTCTTCGCCGATGCGCGCCGCGATCCAGGCCACGCGGTAGTTGTGGGCGCCGGTATCGGAATCGCGCTTGGCAATGGCTCGTCCCAGCGCTTCCATCATCGAAATGTGCGAATCGAGCACTTCGCGCGCCTTGCGCTCGTTGTCGGCTGACAGTCGCACCACAATCGGGTAGATGGTCGCCCCACACAGCAGCGCGGCCAAACAGGTCAGCAGGGCCACATTGAAGGCGGCCGACTGAATCTCGCGCTGTTGCCATGCCGGGACGATGCGCACCCCTTCGAAGTAGCCGGTAATCGGCGAAGTCTCCTGCGCATCATGGCCGCGCAAGGGGATAAAAACGCGCAGTACCCACTGTTTGTCTGGTAATTGCAGGCTTTCGTAGGATGCCTTGGTATAGGACGGACGACCATGCTTGGGGAGTTGTGACTCGACGTGCTCGCCGGCTTCCGTCACGGCTTCGGCCATCTTTTTGCCCGTCTGATCATAAATTTCGGCAATATCGAAGATGCCGCCGGCGATGGTCTCGGCAGCTTCCCTGGCATGTTCTGCCGCCGCCGGCCCGGTCATATCAACCGCATCGAAGTGACGGAGGAAGCGATTCGACTCTTCCATGGCCAGTGCCACGACCTCATCCTCGGCACTCTCCGTCGCCATATACCAAGCAATTGGCGCTGAAATACAGGCCAGCACGACACTGACCGCAGCAATCCGTAGTGCCGCGCGCTTATTGAACAGGTTCATCGGCTTTTCTCCACATTACAGGTTGCACGGCCGCAGTTCGAGAATCGCCTCTTGCGGCAGTTTGGACAACCATTCCGTTACCGACCGACACTGACCGCCACTACACACCCGGTAGCCGGCCGCATAAGGCGAATGGCGCAACTGCACGTTGGGCAGCGCCGGCAAGGCAGGCACATAGTGCCATGCACCGTCCTTCAGCACGGCCCCTTCCGGCGGCTCCATGCCGGCCCCGCTGCCGCGCACGCGTGCTTCGACCAGGCGCAGGGCCTTGCCCTCGCGCCGGTAGTCCTCTTCCCAGACCGTTTTCTGGATCGAGTGTGTCCAGGAAAGCGTAACAGTGTCGTCCAGCACCGCCACCAGCAGCCCTGCCACCAGACAAATGCCGCTCATGCCGCCTGGCGGGTGCGAAGGACATGCCAGCCGATGAACGCGGCACACATTGCGAAACCGATTTCGTCGGTCAGCGGAATCGCGGCCACCAGCATGAAGGCGGCGGCGGCGGCGAACAGGCGTTCCCACCACGCCAGCGGCGTGCGCAGGTAGCCGATCGCCGCCGCGCCCCAGAGCGCGATCGCCAGCAGCGCCTTGCCGACGATGTAGGCCACGGCGAGTACGCTCGGGTCGCCTTGCAGCATCAGCGCGTTGTCGTAGACGGCCATGTAGGGCACGACGAAGCCGGCGATGGCGATCGTCACGGCCTTGAAGCCGATCTGCATCGGCGGCTCCTTGGCGATCGAGCTGGCGGCGAAGGCGGCGAGCGCCACCGGCGGCGTCAGGTCGGCCATGATGCCGAAGTAGAAAACGAACATGTGGCTGACGATCAGCGGCACGCCGAGCTGCAGCAGTGCCGGTGCGGCGATGGCGCTGGTGATGATGTAGTTCGGGATGGTCGGGATGCCCATGCCGAGTACCAGGCAGACCAGCATGGTCAGCAGCAGCGAGAGGAACAGGCTGTTCTCGCCCACCTTGAGGATGAAGCCGGCGAAATTGGAGGCGGCGCCGGTGAGCGTCAGCACGCCAATAATGACGCCGACGATCGCGCAGGCCACGCCGACCGGCAGCGCCTGCTTGGCGCCGTCGATCAGGCTGTTGCGCAGGATCTTCAGGGTGTGCCGGCCGCCCTTGACGGATAAGCACAAGCCCATGAGTACGCCGATTACCGCCAGCACCGGATAGACGCCCCACTTCACCAGCGTCGCACATGCCAATCCGATGGCGATCCAGAACACGTAGCGAAAGGCCAGCGACGACAGACGGGCTGCCACCGTTGCGCCGAGGATCAGGATGGCCGTGAGGGCCAGGCCGGTCATGCCGGAATACATCGGCGTGAAGCCATTGAACAGCATGAACACCAGCGCCGCCAGCGGCAGGATCAGGTGCCACTGCTCGCGCATCGCCCGCCACGGGTTGGGACACTGGTCCTTGGGCAGGCCGAGCAGCTGCTTGCGGCCCGCTTCGAGATGCACCATCCAGAAAGCGGTGGCGTAGTAAAGAATCGCCGGAATCGCCGCCGCCTTGACGATCTCTGCGTAGGGCACGTTGAGGTTCTCGGCCATGATGAAGGCCACCGCGCCCATCACCGGCGGCATGATCTGGCCGCCCATGCTCGCGGTTGCCTCGACCGCGCCGGCGAACACGCCCGAATAGCCGAAGCGCTTCATCAGCGGAATGGTGAATTGCCCGGTGGTCAGCACGTTGGCGACGCCGGAGCCGGAAATCGTGCCCATCAGCGCGGAAGATATGACGGATACCTTGGCCGCACCCCCCTTGGTATGTCCGACAAAACCCAGCGCGATCGAATTGAACAGGTTGATCATCCCGGCATGTTCCAGGAAGCTGCCGAACAGGATGAAGAGGAAGATGAAGGTGGCCGACACCATGGTCGGGATGCCGAAGATGCCTTCGGTGCCGAAGCCGAGTTGGTCGACAATCTGCGAGAAGGCATAGCCGCGGTGGGCGAGATCGCCCGGCAGGTACTGGCCGAACAGGCCATAGAGCAGGAACAAGGCGCACACCAACGGCAGCGCCAGGCCGAGGATGCGGCGCGCCGCCTCGAAGACGAGCACAACCATCGCCGTGCCGACGACGAGGTCCAGGGTAGTCGGATCGCCGGCGCGCAGGATCAGGTCGCCCTCGAAGAACCACTGGTAGGACACCAGAACGAAAGCGGCAATCGCCAGTGCCGTATCGCCAGCGCCGACTTTCGACAGCTTGGCACGTTTGTAGGCCGGATAAAGGAGAAAGGTCAGCGCCAGCAAAAAGCCAACGTGAAAGGCGCGCGTGACCAGGCTGGAGAACGGGTGGAAGGCGGCAACGACAAGCTGGTAGATCGAAAAAGTCAGCGCGATGGCCGACAACGCCAAAAGAGCCGTCCCGCCGAGCCGGCGCTGCACGCCGTGCTCGGAGAACTCCGCCTGAGCGTGGTCAGGCGCAACAGAAGGATCTGACATGGATTACTTGATGAGTCCGGCTTCTTTGTAATACTTCTCGGCGCCCGGATGCAGCGGCACCGGCGCACCGGCGCCTGCCGTCTTCGGATTGATGGCCTTGGCGGCAGCATGCGCTGCCACCATCGCGTCGAGGCTCTCGAACATCACCTTGGTCATCTTGTAGACTGTGTCGGTGGATACGCCTTCATGCGTCACCAGGTAATTCTGCACGGTCACGGTCGGCACGTCGGTGGTCTGGCCGTTATAGGTGTTGGCCGGAATCACACCGGTCGTGTAGGCCGCTTCGCCGATCTTTGCCACCACGTCGGCGGGGATCGGGATGACGACGATCTTCACTGCGGTGGCGAGGTCGCGCACGGCGGCAACACCGAGGCCGGACGACAGCAGCGTGGCGTCGAGCTGGCGATTCTTGATCAGTTCGACCGATTCGGAATAGCCGAGGTATTCGACCTTGCCGAGATCCTTGTAGCTCATGCCGACGGCCTTGAGGATGTCGCGGCTGTTCAGTTCCGTGCCGCTCTTCGGCGCGCCGACGGAAACGCGCTTGCCCTTCAGGTCGGCCAGCGACTTGATGCCCGAATCGGCGGACGCGAGGAAGTGGATGTAGTTCGGATAGATCGCCGCCAGCGTGCGCAGCTTTTTCAACGGCGTCTTGAAACCGGCTTCCTCGTTGCCCTTCCATGCCTCGTTGAAGGTGTCGCCCAGCGAGAACGCCACTTCGCCGCGTCCGGCCTGCAGCAGATTCAAATTTTCAGCGCTGGCCTTGGTGGCCTGCACGGCGGTCTTGGCCTCCGGGATGGCTTTGTTGTAGAGCTGCGTCAGCGCAACGCCGAGCGGGTAATACACGCCGCTGGTGCCACCGGTCAGGACATTGATGAATTCGGTGGCATGGCTGGCGGAGGTGGCCATCAGCAGCGCGGATGTAGCCAGAAGGGTACGCAGTTTCATGGGGAAGGTTCCTCGTTATGATGCGGTGGAGCGCCGATTCTAATCCGGGCGCTCGAACGCGGTAGCATTGCTTTTTGAGGAGAAAAAGATGGATCTTGGCATTCGCGGCAAACGCGCCCTGGTCTGCGCGGCCAGCAAGGGCCTGGGACGCGCCTGCGCACTGGCACTGGCGCAGGAGAGCGTGCACGTCACCATCGTGGCGCGCGGCAAGGAAGCATTGGACGCCACACTGACCGAACTGGAAAAAGTCGGCGCTGGTGGGACGGCGGTATGTGCTGACATCACCACGCCCGAGGGCCGGCAGCAGGCACTCGCCGCCTGCCCCGATCCCGACATCCTGGTCACCAACACCGGCGGCCCACCGCCCGGCGACTTCCGTGACTGGCAGCGCGACGACTGGATCAAGGCGCTCGATGCCAACATGCTGACGCCCATCGAACTGATCAAGGCGACTGTCGATGGCATGATCGCGCGCCGTTTTGGCCGCGTCGTCAACATTACCTCGGGCGCCGTCAAGGCACCGATCGACGTCCTCGGCCTGTCGAATGGCGCCCGCGCCGGGCTGACCGGCTTCGTGGCGGGACTGGCGCGGAAAACGGTCGCCCACAACGTCACCATCAACAACCTGCTGCCCGGCCTGTTCGACACCGACCGCATCCGCAATGTCGTCGGCGCACAGGCAAAGACCCAGGGCATCGACTACGATGCGGCGCTGGCGGCGCGCATCAAGACCATCCCCGCCGGCCGCATCGGCGACCCCGCCGAATTCGGCGCGGCCTGTGCCTTTCTATGCAGCGTCCAGGCCGGCTACATCACCGGCCAGAACTGGCTGCTCGACGGCGGTGCCTATCCCGGGACGTTTTAGGGTGACGGCGATCAAGTCGGACGCTAACGTCCAGGAGGCTCCCGGATATCGCCATGGATTAACACTTTAGTAGCCTGTTTTGCCATGCACACTCGGGAGCGCATCCCCTTCTGAAATCAGCGCCCAGATCAGGGTGGCAATGCTTTCTGTGGCAATCACAGTATGTCGATTGCCGGATGACATCATTTTTTCGCGTAGCTCTTTACGCACGGTGGGCGAGCCTGTGAGCTCAAATAAAATATCGATGCTGCCGCTCTTTGCAATAATTTGATCGATCGTCAGATTTTCGATGCCATGTTTTTTTGCCAGTGCGGAGCCTGCGGTTTCTCCCTTTTCTGCGACGGCCACGATGGAAATACCTTTATTAGCTCGGCCCAAGAGTTTTTCCAAAAATACCGATCCCACTCTTCCCAGACCAACAACTGCGATTGATTGCGTTTGCATTTGCTCTCCTCAAGTTGTGTGTAACAGGCCAAGTCCAACGATTGCCGCCCGCTCTCAATCAAGGCGCGCGGCATTTACCTTACCATGAACACTTCGTCGCCATCGCACAGATCATGTTTAGCGCAGGGTCGTTTCTGCTGTTAAATAGCCGTCTGTTCCGCATTCTTACCAATCCATGCGCCTTTTTCGCCTCGCCAAAATCGTTCGCGTCGGCCTGAGCTTCGGACTCGACCGCCTGATCGTCGAGCACGACCCCGAAAGCCGTCTTGCCTGGCCCCTCGGCCTCGTTAATCGCCTGCTCTTCTGGCGCGACCTTTCCGCCTCACGGGCGGAACGCCTGCGACGCGCCCTTGAAGCGCTTGGCCCGATCTTCGTCAAGTTCGGTCAGGTGCTCTCGACACGCCGCGACCTGCTGCCGGCCGACCTTGCCGATGAGTTGGCGCTGCTACAGGATCGTGTGCCGCCTTATCCGGCCGATCAGGCTATCGCCGAAATCGAAGCCAGCTTTGGCCGGCCGCTCGCCGAAATCTTCGCCTCTTTCGAACGCGAGCCAGTGGCCTCGGCCTCGGTGGCGCAAGTTCACTTCGCCACCTTGCGCGCCGAGCACGGCAACCGTGAGGTGGCTGTCAAGGTGCTGCGCCCCGGCATCGAACCCGTCATCGCCCACGACATTGCCCTGCTCGATACCTTCGCCGGACTGCTGGAGCGTTTCTGGAGCGACGGCAAGCGCCTCAAGCCGCGCGAAGTGGTTGCCGAATTCGCCAAGCATCTCGGTGACGAACTCGACCTGATGCGCGAAGCCGCCAACTGCTCGCAGCTGCGGCGCAATTTCACCGATTCAAAACTGCTGCTGGTACCCGAAGTCCATTGGGATTACTGCGCCCACTCGGTGATGACCATGGAGCGCATGCACGGTCTGCCCATGGGCCAGATCGAGCGCATGCGCACCGCAGGGATCGATCTCAAGGCGCTGTCGCGGGCCGGTGTCGAGATTTTCTTTACGCAGGTATTCCGCGACGGTTTTTTCCATGCCGACATGCACCCCGGCAATATTTTTGTCTCGGACGATCCGGCCACCCCATCTACCTTTGGCCGCTACATCGCACTCGATTTCGGCATTGTCGGCACGCTTACCGAGACCGACAAGAATTATCTGGCGATCAACTTCCTCGCCTTCTTCCAGCGCGACTACAAACGCGTCGCCGAGGCGCACATCGAATCCGGCTGGGCGCCGAAAGACACGCGAGTCGATGAACTCGAAGCCGCCGTGCGCGCCGTCTGCGAACCGATCTTCGACCGGCCGCTGAAAGAAATTTCCTTCGGCAAGGTGCTGCTGCGCCTGTTCCAGACCTCGCGGCGCTTCAATGTCGAGATCCAGCCGCAACTGGTGCTGCTGCAGAAAACCCTGCTCAACATTGAGGGCCTCGGCCGCCAGCTCGATCCCGATCTCGACCTGTGGCAGACTGCCAAGCCTTTCCTCGAACGCTGGATGCACGAGCAGGTTGGCTGGCGCGGGCTGGTCAACCATGTCAAGCGCGAAAGCCCGCAATGGGCTACGCTGCTGCCGCAACTGCCGCGCCTGGCCCATCAGGCCCTGATGCAGGCCAATGCCCGCGAATCTGCTGCCGAAGAAATCGCCCGCCTGCGCGAAGAAACGGCCCGCAACCGGCAACTGGCTCTGTGGGCCGTACTGCTCGCGACGGTAGCGCTGTTGGTCGCCGCCCGGCCTTTGTTCTAGAAAATCAGGCTACCCGGCGCAGGCCGATCACCTTGCGCAGGCCGGCCGCCTCCATCAGCGCCATCATCTTGTCTACGCTGGGCTTGCGGCAACCGGCAATGGCCATGCGCGCCCGCACCAGATCCATCAGCGCCTTGCAGCGCTGCCGTTCGAACTGAGCCAACGTCGATTGCGGCCGCGCCTGCGCTTCCTGATGGGCGCGCAACAGGCGCTGCGAAGAATCGCGGAACAGGGTCTGTAGCCGCCCCGGGTGCTGGGTGCTGGCGACAAACGCGATCAGTTCGGCAGGCACGTCTGTCCCAAGCGCCGCCTGTATTTGGTCACCGAGTTTCTGCATTTGCGTCATACCGCCAGTGTGCCCGACGGCGGCAACGGCAAACGGTCGAATAGCGGCCCGGAAGACCGGGTGATCCGCAAGCGCTAGACAGACAAGTACTCGACCAGCATCCCCGAGGTGCGCCGTAGCCGCCGCGATAGCAGCTTGGCAAGATTGAACATGAAACGGTAGGCCAGCAGCGGGGCCTCGTCGGCCATTTGGCGCAGGCCGCCATCGTTGAGCGTGAACATGATGCAATCCGTGTCGGCCGTGCAGGTGGCCGAACGCCGCTCGCGATCCAGCAGCGCCATCTCGCCCACAATGCGCCCACGTCCCTCGTGGCACAGCAGATGGGAACCATGCTCGCCGCCTTTGAAGATCGACAGCCGGCCCTCGACGAGGATCAGCATGTGTTCGCCCGGATCGCCTTCGGCGAATACCACCTCGCCCTTGCGCTTTTCGATCTGCGACAAGAAGCGACTGATCACCTTCAGTTCGGCGTATGAAAATTCCCGAAAGAGCTCAAGCCCGTCGAGCACATCGGCAGCATTAATGGTCATGAGGGAAAAAGTATGGAGCAATAGACGTAACTCTACCAAAGCTAGAGGCCATGCAAGGCATATCCCCTTGTAAAATTCGATTTGCAAAGCCACTTTTCCGTTTTTATGACCACCGTCTCCATCTACGACTCCACCCTGCGCGATGGGGCACAGGCGCAAGGCATTTCCTATTCCGTCGATGACAAACTCAAGATCGTCGAACGGCTCGATGCGCTTGGTGTCGCCTACATCGAGGCGGGCAATCCCGGCTCGAACCCAAAAGATCTGGAGTTCTTCGCCCGCGCCGCCAGCCTGAAGCTGGCCCACGCGAAAATGATCGCCTTCGGAGCCACGCGCAAGGTCGGCATCCGCGTCTCGGAAGATGCCAATCTGCAATCCCTGCTGAAGGCCAACACGCCGGCCGTCGCTATCTTCGGCAAGAGCTGGGACTATCAGGTGCTCGAAATCCTGCGCACCACGCTCGACGAAAACCTGCGCATGATTGGCGATACGATCAAGTACCTGAAGCAGCACGGCAAGGAGGCGGTGTTCGATGCCGAACACTTCTTCGACGGCTACAAGGACAATGCCGAGTACGCCATGAAATCCCTTGCCGCCGCTGCCGAAGCCGGTGCGGATTGCCTGTGCCTTTGCGATACCAATGGCGGAAGCTTTCCCGATGAGATCTTCGAAATCTCCCGCACCGTGTGCGCGCGGTTTCCCAACACCGCTATCGGCATTCACTGCCATAACGACAGCGAGATGGCCGTGGCTAATTCGATCCGCGCCGTGCAGGCCGGTGCCACGCAGGTGCAGGGCACCATCAACGGCCTCGGCGAACGTTGCGGCAACGCCAACCTCTGCTCGATCATCCCGAACCTGCAGCTCAAGCTCGGTTTTGACTGCATTCCCGCAGCGGCGATGCGCCACCTGACCAACGTTGCCCGCTCGGTCAGCGAAATCGCCAACATGCCCCACAACGAGAAGGCGCCCTACGTCGGCGGTCACGCCTTCGCCCATAAGGGCGGCATGCACATCGACGCAGTGGTGAAGAATCCGATCTCCTACGAACACATCAACCCCGAGCTGGTCGGCAACAGCCGCCGCGTGCTGATGTCGGAAGTCGCCGGGCGCAGCACGCTCTTGGCGCGCATCAATGCCATCGACCCGACGCTGACCAAGGATTCGCCCGAGACGAAGAGGATCATCGACAAACTCAAGGAGCTGGAACACGAGGGTTATCAGTTCGAGGCCGCCGAGAGCTCTTTTGACCTGGTGGTGCGCAAGATGCTCGGCCGCTATACGCCCTTCTTCGAACTGGTCGAATTCAAGGTCATCACCAACGAACCCGCCGTGAACGAGGTGAACTCATCGGTGATCATCAAGGTGCGTGTCGGCGATCAGGAGGTGCTCACCGTCGCCGAGGGCGATGGGCCGGTCAACGCCCTCGACAAGGCCGCGCGCAAGGCGCTCGAACGCCTCTACCCGGCCATCGGAGAAATTCGCCTGACCGACTACAAGGTGCGCGTACTCGATTCCGATCAGGCGTCCGCCGCCAAAGTGCGCGTGCTGATCGAGTCCACCGACGGCAAGGACAACTGGACGACCATCGGCGTCTCCACCGACATCATCAATGCCTCATGGCAGGCGCTGGTCGATGCAATGGAAGTCAAGTTACTACGAGATCTGGAAGCACACCAGCCATAGTTGGGAAAGCGACTTTACTGTGTATGTTCAGGGGTGGTCGCTCCTCCTGTCCGGCCACCATTCCGATTGGGCACTTCGCGATCAGACGCGTCTCAATAAGGGCTTCTTCTGCGCCAGCGAGGCCTTGCTGCGGAAAAACTCGACTTCCTCCTGCTGTAGCTTGCGACTGGCCTCGCGCAGGGAGCGTCCCTGCGGCAGTTCCGCGATCGCTGCCCGGAGCCAGCGCATGGCGCCCAAGTTGATGATTTTCATTGTGATCCTCTCTGTCGGCACGACCCCGGTCGGTGGGTTAATGGGAATGCAACTCGGCAATCCGGTGCACTGTCTTGCCCGTCTGCGGTACGCCGGCCAGCGCGCTCATCCGTAGCGCGGCTTCGTGGGTCAGCGCCTGTCGAACCGCTGCGGACGGGTGGGATAGCACGAACACCTTCCGCGTCTGCAGGCACAGATCGCGGCACCGCCACAGGATTGGCAAGGCCGCCCAATCGAGTTGTGTTACGCCCGCCAGATCGATGCGGATTTTGCGGCAGGCGGGATTATCCAGCGCGCCCAGAAAGGCCTCGCGAAACGCCCCATGCCCCAGCAGCGCGAAGCTGCCCTGCAGCGCCAGTACCTCTCCTTCTGTCGTTTGCATCCTGACTACCTTCATAGTGTCCATCTGTTCCTCCTGTGAAGATCTGCCTACTTGTTACAACTTGTTTTTTGACGGTCTGCCGGTCTTGATCACTTCCAACGCCTGGATGGCCGCCACCAGTTTGGCGTCGTTTTGCGAGGCAAAAGAAACCAATGCCGCGCGCAGCACCTCGCTCTTCTTCGCTGCCAGCCCTTTGGTCAGGCAGCGCTGCTTGATCTCGGCGATCAGGGCGTACTCGCTCTCCGGCATGATCACGCTGTCGCGGACCATCTTGCGTTGCTTGACATTCCCTGCAACGTCGCCTTCCGTCTGCTTGCGATTCATTTGCCTGCTCCAAAGATATATACGATATAAACAATATATACGATATATAGCGTAATGCAAGAAATAATTGCGGCAGGGCGGATGACTGTCGTATGCACGCTACAGGGCGGGTGCCGATCGGGTCGGCTGACAGCAAGTCTCAACAGGAACTGTCAGGCATGACTGTTCGCGCCGTCCACCTGAACAGCCATTCGCCTGATGTATCCTTTCGTTTTTTCCAAACATGGGAAGTACTGCAATGACTGGCAAGACGCTTTACGACAAACTTTGGGAATCGCACGTCGTCCGCGAAGAGAAGGACGGTACTTGCCTACTCTACATCGACCGTCACCTGATGCACGAGGTGACCAGTCCGCAGGCTTTTGAAGGCCTGCGTCTGGCCGGCCGCAAGGCTTGGCGCAAGGACAGCATCGTTGCCAACCCCGACCACAACACGCCAACGAATAACTGGGACGGCGGCATCAAGGATCCGATCTCGCGCCTGCAGGTCGAAACGCTCGACGCCAACATCAAGGATTTCGGCGCACTGGTGTACTTTCCCTTCAAGCACGCCAACCAGGGCATCATCCACGTCATCGGCCCGGAAAACGGCACGACGCTGCCGGGCATGACGGTGGTCTGCGGCGACAGCCACACCTCGACGCATGGCGCCTTCGGCGCGCTGGCGCACGGCATCGGCACCTCGGAAGTCGAACATGTGCTGGCCACGCAGACGCTGGTCGCCAAGCGCTCCAAGCGCATGCTGATCAAGGTCGACGGAAAAGTCGGCGCTGGCGTGACGGCAAAAGACATTGCCCTCGCCATCATCGGCAAGATCGGCACGGCCGGCGGCACCGGCTACGCCATCGAATTCGGCGGCGCGGCGATCCGCGCCCTCTCCATGGAAGGCCGCATGACCCTGTGCAACATGGCCATCGAAGGCGGTGCGCGCGCCGGCCTCGTCGCGCCCGACGAGAAAACTTTCGAATACCTCAAGGGCCGCCAGTACGCGCCCAAGGGTGCCGACTGGGACAGGGCCGTCGCCTACTGGAAGACGCTGGTCTCGGACAAGGACGCGAAGTTCGATACGGTGATCGAAATGGATGCCGCCAAGATCGAGCCGCAGGTCACCTGGGGCACCTCGCCCGAGCAGGTGCTGCCGGTCGGCGCCAAGGTGCCGAACCCGGCCAGCGAAAAAGATCCGGTCAAGCGCGGCGGCATCGAACGCGCACTGCAATACATGGGCCTCAAGGCCGACACGCCGATCGACCGGATCAAGGTCGACAAGGTCTTCATCGGCAGCTGCACCAACTCGCGCATCGAAGACCTGCGCGCCGCCGCCGCCGTCGCCAAGGGCAAGCAGAAGGCCGCCAACGTCAAGCTGGTACTGATCGTGCCGGGCTCCGGCCAGGTCAAGCGGCAGGCCGAAGCGGAAGGTCTGGACAAGATCTTCACCGCCGCCGGTTTCGAGTGGCGCGAGCCGGGCTGCTCGATGTGTCTGGCGATGAACGCCGACCGCCTCGAACCGGGCGAGCGCTGCGCCTCGACCTCGAACCGCAACTTCGAGGGCCGCCAGGGCGCCGGCGGCCGCACCCACCTCGTCAGCCCGGAGATGGCCGCTGCCGCCGCCATCGCCGGCCATTTTGTCGATATTCGGAGCTTCTGAACATGAACCCCTTCATCTCTCTCGACGGCCTCGTCTGCCCGCTCGACCGCGCCAACGTCGATACCGATGCCATCATTCCCAAGCAGTTCCTCAAGTCGATCAAGCGTTCCGGCTTTGGCCCCTACCTGTTTGACGAGTGGCGCTACCGGGATGTCGGCGAACCCGGCATGGATTGCACCAAGCGCCCGCTGAAGAAGGATTTTGTCCTCAACCAGAAGCAATTCAAAGGCGCCCGGATTCTGCTCACCCGCGACAATTTCGGCTGCGGCTCCTCGCGCGAGCATGCGCCGTGGGCCATCGAGGACTACGGCTTCCGCGTCATCATCGCGCCCTCGTTTGCCGATATCTTCTTCTCGAACTGCTACAAGAACGGCATTCTGCCGATCGTTGCCTCCGCCGCGATTGTCGACCAACTGTTCCGCGAGTGCGCCGCGCAGAAGGGTTACAAGCTGCGCGTCGACCTGGAAACGCAGACGGTGCGCAATCCGGCCGGCGAATGGTTTACGTTCGACATCACGCCGCACCGCAAGCACTGCCTGCTCAACGGTCTCGATGAAATCGGCCTGACGCTACAGCACGCCGACGCAATCAAGGCCTTCGAGAAGCAACACCAAGCGGCACAGCCCTGGCTGTTCAACTGATCTGACGGCCAGCGCCGCGTCGGAGGGAAATCATGCTCTTGTGGTTTGTCATCCTCTACCTGATGGTCTCGGTCGGCATCGGCCTGTTTGCGGCGACGCGCGTCCATAGCGCCAAGGACTTTGCCGTGGCCGGCCGCTCGCTGCCGCTGCCCGTCGTCACCGCCACCGTATTCGCCACCTGGTTCGGCGCCGAAGCGGTATTTGGCGTCTCGGCCACCTTCGTCAAAGAAGGGCTGGGCGGCGTGGTGGCCGACCCGTTCGGATCGGCCATGTGTCTGGTCATTGCCGGCATCCTGTTCTCGCGCTACCTCTACAAGCTCAACATCCTCACGCTCGGCGACTTCTACCGCATGCGCTACAACCGCACGGTGGAAGTGCTGACGACGCTCTGCATCGTCGCCTCCTATCTGGGCTGGGTGGCGGCGCAGATCAAGGCACTCGGCCTGATCTTCTATGTCGTCACCGACGGCGCGGTGAGCCAGGAGACCGGCATGATCCTCGGCGCCGCCATCGTGCTGACCTACACCACCTTCGGCGGCATGTTCTCGGTCGCCATTCTCGACTTCGTGCAGATGACCGTCTCGATGGGCGGCCTGCTGTTCATTGCCTGGATCGTCAGCGGCAAGGTCGACGGCGGCACGACGGCCATCGTTTCCCACGCCAGCGCCGCCGGCAAACTCGACTTCTTCCCCGAGATGGACCCGTTGAAGTGGATCGCCTTCCTCGGTGCGTGGGTCACCATGATGCTCGGCTCGATCCCGCAGCAGGACGTGTTCCAGCGTGTCACCTCGGCGAAGAGCGCGAAGATCGCCCTGTGGGGGTCGATCCTCGGTGCCTCGATCTACTTCTGCTTCACCTTTGTACCGATGTTCATCGCCTACTCGGCGACGCTGATCGATCCCGCACTGTTCGCCAGGCTGCTCGAAGAAGACACGCAACTGGTGCTGCCCACGCTGGTATTGCAGCACACGCCGCTAGCTGCACAGGTGCTGTTCTTCGGTGCCGTGCTGTCGGCGATCATGAGCTGCTCCTCGGCAACCCTGCTGGCCCCGTCCGTCACCTTCGCCGAAAACGTCATCAAGGGCTTCAACCCGAAGATGGGCGATCACAAGTTCCTCTGGGTAATGAGAGGCACCCTGGTCGGCTTCACCTGCCTGGTGCTGGCCTTCGCACTCAACTCCGAATCCTCGATCTTCGAGATGGTTGAGAACGCCTACAAGGTCACGCTCGCCGGCGCCTTCGTGCCGCTGGTTGGCGGCATCCTCTGGCGGCGCGCCACCTCACAAGGCGCACTGGCGGCCATTTTCGGCGGTATCCTGTCCTGGCTGATGATCGAGCTGATGATCGGCGAGGCCAGCCCGGTACCGCCGCAACTGATTGGCCTCGCGGTCTCGGCGCTCGGCATGACCGCCGGTTCCCTGTTGCCGCAATGGGTTGGCCATACCGTTCCTGGCCGGCCGATGCACGAATTGCAGCACCATGCGGCCATGGAGCCGCACCACCATCCCTAACGCACCGAAGGAGTTTGCCATGCATAAACTGTTTGCCGCTACCGCCCTGACGCTGGTCCTGCAACTTGGCTACACGCTGCCTGCTGCCGCTCAGGACAAACCCGCCACCCCGCAACAGCAACGCATGCGCGACTGCAACAAGGACGCGGAAGGCAAGAAGGGTGACGAACGCAAAACCTTCATGAAGTCTTGCCTGTCCGGCAAGCAGGCCGACGCCAAGGATGCACGTTCGGCCCAGCAGGAAAAAATGAAAGCCTGCAACGCCAACGCCAAGGGCATGAAAGGCCCCGAGCGCAAGGCCTTTATGAGCGACTGCCTGAAAAACTGATCACATCCACAGGCGGCGGCAGGTCTTCGCTATCGAAGGCTGTATCGCCGTCGGGGTCAGGCACGCCGGTCGCCTTGAGGCCGGCAAAGTCGTAGAGCTGCGCATCCATCAGGTGCGAGGGCACGATGTTGGACAAACTGCGGAACAGGGTTTCGACACGCCCCGGAAAGCGCCTGTCCCAGTCGCGTAGCATCTCGGCCACCTGCTGGCGCTGCAGATTGGGCTGGCTGCCGCACAGGTTGCAGGGAATGATCGGAAATTCGCGCTGCTGCGCCCACGCCACCAGATCCTTCTCCTGACAGTAGGCCAGCGGCCGAATCACGATGTGTTTGCCATCGTCCGACACCAGCTTGGGCGGCATGGCCTTGAGCTTGGCGGCGAAGAACAGGTTGAGAAACAGTGTGGCGAGAATGTCGTCGCGATGATGGCCGAGTGCAATCTTGGTCGCGCCCAGTTCGTCCGCCACGCGATAGAGGATGCCGCGCCGCAAGCGTGAGCACAGTGAACACGTCGTCTTGCCCTCGGGAATCACACGCTTGACGATCGAGTAGGTATCTTCCTCAATGATGCGGTAGGGAATGCCGAGCCCCTCCAGATAAGCCGGCAGCACCTCGGCGGGAAAGCCCGGCTGTTTCTGGTCGAGGTTAACGGCGATGATCTCGAAGTTGATCGGCGCCTTTTCCTTCAGGTAGCGCAGGATGTCGAGCAGGCCATAGGAATCCTTGCCGCCCGAAAGGCAGACCATGACGCGGTCGCCCTCCTCGATCATGTTGAAATCGGCAATCGCCTGGCCGACCTCGCGGCGCAGGCGCTTGGCCAGCTTGTTGGCTTCGAACTCGGCCTTGTGGGCAGCTTTGTAAGTACTCATAGATGCGCGGTCCGGCCGCCGTCGACATTGATCACCTGCCCGGTGACATAGGGCGCATCGAAGACCAGAAATTTCACCGTGCGCGCAATATCCGCCGGCATGCCGACGCGCTTGAGCAGCGTGTGCTGGATGATCGCCTGCTGTTCGTCAGGCGGAAAATCCGTGTCGTTCTCCGGCCACGCGATGGCGCCAGGGGCAACCGCGTTCACGCGCACCGCCGGGCCGAGTTCCAGTGCCAGCGCACGCGTCAGCCCGAGCAGCCCGGCCTTGGCGGCACAGTAAAGGGGATAGTTTTTCAGGGGTCGTTCGGCGTGGATGTCGGTGATGTTGACAATGCACCCTCCGGTTTTTTCCAGATGCGGCGCCGCCGCCTGGGAAAGAAACAGCGGGCCTTTCAAGTTGCTGCCCATCAGGTCGTCCCACATGCTTTCGTCAATCGCGCCAACCGGCGTGGGGAAAAAACTCGACGCGTTGTTGACCAGCCCATCGAGCCGGCCGAAATGGGCAAGCGCCTCTTCGACCAGCGCCGCCAGTCCGGCCACATTACGCAGATCATGCCGTATGACCAGCGCCGACTTTTCGCGTACGGCATTCAACTCGATAGCCAGCGCTTCCGCTTCCGCGGTTGATGCGCGGTGATGCAATACGACACAGGCGCCGGCGGCATGCAGGGTGCGTGCGATCTCCGCACCGACCCGCCTTGCCGCACCCGTTATCAAAATCACTGGCGTATTCATTTGAGAAGTATACCGAGGCCGTGCGCCGCAGCTGCGAAGCCGAAGCCGGCGGTCACTGCGACAGAGGAACCATAGCCGGCACAATTCAAGCCGTGCAGTCCGGCCTCATCAAGCTCGCAGGCGCCCGTTTGCGGCCGTTGAATCTGCTCATCCGAAAACACGCAGGGTACGCCGAACTTCTTCTTGGCGTCGCGCGTGAAACCGTAATCCTTGCGCAGCTTGGCGCGCAGCTTGGAGGCCAGCGCATCCTGCGTGGTGCGCGACAGGTCGTCGATGCGCACTCGCGTCGGATCGGTGCGACCGCCCGCGCCACCGGTGGTGATTACCGGGCGCTTGGCACGCCGGCAATGCGCGATCAGCGCCGCCTTGGCCTTCACATCGTCGATGCAATCGAGCACCACATCACAGGCCGGCAGCAGCGTCGCCACATTCTCCGGCGTGATGAATTCCTCGACACACACCACGCTGCAGGCCGGGTTGATCTGCGCGATGCGCTCGCCCATGGCCAGCACCTTGGCCTGCCCCAGCGTCGCTTCCAGCGCATGCACCTGGCGATTGACATTGCTCTCGGCCACATGGTCGAGGTCGATCAGCGTCAGCCGCCCCACGCCCGAGCGGGCCAGCGCCTCGGCCGCCCACGAACCCACGCCGCCGATGCCAATCACGCACACATGCGCCGCCGCCAGCCGCGCCAGACTGCCGGAGCCGTAAAGCCGGTCGATGCCGCCGAAGCGGCGCTCATGAGTTTGCATAGGCCTGCATTGTAAGATGCCGCCATGCCTACGCCCCTGCCCGAGCCTTCCGACGATGCCAAAGCAGCCAGTCGCGAATTGTCTGCCTGCATTGCGGCGGCCATTCGGAATGCCGGCGGCTGCTTGCCTTTCGTCGATTACATGGACATGGCGCTGCATCTGCCCGGGCTGGGCTATTACGCCGGCGGTTCGCTCAAGTTTGGCGCAGCCGGCGATTTTGTCACCGCGCCCGAGTTGACACCGCTGTTTGGCCAGACACTGGCCCGGCAGGTTGCACAAATACTTGCCGTCCTGCCAGCGTCGACTTTACTGGAGGTCGGCGCCGGCAGCGGACGCCTGGCGGCCGACCTGTTGCTGGCGCTTGAAGTGCTGAACCACCTGCCCGAACGCTATGCCATCCTTGAGCTCTCGGGCGAGTTGCGCGCACGCCAGCAGCAGACGATTGAAGCGGCAGCACCTCATCTGGCCCCACGCGTGGTCTGGCTCGATGCCTTGCCGGAACACTTTACCGGCTGCGTCGTCGCCAACGAATTGCTCGATGCGCTGCCGACACATGCCGTCGCTTGGCGCGAGGCCGGGCCGATGGAGCGTGGGGTTGTCCTGACCGAGGCTGGTTTCGACTGGGCGGAGCGGCCGGCGCATGGCCCGCTGGCCGCTGCGATGGCGTCTTTGCCCGTGGACACGGCACCTTTTGCCAGCGAGCTCAGTCTGGCCACACGGCACTGGGTGAGCGAGTGGGGATACCGGCTGGTGCAGGGGGCTTTGCTGCTGATCGACTACGGTCTGCCGTGCCACGAGCTTTATCACCCGCAACGCAGCCACGGCACACTGCGCTGCCACTATCGCCAGCGTGCTCATGACAACCCGTTCTGGTGGCCCGGCCTTTCGGATATCACCAGCCATGTCGATTTCACGGCAGTGGCCGAAGCGGGTTTCGAGGCGGGCCTCGATGTGCTGGGCTACACCAGCCAGTCGAGCTTTCTGATCAACTGTGGATTGGGCAAGTTGTTGATGGCGCGTCAGGAGGCCGGCGGCGAACAAGCCTTGCGCGCCAATGGCGCCGTGCAGACGCTGATCGCCCCGGGCGAAATGGGCGAACTGTTCAAGGTGATTGCGCTGGGGCGCGGCGTTGACTTGCCGCTACTCGGATTTACGCGCGGCGACCGGCGCCACGCTTTGTAGCCGCCTTACGCCGTGCGCCGGTGCATCTGCAGGAAGCGGCTTTTCTCGCCGAGAAAGAGCTTGGTGAGCTCGTCCAGCGTTTCTTGATGGATGTCTTCGGGCTGCAGCTTGAACTCCATCATGCCGAAACGGTCGATGTTGCGGGTGCGCAAGACGAGATTGTTCATCTCGTAGTTGGCCTTAAGCACAAAACCGGCCTTGATCTCGCAAGGAAAGGTAAAACGCGCACGTTCAACCACATTGCGGACATTCATTTTTTCATCGGCCGTAAAAACAATGCTGTAGTCGTGCAAGAGCTTGCGGAAAGGCTCAACCGTCGTCATTTCGCGATCGACAACGATATTTTTTCCCGAAGCGATGCGGAAGCGGGTTGTCAGGCTGTCGTAACGACGATCGTCGCTGGCCGAAGGCACCATGCGGAAATCGGCTGCTCCCTCAATCCAGCTCATCTCGGCAAACGGGATATTCCCCGGGAAAACAAATTCCTTGGGAATGGCCGGCTTGATGATGTTGAGCTGCTTGATCAGTTCATCCAGATAATGAAACGCCGCACCGATAGCGTTGCTGATGGCTTGTGCCCGCGCTTCTTGTTCGGCCGTGCGCTGACCGCTGTCTTTTTGCAGGCTTTCCGCCTGCTGTTTGAGGCGGGCCAGCAAGCTATTCTCCGCCGGCGCATTTCGGCTTATTGCCTCGCGACCGATGGCCTCGCCGGGATTCGGCGAGGGTTTTGCAGCAGCAACCTGTGCCTTGGGCTTTTCAAGGTGAGGCATATTGAGGTCGGGGAATGCCAGCACATCCCGATGAATCTCGGGCTTATCCGGTTCCTTGGTGACCACGGGACCCTGGCGCGAGAATGTCTCAATATCCTCAAGTAACTTCGAGGTATTCGCTGCCTTGTTGTCGGAAGAGTTCACTTACCTGCCTTGCGCCGCGATGAATTGCGGAAAATTCTAACAGGGGTGCCCCCTTGCTTGGGCGTTATTCCTGATGCCGATACAGGTTGTTCAGGAATTCTTCGGCATCGATTGCCTGGCCGGTCTTGGCCGGTTTGATGGCAGCGACCCTATGAGGATGGGTTTCAAGGCGCGCGACAGGCTGGGGCATCCAGCCGGCATAGAGGACTTCGTCGACGAAGGGACCGAACTCCGCTTCTGTCTCGGCTTCGATCAGCAGATTTTTTGTTTTTCCCGTGCTCATATCCATCACGATCACCATGTCCGGCTCCCCCGCTCTTGATTAAAGCGTCATGTTCACCATAACGACGCTGACAGAAAAAAGTTGATGTGACTGCTTATTTTTCTACGACTGAATTCATACCGTCGCGTTCGCGCCACGGTGCCACCTTGAGCAGCAGGGCCATGCCCGGCAGGGCAAGCAATGCGCACAGGAGGAAGAAGGGCATCCAGCCCAGGGCTTCGACCAGCCAGCCGGTCGTGGCATTGACAAAGGTGCGCGGCACGGCGGCCAGACTGGAGAACAGGGCAAACTGGGTGGCCGTGTAAAGCGGATGCGTGGCCCGTGCGATGAAGGCCACAAAGGCGGCTGTGCCGAGTCCGACGCCGAGGGCCTCGAAGCCGATCACCAGGGCCAGTTGCAGCAAAGCCGCCAGATCAATCGTGGCCTGGGGGCCGATCCACGCCAGCCAGGCAAAACCGAAGATCGACACGACCTGCACCACGCCGAACAGCCACAACGCCCGGTTGATCCCCAGCTTCACCATCCACAGGCCGCCGATTAGGCCGCCGAATACCGCCGGCCACAAGCCGGCATGCTTGGCCACCAGACCGATATCGGACTTCGCGTAGCCCATGTCCAGATAGAAGGGTGTCGCCAGCGCCGTACACATCGAGTCGCCGAGCTTGTAGAAAAAGATGAAGGCAAGGATCAGCAGGGCTTCGCGCAAGCCGGCCCGGCCGATGAATTCGCGGAAGGGTTCGACCACCGCTTCACGCAAGGTTCGCGGCGCACCGCCGGCAATGGCCGGTTCCTTGATCAGCAGCGCCATCAGCATGCCCGGCAGCATGAACAGCGCGGTTATTAGGAACACCATGTCCCAGGGCAGGCGATCCGCCAGGATCAGCGACAGCGAACCCGGCACCAGACCGGCGATGCGGTAGGCGTTGACGTGTACCGAGTTGCCTAGACCCAGTTCCTCGTCACTCAACAATTCGCGCCGGTAGGCATCAAGGGCAATGTCGGCCGTCGCCGAAACCAGCGCCAGCAAGGCGGCCAGCCAGACGATCGCGCCCAGGTCATGGGCCGGCGACAGGCGGCCCAGAAGCGCGATGATGAACACCAGACAAAGTTGCGTGAGGAAAATCCAGCTGCGCCGCCGTCCCAATGACAGGAGCGGCAAGGCAAAGCGATCCAGCAGGGGCGACCAGAGAAACTTCCAGGTGTAGGGAAACTGGATCAGCGCAAACAGGCCGATTGCCTTGAGGCTGACGCCTTCGGTCCGCAACCAGGCTGGCAGCAGGTTGAGCAGCAGGTAGAGCGGCATGCCGGAAGCAAATCCGGTAAACACGCAGATCAGCATGCGGCGGGTCAGAAGCGGGGAAAACCAGGCGGGCATGGGGCATTTCTCTCAAGAAATACGAAGGGCCGCCCCGAGTGTTTCTTGGCCCCTTAAGGGGCAAACGAGCGTAGCGAGTTTCGGGGTGGGCTCGTAATATCCGGGGCATCCTAGCACCCGCTATCAGAACAAAATGGACGAAAAGACCGAAAAACGTTATCCTCGCGGGGTTTACAGGCGCCCGTAGCTCAGCTGGATAGAGTACTGCCCTCCGAAGGCAGGGGTCGTGCGTTCGAATCGCGCCGGGCGCGCCACACATATATAATTAGTCCTTGCTAATAATCAATTATTTGGGGATTTGCATGAAAAAGCACTTTTCTCGCACGCTGGCCATGATCGGCTTTCTTGTTCTGGCACCCACTATGGTCATGGCGATGGGTGGACGCGCCAAGGATGGTGACGATGAAGCCGCCAATACGCGTATTCAGCCCGTGGCCAAGATCAAACTCGCGGGTGCTCAGGCGGATTCAAATGCAGGTGTCGGCGGGCGCTCAGGCGAGGTGCTTTACAAGGCGGTTTGCGGTGCTTGCCATGAGACTGGCGTTGCCGGTTCGCCTAAAACAGGCGACAAGGTGGCCTGGGCGCCGCGTATCGGCGTCGGCCTCGATGTGCTGACCAAGACTGCCAAGGCCGGAAAGGGTGCCATGCCGCCCAAGGGCGGTTCCGATGCTACCGATGAAGAATTGGCGCGCGCCATTGTCTTCATGGCGAACAAGTCAGGCGCTAATTTTAAGGAGCCGGCCGTCGGTGCTAAGCCGATGGCAAGCGACAAAAATCCCGAGGAAATTGCCAAGACCACCTGCTTCAAATGCCATGAAACCGGCGATCAGGGCGCACCCAAGCTGTCCGACAAGGCTGCTTGGCGCCAGCGCGGCTCCAAGGGCCTTGATGCCGTCACCAAAACCGTCATCCGCGGCCACGGCAAGATGCCCGCCCGCGGTGGTTTGGCCGACCTGACCGACGAAGAACTCAAGAAGGTCATCGCCGTCCTGCTCAAAGAAGTCGGCGCAGAATAAACAGTTCGTTAGCGCCAAAGCACAAAAGACTCCCCGCCTGTAAGGGGGAGTTGGATGTGGGTGGCCTCAGGACGCGTCGAGCATCCGCTGCAACGCAATTTTGGCAAGCCGTGCTTCGTGCGCCGGCACCTTGATCGGGTTGACCACGTTGCCGGCAACGAGGTTCTCCAGCGTCCAGGCGAGATGCTGCGGATCAATGCGCTGCATGGTCGAGCACATGCAGACGGTGCCGGCCATGAATTGCACGATCTTGCCTTCGTGCTTTATCTCTTCAGCAAGGCGGTCGACGAGATTGAGCTCGGTACCGACCAGCCAGCGCGTACCCGGTGCCGATTCTTTCACGACACGAATAATCGTTTCGGTCGAGCCGATGGCATCAGATTGTTCGCACACCTCGAAGCTGCACTCGGGATGCGCGATGACCTTGCCTTCGGGATACTGGGCGCGGAATTTGGTGATCTGGCTCGGCTGGAACATCTGGTGCACCGAACAGTAGCCGTGCCAGAGAATGATCTTCGCGTTGCGAATCTGCTCCGCCGTCAGGCCGCCCATCTCGAGGTCGGGATTCCAGATGACCATCTGGTCGAGCGGGATGCCCATCTTGTGGCCGCTCCAGCGACCGAGGTGCTGGTCGGGGAAGAACAATACTTTCTCGCGACGGGCAAACGACCATTCGAGGATCTTGGGCGCGTTCGATGACGTACAGACGATGCCGCCGTGCGCGCCGCAGAAGGCCTTGAGGTCGGCGGCGGAATTGATGTAGGTGACCGGCGTGACCTTTTCATCCGGGTCAAGTACGGCAGACAGTTCGCGCCAGCAGCGCTCGACCTTGGCAAGGCTCGCCATGTCGGCCATCGAGCAGCCGGCCGCGAGGTCGGGCAGGATGGCGATCTGTTCGGGACGCGACAGGATGTCGGCCACTTCGGCCATGAAATGCACACCGCAGAAGACGATGTATTCGGCGTCGGATTGCGAGGCGAGGCGCGAGAGTTTCAGCGAATCGCCGGTAATGTCGGCATGGCGATAGACGTCGGCACGCTGGTAGTGATGGCACAACAGCACGGCACGCTTGCCAAGCTGGGCGCGCGCGGCCTCGATACGCACCTGCGCTTCCTTGTCGGCCAGCGTGTTGAAGGCGTCAAACTTAATGGAAACATGAGTGGGAGCGGTCTGCATGAGCGGCTTAGAATCCAACCTGTAACGAACCGTCGAGTATATCGTTTCCCAATGCACCCTCACAGCCACGACACCGCCACTAACGACCACGGACCCATTGATCCGGAACGTTTCCGCGAAGGGCAGCGCATCACCTGGGTAAGCGTCGTCGTCAACATCGTGCTGACCATCATGCAGGTCATCGTCGGCTTCGTGGCCAATTCGATGGCGCTGGTCGCCGATGCCATGCACACGCTGTCCGATATCGTCGCCGATGGCTTTGTCCTGTGGGCCAACCGCGAGGGCTCGCAAGCGGCGGATGCCAAACATCCCTATGGTCACGGCCGTTTCGAAACAGCCGCCTCCCTGGTGCTGGGCCTGCTGCTCACGGCAACCGGGGCGGGCATCCTGATTTCCGCGGCAGGACGACTGCAGGATGTCGGCAACCTGCCGCCGGTCGGTATGGCAGCCATCTGGGCGGCCATCTTCACGCTGATCGGCAAGGAGGGGCTGTTCCGCTACATGCTGAAAGTGGCCGAGCGGCTACGCTCGCCAATGCTGATGGCGAACGCCTGGCATGCACGCGCCGATGCGCTTTCTTCCCTGGTGGTAGCAGCGGGCATTGCGGGGGCATTGCTCGGCTTTCCGTTTACCGATGCTGCAGCCGCCATCATCGTCGGCGCCATGATCATCAAGGCCGGCATCGGCTTCGCCCTGGAGGCCATGCGCGAACTGATGGACGAAGGGCTGGCAGCGGAAGAAGTGGCCGCAATCCGCACTACCCTGCTAGAAACGCCGGGCGTCATCGATCTGCATGAGCTGCGTACCCGGCGCATGGGACATCGCGTGCTGGTCGATGCACACCTGCAAGTGGATGGCGACATCACCGTACGCGCCGGCCATGCCATTGGCGAACGGGCCCGACACCGGACCATCGCGGCCCACCCGGAAGTCCTCGATGTATTGATTCACCTCGACGCCGAGAACGATGCACACTAATGGTGCGCTCTTTTGCTGGTGCGCACCGATTTGGTGCTGCAATTAAAGTCTGGTTTGTGCCTGGGCTGACCGATCTCCTTGTGGCACAATTAATTTTTGCTTTTGGTCGGCAGTTGTCACTTTGGCACGCTAACTGCTAACCTACCCGGCGTTTTTCAGCCTATTCACAGTCACTGTCCAGGAGTTTCCTTCATGACGACGCCCCAAGATGTAATCAAGATGATTCAGGAAAAGGAAGTCAAGTTCGTCGACTTCCGTTTCACCGATATTCGCGGCAAGGAACAGCACGTTGGCGTGCCGATTTCCGCCTTCAGCCTCGACAAGTTCGAGGATGGTCATGCTTTCGACGGCTCCTCGATCGCCGGCTGGAAGGGTATTCAAGCCTCCGACATGCAGTTGATGCCCGATCCGAACACCGCCTACATCGACCCCTTCATGGACGAAACCACCATGATCCTGTCCTGCGACGTGGTGGAACCCGCCGACGGCAAGGGCTACGACCGTGACCCGCGCTCGATCGCCAAGCGCGCCGAGGCTTACCTGAAGTCCTCCGGCATCGGCGACACCGCCTACTTCGGTCCCGAGCCCGAGTTCTTCATTTTCGACAGCGTCGAGTGGAAAGTCGACATGTCCGGCTGCTACTGCAAGGTGTTCTCGGAAGAGGCCGCCTGGGCGACCGCCGAGAAGTTCGAAGGCGGCAATACCGGTCACCGTCCGATGGTCAAGGGTGGTTATTTCCCTGTGCCCCCGGTCGACAGCCTCAACGACATCCGCGCCGCCATGTGTCTGGCGCTGGAAGACTGCGGCGTGCCCGTCGAAGTGCACCACCATGAAGTGGCCACCGCCGGCCAGTGCGAAATCGGTACCGTGTTCAACACGCTGGTGCGCCGCGCCGACCAGACCCAGATTCTCAAGTACATCGTCCATAACGTCGCCCACTCCTACGGCAAGACCGCCACCTTCATGCCCAAGCCCATCGTCGGCGACAACGGTTCCGGCATGCATGTGCACCAGTCGATCTGGAAGGATGGCAAGAACCTGTTCGCCGGCAACGGCTACGCCGGTCTGTCCGAGTTCGCGCTGTACTACATCGGCGGCATCATCAAGCACGCTCGCGCCCTGAACGCCATCACCAACCCCGGCACCAACAGCTACAAGCGCCTGGTGCCCGGCTTCGAAGCCCCGGTCAAGCTGGCCTACTCGGCCCGTAACCGTTCCGCCTCGATCCGCATCCCGTTCGTGCATTCGGACAAGGCCCGCCGCATCGAGACCCGCTTCCCCGATCCGTCTTCCAACCCCTACCTCTGCTTCTCCGCCCTGATGATGGCCGGTCTCGACGGCGTGCAGAACAAGATTCACCCGGGCGAAGCGGCCGACAAGAACCTGTACGACCTGCCGCCGGAAGAGGATGCCAAGATCCCGACTGTCTGCTCGTCGCTGGATCAGGCGCTGGATTATCTGGACAAGGATCGCGAGTTCCTCACCCGCGGCGGCGTCTTCAGCAACGAGTTTATCGATGCCTACATCGATCTGAAGATGGAAGAAGTGCAGAAGTTCCGCATGACGACCCATCCGGTCGAATACGATATGTACTTCTCGCTGTAAGCCTGCGATCAAGGACTGCGTTAGAAAAGGACGGGCTTGCCCGTCCTTTTTTTATGCGCACAATTGTCTTTGACTGCCTTACACTGCCCGCCATGATGATGAAATTCACCGTAATACTCGTTTCGCTGGCATTACCCTTGGCCGCAAGCGCCAACACGCTTTACAAGTGTCAGAGCCCCGATGGTCGCATGACCTACACCAACCAGAAGACCCAGCAGAAGTGCGAAATCATCGCCCAGGACAAGCCCGTCTCCACCTTCAGTGCGCCGCCCCAGCGCTCGGCTAAGCAGTCGACCCCGGCCGATTTTCCGCGCGTTAACGATGATCAGCAGAAGGCCCGCGATAACGACCGCCGGGCCATCCTCGATCAGGAGTTGGCCAACGAGCAGAAAAACCTGGATACCGCCAAGAAGGAACTGGCGGAGCAGGAAAACCTCATCATGCCGGATGAGCGCGTGGCCGGTGGCGGCATTCAGGGCGGCAAACGCGAAGCCCGCGTACAACTCTTCCGTGACAAGGTCGGCTTGCACGAGCGCAACATCGAATCGATCCGCCGGGAAATCAACAAACTGAAGTAGCCCTGCGGGCAAAATGGTCTGGCGCGCTTCGTGCTTGAAAGACACCATGCCCGCCCGCATCCAACCGCTCGATATTGACAGCGAAATACCCCCGTTCGCGGGACTCGACTTGCTGGCCTCTGCCGTCATTTTGCTCGACGGCGAGTTGCGCGTACGCTATTGCAATCCGGCAGCCGAAAATCTGTTTGCCATGAGTGTGCGCACCTGCGTTGGCAAAACACTCTTACCATTGCTCGGTTCGCCTGCCGCGCTCGCCTCTGCTGTCGAAAATGCATTGGTCAAAAACTGGAGCTACACCGGGCACGATTTTGTGGCGGTGCGCGAGGGTACCGAAGCCATTCACCTCGATTGCACCGTCAGTCCGATCGACAAACCGCCGGCCCGGCTGCTGCTGGAATTCCGCCCCATCGACCAGCAGCTGAAAGCAGCCCGCGAGGAGCGCGAGGCGGTACAACAACGGGCTAACCAGGAACTGATTCGCAACCTCGCCCACGAGATCAAGAACCCGCTCGGCGGCATTCGCGGCTCGGCCCAGTTGCTCGATCGCGAACTGGCCAGCATGGAAAACGCCCCGGCGCTCAAGGAGTACACCGAGGTTATCATCCATGAAGCGGATCGCCTGCAGGACCTGATGCACCGCCTGCTTTCCTCGCATCGCGGCATGCAGCCGGTACAGATTAGCATCCACGAAATTCTCGAGCGCGTGCGGCGGCTGATTCTTGCCGAGTTTCCTGGCGTGCGCATCAAACGCGACTACGATACCTCGCTGCCCGAAATCACTGGCGATCGCGAACAGCTCATTCAGGTCATCCTCAATATCGTGCGCAATGCCGCACAGGCGATGTACGGCGAGGGCGAAATCGTCACCCGTACGCGCGCCGTCCGCCAGGTGACGCTAGTGAAAAAGCGCTACCGTCTGGCCCTCGAATTGCAGATCATCGACAACGGTCCGGGTGTGCCGCCGGAAATCCGCGATCGCATCTTCTATCCGCTGGTGTCGGGGCGAGAAGGCGGCACCGGGCTGGGGCTGGCCCTGGCCCAAAGCTTTGTCCAGCAACATCATGGGCATATCGAGGTCGCCTCGGTACCCGGTCATACCTGCTTTACGCTGCGCCTTCCCATCAGTCGTGGCGGTTCCGGAGAAAAGAAATGAATACCGTCTGGATCATCGATGACGACCGCTCGATTCGCTGGGTGCTGGAAAAGGCGCTTGGCCGCGAAAAGATCGACTCTGTCAGTTTCGGTTCGGCCGACGAGGCACTGGCCCGGCTGGCCACTGGCGATCTGCCGCGCGTACTGGTCTCGGACATTCGCATGCCCGGCGCGAGTGGTCTCGATTTGTTGCGCGAGGTCAAGCAGCAGCATCCCGATTTGCCTGTCATTATCATGACCGCCTATTCCGACCTGGATTCCGCTGTTGCAGCGTTTCAGGGCGGTGCTTTCGAATATTTGCCCAAGCCCTTTGACGTTGATCAGGCCGTGGCGCTGGTGCGGCGTGCACTGGAACAAGGGGCGCCCCAATCTGGTGCATCCGCTGCCGAGCCGCTGGCTCCCGAGATTCTCGGCCAGGCACCGGCGATGCAGGAGGTCTTCCGCGCCATTGGCCGCCTGTCGCAATCGCATGCCACGGTGCTGATCAACGGCGAATCCGGTACCGGCAAGGAACTGGTTGCCCGTGCCTTGCACCGTCACAGCCCGCGCAAGGACGGGACCTTTGTTGCCATCAATACGGCGGCGATTCCGCGCGACCTGCTCGAATCGGAACTCTTTGGCCACGAAAAAGGCGCCTTCACCGGTGCCAACACGCAACGCAAAGGACGCTTTGAAGAGGCCGCCGGCGGCACCCTGTTTCTTGACGAGATCGGCGACATGCCCGCCGAACTGCAAACGCGCCTGCTGCGTGTGCTTTCCGATGGTCAGTTTTATCGTGTTGGCGGCCACCAGCCGATCCGCGCCAACGTGCGCGTCATTACCGCCACCCACCAGCATCTCGAACAGCGCGTCAAGGAGGGTCTGTTCCGCGAAGACCTGTTTCACCGCCTCAATGTCATCCGGTTGCGTTTGCCGCCGCTGCGCGAGCGGCGCGAAGACATTCCCGCACTGGCCCGCCACTTCCTTGCCAACAGTGCGCAGCAACTCGGCGTCGAGCCTAAGCGCCTGACCGAAGCGGCTTTCAAGTTCCTGCAGACCGCCCCGTGGCCGGGCAACGTGCGACAACTCGAAAACCTTTGCCACTGGCTCACCGTCATGGCGCCGGGCCAGCAGGTCGAGATCGACGACCTGCCCAGCGAGATGCGCGATGTGCCGACCAGCGGCAACGGTGGCCAGGGCGAGTGGCAAACCCTGCTGGCCAGTTGCGCCAACGAGCTATTGGCCAGTCAGCCGGGCAATGTCTGGGAAGAATTGACCAAGACCTTCGAAGCCACGCTGATCCGCCGTGCCCTCGCCGCTACCGGCGGACGGCGCATCGAGGCGGCCCAGTTGCTCGGCATGGGTCGCAATACGATCACGCGCAAGATTCAGGAACTCGGGCTGGACGAAAAAATAGACTCTCAAGAAATACATTCCAAGTAACTGAAACGGAGCAAGGCTTCAATCGGCCAGTGAAATTGGCGTAAGTGGGAAGCCGAGCGCACATCCGGCGGTTGCAGGCGCCCAGCGATGATTGACTACTGCGCAACGCGGCGTCGGCCAGCCGCTGCCGGCAACGTGTCTTCGATCACGTTTTATGTCTCCCGTAGGGCGGTCGTTCTTTCCGACTGCAGCGTCACGCCGAACACCTTGTCCTGTTCCTCGACGGTGACTACCGTTACCTGCTTACAGCCTTCGAGGTCGATGGCGAACAGCGCGCGCGCCAGCGGGTTGATGAACACCGATTCGAGTGTGTTGCCGATGCCGCGACCGCCGTTGGAGAGGTCGCGGGTGCATAGGTCGAGCAGTTGCGCGCGGATGGCATCGGGGAGGATGAGTTCAAGCTGGTATTCCTCAGCGAGGCGGCGCACGACGTTTTTCAGCATGCCGTCGAGAATTAGTGCGGCAACGTCGGGGCGGATGAAGTTGAAGACGACGATGTTGTCGCCGATGCGGTTGAGAATTTCCGGTCGGCCGAGGCGGTATTTGAAGTGGTCTGCGATGGCTTCGCGCACGCGCGTTTCGACGACTTCGTAGGGGTCGTCGGGTTTGACGTTCTGGATGCGATTGCCGTGGCCGTCGTCGACGTAGATGCCGAGGTTGGAGGTGAAGATCAGCACGGCTTCGGAGAAGTAGGCGGTGTCGCCGCGCCCATCAGTGAGGCGGCCGTCTTCGAGGATTTGCAGAAACTTGTCGAGGATGCGCGGGTGGGCCTTTTCGATCTCGTCGAAGAGGATGACGGAGAAGGGGCGTTCCCTCACCGCGTCGGTCAGTTCGCCGCCGGCGTCGTAGCCGATGTAGCCGGGCGGCGCGCCCAGAAGTCTTGCTCCGGTATGTTCCTCGGCAAACTCGCTCATGTCGAAGCGGATGTAGGCGCGCTCGTCACCGAACATCAGTTGCGTGAGCGTCTTGGCCAATTCCGTTTTACCCACGCCAGTGGGACCGGCGAAAAACAGCACGCCGCGCGGGCGCCCGCCGCCCGATCTGGCTTGTGCGCCGGTCAGGCCCATGACCGAACGCATGAGGATGTCGACGGTCTTGGTGGCAGCCTGATGCTGGCCCTTGACGCGATCTTCGAGCGTGGCGCGCGCGTTGCGAATCTTGTCCTTGAGGTAGTCCTTGCGCCACGGGTTGTCGGTGGCGCCGACCTTGTAGCTACGCACGGCGTCCTCGACGCCGCCGACCGTGATGCCCTGGCGCATGGCGAGTTGGGCGATATCGGCGAGCGCCGTGAGCGTCAGACCGTCGGTGCCATCGGCATAGCGGCGCACGGCTTCGGCCTGTTGTGACTCGTCGGCTTCCTTGTAGCCGGGGAACAGACGGATCAGTTGGCGCGCTGCCGCCTCGCGCGTTTCGTAGTCGGGTTTGCCGACGATTAGCGAGGCGATGCGCTCGGAGTCGAGCGCGAACCATGAGGGCAGATCCTGCGGGCGATTCACCAGCCACAGTACGGGATTGAACAGTGGCTGAGCACTTGTGCCGGTGGGGATGACCGGGCTGGCGGCAAGCGAGAGCTTTTCGGCCGCGACGAAGAAGCGATGCTCGCCGGCATCGAGGTGGTCGGGCGCACGCGCGAGGCGTGAGGCGAAGTCGAGGATCAGGGCGGCGTGGGCGTCGCGGCTGGCCGTCAGTTTGCGCATCAGGGTGACGAGAGATTCCAGCCCCATCGGCATGACGCCGTCCTGGAGCTTGAGCGCATGAACTTTGGTGGCCAGTGCCACCACGGCCGGCTCGTTGGGGTAGACGCGAATGCCGTCGGCCGGGTCGTAGATCAGCAGGTAGCGGTAGTCCTGCGCCTTGAGTTTTTCCCACAGGCCGCGCAGCAGCGGCACCGGTACCAGCGTTTGACCGACGGGGGAAAGCACGGTATCGCGGATGTTGCCGGAGACGATAAACTGAGAGCGGATCGGCAGCAGGCGCTCGAAATCCTTGAGCCAGCGGGGGACGAGGTCGGTGGTGGGAGCGGTCATGGCAGTTGATCCGGTCGTAAAAGTCGGCGCTGGCGGGACGGCTTCAGCCGTTGCCGGCCTGGTCGACAAAATAGCAGATACGCTTGCGCGGACTCAGGTAGTCGAGCACGGGCGCCGGCAGCGTGGCCGGGCGCAAGGTGCGTTCGACCGCGTCGTCGAGGTCGCGCCGCAGGTTGACCACCGCCGCGTCGTCCTTGGGGATGGCCGGGTCGTAAAGCATCAGGTTCGGATGCAGCAGGTCGGCCGAATCGACCGACATGACGATGCCGATGCGGCCGCTCTTGAGCTTGACGACGCTGCCGGGCGGATAGATGCCGAGCGACTTGATGAAGGCCGACAGCGCTGCCTTGTCGTACTTGACCAACTCATTCTTGTAGAGGTGGGACAGCGCTTCCGACGGCGTGCGCGAGAGCTTGACGATGCGCTGGTTGCACAGGTTGTCGTAGGCGTTGGCGATGGCGACGATGCGCACGGCCTGGTCGAGCGTGTCCGCCTTGACGCCCTTGGGGTAGCCGCTGCCGTCGCACATCTCGTGGTGGAACAGGATGATTTCGCGCACCCGGTTCGGCAGCGCGGGCACGGCCTGCGTGAGCTTGATGCCATAGCCGGGATGCATCTGCAGCAGTTTGGTTTCGGCACTCGTCAGCTCCTCGTCCTTGAGCAGGATCTGGCTCGGCATCATGGCCTTGCCGATATCGTGCAGCACGGCGCCCTGCGCGATGTCGCGTATCGCCTCCTCGTCGGCGACGCCGAGCGAACGCGCCAGGAGCAGCGACAGGACAGTGACGTTGAGGCTGTGGAAATAGGCGCTTTCGTCGACGATGTTGTCGCCCATCAAGTGAATGTAGGGATTCTGCTCGGCGAGGAAAATCTCGGATAGCTCGCCGGCGATCTCTCCCGCCAGCTGCACCGCGTGCCCGGGGTTGCCGTTCGCCAGGCGCATGACGTTCTTTACGGAATTCGCCGTTTTGACGAATTTGCGTTCGGCGGCGCGGATGTGTTCGCGCTCCTGGCTCAGGGTTTCGATGCGTACCTTCTTCTCGCGCATTTGCTCGTCGAGTGCTGCGCCACCGCCGTCGTCGGGCGCGTCTGCGGGTGCGTCGTCGGGCGAGACAGCGCTACTCGGGGCGGCGGCAGGCAGTGGGGCCGGCCGCGTATCGCTTTTTTCCGGCAGGTACTCGATGTCGCTCAGGCCCATTGCCTTCAGGGTGGCGATCTGCTTTTCGTTCTTGATCTTGAAGTTGCTGAACAGGAAGGGGTGGCCCATCCAGCTGTCGAGCTTGATGTGCAGACCGATGCAGACCTGCTCAATCTTGATCCTGTTGCGTCCCGCGCCGCCCTCAGCCATGGTCACATCTTTCCTTGTCGCATTGTTGCATTGTCGTATGGGCGCCGCCGGCTACTGCGGCAGCTGCATTACCCGCCGCTCGCCCGGCCGCCGCTCCTCGCTGCCGGCAGATGCCGGCAGGCTGGCGGCGCTGACCACCTGCACCGGCGCCTCGCCGGCCTGCAAGAGGCGCGTCACGCTGATCGGGATGCCGCGCGCCTTCAGTGTCTCGAAGAGTTTCGGAAATTCGCTGCACCAGCGTTCTTCGGCCAGCAAGTCTTCGTGTTTGCGGTCTTCACCGGCGGTGCCGGCGCGCACGACATTGAAGTTCATCACCCCGCGCCTGGGGTCGATGCGCAGGCGGATGAAATAGTCGCCCCATTCGGCCTTCTGGAAGTGCGCGATGCCGCCTTCGATAAACAGGGTTTCCTCAATGTCCTCGACGGCGTAGCCGAGGTCCTTGAGCGATTGTTCGAGCACAATGGCGGCGGCTTCCTGCAGCTTCTTTTGTTCTGCCGCACTGGCCCGTGCTTCATTGTGGCGCTGTACCTGCAGGCGCAGTTCGGTGACCAGCGCTGCGGCGCGCTCATCCGAGGGGGCGGCTACCACCTGCTGTGCGAGCGCGAGCAGCGTATCCGGTAGCGGCAGGGCGACATCCAGTTCCAGCCGGTCGAGCACAGGGGCGACTAGGGTCTGGCGCTGACCGACGCGATCTTGTACGGCAGCAGCCTCCTTGGCTTGCGCGAGGAAAGCGGCGAGTTCCTCGTGGAGGGAGACGCCGCTGGCGAGCAGTTCGGTCATGCGGGCATCGAGATTCGCAGCACGGGTCGGGGCGACCACGTTGACCAGTTGCGTCAGGCGCGCCAGCTGATCCCGGACAGCGGCATCGCGTTGCTGTTGTACCACGCCGGCCTGCTGGGCGGCGCGCATCTGCTGGCGTTCGGCACGGCGTTGCTGGCGCCGTTCTTCTGCGGCACGTTCGGCCTCGTTCATGCCCTCGGCGATTTCAGCTGCGCCCTGAATGATCGCCTGGGCGGAAATCAATACGGCGGCCTCGATGCCGAAACCTGCGGCCATCGGGCCGCTCATGTTGCCCCCCTCATCGCTTGCCTCTCCAGGGTCGTGGTGGCATTGATTCTAGCCGTTACAATGAACGCCATGACCCTCACCGAATTGCGCTACATCGTTGCCCTTGCCCGCGAAAAACATTTTGGCCGTGCGGCCGAAAAGTGCTTTGTATCGCAGCCGACCCTGTCGGTGGCGGTAAAGAAGCTTGAGGAGGAACTGCGCGTGGTTCTCTTCGAACGCGGCCAGAGCGAAGTGAGCGTGACGCCGGCGGGCGAGCCGATCGTGCAGCAGGCCGAACGCGTGCTGGCCGAAGCGGCGCGCGTCAAGGAGCTGGCCGAAACGGCTGGCGATCCGCTGGCTGGGCCGCTGCGCCTCGGTGCAATTTTCACCATCGGCCCTTATCTGCTGCCCAAGCTGGTGCCACTGATCAAGCAGCGTGCGCCGAAGATGCCGCTGATGATCCAGGAGAATTTCACCAGCAAGCTGCTCGATGCGCTGAAGAGCGGCGAACTGGATGTGGCCGTGCTGGCCCTGCCGATTCAGGAGCCGGGGCTGGTGGCGCAGGCCGTCTATGACGAAGCCTTCCGCGTGCTGGTGCCTGCGACACATCCTTGGGCAGCGCAGACTGCTGCCGATGTGGATGCCCTGCTGGGCGAACCCTTGCTGATGCTCGGGCGCGGCAACTGCTTCCGCGATCAGGTGCTGGATTTATGCACGCGCGCCGGGGCGGGCGGCCCGCAAGTGCTCGAAGGCTCATCGCTCGAAACGATTCGTTTGATGGTCGCCTCCGGCGTCGGCATTACCGTGATGCCGGCCACCGCCGTAGACAACCTGCCGAAGGATGATCCGCTGCTGCGTGTCTTGCCTTTTGCCGGCCTGACCCCGACGCGCCGTGTCGGGCTGGTCTGGCGCGCCAGCTTCCCGCGCCATCAGGCCATCGATCTGTTGCGGCATGCCTTGCTCGATTGTCAGTTGCCCGGTACCAGCCTGGTCAAATGAGCCGTCAAATAGCTGACGCCTATAGGAACGATTGAAACAATTCGCTGGCGATAATGAGGGTGGCGTTGCACAATCCCATCATCGTAGTACGGAAATTAAACTGAACAGGAGAACATGATGAAAGCCAAGAAAGCCACCCGCATCGACATCGGCATCAGCGACGCTGACCGCGCCAAAATCGCGCAAGGGCTGTCGAGATTGCTCGCCGACAGCTACACGCTCTACCTGATGACGCACAATTTCCACTGGAACGTGACGGGGCCGATGTTCAACACCCTGCATGTGATGTTTATGGGGCAATACACCGAGCAGTGGAATGCGCTCGACATCATCGCCGAACGCATTCGTGCGCTGGGCCACCCCGCCCCCGGCACCTACAAGGAATTCGTCAAGCTCGCCTCGATCAAGGAGCCGGAAGGCGTGCCGAAAGCCACCGAGATGATCAAGTTGCTGGTCTCTGCGCAGGAAGCGACGGCGCGTACTGCACGCGAACTGTTCCCGCTGGTCGACAAGGCCAACGATCAGCCAACCGCCGATGTGCTGACCCAGCGTCTCGACGTGCATGAAAAGACCGCCTGGATGCTCAGAAGCCTGTTGGAAGAGTGACGCGCCACATTACCTACCAGCTGTTGATTGAAATCGCCCGCCCGTTGTGGGTGAACATCGGCCGGCTCGGAAAGTATGACTTTCCGGCCGGCCGTTACATTTATACGGGTTCGGCGAAGCGCAATTTCGAGGCACGCGTGGCTCGTCACCTGCGCCGCGAGAAAACCCTACGCTGGCATATTGACTATTTGTTGGCCGCCCCCGGCGTAAGCATCGCCGGCGTTCGGCGCTATGTCACGGATGAGTGTGCCATCAACCAGACAACGCCGGGGCGGATGGTTGTGCGCAGATTTGGTGCGTCGGACTGTCGCATGGGCTGCGGCAGCCATCTGAAGCAGGTTGGTTAGGAAAAGCGCTTTGCCAACCAGTCGATGAGATCCTGTGCGACGGATTGCCAGTCGCGTTCCAGCATCAGACCATGGCCCATGCCGGGATACAGTGTGGCAGCGACGCCATAGCTGCGCGCGGTCATCTCGACCAGCGAGGCAGGGATGATCAGGTCGTGTTCCGCGCCGATCACGCGCAGATCTTCCCGCTGGCGCGGCAGATGCTCGACGACCCGGTGGGTGTTCGGCAGGTTGAGCAGCATCATGTCCCAGATGGCGCGGTGGGATTCCGGCTGGGCCATGCGTACGTAGCGTCCCAGATCGTCCATCGATACCGGTTGGGCGAACAGCGCTTCCTGCAGGCTGCCGAGGGCGACATGGCCGCCGCTCATCAGGCCGTTCAAGTCCATGAACAGGTTGGGTTTGGAGAAGAGCATGCCGAAGGCCGAGGCGGCCAGTCCCTGGGGCGGCACAGAGCACATCAGCACGGCCGCCGCGGCCGGATGCCGCTCCAGGTATTTCTGCACCACAAAGCCGCCCATCGAATGACCGATCAGCACCGGCGGTACGGGAAGCTGACCAGCAGCTTCGGCGATGTCATTCACGTAGTCTTCGATCGAATAACTGTCGAGATGGTCGCGGCGCCGGCTGGTGCCGTGTCCCGAGAGGCTAACCGCCAGGCAGTCGAAGCCGGCCTGGGCAAAGTACGGCAGGAAATGTTCGGCCCAACACCAGGCGGCGGTGTAGGCGCCGTGGATGAACAACAGCGGCGGCATGCCGGGCCGCGGTTTGGCCGCGGGGGCCGCGAGGATTTCCAGTGTTTCGGTGCGACGTGAGTTCATTGGGGGCAGCGGGAAAGAATCTGGTCTGCGATTCTATTGCCCCAGCACACTTGATTCTGGCTAATTCCTTGCGAATGCGGATGGGGTAGCATGCGCCAACGAACGGCTGGAGGACGTCATGTTCAAGCAACTGAATAATCTGCGTTTTCGCTTCATCCTGCTGGCGAGTCTGGGTGCGCCGGCCTTGCTGGTGTGGATATCCGGTTATTACGCCTGGGAGAACTGGCGCGATTACCGCATGGTGCGCACGACCATCGGAGCCAATACGATGGCGGACCAGATCATTGAGGCAGCCGGCTTGCAGGCACTGGAACGGGGGGTGACTTCCAGCCTGCTGTCCGGGGCCGGACCGGCACCCGAGGGGGGTCGCCAGCGGCTCACCAATCTGCGCGCCAAGAGCGACCAGCTTTGGCAGGAGGCCTTCGTAACGGCAGGCGAGCTGGAAAAGAAGGGCGTGGTGATCGAAAAGGCGGTCATTACGCGCAAGCTGGCCGGCGAGGCCTATGCCGAGTTGCAGGCAGCGCGCAAGCGTGTCGATAGCAGCCTGACGAAGGCGGAGCGCGATATTCAGGCGGCGGAGTGGATTCCCATCATGACGCGCTTCATCACCGCTGCCGCGCGCCTGCGTATGGCGTCATTCGGTGGCGATGCCTTCCCGCCGCGCATCACCTACCCGAACCTGACGGCCAAGCAGAGCGTCTGGCTGGCGTCCGAATATGCCGGGCTGGAGCGCGCCAATGTGGCCGCTCTGCTCAACTCGAATGCGCCGGCGTCGGGGGACGTGCTGCAGCGCCTGAGTGCTTTTCGCCAGAACGTCGATGCGGCGATTGCCGACATTCTGCTGCTCAAGCGCGTCAGCGACACGCCGCCGGAAGTGCGCACCGCCATCGAGGGCATGGAAGCGCATTTCCTTGGTTCGTTCGAGCAGTTGCGCAAGGATCTCTATCGGGAAGCGCGTTCGACCACGCCGGCTGGCGAGCGCCATTTCTCGCTAACCAGCCCGCAGTGGATCGAGAAGTCCACCGCTGCCATCGATACCATCCTCAAGGTTTCCGAGGCTTATTCGCACGTCAACAACCGCGATGCCGAGGAGACCGCGCAACTCCGTTTCCTGCAGATGTGGGGCTATATCGCATTGTTCATCGCGATCATCGTTACGTCGGTCGTGATGGTCACGCTGCTGTTCAACAAGCTGCGCCACCTCGACATCCTGCACGACTCGATGGTCGAACTGGCTGGCGGTCAGGGTGACCTGACCTTCCGCCTGCAGGCCGATACATCGGACGAAATCGGTGAGATTTCCTCGGCCTTCAACCAGTTCGCCGCCAAGCTGCGCGACATCATCGCCGAGACGCGCGATGTCGTTGGTCAACTCGCCAACACCGCAACCAAGCTGACCGAGGCCAGCAACCGCGTGGCGGGCAGTTCGAATACCCAGAGCGAGATGTCGCTTGCCACGGCCACGGCTGTGGAGGAAATCACCGCCAGCATCGTCCAGGTGGCCGAACGCGCGCGCGAGACATCGGCGGAGTCGAAACAGGCTGGCGCGCTTGCCGAAGAGGGCGCCCGCGTGGTGCGCGACGTGTCTGCCCAAATTCATGAGCTGGCCGGTGGCGTGGCCGAGAACTCGCAACGCATCGAGGGCTTGGGCGAGCGTTCGCGCGAGATCGGCGGCATCGTTGGCGTGATTCGCGAGATTGCCGATCAGACCAATCTGCTGGCGCTGAACGCGGCCATCGAAGCGGCACGCGCCGGCGAGCAGGGCCGCGGGTTTGCGGTGGTGGCCGACGAGGTGCGCAAGCTTGCCGAACGCACGGGCACTGCAACCGTGGATATCTCTGCCAAGATCGAGGCGATCCAGCGCGACACGGACGGCGCCGTCAAGGGCATGCACGCGAGCAGCAAGCGGCTTGAAGAGGTGGTGGCGCTTTCCGCCGATGCGGCCGAATCGCTGGGACGTATCAGCGACGGCACGGCGGCGGCACGCCGCCGCGTCGAGGAAATCGCGCATGCCACCGAGGAGGAAAGCCTCGCGGGTGCTGCCATTGCGCGCAATGTCGAACAAGTTGCCGCGATGGCCGAGGAGAACAAGCAGGCCGTCGGTGAAACCGCGCTGGATGCGCTGCAGCTGACTGAGTTTGCCGGGCGCCTCGATAAACTGGTGGGGAGGTTTAAGGTTTAACTTGGCGCCGTCCCGCCGGCGCCGACTTTTTGAAGTGCCTCATCGGGCGTAAAGACGCGGAACAGATGATCGAGTCGGCGCCCCCGCCGTAGCTTGAGCAGCAACTTGTCGGCGGTCACCAGCCAGTCGGCCTGCCCGTCGCGGGCGAGTTCGAGGAATTTCTGGTCGTCTTTGTCCTGGCATTTTGGCAAGACAATGTGGGTGCGCGCTGGGCCGTCGATGATCTGGACAAGTTCCAGATAGGCTGCATAAGCGGCGGCCTGTTGTGCTGCGGAAAGCTCGAACAGGGGATAGCCGAGCACGCGTTGGTATTCGGCCAGACAGGGCGGACTGGTGAGTGCAATCCAGTGACCGGAAACGACTTCGCCCCGCAAGGGGGCGAAGCGACTGTCGGCAAAGACGAATAGCGAAAGCAGCACGTTCGTGTCGAAAACAACACGAACGACTTGCGCCATTAGGACTTCTGCTGCTGGTCGAGGCGGAACTTGACGAAGGAGCCAGGAGCGTCTTCAAGTACCTTGAGCTTGCCCTTGGCGGGATCGCGTGCCGGGAGGCTCTCGTCGCTTTGCGCCATCAGCCAGGCCTGCCAGTCGTTCCACCACGAACCCTCGTTCTGCTTGGCGGCTTCGAAGAAAGCATCGGCGGTTTCCGGCAGGGCCTTGGCAGAAATCGTCCAGTAGCCATACTTGTTGGCGGCGGGCGGGTTGACGATGCCGGCGATGTGTCCGGAACCGCCAAGCACGAACTTGGTCGGGCCGGCGAACAGCTTGGCGCCGAGGTAGGTGCTTTGCCACGGCGCAATGTGGTCTTCCAGGGTGCTGATGAAATAGGCCGGCGTCTTGATCTTGCGCAGGTCGATCTCGACATCGCCGACCTTGATGCCGCCCGGGTCCTTGAGCAGATTCTGCATGTACATGTTGCGCAGGTAGAAGCTGTGCATCGCCGCCGGCATGCGCGTCGAATCGGAGTTCCAGTAAAGCAGATCGAAGGGGAAGGGATCCTTGCCCATCAGGTAGTTGTTGACCACGAAGGACCAGATCAGGTCGTTGGCGCGCAGCATGTTGAAGGTACCGGCCATCTCGGTGCCTTCGAGGAAGCCGCGGCCGCTCATCTTCTTCTCGAGGGCGGAGATCTGCTGCTCGTCGATGAACACGCCCAGTTCGCCCGGGTAGGAGAAGTCGAGCATGGTGGTGAAGAAGGTGCATGAAGCGAGGCGTTTGTCTTTCTTTGCCGTCAGATAGGCCGCCGTGGTGGCGAGCAGCGTGCCGCCGAGGCAATAGCCGGCGGCATTGACTTCCTTCTCGCCGGTCTGCGCGCAGACCTGGTCGAGCGCGACGAGCGTGCCTTCAAAGACATAGTCCTCGAAGCTTTTCTGCGCCAGCTTCGAATCGGGATTGACCCAGGACATGGTGAACACCGTGTGGCCCTGGTCGACGGCCCACTTGATGAAGGAGTTTTTCTCGCGCAGATCGAGGATGTAGTACTTGTTGATCCACGGCGGCACGATCAGGAACGGCCGCTTGTACTGCGTTGCAGTGGTCGGCGCGTACTGGATCAACTGGAACAGGTCGTTCTGGAACACCACCTTGCCGGGCGTGGTGGCGATGTTTTTGCCGAGTTCGAAGACGGCCGTGTCGGTCATCTTGACGCGCAACTGGCCGTCGCCATCCTCGATGTCGCGCAGCAGATTGTTGAAGCCCTTGAGCAGGTTTTGGCCGTGCGACTTGACGGTTTCGCGGAACACCTCGGGGTTGGTGTGCACGAAGTTGGAGGGCGACATCGCGTCGATGAACTGGCGCGTGTAGAAGTTCACCTTCTCCTGGGTGTGGCCGTCGAGGCCCTTGACGCCACTCACCGTGTCATGAATATGACGTGCGGAAATCAGGTAGGACTGCTTGATGAAGTCGAAGAGAAAATGCTCTTCCCACTGCTCATCCTTGAAACGCTTGTCACCCTTGTGCGGTGTGGCGATCGGTGGCGTGTGCATGCCCATGAAGCGCAGCGTCGAATGCTGCCAGAGCGAGAAATAGTCCCACACCAGATTCATCTGTGCCTGGGCCATCCGGTAGGGGTTGGCGAGCATCTTCGCCATCATGTCCAGGAAGGCCTGAGCAAGGCCCAGTTCGTCCTGCGGCGGCGTCACGCCCTTGGCGAGCTGGCGCTGGATGTGGTCTTGCAGAATCTTGGAAGCACGCTGCGCGACTTCGGCGTAGGTCTTGGCAACCTCCTGCGGATCGGGCAGGGCGGACTTTTCTGTTCCGGTGTTTTGGGTCATCTCTCTCACTCCGTTTGTTGTGGGCAGCCACGGCGGCTAAACTGCTGCAAATCATCAGTTTATCGCAAGTCAGCGAAAACTTGTGCAGTGCAACAAATCGGTTTTCTTACCTATTATCCTGCATGACTCCTCTAGCGCCTGTTTATCTTCGTTTGATCCTGACCATGTTCTTCTGGGGGGGTACCTGGGTGGCGGCGCGCTATGCGGTACAAGAGGTGCATCCCCTGGCAGTGGCGGTCTGGCGCTTCTTCTTCGCTGCGACGAGTCTGCTGGTCATTGTTGTCTGGCGCCACGGTCGCTTGCCCGCTCTCACGCGGCACGAGGGGATGCTGATTCTGGGGTTGGGCGCCAGCGGCATCTTTCTTTACAACCTGTTCTTTCTCTTTGGCATGCAGTCGGTCGGCGCCGGACGCGGGGCGTTGGTGGTTGCGCTCAATCCGGTCATCACCCTGCTGGCGGCAGCCTGGCTGCTCAAGGAGGGGATGACGCCGCAAAAAATGCTGGGGAGCGCGCTCGCCTTTGCCGGCTGCCTGACCGTGATTGGCAAGGGCGATCCGCTGGCCTTCCTCGATGGAAAAGTCGGCGTTGGCGAGACGCTGATTCTCGGCTGTGCCTTCATGTGGTCGGCTTACACGCTGATCGGCCGACTCGGCACACGTTCGCTCAGCGCACTGGTCATGACCGCCTATGCCAGTGGCGCCGGTTTCATGATGCTGTTGGTCACGGCGCTGGTCGTAGCACCGGCGCCGCTGGTGCCGATATATTCTTTCAGTGCCTGGGGCGCTATCGTGTTCCTCGGCCTGCTTGGTACAACGCTGGGATTCACCTGGTTCTCGGCCGCGGTGCAGCAGATCGGTGCGCAGCGCGCCTCAATCTTCATCAACCTCGTACCCGTAGCGGCGGTGCTGCAGGGGGCGCTGCTGCTCGGCGAACGGCTCGACCTTTCCGCACTGGTGGGCGGCACGCTGGTGATTGCCGGTGTGTTGCAAACGCAGCAAAACGGTAGACTGAACACACCATGACATCAGATACGATTCTCACCGAGATCGACGCCGGCATTGGCATCGTGACCTTTAACCGGCCCGCACATTACAACGCCTACGATGGCGCGATGCTGGCCGAACTCGGTACGGCAATCGGCCGCATGGGCGAGGAAGCGAGCGTTCGCGTCGTCGTCATCTCCAGTGTCGGCGAGAGTTTCTGCGCCGGCGCCGACTTGTCGGCACAGGCCATCGAAGCCGCCGCACTGGCCGCATTGTTCGATAGCATGGCAAGCTGCCCCAAGCCGCTGATTGCGCGCGTGCAGGGCGTCGTCTGTGGCGGCGGGGTCGGCATCGTGGCGGCCTGCGATCTGGCCGTGGCGACCTTCGACGCGCGTTTTTCGGCACGCGATCCGAACAGCGGACAAGTGCCGGCTGCCATCACCGCACCGGCCCGCGAGGCGATGGGCCTGCGTCATGCCCGGCGCTATCTGCTGACCGGCGAAACTTTCTCGGCGGCCGAGGCCTACCGGATTGGCCTGATCCATGAAATGGTGGCGGATACTGCCGCACTCGACGAGGCGATCGGCGAATGGATCGATGCGCTGCTGGCTCAGGAGCGTGAGACGCTGGCCGCCTGCAAGGAACGTTGTCGTGGCCACCGAGGACAATGAAGCGCTGTATCACTGCGTCGGCATCTGTTTGCCGGACGAGGGTGAAGCGTATTGCATCGGCTGCGGTCGGCCGTGGACGACCGAGGTGCCTGCCGTCCCAACAGTTGCCGTCTCGCCAGAGCCGACTTTTGTAGAACCCGACGATCAGCGTACCTCGTACTCGAAGCTGCCGCCGACCTGACCTTCGATAATCACTTGCAGGTGACGCCTGCCGGTGGGCTCGCCGGGACCGATGGCCCACTCGCCGATGATCTGGCCACGGACGGGCACCAACTGGCGCTGGCTGACCTGATGCCGTTTTGGCAGCGGAATCTCCAGTTGCTGACCGTTGGGACTCATCGTCGCGCCGGCTTCACTGGCCACGGTGGGCAGCAGATATTCCTCGCGTACCTCGACGCTGCGCTTCTTCGTGCGCAACTGAATGATCCAGCCGTAGCGCTGACCCTCCTTGTGGGGAATGACGGTCGCGGGTTCGAAGATCGTCGCGCGCGGATCGCTGGTGTCGAACAGCCCGAATTCTGCCGAGACGATTTGCACGGCCGATTGGGCAAAGGCGTTGCCGCAGGCGATGAGCATCAAGAGGAAAAGTGTTCTCATGCGGGCAGGTCGAAAATGCCGGGCAGAAAAATCTCGGTGACCAGCAGGGGGCGGCCAAGTCGCGTGAAGCGCGAACGGCGGCCCCACAGCAACGGCAAGACGAGTCCGCTGGCCTGGCTGGCGCGACGGTGCAGTGGGTGGGTGGGCGCGATGCGTGCGGCGTGCAGGTCGCCGCGCTGAATGCCGGGATCGGCAAACAGGGCCGCGCCGAGCGGGCGACTGCCAATGGCGCGCGCCATGTGCCAGGCGCCGGTTAGGTCCTGCAAGCGCAGCACGCTATGGGCAAACACCACCGGCTGGTTGTCGGCGATCAGCAGCACTTCGCGAATCCAGGCATGGCGATCCGGCGCCACGTCGATCAGGGCGTGCTCGTCGAGGTGGGGACGTGCATGAATCTCGCGGATAACCAGAACGCGAAAGCGCTGGCAGCGGGCCATGATGCGGGCGGTCAGCGAACCGGGATCGGCCAGCCAGGGATGCAGTAGCGCCGGCGCGCCGGCCAATTTGGCGCTGGGCTTCCAGTGAGCAAGCAGGCTGGGCATGGTGCGGGGAGGGGCGTTGCAATTCGGGCGCCGATGCTACCATAGCGCTCCCAGTGTATCCCCTGCCCTTCCATGCAACTCGTGCTGATCAGCGGCCTCTCGGGCTCCGGCAAATCCATCGCCCTCAATGTGCTGGAGGATGCCGGTTTCTATTGCGTCGACAACCTGCCGGCACCGCTGCTAAGCGAACTGGTCGCACATCTCAAGATGGCAGGGCATGCGCGGGTTGCCGTCGCCGCCGATATGCGCGGCGGCACCTCGATTGCCGCCTTGCCGGCGCAGTTGCGCAAGCTCGAAGCCGATGGCGTGTCCTTGCGCTTCATCTTCCTCGATGCGCGCGACGACGTGCTGATCCAGCGCTTTTCCGAAACGCGGCGGCGCCATCCGCTGGCTGCCGGCGAGAGCACGCTGGCCGAGGCTATCGCCGGCGAACGGGAGGCGCTCGAAACGCTGCGCAGCCTGGGCCATCGCATCGACACCAGCAACATCCGCCCGAACGCCTTGCGCGTCATGATCCGGGAATTTGCCGCCAGCGAAAGCGGGGGCCTGACGCTGCTGTTTGCATCGTTCGGCTTCAAGCACGGTCTGCCGCTCGATGCCGACCTGGTCTTCGATGTGCGCTGCTTGCCGAATCCCCATTACGATCCGGTGTTGCGTCCGCTGACGGGTCGCGATGCGCCGGTGATTGCCTTTCTCGAAGCCCAGTCGGAGGTGTTGCAGATGCGCGCCGATATTCAGCGCTTCATCGGCGACTGGCTACCGGCCTACATTCGCGACAATCGCTCCTACCTCACGGTAGCGATCGGCTGTACCGGCGGGCAGCATCGCTCGGTCTGGCTCGCCGAGACGCTGGCCCGCGATTTCCGTGAGCAGGCCCGCGTGCTGGTGCGCCATCGCGTGCTGACGCAGTGAATGACAAATGGCGCCTGCTGCGGCCCGGCGACTGGGCTGTAGTGTTGTTCTCGGCACTGTCGGTGGCCGGCTCCTTCCCGCTGTTGTGGGCGGGCGGTACGGCCGAGCGTGCCGTCGTGCGACTCGACGGTCGCGTGGTTGCGGCGTTTCCGCTGACCGCGTCGCGTCGCTATGCCGTGCAGGGGCCGTTGGGCGAAACGCAGATCGAGATTGCGCCCGGTCGCGCGCGCGTACTGTCCGACCCCGGCCCGCGCCAGTATTGCGTGCAACAGGGCTGGCTGACGCGCCCCAACGCCATCGCCATCTGCGCGCCGAACCATGTAAGCCTGTCCTTGTCGGGACGCGATCCGAGCCATGACAGCCTCAATTATTGAGTTGCCGATTCGGCCGGAGGATCGGCGCATCGCGCGTTATGCGGCGGCGGCGATTGCCCTCTCCGTGGCCGAGGCGGCGCTGCCTTCCCCGTTGCCGGGGGTCAAGCCGGGGCTGGCGAACATTGTCATTCTGCTGGTGCTGGCGCGGCACGGCTGGCGCGATGCGGCCTGGGTATCGCTGTTGCGCGTCCTGGCCGGCAGCCTGCTGGTCGGGCAGTTTCTCGCCCCCGGGTTTTTTCTGGCGCTGGTCGGTGCGCTGGCAAGTCTGGCCGTGCTGGCCGCAACGACCCGCTTGCCGGCGCGCTGGTTCGGGCCGGTCAGCGCCAGCGTGCTGGCCGCCTTTGCCCATGTCGGCGGCCAGTTGCTGCTGGCGCGCCTGTGGCTGGTGCCGCATGACGGCATTGTCTATCTGGTGCCGATCTTTGCCGTGAGCGCCTTGCTTTTCGGTATTGTGAACGGCCTTATTGTCGCCAAACTGCTCAAGGAAAAATAATGGCCCCCCACGCTCGTAAGATCAACTCGCTGCCCCCCACGGGGGGGCGCATACCTCCTTGGGGCGGCCCTACGGAGGCATGGCCGTGAAAACTGTCGCCGTCGCCTGGACGGGTGCCTCCGGCCTGCCCTACGGTTTGCGCTTGGTCGATTGCCTGCTGGCCGCCGGTTGCCGCGTCTGGCTAATGTATTCGCAGGCCGCACAGATCGTCGCCAAGCAGGAGACCGATCTGGTGCTGCCCGCGCAGCCGCGCGAGGCGCAGCGCCTGCTGGCGGAACGCTTTGCCGATGCCGACGCTCGATTACAGGTGTTCGACCGCAACGACTGGAATGCGCCGCCCGCCTCGGGTTCCAACCCGCCGGATGGCTATGCGATCTGTCCCTGCACGATGGGCACGCTGGCCGAAGTGGCTGCCGGTACCGCCAAGGATCTGATCACGCGCGCCGCCGATGTCGTGCTCAAGGAAGGCAAGCCGCTGATTCTGGTACCGCGCGAAACGCCGCTGTCGGCCATCCATCTGGAGAATATGCTGAAGCTCTCCCGCGCCGGTGCCGTCATTCTGCCGCCCAGCCCAGGCTTCTATCACCAGCCGCAACGCATCGAGGATCTGGTTGACTTCGTGGTGGCGCGCATCCTTGACCGGCTCGGTGTCGCACATGCCCTGATGCCACGCTGGGGCGAAACGGAATAATGGACATTCCCCTCTTCCTGCTCAATACGGTACTCCATACCGGCGGTCGCCTGCCGCTGCGCGTGTTCGAGATGCGCTACATGGACATGGTCAAGGACTGTCTGCGCCACGAAACGCCCTTCGGCATCTGCCTGATCGCGCAGGGCGAGGAAGTCGGGCCGGGGGCGGCGCCGCACCCGGTCGGCACACTGGCAAAAGTTGTCGACTGGGAAATGCCGCAACTGGGCATCCTCAACCTCACCGTCAATGGTAGCGAGCGCTTTCGTGTCTTTGCGCATCGCCAGACCCCGAGCGGTCTCGTCCGCGCCGAAGTGGCATTACTGCCCGATCCGGCCGTGATGCCGATTCCCGGCGACTATGCACGGCTGGTGCCGATGCTGCGGGCGTTGCTGGAAGCGCTCGAAGACCCGCCGCCGCAACCTCACCGTTTCTACGATGCCGCCTGGGTCGCCGACCGCTGGGCGGAACTGTTGCCCTTGCCAATGGCCTTGCGTCAGGAAATGCTGGAGATGGACGGTGGCGTCGCCCGGCTCGACGCCATCTATCGCTTCCTAGAGCAGGAGACGCGATGAAGCCGTATTGCTTCGGCGCCTAGGACGCGCGGCCTTCTTGCGAAGTTTCTCTCGCCGCAGAGAAGCGCGCCAGCGTTTTTCCCCGTGCTGCTGTGTGATCCAGACATGCCGGTCGGCACGATAAGATCGGTCGTCTCAAAGCCCAGGGCAGCCAGCGAAAAAGTCGGCGCTGGCGGGACGGCACTATGCGATCAAAATTAGCGAGTTACCTTGTGCTTGAGGGGATTATTTGACGGCAGTTTATACAAAGATTAGAGAACTTACTGAGTTCTTGTAACTTTATAAATCTCTGTATAAACTTTGGGTCATGGACCCTATTCGTAATCCCTTTTCCCCCGGTGCCGGCACGCCGCCGCCAGAACTTGCAGGTCGTAACGAGTTGCGGGAGTCTTTGCGTATCGCGCTTGAGCGCGCCAGAATCGGGCGCCCCGCCAAGAGCGCTATGCTGGTCGGCCTGCGCGGCGTTGGTAAGACGGTTCTCCTGGACCGTGTCAAAAAGGATGCCGAAGCCGCCGGTATCCATACGGTTCGAATTGAAGCCCCTGAAGGACGCTCTCTTCCGGCGCTACTTGCGCCGCAATTGCGGCAAGCGCTCTTGCGCCTGAGCCAGATTGCGGCAGCTAAAGACTATGCCGTGCGCGGACTACGTGCCCTCGCCGGCTTCGCCAGCAAACTCAAGGTCACTTTCGGCGATATTGAGGTTGGTATTGATTACGACCCCGAACCGGGATTGGCTGACAACGGCGATCTTGAGCATGATCTTCAAGCGCTTTTCGAACAGGTGGGTTTGGCAGCAAAGGCAGCGAATACGGCGTTAGCCATTTTCATTGACGAGTTGCAGTATGTCGAGGAACCGCAGTTAGCCGCACTGATTACAGCGATGCACCGCACGGAGCAGCGGCAATTACCAGTTGTTCTGGTTGGTGCTGGCTTGCCACAATTGCGCGGACGAATGGGGAATGCCAAGTCGTATGCAGAAAGGTTGTTTGACTTTCCGGTCATCGGACCTCTTCCGGCAGCAGCAGCACAGCTCGCCATTGAGCGGCCGCTTGAGAAAGAGGGCGTTGGTATCACCGACCAAGCCTTGAACCAGATCCTGCTCGTCACTCAAGGCTATGCCTATTTTCTTCAGCAGTGGGGCAGTCACGCATGGCGGGCGGCACAGGTATCACCGATTGATGTTGCGGATGTGATCGAAGCCTCAGTTACCGCGACGGCGGCGTTGGATGAAAGTTTTTTCCGGGTTCGCTTCGATCGACTGACACCCAAAGAAAAGAAGTATCTCCGTGCGATGGCGGAACTCGGGCCGGGGCCGCATCGATCAGGCGATATTGCAGCCTGTTTCAATGCGGATGTAACTTCGCTTGCGCCAACGCGAAGCTCCCTGATTGCCAAAGGCATGGTGTGGAGTCCCAATCACGGCGATACGGCTTTCACGGTGCCCATGTTTGACGAGTTCATGAGGCGGACAATACCCGGGAACGACTGGCGTTAGTCGGGTTGCTGCAGGATCAGACGTCCTCGTCCTGCATCCCATAGCCGGCTTCGCGCTGATGACGGATGGCGAGAATCGCTACGATATCCTGCGCTTCGTCGAAATCGTAAAGGGCCAAGTAACCCGTCCGTCCGCGCGATATCACCAGTTCGCGCAAACCATGCTCAACAGGCCGCCCAATGAGGGGGTGGCGCTTCAGCAATGTGATGGCTTCCTCGATCAGCCCAACGGTTGCCGCCGCCGCTTTCGGGTCGCTCGTCAGAAGGAAGTCAGTGAGTCTTTCAAAATCGCCGAGTGCCTGCGCGGAATAGATCAGCCGCGCCAAGACTTGGCTTTCGGTTTTGTGGCTTTGCAGCCTTGCACGCGTGCTTTGATGTAGGCATGCACCTCGTCGGCATCGTAAGCCTTGCCGTTTGCTTGCAACTGCTCGCGCGCCGCCAGCGCCACCGCCACGAATCCGCGCCGCCGCTCGGCCGCGCTGGCTGCCTGTTCGATGGCCTGCACCATGAACGCATGCGGCGACAGCCCTTGCATCTGCGCCGCCGAGACGGCACGCTGCTTGAGTTCATCGGATAGTTTCAGTGAGGTAGTGGACATTGCCGTTGCTCCAGACGTCAAAGTGACACCATGGTAACACTCTGGCCGAATCGACAGGTGACCACCCTATTCAAAAGTCGGTGCTGGCGGGACGGCAGTAGGCGACCCAGAGCGGACATCAACAGCTAACTCCAGAGAATTCTCTTTCCGTCAAACGTATCAGCAAATGCAATCTGCTCGAAGTCATAAATTCCATAACCCAAGTACGACGTGACTTTCACTATTTGGACCTCAGTCGGCCTCAGCAGATGATCTGCGACCTCTGGTTTAAGGGCGCAGCACGCGCCTGCTGTATGGTCAACGCTATCGTAGATCAGGCCAGAGATGTCTTGACGTGCATTCAATATCACTGACGTTATCGCACTGGTCAGCTTGTAGGTATCGCAACTACCCGGACGCGAAAAGTAGTCGCGGAAAAATGCATCAAGGATAAACATAACTATATTGTTGGGATCTTTGTGAACCTCCTTTATCCAATTCTTGAGATCCTCTCCCATTGGGAATTCACCGCTTGTTCTTCGCCAGAGATCTAGTGCACCTAGACGAACGCACAATAGCTCTCTGACAGGCGATACATGTAGAAGACCAACATAATCTCCTATCTTCGCGCCAATTTCAGAGAAGATTAACTCAGTACCCACGCCTCCGTAGAAGATGGGATTGCTGGGGCTATTGCATCGTCCGAACGTCTTACACTTTTCTTTGGGTGGGTAGGAAAGTTCGGTAATTGTTTCGAACTTTTCCGCACTATCAAGAATCCGGCCGCGACCTATCTTGTCTGTAGTCGCAAACTGTTTCATCGCTAAGGGTAGGCCTTCACTCAGATCATCAAGCGTCTTATAGATTTGATCCCAAGTGACCCGAGCTATTGCCCCGCCCCTGAGTCTCTCGACACTGTCGACATATATCTGTTGTCTCGCCTGCATTGCGTCGGTCATTGCCTAGCCTCATAGTGGGTTTCGCACAAAATCGCAGAAGCATAATTCAAGCGCAGTGTAGCTGAATGTCTGCTCGTGGCCGAGTGCGGAAATTGACTTGTTACTCAATTGTCAATCTGCAACTGCTTCGGATCAAGCACCAGAAAACGCGCCGCCTGCCCGGCTTCGCGATCCCCGTCGTCGCTGACGATGATGACGCGCGGCTGGCCATTGATGATTGCGGGGGCGATGCCTTCGGCGTGTTCGAAGCCGGGGAGGCCGGGGACGCTGGCGGGGCGTGGTGCATCGGCTTCATGGCCGCGCCAGAACCAGAGGCGGAACTGTGTTTGTTCCTTGGCGACGGGGCCGCTGATGAGCAGGTAGCCGTCCAGCGCCGGGATGTGGGACAGGCCGCGCAGGCCGTGGCCGGCGAGGTTGAGGGTGGTCAGTTGCGCGGCGATGCGCGGTGCGGCGCCGTGGTCGAACATTGCTGCCGGGTTCTCGACGCGGGCGATCAGTGCGCGGCCGGCTTGCAGCGGGCTGCGGAAGCCGACCAGCAGGTGCTGCTGATCCGGCGTGATTTCCAGTGCCTCGATGTTGAGCCCGCCTTCCGCCTTGACGTCGCGGCGCGCGGCGGCTTCGGCCAGCACGGGGTGGGCGGCGATCAGTGCGGCTTTCAGTCCTTCGACGACGACGGGCGCGACAAGACGGTCGCCTTCGATGCGGAAGCGGATCAGCCGTTCGCGTGCGGTTTTCTCCTCGCCCTTGCCGCTGCGCGAATGCGAGGTAATGGCATAGATGTGGCCGGTCGCATCGGCGGCGAGACCTTCCAGATCGTCGAGTTTTGGATAATCTCCTGTAACAAGCGGGACGCTCAGCGTGGTGCCGTCCGGGCGGATCGTGACGAGGCTGAACGGGCGCGTTTTCTCGTCCTCCGCGACGAGAAAACGGCCATCCGGCAAAGACAGGATGGCGGAGGGTTCGTAGAGGTCGTGCAGGGGCAGGAACATGGGTGGCCGGTTCGCAATGCGTGGGCCAAGAGATTACAATGGATGCCAGATGATGACTGCCAAAACTATCGAAACGGCCAGCCTTGCCAATCACTTTCTGATTGCCATGCCGGCCATGACCGATCCGAACTTTTCGCGGACGCTGACTTATTTGTGCGAGCACAATGCCGAAGGGGCGCTCGGCATCATCGTCAACCGGCCGATGGAAATCAGTTTGGGCACCTTGTTCGAGCGCGTCAGCATGCCGCTGACGCTCGGCCCGAACCAGTCCCGTTATCACGAACTGCCGGTATTTTTCGGCGGCCCGGTGCAGACCGATCGCGGCTTTGTCCTGCATCGCCCGGCCGGCGAGTGGCAGTCGACCCTGAATGTCAGTCCAGAAATCGGTCTGACCAGTTCGCGCGACATTCTGCAGTCGATGAGCGACGAGGGCAAACCCGCCGAGGTGCTGGTCTCGCTCGGCTACGCCGGCTGGGCCGCAGGTCAGCTCGAATGGGAACTGTCGCAAAACGGCTGGCTGACGGTGGCCGCCGACCCGGATATTATTTTCAACCTGCCACCCGAAGAGCGGCTGCCGGCGGCCATGCAGTTGCTGGGCGTCGACTTCGCCAATCTCTCCGAGGTCGCCGGGCATGCCTGAGTCGGAAACGGTGATGGCGTTTGATTTCGGCGAAAAACGTATTGGCGTGGCGATAGGCGAAACCCTGCTGGGCGCGGCGCGGGCGCTGGCGACGGTCGCCGAATCCGCCAATGACCGACGTTTCGCAGCGATTGCCAAATTGATCGGCGAGTGGCATCCGGCCCGTCTGGTGGTTGGCCTGCCGCGCCATATCGATGATGCCGACCACGAATTCGCGGCCCGCTGCGAACGCTTTGCGCGCCAGCTCGAAGGCCGCTACCACCTGCCGGTGGAACTGGTGGATGAACGCTATTCGTCCGCGATTGCCGAGTCGCAATTGACGGGCGATAAACGCGAACGCAAGGCGCGTCTCGATGCCGAGGCCGCCGCCGTTATTTTGCAAGCCTGGTTGGATCAACGTCATGCCCTTACCACAAGCGCTCCCCCTGCCCTCTGCCACTGAGTTGCTGCAGCAACTGGCCGACTTGATGCGGCCGCGCATTGCGCCGGCCACCGTGCTGGTCGGCATTCACAGCGGCGGCGTCTGGGTGGCCGAGGCCCTGCATCGATCACTGGGGCTGACGACGCCGCTGGCGACCCTCGATGTCTCGTTCCATCGCGACGATCACCATATCGGCAATGGCCTGAAATCGGGCGGACGGGCTTCGCATTTGCCGGACGACGTAGCCAGTGCGCCTCTGGTCCTCGTCGACGATGTGCTTTATACCGGCCGCACCATTCGTGCGGCGCTTAACGAATTGTTCGACTACGGCCGTCCCGCGCAAGTGGAATTGGCCGTGCTGGTCGACCGCTGCGGTCGCGAACTGCCGATCGCCGCCACCTACTGCCCTCACGTGCTGCCTCTGCCGGCGAGCCAAAGTCTCGATCTCAATCGCGACGAGGAAGGCGTGTTGTCCTTCAAGCTGAGCGACAAATGACCCCGACCGACCAACCCAACCCGCAACTGAACAGCCACGGCGAACTGATCCACCTGCTGTCGATCGAAGGGCTGTCGCGCGAGATCCTGCACAACATCCTCGACCGCGCCGAGCCCTTCACGGCGGTGGCCGAGCGCGAGGTGAAGAAGGTGCCGCTGCTGCGCGGCAAGAGCGTGTTCAACCTGTTCTTCGAGAACTCGACACGTACGCGTACCACCTTTGAGATTGCCGCCAAGCGGCTGTCGGCGGATGTCATCAACCTCAACATCAATACCTCGTCGGCGGCGAAAGGCGAGAGCCTGCTCGACACGGTGGATAACCTTGCGGCAATGCAGGCCGACATGTTCGTCGTGCGTCACGCATCTTCTGGCGCACCCTACCTGATCGCGCAGCATCTTGCCGCCACCGGGCGCGACCACATCCATGTCGTGAATGCCGGCGACGGGCGCCACTCGCACCCGACGCAGGGCCTGCTCGACATGTACACGATTCGCCATTACAAGCGGGACTTCACGAAGCTGACGGTGGCGGTGGTCGGCGACATCCTGCACTCGCGCGTGGCGCGCAGCCAGTTGCATGCGCTCGCCACGCTGGGCGTGCCGGATATCCGCCTGGTCGGGCCGCGCACGCTATTGCCAACAGCGGCGGCGCAAATGATTCCCGGTGCGCCGCTGCGTGTCTGCAACGATCTGGCCGATGGCTTGCGCGGTGCCGACGTGGTGATGATGCTGCGCCTGCAGAACGAGCGCATGAATGGCGCGCTCTTGCCGAGCACGCAGGAATACTTCAAGTCCTGGGGGCTGACGCCGGAAAAACTCGCGCTCGCCAAGCCCGACGCCATCGTCATGCATCCGGGGCCGATGAACCGTGGCGTCGAGATCGATTCGTCGGTGGCGGATGGCCGGCAGGCGGTGATCCTGCCGCAGGTCACCTTTGGAATTGCCGTACGCATGGCGGTGATGAGCATGCTGGCGGGAGGGGCGCAGTCATGAAGATTGCCATCCAGAACGGCCGCGTTATCGACCCGGCCAGTGGGCTCGACAAACCCACCAATGTCTATGTCGCCGACGGCAAAATAGTCGGCGTTGGCGAGACGGCGCCCGGTGGCTTCCGCGCCGAGGGCGTGCTTGATGCCAGCGGCTGTATCGTCTGCCCCGGCCTGATCGACCTTTCGGCGCGCCTGCGCGAACCCGGCTTCGAATACAAGGCGACGCTGGAGTCGGAAATGGCCGCCGCCGCCGTGGGCGGGGTGACCCGTCTGGTTTGCCCGCCCGATACCGATCCGCCACTCGACGAACCGGGTCTGGTCGAAATGCTCAAGCATCGCGCGCGCCAGCCGGGTTTTGCCCATGTGCATCCGATGGGGGCGCTGACTATTGGCTTGGCCGGGCAGCGGCTGACCGAAATGGCGGAGCTGGCCGAGGCCGGGTGTATTGCCTTCGGTCAGGCCAACCACAGCATCATCGATACCCAGGTGCTGATGCGCGCCATGCAATATGCGGCCACGTTTGGCTTCAGCGTCTGGCTGCAGCCGCAGGATGCGCATCTGGCCAAGGGCGGTGTCGCGCATGAGGGCGCGGTGTCGGCGCGCCTCGGTCTGGCGGGCATTCCGGTGATTGCCGAGACGGTTGCACTATCGACCTATCTGCAACTGGCGCGCGAAACCGGCGTGCGGCTGCACATCCGGCGCCTCTCCTCGGCGGCCGGGCTGGCGCTGATTCGCGCGGCGCGCGCCGACGGACTGGCGGTGACCTGCGATGTCACGATCAATCACATTCATTTGTGCGACGACCACATCGGTTTCTTCAACCCGCACACGCGCCTCGATCCGCCCTTGCGCAGCGCCGCCGACCGCGATGCGCTGGCGGCCGGGCTGGCTGACGGCAGCATCGATGTGCTGTGTTCCGACCACACGCCCGTCGATGACGATGCCAAGCAGGTGCCGTTTGCCGAAGCCGAGACCGGCGCCACCGGGCTGGAACTGTTGCTGCCGCTGACCCTGCAATGGGCGGCCGATCGCGGCGTGCCCTTGCCCAAGGCGCTGGCTCGCATCACCGCCGACCCGGCGCGCATTCTTGGCCTCGACCGTGGTTGCCTCAAGCCGGGCGTGCCGGCCGACCTGTGCGTCTTCGATCCGCAGGGCAGTCATACCGTCAGCCGCGAACGGCTCAAGAGCCAGGGCAAGAACACGCCCTTCCTCGGCCGGCCACTGCCCGGCGAGGTGCGCTACACGCTGATCGACGGCCACTTGGCCTACTCGGCGGATCGCCTGCTGTGAGCGGCATCGTCATCTTCAAATCGGCCGCCTGCGCCGATGTCATCTATTTCAGCGATGTGGCCAAAAGGATGATGGAATTGATGGGCAAGGATGTCACCGACCAGGGCATCGTTACCGTCGAACAATTGCCCGGCGCGATTGCGCAACTGCAGGCGGCCATCGAGGCCGACAAGGTGCAACATCGTCGGCAGGTGCTAGAGGATGAGCTGGGCACTGAAGCGGATGGACAGGGCGGCACGCGGCCGCGCGTCAGCCTGACGCAGCGCGCCTTGCCTTTGCTTGCGATACTGGAAGAATCCCTGAAAGAACAGAAGCCCGTTGTCTGGGGCGTGTAAAGCAACTCGAGCGTAACGAGCCGCAAGTCTCCCCTTCTGAGAGGAAGGGGCTGGGGGATGGCGGGTCAGAACTTTTCGTTAGAAAAGTTCAATTTCGCCGCCGCTGCTTTCGATCTCTTTCATACGCACTGCCATGTAGGTATCGAGCGCTTCCTTGACCGAGGCGCCATGGAGGACGGCATCGAACATCGCGCGCTCTTCGACCATGGTGTATTTGGCAAGAATTTCCTCTTGCAGTTGTTTCCACTCCTGCGGGTTGTAGAGGCGCCGATTGTCGGCAATCAGGGACGACAGTCCCGACAGGCTATGGCATACATGATCCAGGCGCTGCGCCAGCTTGTCGTAGAACTGGAAGGCGATAATGGCGTGATGCACCTTGTCCGCCACGATGCGCGTGCTTTCCTTGATTTCTCCCTGGACCATGCCGTTGCCGACCGTGTCGGGCAGGGTATCGAGGGCAATCTGGATATGCTGCAATGAATCGGCCAGCGAGGTGAAGGTGTCCATGAGCACCTCGACCGAAGTGTTGGAATCCTTCATCGCGGCTTCGACTTGGCCGGCCGCCAGTTCCATCATCAGGACGGTTTCGCGCACCTGGCTCCAGTCCAGGTCCGGCGCGTGCGCACGCGTGCCGCGTGCAGTCTCAGTGTTCATGCTGGTCATGCCCTCCCGAAATGAGAGGGCATGATAAACCGTTCGCGCTTAGTGCGGTGCTTCCTCGCGGCCGATAAAGGAGATCGGGAACACGGTTCCGCTATCGGCGCTGCGCGCCGGCATGCTGGCGTAGTCAGGCATGTGCTCGGTGGCAATACCGGCGCCCTGGACCAGATGCTGGATCAGAATCTGGATCTGCTCCTCGTACCACTTGGTGTCGACACGGGTCGGCATGAAACGCAATTCGCGCACGCTGTCGGGCACGTCGGCCGGCTCGATGCGCTCGTTGGCGGCGTAGGCATTCGAGAAGAACGGGCCGGCGATAAAGCGCAGTTGCCAGTTGTTGGCCCCCTTGTCACCATTGGGTTCGACGATGAAAATGCGCGCACCCTCGGCCGTTTGGGCTTCGTCTTCAATGGCTTCGGAGAAGACCGGTATGGCGCAAAAGGCCGCTTGCTGTTTTTGGGTGGCGAGGGCTACGGCTTGGTCGAAGGACATGCGGCCATCGTTTTCTGCTTCGTTCATCTTCGTCTCCTGGGGGTCAGAGTAGGGGCGCGAGCCATTTTTCGGCTTCTGGAAGCGGGTAGTTGGTGCGCTTTGCCCAATCTTCAAGCTGGTCGCGACCGATTTTCGTCACGGCGAAGTATTTTGCCTGCGGATGGGCGAAATAGAAGCCGGAGACGGCGGCCGCGGGCATCATCGCGAAGTTTTCGGTGAGGTCGATGCCGGCATTGGCTGTGGCATCGAGCAACTCGAACAAGCCCTTCTTGACGGTGTGGTCAGGGCAGGCCGGATAGCCAGGCGCCGGGCGGATGCCCTGGTATTTTTCGGCAATCAGGTCATCCAGCTTGAGATCCTCATTCCTGCCATAGCCCCAGTCGTCGATGCGCACGCGTTCATGCAGCCATTCGGCGGCGGCTTCGGCAAGGCGGTCGGCCAGCGACTTGAGCATGATGGCGCGGTAGTCGTCATGCGCAACCTCGAATTCCTTGAGCTTGGCCTCGATACCAATGCCGGCGGTGACGGCGAAGGCGCCGATGTAGTCCGGCGTGCCTTTCGGGGCAATGAAGTCGGCGAGGCAGAGGTTGGCCTGATCGCTCGGGCGTTCGTGTTGCTGGCGCAGGCCGTACCAGGTTATCAAGGGGTTGCTGCGCGTCTCATCTTTATAGATTTCGATGTCGTCGCCCACCGAGTTCGCCGGGAACAGGCCGAACACGGCATTGGCGACCAGCCACTTCTCGTCGATGATTTTTTGCAGCATCGCCTGCGCGTCGGCAAACACCGAGCGCGCCTGTTCGCCGACCTTGGCATCATCAAGGAGTTGTGGATAGCGACCGGGCAGGTCCCAGGTCTGGAAGAAGGGGCCCCAGTCGATGTAGTTGGCGAGGGTGGCGAGGTCAATCTTGCACAGCGGCCGCAGGCCGGGGCGGCGAGGCGGCAAGGGAACGTAATCCAGCTTGGCTTGGTTGGCTTGGGCGGCAGCGAGTGTCAGCAGTTTCACACCTTGTTTGCTGGCATGCTGTTCGCGCACCTTGGCGTAGTCGGCGGCGATTTCCTCCTGATAGCCAGCGGCTTGGTCGATCGACAGCAATTTGGTCACAACGCCGACAGCGCGCGAGGCATCCGGCACATAGACGACGGTGCCGTTGTAGTTGGGGGCGATCTTGATGGCGGTGTGGGCGCGGCTGGTGGTGGCGCCGCCGATCAGCAAGGGTGCGGTGAAGCCCTGGCGTTTCATCTCGGCGGCCACATGGCTCATTTCCTCCAGCGAAGGCGTGATCAGGCCGGAGAGGCCGACCACATCGGCCTTGTGCTCTTTCGCCGCGTGGAGAATCCTGTCGGCGGCGACCATCACGCCGAGGTCGACGATTTCGTAGCCGTTGCAGGCCAGCACCACGCCGACGATGTTCTTACCGATGTCATGGACATCGCCCTTGACGGTGGCGAGCACGATCTTGCCCTTCGCCGCCGCGCCGGTGCGCAGTTTTTCTTCCTCGATGTAGGGCACGAGATGGGCGACGGCCTGCTTCATGACGCGTGCCGATTTCACCACCTGGGGCAGGAACATCTTGCCCGCGCCGAACAGATCACCGACGGCGTTCATGCCGGCCATCAGCGGGCCTTCGATGACGTGCAGCGGCGGCTTGCCATTGGCGGCCAGTGCCGCGCGGCATTCCTCGGTATCGGCGACGACGTATTCGGTGATGCCGCGCACCATCGCATGTTCAAGGCGCTTCTCGACTGGCCATTCACGCCACGCCAGATCAACGATCTGTTCCTTCGCGCTGCCTTTGACCGAGGTGGCGAACTCCACCAGCGTGTCGCCAGCGCCGACTTTGCGGTTGAGCACCACGTCCTCGACCTTCTCGCGCAACACCGGGTCGAGCTGGTCATACACGCCGAGCTGGCCGGCGTTGACGATGCCCATGGTGAGGCCGGCCTGGATCGCGTGGTAGAGGAAAACGGTGTGGATCGCCTCGCGCACCGGTTCGTTGCCGCGGAACGAAAAGCTCACATTCGAGATGCCGCCGGAGATATTGGCGTGCGGCAGATTGGCGCGTATCCAGCGGCAGGCTTCGATGAAGTCGACCGCGTAGTTATCGTGCTCGGGAATGCCGGTGGCAATCGCAAACACGTTCGGGTCGAAGATGATGTCCTCGGCTGGGAAACCGTCGCCGACCAGCAAATCGTAAGCGCGTTTGCAGATCTCGATCTTGCGTTGGTAGGTATCGGCCTGGCCGGCTTCGTCGAAGGCCATGACGATGACGGCGGCGCCGAGGCGGCGGGCTTCGCGAGCCTGTTTGAGAAATTTTTCCTCGCCTTCTTTCATCGAGATCGAGTTGACGATGCCCTTGCCCTGCGCGCATTTCAGGCCGGCCTCGATCACCTCCCACTTCGACGAGTCGAACATCAGCGGCACGCGCGAAATGTCCGGCTCGCTGGCGACGAGGTTGGTGAAGCGCACCATGGCGGCTTGCGAATCGAGCATCGCCTCGTCCATGTTGATGTCGACGATCTGCGCGCCGTTTTCCACCTGCTGGCGCGCGACGGTCAGCGCGTCGTCGAGGCGGCCTTCGAGAATCATCTTGGCGAAGGCGCGCGAGCCGGTAACGTTGGTGCGCTCGCCAACATTGACGAACAGCGACTGTGCGCCGATGTTGCAGGGTTCCAGCCCCGACAATCTCAATGAAAAGTCGGCGCTGGCAGGACGGCGTGGCGGGATATCTTTCAGGGAATTGGCAATGGCGCGGATGTGGTCGGGCGAGGTGCCGCAGCAGCCGCCGGCGATATTCAGCAGACCGGCCTTTGCCCAGTCTGCCAGCTCGTTGGCGAGCATCTCGGGCGTCTCGTCGTAGCCGCCGAAGGCATTCGGCAGGCCGGCGTTCGGGTGCGCCGAGACGAAGCAGTCGGCGACGCGGCCGATTTCCTCGACATACTGGCGCAACTCTTTCGCGCCGAGCGCGCAGTTGAGGCCGAAGGACAGCGGCCGCGCGTGGCGCAGCGAGTTCCAGAAGGCTTCGGCCGTCTGGCCGGAAAGCGTGCGGCCCGAGGCGTCGGTAATGGTGCCCGAGATCATGATCGGCCAGCGGCGTCCCACCTTGTCGAAGAAGGCTTCGATGGCGTAGAGCGCGGCCTTGGCGTTGAGCGTGTCGAAGATGGTTTCGACCAGCAGGATGTCGGCGCCGCCTTCGACGAGGCCGCGCGCCGATTCCATGTAATCCGCCACCAGCGCATCGAAGCTGATGTTGCGGAAGCCGGGGTCGTTCACGTCGGGCGAGAGCGAGCAGGTGCGCGAGGTGGGGCCGAGCACGCCGGCGACGAAACGGGGTTTGTCAGGCGTCGAATATTTGTCGGCCACCTCGCGGGCGAGGCGCGCGCCGGCCACGTTCAGTTCAAAGGCGAGATCTTCCAACCCATACTCGGCCTGCGACACGCGCGTGGCATTGAAGGTATTGGTTTCGAGGATGTCGGCCCCCGCCTCGAGGTATTCGGCATGGATGCCGCCGATGACGTCCGGCCGTGTCAGGCACAACAAGTCATTGTTGCCCTTAAGGTCTTTGCTGTGGTGCTTGAATCGCTCGCCGCGATAATCGGCCTCGACGAGGTTGTACCGCTGCACCATGGTGCCCATGGCGCCGTCGAGGATGAGGATGCGTTGCGCAAGGCGTTCGCGCAATGAATAGTTACGATCAGGTTGCATAAAAATGATAAGAAATCATTGAATTATTTGCAAATTTTAACATGCCGACTATGCTGGCGTGCCACTTGCACCGAGCGCGACGCATCGTATAGCATGCAAGCTCTTTTGCCCGGCACCAGCCGGAGCGACTTGTGCCGAATCAATCCCTTGCGAGAATCCGAGAATCCCAATGCTCCAAAACTTACGTCTCTGGGCCAAGATCATGGTAATAATGGGTGCAGCCATCGGCGGTGTCGGTGCTGTGCTGACGTTTACCAACTTGGCCAACATGCAAAGCCTGGTTCGCGAAGCCGAGCGTAGCGCGCTCGACGCGCATCTGAAAGCCATCAACAATGCCATTGCGGCCGAAAACCGTCTGGCCGAGGCAATGAGCGCGCTGGTTGCCAATATTCCGCTGGTCCAGGAGAAATTCGGCAGCGGCGACCGCAAGCTGCTTGCCGATCTGTTCGTACCGGGATTCGGCCTGATGAAAAAGGAATACGGGGTCGAGCAGTTCCAGTTTCACACCCCGCCCGCCACGTCCTGGTTGCGCGTGCATATGCCGGCCAAATTTGGCGACGACCTGACGTCCTTCCGCCACACCGTGATTGCCACCAACAGGAATCAGAAACCGACGCGCGGCCTTGAAGGCGGTGCCGCCGGACTTGGTGCGCGCGGCATGGTACCGGTACTGCATAACGGCAAGCACCTCGGCTCGGTCGAGTTCGGTATGACCTTCGGCCAGTCCTTTTTCGATCACTTCAAGCAGCAGAACGGTATCGACGCTGGCCTACATATCTTCGACAAGGACAGCTTTAAGACCATGGCGGCCACCTTCGGCAAGGAACCTTTGCTGGGCATCGAGACGCTCAAAAAGGCAATGGGCGGCGAGCCCCAACTCGACCATCGCGAACTCAACGGCACGCCCCATGCCATTTATGCCGCGTCGGTCAGCGACTTTTCCGGCAAGGCGATCGGCGTTATCGAAATCGCTATGGATAGCAGCACCTATCAGGCAACGCTGTCTGCTTCGCGTCACATTGCCATCGTGGTCGGGATACTCTCCATTCTCTTCGGCCTGGGGCTGGCGATGCTGATTGCCCGTCATCTCGTCGGCCGGATCGAAACGGTGGCGGCCGGCGTCAACCGCGTGGCTCAAGGGGATCTGACAGCCAAAATTGCCATGGCCGGCAGGGATGAAATCGCCAAGCTGGCGCAGTCGACCCGCGAAATGCAAACGAAGCTGCATGACCTCGTGGCCGAGGTCAGCACCAATGCCGTTCGCGTGCATGCTGCGGCGCAGGAAATCGCCGGTGCGGTAGAAGGACAGGCGGCCACCTCGACGCAGATGTCGTCGTCGGTGGCGGAGATTACCTCGACCATGGAGGAGCTTTCGGCATCTTCGACGCAAATTGCCGATCATTCCAAGTCGGTGGTCGATATTGCCAACCAGACGCTGGATGGTTCGCGCAAGGGTTCCGAGGCGATGCAGACCGTGCTGGGCCGCATGAACGACATTCGCAACGACAACCAGCACAGCCTGCAGGAAATCGTCGAATTGGGCACCAAGTCGAAGCAGATCGGCAAGGTGATGGAAATCATCAACACCATCGCCGACCAGACCAAGCTGATCGCTTTCAATGCGGCGCTCGAAGCTTCCAGTGCCGGCGAGGCGGGCAAGCGTTTTTCGGTTGTGGCCGGGGAAATCCGTCGTTTGGCCGACAGCGTCACCGATTCGACCGGCGAGATCGAAGCGAAGGTGGGCGAGATTCAGGATTCGATCAGCCGTTTGGTGATTACCTCCGAGAAGGGCGCGACGGTCATCGCTGCGGGTTTGGCGGCCAGCGCCAACACGGCGGAGCGGCTCAACGAGATTGTGGGTGCGGCAAGCCAGACCTCCAATGCCGCGCAGCAAATCTCGCTGTCCACCCAGCAGCAGAAGACTGCCAGCAATCAGGTGGTGATCGCGCTGCGCGAGATTGTGACGGCCAGCGCTCATACGGCACAGTCGATCACGCGCATCTCGCTGGTGAGCAAGGACATGTCGGGACTATCGGCGCGGCTCGACGAACTGGTACGGCAATTCAAGCTAGCCGACAAGGCCTGAGGAGATAGAAGGTGAGCGCTTTTAACCGGCTGAAACTGTCGCAGCGCTTTGCGGTACTGATTACCTTCATTGCCGTCGGCTTCGCGGCATATGGCAGTTGGTCGTTCAGGACCTTGAACGAGCTGAAGGTCAACGGCCCGCTCTACCAGCGTATCGTCCAGGGCAAGGATCTGATTGCCGACATCCTGCCGCCCCCCGAATACATCATCGAGTCCTATCTGGTCTCGCTGCAATTGCTGGAGTCCGGCGATAAAGCCGAGCAAAACCGGCTGATCGAACGCCTGAGGACATTGAAGGACGAATACGATGTGCGCCACGAATTCTGGCTCAAGGAGGAGGGACTGGACGAAGCCCTGAGCCAAGCCTACCTCAAGGATGCCCACGATCCGGCGGATGCCTTTTATGTCCAGGCGTTCGGCGAATTTGTCCCGGCCGTGCGGGAAGGCCGGCGCGACAAGGCCGTTGTCGCCATGGGGCGCATGCGGCAAAACTACGAAGTCCACCGCAAGGCCATCGACAAGGTGGTGGAGATGACCGCTCGGCGCAATGCGGCCGACGAAGCCGCTGCCCACGCGCGCATCGAGGAAGCGGGCGTGCAGCTGCTGCTGATGCTGCTCGGTTCGCTCGGTACATCGGTGGCGGTGGCGGTTTTCATCACCCGGGGTTTGCTCGCCAGTATGGGCGGCGAGCCAGACTATGCCGTAGGCATTGCCCACGGCATCGCCGATTGCGACCTGACGGCCGACATCCAGACCCGCGCGGACGACACGACCAGCCTGCTGGCCGCCATGAAAAACATGCGCCAGCAGTTGCACGATCTGGTGGCGCAATTAAATTTGCATGCCAGGCGGATCACCAGCGCTTCGACAGAAATCGCCGGTGCGGTAGAAGGACAGGCGGCCACCTCGACGCAGATGTCGTCGTCGGTGGCGGAGATTACCTCGACCATGGAGGAGCTTTCGGCATCTTCGACGCAAATTGCCGATCATTCCAAGTCGGTGGTCGATATTGCCAACCAGACGCTGGATGGTTCGCGCAAGGGTTCCGAGGCGATGCAGACCGTGCTGGGCCGCATGAACGACATTCGCAACGACAACCAGCACAGCCTGCAGGAAATCGTCGAATTGGGCACCAAGTCGAAGCAGATCGGCAAGGTGATGGAAATCATCAACACCATCGCCGACCAGACCAAGCTGATCGCTTTCAATGCGGCGCTCGAAGCTTCCAGTGCCGGCGAGGCGGGCAAGCGTTTTTCGGTTGTGGCCGGGGAAATCCGTCGTTTGGCCGACAGCGTCACCGATTCGACCGGCGAGATCGAAGCGAAGGTGGGCGAGATTCAGGATTCGATCAGCCGTTTGGTGATTACCTCCGAGAAGGGCGCGACGGTCATCGCTGCGGGTTTGGCGGCCAGCGCCAACACGGCGGAGCGGCTCAACGAGATTGTGGGTGCGGCAAGCCAGACCTCCAATGCCGCGCAGCAAATCTCGCTGTCCACCCAGCAGCAGAAGACTGCCAGCAATCAGGTGGTGATCGCGCTGCGCGAGATTGTGACGGCCAGCGCTCATACGGCACAGTCGATCACGGCCATTAACCGCATCAGCGCCGAAATGGCGACGTTCTCGCAGGAACTGGAAGGCCAGATCGGACGTTTCCGCCTCAATACCGCAGACGATGCGGCTGAGCATCGGGCATGACGAAACATATCCGCGTTTTAATCGCCGACGATAGCAGCTTGGCACGCGGGCTGTTGCGGACTTTTCTTGAGAATGAGAAAGACATTGAGGTTGTCGGCGAAGCCGCCAATGGCCGCCAGGCGGTCGAACAAGTACGCGAACTGAGGCCCAGCCTCGTGACGATGGACCTCGAAATGCCGGTGATGAGCGGCCTTGAGGCCATCGAGGAAATCATGTGTAGCAAGGCGGTACCCATCCTCGTGGTCAGCAGTGTCGCCGATGCGCAGAATGCGCTTGAAGCCGTGGCACGCGGCGCCCTTGAGGTCGTCGGCAAACCCGAATACACCCCCGAGCTGGCGGCTGACTTCGTCGCCAAGGTACGCATGCTGGCGGGCGTGTCGGTGATTACGCGCATGCGGCCACGTACCGCAACGGTGTCGGAAATGCCAGCGGCGCCCGCGATCGCCGCTGCGTCGAGTGTCCCGGCAGTCAATTACCGGCAGATTATTGCCATCGCCTCCTCAACCGGTGGGCCGCAGGCGCTGGCCCAGATTCTGCCCGCACTGCCGGCCGATTTCCCTTGTCCGGTGCTGATCGCGCAGCACATCTCCGTCGGCTTCGCCCAAGGCATGGCAGATTGGCTCAACTCGCTTTGTGCGCTGCCGGTACAATTGGGACACGAAGGCGAGCTGGTGCTGCCCGGCACGGTCTACATTTCGCCCTCGGAGCATCACATGGTAGTGACCCCCAACCGACGCCTTGCGCTGCAGGAACGCCTGAGCAACGATCTCTACCGGCCCAGCTGCGACACATTGCTCCAGTCGGTTGCCGGTGTCTTCGGACCGAAAGCGATCGGCATCATTCTGACCGGCATGGGTCATGACGGCGCCGCTGGGCTTGCGGCCATTCGCGCAGCCGGCGGCATGACGATCGGTCAGGACGAGGCCAGCTCCGTCATCTATGGCATGAACCGCGTAGCCATCGAACAGGGTGCCGCACAGCAGGTATTGCCTCTCGACAAAATTGCCCCGGCAATGATCGACAGCGCGCAGCGCGCGACCGGCCACATGGCCTGGAACTGGACATGACGCCCGATCTCGCCCCATTCAAGGTGCTCATCAGGGAACGTTGCGGCCTGCTGTTCGAAGGCAACGGCGAGGAAAAGCTGGCCCATGCGCTGAGCGAGCGTACTCGCGCACTGGGCATTCGCGCCGCCGAGTATTACCCGCGCCTTGTCGTTAGCGACGCCGAGTTTCAGGAACTGGTCAATCTGCTGACGATCAACGAGACCTACTTTTTCCGCGAGCCGGAACAGATCCGTTTGCTGGTCGACCGCCTGGCGCCCCGTCTGCTCGCCGCCCATGGCACCCGGAACGAGATTACGCCGGTGCGGATACTTTCTGCCGGCTGCTCTTCGGGCGAGGAACCCTATTCGCTGGTTATGGCCCTGATGGAGAAATACGGCGCAAGCGTCGCGCGCCTGTTCCACTTCGCTGGCGGCGATATCGACAGCACCGTGCTAGCCAAAGCCCGCAATGCGCGCTACGGCGACTTTTCCTTCCGCGGCGTGCCGGCAGTCATCAAGCAGCGTTATTTCGACAGTGATCGCTGGGGCCATGTCCTCAAGGACGAGGTCAAGCGGCTGGTCGGTTTTCATGAACTGAATCTGCTGGCCCCCCGTTCCCCGGACGCACTGCAAAACTTCGACATCGTCTTCTTACGCAACGTTTCGATTTATTTCGATACGCCAACGCGCAAGCTGATCCAGCAAAACCTGGCATCCTTGATGAAGGACGATGGCGTACTGGTCATCGGCACCTCGGAAACGCTGGCCAATGACCTGGGCGTGTTGTCGCTGATTGAGGAAGACGACCTTTTCTACTTCGTCAAGGGCAATCCGCCGTTGCCCGAACAGGCTGCGCGACAGAACTCGCTCGTGCGGGCCGCGCTGGCGTTGCCGCCTCCCCCACTCAATCTGCCGCCGTCCGCCCCGCCCCGCTTGCTGGTGCCGCCGGGCGACTGGAACCTGTCGCTCGCTGCCGTCCCGCCAACGCCGACTTTTGTGGCTGCCGCCAATGAACCGACGGAGACAGCGAGCGACCTTGCCGAGGTGCGTCAGCAGGTCCGCCATAAGCGCTATGCGGTGGCGCTCCCCGCACTCGATGTCCTGCTTGCCGTCGCGCCCGATAACATCGAGGCGTGCCTGCTCAAGGCCCATGTAATGCTTGAGCGCAAGGAATTTGCTGCAGCCGAGGCGCTCGCCCAGCAAGTGTTGGCTATCGACGCCTGGTCGACCGATGCCTTCGTGCTGCTCGGCCTCGCCGCCAAGTGGTGCAATCGCAGCGAAGAGGCGGTTCGCTGGTTCAAGCAGGCCATCTATGCGCGCCGGGAATGCTGGCCGGCGCACTACTTCCTCGCCGACCTCTACCGCAGCAGCGGCGCTATCGAGCAGGCGCGCCGCACCTACCGCGTCATTCTCCAGCTGCTTTCCGGCAATCCGGCGGAAACTGGCCTCCGCCATGTGCCGCTCGATCTGCCGACCGGCGAGATACGTTTCCTCTGCGAACGCCAACTCGCCAAACTACCGGCTGCGGCGGGCGCAAAGTCGGCGCTGGCGGAGCAAGGCTGAGTCATGGCGATCGACATCAAGAAATTTGTTGCCCGCTTCGTCGAAGAGGCGCGCGATCATCTCAATCGCCTCAGCGAAGGGTTGTCCGCACTTGAGTCCGGCAATGCCGACAAGGAGGGGATCAATGCCATCTTTCGCTCGGCCCATACGGTTAAGGGATCGTCGCGCATGCTCAAGCTGGCCTCGATCACCGAGACCGCACATAAACTCGAAGATGTGCTGGGGGCGCTGCGCGATGGCAGTCTGTCGTTCTCCTCGCCGCTGGGACAGTTGCTCCATCGCGCCGTCGACAGTCTTGCCACGCTGGTCGACCAATTGGCCGACAGCGGCGATGGTGCCAGCCTGCCCCCCCCGGATGCCGCGTTACTGACTGACCTTGCCCAGGCGACGGGCGCGCCCGCGCCTGCCATGGCTTCCGCTGCAATCCCGATAGATACCGCGACAACCGCGCCGCCTGCTACTGCCGTCCCGCCCGCGCCGACTTTTGCTCCGCCACCAACGTCTCCAGTCGCTGCGCCGATAGCTGCGTCGGCGGAACCCAAGCTCAAGACCGCTGACACCGTGCGCGTGCGGCTGACCAAGCTCGACGAGTTGATTAAGTTGATGGGCGAAGTCGTGTCGAGCCATGCGTGCCTGCGCCAGCGCTTGGTCGACATCCATGCGCTCGAGCGCGCGCTGGGCGACCGTCTCGACGAGCAGGCCGCCAGTGTCCTGCATCGTTTCGCCCAGCAACTCAAGGACGACGTGCAGGTACAGGAGGTCCTGATGGACGAACTGCACGACAAGACACTGCTGATGCGCATGCTGCCGCTGACCATCGTTTTCGAGCCGGCCGCGCGGCTGGTGCGCGAACTGGCGCGCTCGGTCGGCAAGCAAGTCGAGTGTGTCGTTGTCGGGGCGGAAATCGAGCTTGATCGGCAGATGATCGATAAGCTCTCCGATCCGATCATCCATCTGATCCGCAATGCTATCGACCACGGCATCGAGTTGCCCGAAGCGCGGATTGCGGCCGGCAAGCCGGCCCAAGGACGACTGACACTTTCCGCACGTCAGGACGGCGGCTGGGTGGCGATCGACATCAGCGACGACGGCGGCGGCATTCCGCTTGCGGCTGTGCGCGAAAAGGCGGTGAAGAAGGGCTTTGTCGGCGCGGAAAAGGCCGCGACCATGACCGACCGCGAAGTCGTCGATTTGATCTTCCTGCCCGGCTTCTCGACCAACAGCATCATCACCGATCTTTCGGGACGCGGCGTCGGCATGGACGTCGTCAAGCAGTGCATCCTCGACGATCTGCAGGGTGCCGTGAGCGTCGAGACGCGGCCGCGGGCCGGTACCGCCTTCTCGTTGCGCCTGCCGCTTTCGCTTGCCGTGATGCGCGTATTGCTCGTCGAGGTCGATGGCTTGCCTTTCGGTTTTACGGCGCAGTATGTTGCCGAACTGCTGCGTCTGCCGCACGAAGCTTTGATGAACGTCGCTGAGCGCAACGCCGTGATTATCCGCAACGAATTCGTGCCGGTCGTGCCGCTTGCCGAGCTGTTGCGCATCCCCGCGACATTGGCGAAGCAGTCGCAGCACGACAGGAAACTGGGCATGCTGCTCGCCGTACTGAAGGTACGCAACGAGAAGATTGCCGTGCTGGTCGATGAACTGCTCGACGAGCGCGACATGGTGATCAAGCCCATGCCCGAACATATGCGCAAGTTACAGATGGTTTCGGGCATGGTCATCACTGGCAAGAACGAGTTGGTCAGCGTGCTGCATTCCCCGGCTTTGCTTGAGCTGGCCCGTCGTGCCCGTGGTCAGGCGGTGCGTGCTGAGGCGGCCTCCCACTTGGCGGAAGACCATTACCGCATACTGGTGGTGGACGATTCGCTCAACACGCGCGAGATCGAAAAGGATGTGCTGGAAGCTTACGGCTACCATGTCACGCTGGCCGAGGACGGTCTCGATGGTTTCAGAAAGGCAATGGGCGGCGAATTCGATGCCGTGCTGACCGATGTCGAGATGCCCAACATGGATGGTTTCACACTCACGGCGCGGCTGCGGCAGGAAGACAAGTACCGCGACAAACCGATCGTTATCATTACCTCGCGCGAGAAGGAAGAGGACAAGCGGCGCGGCGTGCAGGTCGGTGCCGATGCCTATATCGTCAAGGGCGATTTCGATCAAAGCAACCTAGTGGATACGCTGCGCGCCCTGCTAGGCTGACGCGACAGGAGAAGACAAATGAAGATACTGGTGGTGGATGACGACACGATGGCCGGCGAGATGACCGGCGCGATCCTCGAAGAAATGGGACACGAGGCAGTTATGGCCGAAGACGGCATTGATGCCGCCGGCAAGCTGAATGCCGATGGATCCATTGAAATGGTCATCAGCGACATGAACATGCCGATGGTGAGCGGCATCGACCTGTTCCGCGAGTTGCGCGAACAGGGCAGTACGCTGCCTTTTATCCTGCTGACCGGCGACGAGGCTGCAGGCCTGTTGGCGCAGGAGCCGCGCCTCGACGCCTGTCTGCTCAAGGACTTTACCCTGGAGGAGAGCCTACCGCAGATCGTCGCCGAAGTGCTGGCGCGTTACGGCAAGGGCTAAGGTTCTTACGATGACCGCGACAACCCGTTCCGTCGGCCCCGCCGCCAAGCTGTCCGCGCGCGAAAAAATCGCCAAGCTGCGCGAGGCCTATCTCGCGCAACTGCCCGAGCGTATCCAGCAGGCCCGAGCTTGCTACACGCGGCTGTGCGAGAACCCGGATGATCGTGCCGCTGCCGTCGACCTGCACCGATTGCTGCACAGCCTCAAGGGCACGGGCCGCTCCTTCGGCTTTCACGATCTGGGCACATCGGCAGCGCTGGGCGAGGACCTGCTCATTGCCCTGATCGAAGGCCCTGCCGCCGCCGTGCCATCCAACTGGCAGATCGGCCTCGGTCAATGTCTTGATCTGGTCGAAATGACGGCCGGCATCTTCTGCTCGCTCGCCAACGTCGATGCCGGCAGCGACGGGCATGGCTTTACCCTGGCACCGGTAGCCGATCAGGCCGCTGAGAAAGGGGGGAGTCTTGTCTATATCTGTGACGACGAACCGCTGATTCTCGAACAACTTACCAACCAGCTTGCCTGCTTCGGCTACGAGACAGCCAGCTTCACCGACCCCGCTGTGCTGCGCGAGGCCGTGTTGGCGCGCCGCCCGGATGCGGTGATTATGGATATTAATTTCCCTCAGGGTTATAGCGCCGGCACCGATGTGCTTAGCACCCTGCGTCGGGAGACCGGCAAGCCCGTCCCGGCGATCTTCCTCTCGGCGCGCAGCGATTTTGCTGCCCGCCTTGCTGCGGTACGCGCGGGTGGCGAAGCCTACTTCCACAAGCCGGCGCGTGCCAACGAACTCGTTGCTACGCTCGACGAGCTGACGCGCCAGCAGACGATCGAACCTTATCGCATCCTGATCGTCGATGACGAGCCGGAGATTTCAAGCTATCACGCCATCATCCTGCAGGAAGCCGGCATGGCGACCTACCAAGTCAACGACCCGCTACGCGTGCTGGATGTCCTCAGCGAGTTTCGGCCCGACATGGTGCTGATGGACATGTATATGCCAGATTGCAACGGCCACGACCTAGCCAAGGTGATTCGTCAGGTGCCGGACTATGTCGGCCTGCCCATCGTCTACCTGTCTTCCGAGACCGACCGGCAGAAACAGTTTTCCGCCATGCGCGTCGGTGCCGAAGGTTTTCTCACCAAGCCGGTCGTCCCCGAAGAACTGGTTGCTGCCGTAGCAATCCGTGCCGAGCGCATACGCACGCTGCGCTCCTTGATGGCACGCGACAGTCTCACCGGCCTGTTCAATCACACCACGACGACGCAACTGCTCGAAAACGCCATTTCGACTGCCAAGCGCGACAACAGCACGCTTTGTTTCGTCATGATCGATATCGACCGCTTCAAGTCGGTCAACGATACGTATGGCCACCCGGTCGGCGACCAGGTCATCCTCGCGCTTTCGCGCGTGATGCAGCAGCGTTTGCGCAACTCGGATATCGTTGGCCGCTATGGCGGCGAAGAGTTTGCGGTGATCCTGCAGGATGCCAACGCCGATCAGGCCTTGCGCTTGATCGACAGTCTGCGCGAGGATTTCGCCCGCGTGGCGTTTCATGCAGAGAGTGGCGAGTTCAACTGTACCTTCAGCGCCGGTATCGCCAGTTACCCTACTCACCGGTGTCTCGAACTGCTGCGCGAAGCCGTCGACAAGGCACTCTACGTAGCCAAGCGCAGCGGGCGCAACCGCGTTGTCGTCGACTGAAGCAAAGGATAATCGACATGAGCGAACTGACCCTCGACCAGGTATTGACCCAGCGCCGCGAAGCAAACAAGGATATCGTCAATGTCGATGAGCCGACGGTGCAACTCGTCGTCTTCGCGCTCGGCGAGGACTGGTTCGCCTTTCATGGCGAGCGTATCCGCGAGATACTCGCCGAGGCCGATGTGCATTTCGTGCCGGGCTGCCCGGCTTCGCTGGAGGGCGTCATCAACGTGCGCGGCGATATCGAATCGGTGATCCGTCTCAACGATCTGCTGAGTTTGCCGGACAGCGGTGGTGGCGGCAGCAGCTCGATTCTGCTGGGTCGTGGCGGTGGCATGAGCAGCGGCATACGCGTCGATTGCGTCGTCGATGTCGTCGATCTGCCGCAAAGTTCGATTCAAGCGCCGCCGGCTACCCTGGCGGAACATCTGCGCGTCCTGGTGCTCGGTGTGTTGCGCTTCCAGGAGCGGCCGGTCGCCGTACTCGATCTCGATAAACTGTTTGCCGATTACGCCCGCGGGCTGGGATGAATTCGCTGGCGGAGGGCGCCACCATCGATCTTGTCGTGTTCGAGGCGAGTGGTTGGCGCATCGGCTTCGAAGCGCGCCGCGTGCGTGCTTCGCGGCGCGTGACGGAGACCGGCCCTGCATATCCCACCGTCGAATCCCTGTTGGCTCTGCCTGTATCCCAACCGTCGGCCAAAGCGAGCCAATGTCTGACCCTCGTTTGCCCTGACGGGGAGCGCGATATGCTGATTCGCGGGACAGTCGAGTTGCTCAGTGTGGCAACCGAATTCATCCATCCCCTACCCCCCCTGATCGCCGCACGTAATTATCTGACCGGCCTGCGCGCCCTGATATTGTGGCCGGATCGCCCGCTTGTCCTGCTTTTCGATACCGACGCGCTACCCTTCCCGATGCCTCATTAATCAATTTTGTCTATTCATTGATTAATGATATTATTCGATGATGCGCAGGGTTGCGCATTTTGAAACGTCTCAACGGAGAACATCGATATGGAACACCTCGTCCCCAAGGAAGCCGCCCAATTTCTTCACGACAATCCCAAGGCGCTGTTCATCGATTGCCGCAGTGAGATGGAATTCCTTTTCGTCGGCCATCCGGCCGGCGCCATGCATGTGGCTTGGAACGACGGTCCGGACTGGGAAGTGAACCCTCATTTTGTCGGCGAGGTGAAAAAGCTGGCCGGCCATACGCACGACCGGCCCGTGGTGCTAATCTGCCGCAGCGGCAATCGCTCGGTGGATGCCGGCAATGCCCTTGAGCAGGCTGGCTTTACGCGCGTCTATAACGTCCTGCACGGCTTCGAGGGCGAACTCGACGACCACCACCATCGCGGTTCGGAAAACGGCTGGCGATTTGACGGCTTGCCGTGGGAACAGTGCTGATCGAACAGCGAAGCGGCCTCTCTTGCGCCTTCAATTAACGTCGTAATAATAAGGTTTTTGCGGCACCTTCGCGGCCGCCAGGCGCGCCTGCTCATCCGGGTCGCGCAGGCCGCGATCCCACCATAGCGCACGGCCGCTTTGCTGTACCCCGAGTTCTGCGGGGTGCTGCGCCAGCCAGTTGCGCATAAATTTGGTGTGCTCCGATTCGTAAGCCATCTTTTCTCCTTCGCTTGAGCTTAGTGATGCTGCGTTTGATCTTCTTTGAGCCGCGTGATGCGCGTCACGGCAGGCAGGCGGCGCACGCTCTTGAGAATACCCGCTAGATGCATGCGCCCACTCACTTGCAGGGTGAAAAAAAGCGCCGTAGTGGAACCGCTATCCTTGTCCATGCGCACATCGGAGATGTTCACCTCGTGCTCGGCAATCGCGCTGGCAACACGCGCCAAGACCCCCGGCGCATTCTGGGCGACCACCTTGATGAGCACTTCGAAGGGCCCGGTTGCCGCAACATCCCAGTCGACATCGACCCACTCCTTGCCGCCGCCTGGCCCACGCCCGGCCTTGCCGGTGCGCAGATTCGCGCAATCGTGCGTATGCACGATCAGTCCCTGGCCCGCCTTGATGATGCCGACAATCGGGTCGCCGGGAATCGGTCGGCAACAGCGCGCCAGTTGCATGGCCATGCCCTGACTGCCGGCAATCAGGATGGCCCCCGCATTCTGGGCTACCGCCCCACCCGAGGCGCGTCCATCCAGCAAACGACGCGCCACAATGGCCGGCAGCCGCTTGCCCAAGCCGATATCGGTCAAGACTTCCTTCTGCGTCTTGCCCGAGAACGTCTTGAGGAAGCGATGCCAGGCACTGCTGCCGAGTTCTTCCAGACGATGGCCGAGATTGTGCAGCGCCTGCGATAGCAGGTGTTCGCCCAGCGCGGCCGATTCGCTTTTCTGGCGAGTTTTCAGAAAATGGCGAATCTGCGCCCGCGCCTTGCCGCTCCGGACGAAGCCCAGCCAGTTGGGATTCGGCGCGGCATTCGGTGCCGTCACGATTTCAACGCGATCACCATTGCGCAACTCGGTACGCAAGGGCATGTGTTCGTGATTGATCTTGCAGGCGATGCAGTGGTTGCCGATATCGGTGTGCACCGCGTAGGCGAAATCGATCGCGGTCGCACCGCGGCGTAGCGAGAGAATCTTGCCGGCCGGCGTGAAGACATAGACCTCGCCGGGGAACAGGTCGACCTTCACATGTTCGAGGAACTCGGCGGAATCCGGCGTGGCGGTCTGCAAATCGATCAGCGATTGCAGCCACTGGTGCGTAGTGCGCTGCAGTTCGCTGAGCGCATCCTCGTCCTTGTAGAGCCAGTGCGATGCGACGCCCGATTCCGCGACGTGGTGCATATCGCGTGTGCGGATCTGCAACTCGACCGGCATGCCGTAGGGGCCGATCAGGGTGGTATGCAGGGACTGATAGCCGTTGGCCTTGGGAATCGCGATGTAATCTTTGAACTTGCCCGGTAGCGGCTTGAACAAGCCATGCAACGCGCCCAGAGCCAGATAGCAGGTCGGCACGTCCGCGACGATGATGCGAAAACCGTAGATATCGAGCACCTGCGAAAAGGAGAGGTGCTTGTCGCGCATCTTGCGATAGATGCCATACAGGTGCTTTTCGCGGCCCATCACCTCGGCCTGGATATGGCACTCCGGCAGGCGCTGCTCGATTGCCTCCAGCACCTTGCCAACCCCCTCGCGCCGGTTGCCGCGCGCCGATCGCACCGCTTTTGCCAGCACCCGGTAGCGTAGCGGATGGGTATTGCGGAAGGAAAGTTCCTGCAGTTCGCGATAGAGCGCGTTGAGGCCGAGCCGGTTGGCGATCGGCGCATAAATTTCGAGCGTTTCGCGGGAGACGCGGCGGCGCTTGTCCAGCCGCACCGCATCGAGCGTACGCATGTTGTGCAGGCGATCGGCCAGTTTGATAAGGATGACGCGCACATCCTGCGCCATCGCCAGCAGCATCTTGCGAAAATTCTCCGCTTGCGCTTCTTCGTACGACTGATGCTCCAGCCGGTCAAGTTTGGAAACGCCATCGACCAATTCGGCCGTCACCTTACCGAAATCCTGCGCGATCTGCGCCTTGGTGATGGTCGTATCCTCCATCACGTCGTGCAATAGCGCGGCCGTCAGGGCCTGCGGATCGAGTTGCCAGTGCGCCAGCGTTTCGGCGACGGCGAGCGGATGCGAGATATAGGGATCGCCACTGGAACGAAACTGCCCGCGGTGAGCATTGGCGGAAAAATGATAAGCCGACTCGATCTGGTCGATGTCTTCTTGCTTCAGATACGAGTGCAGCTGCGCCAGAAAATGTTCGAGGTCTTCCGTCAGATCGATCGGCGGGTGCATATCCCCCGAGATGATCGGCGGCGAATCGATCTCGAGTGGCGCGGCAGCAGGGTTTTTCACCGGGGGAGACAGCGAAGCCGCCAGCATGGCTACCCCCCTAGGTCATCGCGTCAGGACTGCGCGCGATGCAGAATTTCGACGCCGTACTTGCCTTCCGCCAGTTCGCGCAATGCCAGGACGGTCGCCTTGTCCTTGTCGACTTCAACTTGCGGCGTGCTGCCCATGGTGATCTGGCGCGCACGATATGTGGCCGCCAGGGTCATCTGGAAACGGTTGGGGATTTGCTTCAGACAATCTTCGACGGTGATGCGAGCCATACAAGGAATCCTTTTTATTCAACAGGATGAAAGAAAACGAAAGACATCAGGGTAGCGAATGCGCTGGCGCGTGAAGTTCAGTCGCGAGGCCCGCACGGCAGCGGCCAAGTCCCTAAGTGCCTCCTGCAAGTCATTGTTGATTATAACAAAATCAAACTCATCCACATGACGAAGTTCGCCCAAGGCGGCGGCCACGCGGCGCTGGATCACTTCTTCGCTGTCCTGGCCGCGACCGCGCAGACGGCGCTCCAGCTCCCCGATCGAGGGCGGCACGATGAAAATCGTCACCGCATGCGGCATCAACTGACGTACTTGCTGAGCACCCTGCCAGTCGATTTCCAGCAGCGTGTCGCGGCCGGCACGCATTTCATCCTCAAGCCAGATGCGCGACGTGCCATAAAAATTGCCATGTACCTCGGCCCATTCAAGAAACTCGCCGCGCTCACGCATCGCCAGAAATGTCTGGATATCGATGAAGTGATAGTCCTTGCCATTCACCTCGCCAGGACGCGGTTGGCGCGTGGTGTAGGAAATCGAATGGCGGATGCCCTGATCGCGGTCCATCAGCATGTTGACCAGCGTCGTCTTGCCCGCCCCGGAGGGTGCGGAGACAATGAACAGGGCGCCGGCCGTTGCCGGCTTAGGGGAGGAATCGCTCTTGAGGTTCATGGTTTCGCGAAGATTTTAGAAAAAGCGGCACTCACTCGGATAGTTCGGCGATTTGTCGCCAATCGGTTTAGTGCAGCTTATCACGTCGCCCCATGTACCGCACTCATGGTTTCTTCTTGTCGTCCTCGCCCTTAGCCGCATCCGCCACTACCTCGCCGGCCTTGACGATTCCTTTGCCCACCAGCACTGCACCATCCACCGCCAAGTCAGTTGCGGTCGCGACTACTGTACCCGCTGCAACCACGGTGGTGGTCAGAACTCCGCATCCCGACAATAACGAAAACAGGGCCATCCCGAGGTAGGTTCGATAACGCATAAGCTGACTTTCAGTATCTCTTAAAGGCCAAACCCCTATTCTATCGAGCAGGCTATTGCAGTTTGGGGACGGGGTTTCGATATTCCTCCCATCACCAGCGTTTTCCTCCATCTTTTTCCGTTGCCTGTACGCAGCAGAAGGCGTAAGTTAAGCGGCATGGCAGACCCGATCGTTTCCGCTATCGTCAGTTCCATCATTGGTTCGGTGGTCGAGGGCGCATTGGCCCCGACCCCGCCGGAACCCGCCATGAGCATCGTCCGCATGCTGCCCGAAGAGGCGCGTTATGGGAAAATGCTGCCGCCCGCACAATGGGAGGTACAGATCGACGACAAGACCTATCCCTTGTCGCAAAGTGCGCAGATTCGCAACGAGTTGAACATGATGATTCTGCCGACGATGGTGGAACAGCCGGTCAAGGTGCGCTTTCTGCTGGATTACAGCGGTGCCGTCTATCGCATCTGGATTCTTTCGAGTGCCGAAGCGCGCTTGTCGGAACAACGTTGAGAACCGAAAAGTCGGCGCTGGCAAGACGGCAGTGCTGCAGCCAAACATGACAGCCAAAACCCTGACGGTTTCCTTTACGCCCCTCGACAACACCCAATTGGCCAACCTGTGCGGCCCGCTGGAGGAAAACCTGCGCCAGATCGAGGCGGCCTACGACGTAACGATTGTGCGGCGCGGCGATACTTGTCGGATCGAGGGATCGCTCGTCCAGTCGCGACTGGCGGCCAAAGCGCTGGAACATTTTTACGCCATGGCGCAAGCAACCCTATCGGTGGACGAAATTCAGCTCGGCCTGATCGAGTTGCGCAATCGCGGCGACGTGACGCAGCCGCCTGCCGGCCTGCTCACCAAGAAAACCGACCTGCACGGCCGCACGCCGCATCAGGTGGACTACCTGAAAAAGATTCAGGAACACGACATCGCTTTCGGCATCGGCCCGGCCGGTACCGGCAAGACCTATCTGGCCGTCGCCTCGGCCGTCGATGCCTTCGAGCGCGATCAAGTGCAGCGCATCGTGCTGACGCGCCCGGCCGTCGAGGCCGGCGAACGACTCGGCTTCCTGCCGGGCGATCTGGCGCAGAAGGTCGACCCGTATCTGCGCCCGCTCTACGATGCGCTTTACGACCTGATGGGCTTCGACAAGGTGGCGCGCATGTTCGAGAAGCAGAGCATCGAGATCGCGCCGCTGGCCTACATGCGCGGGCGCACGCTTAACCACGCCTTCATCATTCTCGACGAGGCGCAGAACACCACGCCCGAGCAGATGAAGATGTTCCTCACACGCATCGGCATCGGCGCCAAGGCCGTCATCACCGGCGACGTCACCCAGGTGGATTTGCCGAAGGGGCAGAAATCCGGCCTCGTCGAAGCGCGCCAGATTCTCGCCAATGTGCGCGGACTGGCCTTCACCGACTTCGATGCGTCCGATGTGGTCCGCCATCCGCTCGTCGCCCGCATCGTCGCCGCTTATGAAAGCAACGCCCAAAAGACCTGAACTTGCGCTGGCGGTGCAATATGCTTGTACAGGCGATGCGCTTCCCGACCGCGCCCAAGTACGACGCTGGGCATTGGCGACGCTGGAAACCGATGTGCGCGCCACAATACGCTTCGTCGCCGCCCGCGAGGGCCGCCGGCTCAATCGAGATTTCCGCAGCAAGGATTACGCGACCAATGTGTTGAGCTTCGTCTATGAGAGCGAACCGGTCAGCGGCGATCTCGTGGTGTGCCTACCGGTAGTGAAGCGCGAGGCAAAGGAGCAGAAGAAGCCTTTCCGCGCCCATCTGGCCCACATGATCGTGCATGGTATGCTTCACCTGCAAGGCTACGATCATGAAACCGCGCCGGCCGAGGCGGAAATAATGGAGCAACGCGAACGCGAGATACTCGCCCGCTTCCGCATCGCCGACCCGTATCTGTAACTATGGACCCATCACGAAGTCGACCGTCGTTTTTCGAAAAACTCTCCTCGCTGCTGCTCGGCGCACCCGAGGATAGAGAGCAACTGTTCCAGTTCCTGCGCGGCGCCTACGACCGCAAGCTAATGGATGCCGATGCGCTGGCAATGATCGAAGGCGCGCTCTCCGTCTCGGAAATGCAAGTGCGCGACATCATGGTGCCGCGTTCGCAGATGGACGTCATCGACATCGACGCGCCGCTTGAAAAGACGCTCCAGTTCGTGCTCGATACCGCACACTCGCGCTTTCCCGCCATCGGCGAGGACAAGGACGATGTACTCGGCATCCTGCTGGCCAAGGATCTGCTGCGCTACTTCGCCGGCAAGCCCTTCGACCTCGCCACCAGCCTGCGCCCGGCGGTATTCATTCCGGAGACCAAGCGCTTAAATGTACTTTTGCGCGAATTCAGGGCTTCGCACAACCACATGGCGATTGTCGTCGACGAATACGGCAGCATCGCCGGATTGATCACCATTGAGGATGTACTCGAACAGATTGTCGGCGACATCGAAGACGAGTACGACTTCGACGAAACGGCGGGCAACATCGTGCTCGACAACACCGGCCGTTACCGCGTCAAGGCCACCACCAAGATTGCCGATTTCAATAGCGCCTTCGGCACCAGCTTTTCCTCCGACGAGGTCGATACGGTAGGCGGTTTGGTGATCCATCAGCTCGGCCGCCTGCCCAAGCGCAAGGAACACATCTCTATCGCGGGCCTGCACCTGCAGGTGCTGCGCGCCGACAGCCGGCGCGTGCATACCGTACTGGTCGATCCGCAGCGCGATCTGGCTCTCGATCCCGCCGCATGAACGCACTGCTGGCGGCGGGCCTGGGTGCGAGCGGTGTGCTTGGCTTTGCGCCGTTCGACTTCTTTCCGCTGCCCATCCTCGCCCTGGCGCTGCTGTTCTGGTTGTGGCAACGCAGTGCTTCGCCGCGCGGCGGCGCGTGGCTCGGTTTCTGTTTCGGCCTCGGCTTCTTCCTGACCGGCGTCTCGTGGGTGTATGTCAGCCTGCATGATGTGGGCGGCATGGCGGCGCCGATTGCCCTGATTGCCACACTGCTGTTCTGTGCCTACCTTGCGCTGTTTCCCGCGCTGGCAGGTTATCTTTATTGCCGTCTCGCCAGTGCCGACTTTTCCAAAAATGTCCTGTTGCTCGCCGGCCTCTGGACACTCGCCGAATGGCTGCGTGGCTGGCTGTTCACCGGCTTCCCCTGGCTGGCCATCGGCTATTCGCAAACCGCGCCCAGTCCGTTGGCGGGCTATGCCGCTGTGCTGGGCGTATATGGTATCGGCTTCCTCGTTGCGCTGATCGCTGCACTGCTCGCTGCCGGCTGGCGTCGCAAGACTGCCTGGCTGGGGATTATCGTCATGCTTGGCTGCGGCGTCTTGCTGCGCGACATGGACTGGACGCAGCCCAGCGGCCAGCCGTTGGCCGTCAGCCTGCTGCAGGGCAATGTGGCGCAAAGTCTAAAGTGGGAGCCGGAACGTCTGCCGCTGTCGGTCGATACCTACACGCGCCTGGCGCGCGACAACCCGGCGGCCCTGACGGTATTGCCGGAAACCGCGATCCCGTTGTTTTTCGACCAGATTCCGCGCGAGACCCTGCAGGCGCTGGCGCAACATGGCGATGTGCTGATCGGCGCAGCTGCCCGCCACCGCGACGGCGGTTACGTCAATGGCGCTATCGCCATTACCAAGGAGGGTGTAACGAGTTACGCCAAGCGCCACCTGGTGCCCTTTGGCGAATATGCGCCACCGGGCTTCTCATGGTTTTTCGATCTTGTGCGCATCCCGATGTCCGACTTCTCCGCCGGTCCTCCCATGCAAGCGCCTCTGCAGATCGCCGCCCAGCAAATTGCACCGAACATCTGTTACGAAGACCTCTTCGGCGAGGAGCTGCTGTCGTCGCTGCCGCAGGCGACACTGCTGATCAACCTTTCCAACACCGCCTGGTTCGGCGACTCGCTGGCCCAGCCGCAACACCTGCAGATTGCCCGCATGCGCGCCATGGAAACCGGTCGTATGATGCTGCGCGCCACGAATACCGGCATCACGGCGGCCATCGCGCCCGACGGCCGCGTACTCGGCCAGTTGCCGCCATTCGCCACTGGCGCCCTGCGCGTCGAAGCCCAGGGCTTCGGCGGCAAGACGCCTTATATCCGCTGGGGAAATGCGCTGGCCCTGCTGTTGGCAATCTGCGCGGTTTTGCCGGCGCTCCTGCGTGCTTATCGACAGCGCAAGAGTCGTTAAAATCGGGTTTTACCGAATTTTCCCGCTGCCATGAAGCCAACGTTTCAAGAAATCATCCTGCGCCTCCAGGCATTCTGGAATCAGCAAAACTGCGCGCTGCTGCAACCCTACGACATGGAAGTCGGCGCCGGCACTTCGCACACCGCCACCTTCCTGCGCGCCATCGGCCCCGAGCCGTGGAAGGCCGCCTACGTGCAGCCCTCGCGCCGCCCCAAGGACGGCCGCTACGGCGAGAACCCCAACCGCATGCAGCACTACTACCAGTATCAGGTGGTGCTCAAGCCCGCGCCGGAAAACATTCTCGAACTCTATCTCGGCTCGCTCGAAGCACTGGGCTTCGACCTGAAGCAGAACGACGTGCGCTTCGTCGAGGACGACTGGGAAAACCCCACCCTCGGCGCCTGGGGCCTCGGCTGGGAGGTCTGGCTCAACGGCATGGAGGTCACGCAGTTCACCTACTTCCAGCAGGTCGGCGGCATCGACTGCAAGCCGATCACCGGCGAGATCACCTACGGCCTGGAACGGCTGGCGATGTATCTGCAAGGTGTCGAGAACGTCTTCGATCTGCAATATGCGCCGGGCCTCAAGTACGGCGATGTGTTCCACCAGAACGAGGTGGAGCAGAGCACCTACAACTTCGAGCACAGCAACGTGGAATTTCTGCTCACCGCCTTTGGCGCCCACGAAGGCAATGCTAAGCACCTGATGGAGCAAAAGCTGGCGCTGCCGGCCTACGAACAGGTCCTCAAGGCCGCGCATACCTTCAACCTGCTCGACGCGCGTGGCGCGATTTCCGTCACCGAGCGCGCCGCCTACATCGGGCGCATCCGCAATCTGGCCAGAAGCGTGGCGCAGGCCTATCTCGACAGCCGCGCGCGGCTGGGCTTCCCGATGGCGCCGAAAGAACATGCCGCCGAAGTGCTGGCGAAACTGGAGAAAGCGGCATGAAGAACCTGCTCGTTGAATTGTTCGTTGAAGAACTGCCACCCAAGGCGCTGAAGAAACTCGGTGAGTCTTTCGCATCCACATTGGCCACCAAGCTCAAGGCCAGTGGGCTGGTCGATGAAACCACCACCACGTCCTATGCTTCACCGCGCCGCCTTGCCGTGCATGTAACCAAGGTCGCCGCAAAAGCCGCCGACAAACCGATGCAGCAGAAGCTCATGCCGGTGGCCGTCGCCCTTGACGCCAATGGCAACGCCACGCCCGCGTTGCTGAAAAAACTCGCTGCGCTGGGGCAAGATGCTTCCGTCGTACCGATGCTCAAGCGCGCCATGGATGGCAAGGCCGAAGCGCTGTTCCTCGACAGCATTGTGCCCGGCACCACCCTCGCCGAAGGCCTGCAGGCCGCGCTGGATGCCGCACTCGCCGCGCTGCCGATTCCCAAGGTGATGGGCTATCAACTGGCGGATGGCTGGACCAGCGTGAACTTCGTGCGTCCGGCGCACAAGTTGGTCGCGCTGTATGGCGCCGACATCGTGCCGATCGGCGTGCTCGGTCTGACGGCTGGCCGTGAAACACAGGGCCACCGTTTCGAAGCGAAAAATCCCGTGCTGTCGATCCAGAATGCCGACAGCTACGCCGAGCAGATGGAAAGCGAAGGCGCCGTGATCGCCGGCTTCGCCGCCCGTCGCGCCGAGATCGAGAAGCAGCTCAAGGCCGCCGCCGCGAAGGAAGGCTTGCAGCCGATCGAGGATGAGGCATTGCTCGATGAAGTCACCGCGCTCGTCGAGCGCCCGAATGTGCTGACCTGCCAGTTCGAAAAGGAATTCCTCGATGTGCCGCAGGAATGCCTGATCCTGACGATGAAGGCCAACCAGAAATACTTTCCCCTGCTCAAGGATGGCAAGCTGACCCACAAGTTCCTCGTCGTCAGCAACATCCGCCCGGCCGATGCTTCCGCCGTGATCGGCGGCAACGAGCGCGTCGTGCGCCCGCGTCTGGCCGACGCCAAGTTCTTCTTCGACCAGGATCGCAAGAAGTCGCTGGCCGACCGCATTCCGGGCCTGGCAAAAGTCGTCTATCACAACAAGCTCGGCACGCAGGGCGAGCGCGCCCAGCGCGTCGCTGCGCTTGCCAGCGCCATCGGTCAGCAGCTTGGTGGCGAAGCACTCGCAAGACAGGCCGATCAGGCCGCGCTGCTCTCCAAGGCCGACCTGCTGACCGACATGGTCGGCGAATTCCCCGAGCTGCAAGGCATCATGGGCCGCTACTACGCGCTGCATGACGGCCTGGCCGCCGACATCGCAGATGCCATCGAAGACCACTACAAGCCGCGCTTCGCCGGCGACGAACTGCCGCGCAATCCTGTCGGCCTGTGTGTCGCGCTGGCCGACAAGTTGCAAACGCTGGCCGACATGTTCAGCATCGGCCAGTTGCCGACCGGCGACAAAGACCCCTTCGCGCTACGTCGCCATGCGCTGGGTGTGATCCGCATTTTGATAGAGCGCAACCTTCCTCTCGACCTGATATGGCTATTCAAGGCAGCACAGCTTGAAGATAGTTTGGTTGTCGGGAAGCTGTTTGACTTCATCTATGAGCGCGCAGCCAACAACTTACGCGAACAGGGTTATTCGGCGCTAGAGGTCGACGCAGTAATCAGCAAGTGGCCTCAGTATCTCGGCGACATCCCGAAGCGTCTTGCTGCCGTGCGTGCCTTCGCGGCGCTGCCGGAAGCCGCCAGCTTGGCCGCTGCCAACAAGCGCGTCGGCAATATTCTGAAGAAGGCGGAAGGCACGGTGACGGCGCAAGTCGATGCCGCGTTGCTGAAGGAAGCCGCCGAGGTCGCGCTGAATGCCGCGCTGACGGCAGTCAAGCCCAAGGCGGATGCCGCCTTCGACAAGGGCGACTACACGGCCTCGCTGCAATCGCTGGCGGCACTCAGGGCGCCGGTCGATGCCTTCTTCGATGGCGTGATGGTCAACGCCGAAGACCCCGCACTGCGCAACAACCGTCTCGGCCTGCTGGCCACGCTGCATCAGGCCATGAACCGCATCGCTGACCTCTCCAAGCTTTCGACCTGACCATGGGTACCAAACTGATCATTCTCGACCGCGACGGCGTCATCAACAAAGACTCCGACCTTTACATCAAGTCGCCGGATGAGTGGGTGCCGCTGCCGGGCAGCCTGGAAGCCATCGCGCGGCTCAACCAGTGGGGCTATCGCGTGGTGGTATGCACCAACCAGTCCGGCATCGGTCGCGGTCTGTTCGGCATGGATACGCTGAATGCCATTCACGAAAAGATGATCAAGGCGGCGTCACATGCCGGCGGGACCATCGACGCGATTTTTTATTGCCCGCACACGAATGCCGACAAGTGCGATTGCCGTAAGCCCAAGCCCGGCATGCTCGAAGAAATTGCCTCGCGTTACAACGTGCCGCTGGCCGGCGTGCCGGTAGTGGGCGACTCGCTGCGCGACCTGCAGGCCGCGCTGGCCGTGGGGGCGCAGCCGCTGCTGGTACTCACCGGCAAAGGCCCGAAAACCCGCCTCGATCCGGCCCTGCCACCCGACATGCCGGTCTTTGCCGATCTGGCAGACGCCGTACGACATCTGACCTCCTGATGATCTTCCTGCGCTCAGCCCTCTTCATGCTGGCGATGGTTATCACCACGCCGCTGATCGTGCTGGCGCTCTTGTGCGTGTTCTGGTTGCCGTCCCGCCAGCGCCGACTTTTCGTGATGCCCTGGGTGCGGCTGGTGATGTGGCTGATCCGCCATGTGCTCGGCATCGACCATCGCATCGAAGGCAGCGAGCACATCCCGGCCACGCCCTGCGTGATTCTTTGCAAGCATCAATCGGCCTGGGAAACCTTTGCCTTGCAGGTGATCTTTCCGCTCACCGCCTTCGTCTACAAGCGCGAACTGCACTGGCTGCCCTTCTTCGGCTGGGGTATCAAGCTGATGCCCTTTGTCGGCATTGATCGCGCCTCGGGCAAGGCCGCGCTCAAGCAGGTGGTCGAGCGTGGCACACAGCGGCTCAACGCAGGCTACAGCGTGGTGATCTTTCCCGAGGGCACGCGCACGGCCCCCGGCGCAACGCGCGAGTTCAAGATCGGCGGCGCCTGGCTGGCTGCAGCCGCCGGCGTCCCGGTGGTGCCGGTGGCGCTGGATTCCGGCGAATATTGGCGGCGCAATGCCTTTCTCAAGCAGCCCGGCACGGTGACCGTAAGCATCGGCCCGGCCATCGCGACGGCCGGCATGAAAGCCGGCGAAATCAACGCCCTCGCCGAACGCTGGATCGACACCGAGATGCGCCGCATCAGCCCGCATCGTTATCCCAAGGAAACTCATGACGCCGCGCACGCCACAACTCACGCTGCGGCTTGATGCCGTCATGCCGCAGCCGGATACCCACTGGGGCACCGGGACGACGATTGCCTATCTGGGCGGCCGGCTGACCCTGGTACTCGATACGACTTGCCGGGGCGCCATGCGCATCGGCGATGAACTGCATCTGCCCCTGCCGCCCGCCGCCACCACGCGCCAGATTTGCGATACGGCCGAGAGCTGGCTGCGCGAGGAAGCCCTGCGGCTCTTTACCGAAAAGTCGACGCTGGCGGGACGGCAATCTGTCGCCATCAAGCTGGTATTTGGCAAGCGCAGTGACTGGGTGCGGCTGGAAGGCAAGCAGTTGCGTTGTCATTGGCGGCTGATCGAGCAACCGATGAAGGTCATTACCCAAGTACTGACCCAGGCCATGGCCAGCCAGGCAACTGCGCTGGTTTCCGACGATCTGTTTGCCTTGGTCTGATGCCTGAACAGTTCGAACTGTTTCGCCTCCCTCCAACCGTCGATACGCCGCCGCCGAACCGGCATCTCGTCCTGCACGGCCGCATCGTGTCCTATTCGTTGCGGCGCGACCGTCGTCGCCTGGCCTTGCACATCGACGAGCGCGGCTTGCGGGTCGGTGCGCCTGCAGCGCTTTCGCTGAGCACGATCGAAACCTTCATTCTGACCCACGCAGAATGGGTGGTGCGTAAGCTGGATGAGTTTGCAGAAAGAACCAGCATTCGCCATCTCGCCCTGCACGACGGCAGCTCGCTGCCGGTATTGGGCGACGCGGTACGCGTGTGCGTCATCGCGGGCGGCAATCGAGGTTACTGGAAGGAAAGGGAACTTTGGCTGGCGGCGCGCCCTGCGGCCGATCTTGCGGCTTTGGCCCGCCGCGCCTTGCAACGGCGCGCGCTGGAGGTGTTTCAGCCGCGCATCGCCACAGCGGCGACCCGGCTTGGTGTGACTACGCCGCCGCTCGCCCTGTCGTCTGCCCGCACCCGCTGGGGCAGTTGCAGTACCCACAGCGGCATTCGCCTCAACTGGCGCCTGATCCACCTGCCGTTGCCTTTGGTCGATTACGTCATCGCCCATGAAGTCGCCCATCTGGTTGAGATGAACCACAGCCCGCGCTTCTGGGCGCAGGTGGCGCGGCTTTGCCCGGATTGGCGCAGCGCGCGCGCACAACTCAAGCAGCAGGGGGCGGCCCTGCCGTTGATCTGAGCCGGTTATTCCTCGACCGGGTCGCGGAATTGCTCGCGACGCCGGGCGGTTCCCTTGGTTAACGCAACTGGTCTGCCTTGACCCGCTCGGACAGGAAGCGCTCCAGGTGACGGTCGGTGATGCTGATATGACTGATAAACCAGTCGAGCAACAGGAACTGGGCGCGAAAGGCGAGACGCAGGGCGGGCGTCTTGCCGTCATGGATGCAGGCCGCCAGGCTTTCGAGAAACTCGCGGAATTTCGTGTGCTGCTGGCGGTGTTCGAGAAAGGGCGAACGCGGATAGCCGTGTGCTTCCATCATGCGTTCTTCGGATTCGAAATGCTCGCGCGTCCATTCCACCAGCTTGACGACAAGCTGGCTGGCCGTACCGGCCTGCTCTTCCTGCAGGGCATTGGCCAGGGAAATGATGTGGCTGAAAATGACCTGATGCATCTCGTCAAGCCCGGAAAAACCGAGCAGGTATTCGGCGCGCCAGTGGGCAGCGCTATCGGTCTCGCCGGCCTCGCCGGAATGGGCGCGGTTGGCTTGGCGGCAACGCTGCCAGTACACCGCCGCCGGCGTATCGCCCGGATTCTGTTCGAGACAGTCGCCGAACAATCCGAGGGCATCTTCCATGCGGCGGAAGTGGTAATGCGCCAGGGCATCCTCGAAGGTGTCGCGGTAAGCCAGCTTGGCGGCCTTGATCGGCGCCGGATCGGCATCGAACACTTCGTAGATGGACTGTGCCTGATGCTTGCCGCGCACGCGCACCCGGTCGATGAAGCGAATCGAAAAGTTGCACGGATAACGAATGCTGTTGAGCGTGTGCTGGGTAATCAGGATCGGCGTCTGGTAAGTCTTGGTCAAGGTCTCGACGCGCGAAGCCACGTTGACCGCATCGCTGATCACCGTCACTTCCATGCGATTGGCCCCACCGATCACGCCGAGCATCAGCAGGCCGGAGTTCATGCCGATGCCGATCTGTATATCGCTGCTGATCCGTCGCTCGGCATGATCGAGCGGCAGCTCGCTTTGCAGCACGGCACGCTGGGCGTTGAAATGATCCAGCTCGGCCAGCATGCCGAGGGCTGCCGTCAGCGCATCGTCGCCGCGCGCCGGGAACAGGGCCATGACCGAATCGCCGATGTACTTGTCGATGAAGCCGCCGTGCGCCAGCACCACCGGCTCCATGAAGCTCAGGTAGGCATTGATGAAATCGAAACACTGCTGCGGCGACATGCGTTCCGACATCGAGGCAAAGCCGCGGATGTCGGAAAACAGGATGGTCATTTTTTTCTCGGCCTGATGCCCCCAATCGACATCCAGGATGCTCTCCTTGCCGAGTAGCTCCAACAGCTGCGGCGGCACGAAACGCGAATAGGCCGACTGCAGTTGCACGAGGCGCTGTTCGACCCCTTGGCGGGTAGCGACCTCGGCCTCGAGGCGTGCTCGCAAACGCCGCAAATCGTCTTCATTGCTGGTATTCAATGCGGACAGATCGGGTTGCGCCATGGCTTTGAGTCTAGTTAGGCGACGCGGTAGCGCTGCGACTCATGCTCATCAGGCTTCCACGCCATCGCCGGCGGCCAGCTTCGGCTCGACCAGACTGAGCACGCGGGCCATGTCCGGCTTGGGCAGTTCTTCGACACGCTGCAGGCGTTGCTGAATGGCGCGGGTACGCACGCTGACCTCCGAGAACTGGTGGGTGGCCGCTTCGAGCTTTTCCTGAGTCGCTGCCAGCACATCGCCAAAGCGCCCAAACTCGGACTTGACCTCGCCCAGCAGAGACCAGACTTCTGCCGAACGCTTCTCGATGGTCAGGGTCTTGAAGCCCATCTGCAGACTGTTGAGGATGGCCGACAGATTGGTCGGGCCGGCCAGCACCACCCGATAATCGCGCTGCATGGCCTCCGATAGCCCCGGTCGGCGCAATACTTCGGCATACAGCCCTTCGGTCGGCAGGTAGAGAATGGCAAAGTCGGTGGTGTAGGGCGGGCAGACATGCTGGTCGAACAAGGCCTGTGCCTCGTTGCGCACGCGATCTTCCAGCACCTGGGCAGCGAGGCGAATACCATCTTCGTCGGCACGCTTGACGGCATCGAGCAGGCGCCGGTAATCCTCCATCGGAAAGCGCGCGTCGATCGGCAGCCAGACTGGTTGCTCATTCTGGATACCGGGTAGTCGCAGTGCGAAGTCGACGCAGGCATGGTTGCCCGGACGGGTCGTGACGTTGCGGGCGTATTGTTCGGGCGCGAGGATTTGCCCGATGATGGCGCCCAATTGAACTTCGCCCCAGGTACCCGTGGTGCGCACGTCGGTCAGCACGCGCTTGAGATCGCCCACGCCCGCCGTCAGCGCGTGCATCTCGCCCAGCCCGCGATGTACCTGTTCGAGGCGATCACAGACCAGTTGAAACGACGCGCCGAGGCGTTGTTCTAGCGTGGCATGCAGCTTCTCGTCCACGGTGCGGCGAATTTCGTCCAGCTTAGTGAGGTTGTCAGCCTGGATCATGGCCAGCCGCTCATTCAGGGTACCGCGCAATTGCTCGGCGCTCTGCTGCGAACTCTCGGCCAGCACACTCATCTGGCGATTAAGTAATTCCTGGATGAATGAAAGTTGGCTGCGGGTATGGCTGTTGCTGCCCTCAAGCTGCTCGCGCACTGCAGCAGACATTGCAGCCAGTTGCGCACCGACATCGGCTTTCAGGGAATCGAATGTCTGCTGGTTGGTCGCGGTCATCGCCACAAAGCGTTCGAGAATACGCGCTTCAAATTTTCCTGCGTTTTCCATCAGCGCATCGCGACTCTTGGTACTTTCCACCGCAATGTAACCCACCGCTTTGGCAAGCTCATCACGCAGCCCGACCATGATGTTGGACAGTTCCTGGCGGTTGGCCGCCGTCATCGCGTCGAAACCGCCCAACCGCTGTTCCAGGCGGGATTCAAATTGCTGCAAAGCATCGACCAGTTCGCCGCGTCCGGCACGCGACTCGGCCACCACTTGCACCAGCTTCTGGTCGAGCGCCTGACGCACCGGCTCAAGGCTACGCGCACCGCTGGTTTCCGCCACTTTCTGGATCTGCCCGGCAATCGCCCCGAATCCCCCTTCAAGCCGGGCCACGGAGCTTTGCAACTCCTTCGCTAGGCGATCGAGCTGCTCCAACTGAAACAACACCCCCATCGGCACCTCGGGCTTGCGGCTTTTCACCAGCAGCATAATTTGCATCAACAGGACGGCACCGAGCAGGGCGACAGGAATCCAATCAAGCATATTGCAACCTTTCAAAATCGGGCAGGAGGGTCGAGCAATATGATAGACCTAAGCGGTACAAGCCGGAACCATACTGAGGCGGCTATCCTGGGATATCTATCTATAGCTATCGGAAAATCAGCGCAGCGTCGCCAGTACGGGGGCAGCGATCGGTCTCACGCCGCGCCAGGTAAAGAATGCTTCGGCTGCCTGCTCGACCAGCATGCCGAGGCCGTCGGCGACGCGGCTACCGGCGTCGCGTGCCTGTTTCATGAAGGACGTTTCGCGACCATAGACCATTTCGTACGCCAGGCCGCGCGGGGCGAACAGGTGCGGCGGCAGCGGCAGGGCGATGTCGCTTAGGCCCGTGGAGGTGGCGTTGATGACCAGATCGAAGCTTTGGCCGGCCAGTTGGGCGAAGCCGCAGGCCTCGGGAATGGTGTCGGCACGGCCGGCGAATTCGAGCGCAAGGCGAAAGGCTTTTTCTTCGGTACGATTGGCTATGATCAGCGTCGCGGGTTGCTCCTCAAGCAGCGGCAGGATTGCGCCGCGTGCCGCGCCGCCGGCGCCGAGCAGCAGGATGCGCTTGTCCGCCAGATCGAAGCCCAGATTGGCCTTGAGGTCGCGCACCAGCCCGGCGCCGTCGGTGTTGTCGCCGCCGATGGCACCTTCATGGAAGCTCAGGGTATTAACGGCACAGGCGGCCTGGGCGCGTGGCGTCAGGATGGTGGCCAGCTTGAAGGCTTCTTCCTTGAAGGGGACGGTGACGTTGGCGCCCCGCCCGCCGCCGGCCATGAAGTTGCTGATGGTGCTGGCGAATCCGTCGAGCGGCGCGAGGATCGCGTCATAACTCATGTCCTGCCGCGTCTGGGCGGCAAACAGCGCATGGATACGCGGGGACTGGCTGTGCGAAATGGGATTGCCGAAGACGGCGTAGCGGTCAGGCATCGGCGACTTCTGTTTTCTTCTTGCGTGGGGCGCGCGGCGCGCGGGGTTTGCGGGTGGGCTTGTCGGCGGGTACCGCCTCAACCGCTGGGGCGGTTTCCTCCTTGGGCTTGCGACGACTGCGAGAGCGCTTGGGTTTGATGGGCTCGGCGGGCGTCTCTTCAAAAGTCGACGCTGGCGAGACGGCGCCGGTTTCGACAAGGACGGTTTCCGGCACGGCTGGCGTAACGCCTGCGGTACGCCGCTTCACGTAGGCGCTGTTGTTCTCGCGGCCGAATTCGAGCAGGCCGCGCTTGTGGGCATCTTCGAGCATCGCGCCGAGGGTGCGGTAACCGAAGTAGTTTTCGTTGAAGCCGGGATTGCGGCGCTTGATCGCTTCCTTGAGCACCGAGGCCCAGACGCGCTCGTCGTCGCTGCGGTCTTCCAGCATGGCCTCCAGCGTGGAGACGGCCATGTCAAGGCCCTTGACGCGGCGTGCTTCCTGTTCCTGCGGGTCGCCAGTTTCGACAGGTTTGCGATTCTGGCGTTCGCTGTTGTCGCGCTGGCGTTTTCTCACCAGATCGTCGATGTAGATGAATTCGTCGCAGTTGGCGATCAGCAGGTCGGAGGTGGATTGCTTGACGCCGACGCCGATGACGCGCTTGGCGTTCTCACGCAGCTTGGAAACCAGCGGCGAGAAATCCGAATCGCCGCTGATGATGACGAAGGTGTTGACGTGGGTCTTGGTGTAGCAGAGGTCGAGCGCGTCGACGACCATGCGGATGTCGGCGGAGTTTTTGCCCGACTGGCGCACATGGGGGATTTCGATCAGCTCGAAGTTGGCCTCGTGCATCGTCGCCTTGTAGCTCTTGTAGCGATCCCAGTCGCAGTAGGCTTTCTTGACGACAATGCTGCCCTTGAGCAGCAGGCGTTCGAGGACGGGCTTGATGTCGAACTTTTCGTACTGGGCGTCGCGCACGCCCAGCGCGATGTTTTCGAAATCGCAGAACAGAGCCATGCTGACATCGTCGGCGGATTGAGCCATCGGGAATCGCTTTCTTCGGTCAGTTCGACCGCAGTTGGTCGGCCCCGGTAAACGTCCAGGTCCGGGTGATTTCGAGAATGTCGGTGTCGCGCCGCAGGGCCTCGGGGAAGTTGGCATAGGGCGCCGCCAGCTTGACGATGCGCATGGCAGCCTCGTCGAGTACCTGGTGGCCGGAAGAGCGGTTGATCTCGACGCGTTCGAGTTCGCCGCTCTTCTTGATGGCCACCGTCAGGATCAGGCTGCCGTAGAGCTTGCCGCGTGCCGAATCCGGGTAATTGAGGTTGCCGATGCGCTCGACTTTTTGGCGCCAGTCCTCGACATACTGCGCAAAACGATATTCCTCGACGCGTGTGCCGACGAAACGCCGCTTTGGTCGCTGGTTATAGTCGTCAATATCGCGCGAGATTTCAGCTTCGAGGCGCGCCAGCATCATCGCCCGGCTGGCGAGGTCGCGACCCGAGACCGGAGCCTCCGGGGTTGGCGTGCGGTCGGCATCGACCTTGGTTTTGCGCTCCGACTGCAGTTGCGTCAGGACTTCGCGCTGTTGCGCTTCGAGTTGCGAAACGCGCTGCTGCGCGAACGTGACATCGTTGCCGGCCTGTGAATCGTTGGTGGCGGGCAGCGGCGTTTTGGCGCGGCGGTTCTCGGCAACATTGCCGCCGCCATCGAGATTGGTTTGCGCCTTGGCCTGCGCCTTGGTGGGCTTGGCGGCGTGCTTGCTGTTGACGAGGATGACATCAAGCGCCTGCTGGCGGACGTTGTCGAGCTTCTCGGGCAGTTTGAAGTGGATCGACAGCAGGATGGCGTGCAGGAACAGCGACACACCGAGCGCCACGCTCAGGTGGCGTCGCGGTGGGTCCATCGCAGCAAGCGGGGCAGGCCAGGCCAGGGTGACAGGCATATTTAAAATTTTACTCCCCGCCCGGCGTTTCTTCCCCCTCCGCTAAAGCGGCATCAGGCCGGTCGACAGGCAGCAATTCGATGAATCCCAAGCTGGCTTCGGCGGCCAGCAGATCGATGGCGGAGACGGCCAGCCGGACGCGCGCGCCGCGTTCCAGCGTCGGCAGGCCGTTGGCCTTGGTCACCAGCGGGATGGCATCGAGGCGCACAATGTTTTCCTTCAACACCTGTGCGGTGGTTTCGGTGATGCCTTCCTGCGCCAGATAGCGCAGGCACCAGTAGCGTTCCATGCCGCGTTGAAATTCGGCGTAGCTCGCGTAGGTGAGCTCGAAATCGCGCAGGGCGGCCATCAGGTCGGCCGACTTGGGCGGGTAGGCGGGCTTGTCGCCGCGCAAATGGGAGATTAGTTGCCACTGGTTGGCAAGGTCGGCAAAGCGGCGCAGGGGTGAGGTCGACCAGGCGTAGCACTCGACCCCCAGTCCTTCATGCGCCGTGGCAACGGTGGTCATGCGCGCCTTGCCGGCGGTTTGTGCCCGATACATGGCGGGAATCTTGGCGTCGCGCAGCAGGGCGCCCCAGGTGGCGTTGGCGACGATCATCAGCTCGGCCACCAGGGTGTCGAGCGGGCTGCCGCGCGGCCGCTCCTCGATGATCACGCGGCCGGCACCTTGCGGCGTGACGGTGTCCCAGTCGACGCGGAAGTTGTAGTCCTTGCGGTTCTGCTGGCTTTGCTGGCCGCGGCCCGCCTCCAGCACGGTGGCCAGTTCCCACAGGCGCTTGAGTTCGTTGCTGAACGGGAATTCGGACAAGCCATTGGCATCGGCAAGTGTCTCGGCATTGAACAGCGGCTCGATGTCGTGGTGGCGCAGGTTGGCGACGACGGGCACGCATTCGAGCTTCGTCTCGTGACCGAGCACGCGCAGGTCGGCGGCGACATCGAGGTAGAGCGACAGCGCCGGCACCGTCTGGCCGGCTTCGAGCGTATGGCTGGCGATGACCGGCTCGGGCAGCATGGTGATCTTGCGCCCCGGCATATAGACGGTCGATAAGCGCTGGCGCGCGATGCGCCCGAGATCCGACTCCGGCCCGAAGCCGAGACCGGGCGCCGCGATGTGGATGCCCACGCGCAGACTGCCATCGGCCTGCACGACGAGCGAAAACGCATCGTCGATTTCGGTGGTGTGGGCATCGTCGATGGAAAAGGCCTGCACATCGGCCACCGGCAGGTCGGCCGGATCGACCGCGTCGGCATAGGCGGGGAAATCCGTGCCGCTCCTGAAATGTTCGAAGAGGAAACGGCCCAAATGGAAAGCATGGCTGTCGGGCAGCGCTCCGCAGCGGAACAGCAGACGCTCGGCGCTTTCGCCGGTGGCCGCACAAGCCGCTTCGAGCGCCTTGGTCTCCGGCCGGTTGCGATCCGGCTTGTAGAGCAGTTCGGTGAGCAGCGGTGCCAGCTCGGGCGGCAACTGTCCGGCTTGCAGTTCGCCAGCCATGCGCTCAATGGCCAATGCCTGCTGGCGCTTCTTCTCCTGCCCGGCCAAGGCCGCCTGCAGGATTTCCGGCGGCGCTTTTCTGAAGCGGCCTTTGCCCTTGCGGTGGAAATAAATCGGGGCGGATTGCAGGCGCAGCAGCACGGCGGTGGCTTCGACCGGTGTCGGCTTGTGACCGGCATATTCGGCGGCCAGTTCCTCGAAGCCGAACTCGGCCTCGCTGCACACCTCCCAGAGAAACTCGGTCTCGATGCCCTCCGCATCCGCTTCGGCCAGCTTGAGCAGTTCGCCGGCACCGGGTGCGGCGAAACGTAGCAGCACGTTCGCCGCTTTCAGCTTGATGCGCTTGCCGCTGGCGGTATCGACCTGCAGGGACGAATCATTGTCGGCGACGATGGTGCCGGTCTTGAAGGCACCATCCTCTTCGAAGAGGACATTCATGGGGGAGTGGGCGGCAGGGAAGGGGGGGCGAATTATACGAGTCGTGCGAAGGCGAGAATCTCGTCAAGATAATCGTCCCAGCGTGTGAAGCTGTGGTCGCCACCGGGCAACACGGTTTGCCGTGCGCCGGTATAGCGGGCGACGGCCTGGCGATAGTCGAGCGTCTCGTCACCTTCTTCAGCCAACAGCCAGTAGCGTGAAGGATCGGCCAGTGTGGGTACTTCCAGTGCGCGCAGTTCGGCGATGTACTGTCGCGTGAATTCGAAGGATTCGCCGCTGTAGAGCCAAGTCTGTGGGCCGAGGTAGCGTTCGAGTTCGATGGCGGCAACCACGGCCGGATTCACCAGTACCGCTTTCAACTGATGTTTCTCGGCAAGCCAGGTGGCGTAGTAGCCGCCCAGCGACGATCCCACCAAAGTTGCCGTCTTGCCAGCGCCGACTTTTTGCAGCAGGTCTTCAATCAGCGCAATCGACGCGGCGGGAGAGGCTTTTAACTGTGGACAGATTAGCCGGTCCGCCAGCCCGTGTTGCGCCATGCGCGCGGCGAGCGCCTGCACCTTGCGCGACTGCGGCCCGCTGGTGAAGCCGTGCAGATAGACGATCAGTGGGCGGTCCAATTGACGAGGCCCAGTTGCCAGGTGGCCAGCACGACAATGCCGAAGACGATGCGATACCAGGCGAAAATGGTGAAGTCGTGCGACGAGATGTAGCGCAGCAGCCAGCGCACGCAGAGAAAGGCCGAGACGAAGGCGGAGATAAAACCGACCACCCACATGCCGAAGTCATCCCAGGCCAGCAGGTGGCGCTCCTTGTAAAGCTGGTAGACCGTCGCAGCGCCCAGCGTGGGTACGGCGAGGAAGAAGGAAAACTCGGTGGCCGCCTTGCGCGACAGGCCGAAGAACAGGCCGCCAATGATGGTGGCGCCGGAGCGCGAGGTGCCGGGAATCAGCGCGCAGGCCTGGGCCAGGCCAAGCTTGAGGGCATCCCAGGGACCGATGTCGTCGACCGTATGGATGGCGATGGTGTGTTCGCGCTTTTCGGCCCAGAGGATGACGAAACCGCCGACGATGAAAGCGATGGCGACCGGCACCGGCGCAAACAGGGTGGCCTTGATGGCCTTGCCGAACAACAGGCCGAACACGGCCAGGGGCATGAAGGCAATGGCGAGGTTGGCGACGAAGCGACGGGCGACCGGGTCATGCGGTAGTCCGTGTAAAACATTCGCAAAACGCTGGCGGTATTCCCAGATTACCGCCAGAATCGCCCCGGACTGTATGACAATTTCAAACAGTTTGCCGCGTTCGTCGTTAAAGTCGAGCAGGTCTCCGGCTAGAATCAAATGACCGGTACTCGAAATGGGCAGAAACTCCGTAAGCCCTTCGACGATGCCGAGAATCAGCGCACTGAATAGCAGATACAAGTCCATGTTGCGACACACTTTCAAGGGCCGGCGAGTCTAGCATGCTGAAAAAAATCACCGTCGGGCAGTTGACGCTGGGCATGCACATCCAGGAGTTCTGCGGCTCGTGGATGGATCATCCGTTCTGGCGCGAGAACTTCGTCCTCAAGGAGGCGGCTGACCTCAAGGCGATTCAGACCTGCGGCATCAAGGAACTCTGGATCGACGTCAAGAAAGGTGTTGATGTCGTCGGTGAGACCAAGCAGGAAGCCGAAGCGGAAATCGACGAGGTGCTGGAGCATATCGCGCCGCCCAAGCCAGTCGAAGCGCGCGTTTCGATGGCGGACGAGGTTAAGCGCGCTGCCAAGATCTGCGCCAAGTCCAAGGAAGCGGTGGTCTCCATGTTCCAGGAGGCGCGCATGGGCAAGGCGGTCGACCACGAAGCCGCCGGCGCGCTGGTCGACGAAATTTCCAGTTCGGTGATGCGCAATCCGGGCGCGCTGATCAGTCTGGCGCGCCTGCGCTCGGCCGACGACTACACCTACATGCATTCGGTGGCGGTGTGCGCCCTGATGGTTGCCCTGTCACGCCAGCTTTCCCTCGACGACAAGCAGATGCGCGACGCCGGCATGGCTGGCCTGCTGCACGATCTGGGCAAGGCGCTGATGCCGATGGAAGTGCTCAACAAGCCCGGCAAGCTGACCGAAGAGGAATTCCGCATCATCAAGGGCCACCCGGTCGAAGGCCATCGTCTGCTGGTGGAAGGCGGTGGCGCCAACGAGGTGTCGCTCGATGTCTGTCTGTACCACCACGAAAAAGTGGATGGTTCCGGCTATCCCCAGGGCCTCAAGGGCGACGAGATCAGCCTGTTTGCCAAGATGGGGGCGATCTGTGACGTCTATGACGCGATCACCTCGAATCGTCCCTACAAGGAGGGTTGGGATCCGGCCGAGTCGATCCGCAAGATGACCGAATGGTCGAAGGGACACTTCGACGAGCGCGTGTTTCAGGCCTTCGTCAAGAGCATCGGCATCTACCCGACCGGCTCGCTGGTCAAGCTCGCTTCCGGCCGCCTCGGCGTGGTGATCGAGCAGTCGCAAAAGTCGCTGCTGGCGCCACTGGTCAAGGTGTTCTTCTCAACCCAATCGAAGGCCTATATTCCGCCGGAAGTCATCGACCTGTCAAAGCAGGGTGCCGAGAAGATCGTCGGCCGCGAAGATGCGGCCACCTGGGGACTGACCGACATCAATCGCTTCTGGGCGCAGCCCTGATCAGGCTTTTTTCTTGGGTGCGGCCTTTTTCGCGGCAGGTTTCTTCGCTGCGGGCTTCTTGGCCGCAGGTGCTGCCGTATCCCCAGCGCCGACTTTTGTCTCCGCTTTTGCTTTCGGCACCTTGGCGGCCCGCTGCTCGAACTCGAAGCCGACCTTGCCGTCGGCGCCGCGCACGAGATAGGCAGAAAACTTCTTGCGGGTGCGGTTGGAGACGAAGCCCTTGAGCAGGCTGGTCTTGCCGGTCTCCAGCAGTTTCTGCATTTCGCCCTTGCCGATTTCCTGCTGCAGGATCACCTTGCCGGAGCGGAAGTCACAGGTCTTGGCGGCACCCGTGGCCTTCTCGCAGAGGTAGTTCATCGGCTGCTCGAAAACGCGTGCAGCACACTTCGGGCAGGCGCCCAAGGGCTCCAAACCACTGAAATCCACTTCCTCGGCACTGTCCTCTTCGTTGCCGAAGTCGAAGCTCGGTGTGTGTTCGTCGTTGAGCTTGATGACGGCCGCGAAGGCGCGCCCCATCTTGCTGCGGAAGCCCTGCAGCGGACCGATCTGGCGTTCCCTCAGCAGCTGGTCCATTTCTTCCGGTTCCCACTGGCGGCTGGCGACGACCTTCCACAGCTTGTAGTCACACTTGTCGCACTTGAAGTGGCGGTAGGTTTCGTGGATGGCTCCGCCGCACTTCGGGCAGGGAGTTTTGAGCGTGCCGAAGTCGGCATCGGCAAACTCGCCGGTCTTGATGTGCTCGACCATCGCCTGCGTTTGCTCGGTGATGTGGGCCATGAACTCCTCGCGCTTGAGGCGTCCATGCTCCATTTCGCGCAGCTTCCATTCCCACAGGCCGGTCAGTTCCGGCGAACGGATCTCGTCCACCTTGAGCTGTTCGAGCGCGAAAAACAGATTGAAGGCCTTGGCCGTTGGCTGCAACTCGCGGCCGTTGCGGTGCAGGTATTCCTCGGCGATCAGACCTTCGATGGTGGCGGCGCGGGTGGCTGGCGTGCCGAGGCCACGTTCGGCCATGGCGTCGCGCAGTTCTTCATCGTCCACTAATTTACCGGCACCTTCCATCGCCGAGAGCAGCGTGGCTTCGTTGAAGCGTGGCGGCGGCTTGGTAGCGTTGGCCTTGACCTCGACGTCGTTGGCCCAGACGCGCTCCTTCTTTTCCAGCAGCGGCAGATTGGGATTCTCCTCGTCCGCCCCCGCGGCTTCCTTGCCATAGACCGCCAGCCAGCCGGGCGTGACCAGCACCTTGCCGACGGTCTTGAACGGCTCTTGCTCGATCCTGGTGATGCGCGTGGTGACGAGGTATTCGGCAGACGGGAAGAAGATGGCGATGAAGCGCTTGACGACCAGGTCGTAGAGCTTCTGCTCGGGTTCGGACAGGTTCTTCGGCGCAGCACCGGTGGGGATGATGGCGAAGTGATCGCTCACCTTGGCATTGTTGAAGATGCGCTTGGTCGGATGCACCCAGCCGTTGTCGAGCACCGTGGTGGCGTGCTTGCCGAGCGGCGAATCCGTGAGGGCGCGCAAGGTGTCCTTGGCCGGGCCGATCATGTCCTCGGGCAGGTAGCGCGAGTCGGTCCGTGGATAGGTCAGCACCTTGTGGCGCTCGTACAGCGCCTGGGCCAGCGCCAGGGTATTGCGCGCCGAGAAGCCGAAGCGGCCGTTGGCGTCGCGCTGCAGGCTGGTCAGATCGTAAAGCAGCGGGCAGGCTTCGGTCTTCGGCGTCGCTTCTTCCGTGACTTCGCCATGCTTGCCGAGGCACTTCTTGCGCAGGGTTTCGGCGCTTGCTTGAGTCCAAATGCGTTCGGCCCTGGCATGCTCATCGTCGGACTTCTTGAACTTCTCGTCGAACCATTTGCCGCGATAGGTGCCGGCGACGGCCTGGAATTCGGCCTCGACCTCCCAGTAATCGCGCGGCTGGAAGGCGCGGATGGTCTTCTCGCGCTCGACCAGGATGGCGAGCGTCGGCGTCTGCACGCGGCCGACGGTGGTCTTGTAGAAGCCGCCTTCCTGCGAGTTGAAGGCGGTCATGGCGCGTGTGCCATTGATGCCGATCAGCCAGTCGGCCTCGGAGCGGCAACGGGCGGCGTCGGCCAGCGGCAGCATCTCCTGATCGGTGCGCAGGTGGGCGAAGCCATCGCGGATGGCGGTGGCGGTCATCGACTGCAGCCAGAGACGGCGAATCGGCTTGGCGGTCTTTTCGGTCAGCGCGTGCTGCACGACGTAGCGGAAGATCAGTTCGCCCTCGCGCCCTGCGTCGCAGGCATTCACCAGACCGGTCACGTCCTTGCGCTTGATCAGGCGTGTCAGCAGGCGCAGGCGGTCGGCGGTCTTGTCGATCGGATTGAGGGTGAAGCGCGGCGGAATCACCGGCAGATGGGTGAAGGTCCACTTGCCGCGCTTGACCTCGTATTCCTCGGGCACCGCCAGCTCAAGCAAATGGCCGACGGCGGAGCTGAGCACATAGTGCTCGCTCTCGAAATAGTCGCCCTCGCGGGTGAAACCGCCCAACGCCCGGGCGATGTCCTGGGCGACAGAAGGCTTTTCTGCAATGATCAGTTGTTTTGTCATGATTATTCGGTACCGAGGGGCGGCATCATAAGCGCCCTTTAATCCTGCTGGCAAGTTCCTGAAATAATGGCGTGGTAAAGTTTATGCGCTTCCCGCTTGACAGATCGGGGACTCTCGGGAATATTGCACCCTCTATCTAACAAACAACTTACCACCCCCTAACCTCATTGGAGTTGTCAATGCGTACTACGATCAAGCTCGTTTCCGTTTCTGTCGCTGCTGCCGTGCTCATGATGGGCTGTGGCAAGGAAGAACCCCCGCCCGCGCCCGCCGTTCAGGCACCGCCCCCGCCGCCGCCGCCGGTCATCGTCAAGATCGGCCATGTCGCCCCGCTGACCGGCGGCATCGCCCACCTCGGCAAGGACAACGAGAACGGTGCGCGTCTCGCCCTCGACGAAGCCAACGCCGCCGGCATCAAGCTCGATGGCAAGTCGGTCAAATTCGAACTGGTCGCAGAAGACGACCAGGCCGATCCGAAAGTCGGCAACACGGTGGCCCAGAAACTCGTCGATGCCAAAGTCGTCGGCGTGGTCGGCCACCTGAACTCCGGCACCACGATCCCCGCCTCCGCCATCTATAACCAGGCCGGCCTGCCGATGATCTCCGGTTCCGCCACCAACCCGGCGCTGACCGAGCAGGGCTTCAAGGGTGTGTTCCGCGTCGTCGGCCGCGACGACCAGCAAGGGCCTGCCGTCGCCAACTATCTGGTGGCTACCAGCAAACCGAAAACCGCCGCCATCATCGATGACGCCACTGCTTACGGCGAAGGCTTGGCCAACGAGGTCGAGAAGACCCTCAAGGCAGCCGGCGTGAAGGTGCTGCCGCGCGAGAAGGGCACCGACAAGACCGCCGACTGGAAGGCCATCCTCACCAAGGTCAAGGGCAAAAAACCTGATGTCGTCTTCTACGGCGGCATGGACGCTACCGGCGGTCCGTTGCTCAAGCAGGCGCGCGAACTCAAGATCGGTGCCGTGTTCTCCTTCGGCGATGGTGCCTGTACCGACAAGATGGCCGAACTGGCGGGCGAAGCCGCCGAAAACCTGGTCTGCTCGCAAGCCGGTATCCCGGTTCAGGCGGCGGGCGCCAAGTTCCTCGAAGGCTACAAGGCCAAGTTCAACATCGACCCCATCCTTTACGCGCCCTTCACCTACGACTCGACCAAGCTGCTGATTGCCGCCATGCAGAAGGCGGATTCGTCCGATCCGGCCAAGTACCTGCCGGCTCTGCAGTCGATCAACTTCAATGGCGCGTCGGGTAACATCCAGTTCGACGAAAAGGGCGACCGCAAGGACGCCGAAATGACCATCTTCACGATGAAGGAAGGCAAGATCAGCCCGCTCGCCATCATCAAGGGTGGCAAGTCGCTGACGCTGGACGAGTATGCGGCCCTGTCGGCACCGGCCCCCACACCTGCTCCGGCTGCCGCCGAACCAGCCAAACCGACTGAAACAGCGCCTGCAGCAGCACCGGCACCCGCCAAGCAGTAATCGTCGTCTGTAGCACGCAACGGCACCCCCAGGGCAACCCGGGGGTGCCGTTTTGCATGAATAGGTTATTAACAAGGTAATATCCGCCGCCGTGGACATCTTTCTGCAACAAATCATCAACGGCCTGACCACGGGCAGCGTCTATGCCATCGTCGCCCTTGGCTACACGATGGTTTATGGGGTCATCCAGCTGATCAACTTCGCCCATGGCGAAGTGGTGATGATCGGTGCGATGGTGGCCTTCTCCGTCATCATGGCCGTGGTTGGCATGGGGCTGCCGCTGCCGCCCGCCCTGATCGTGCTGCTGGGGGTGCTGGCGGCGATTCCCGTCTGCATGGTCATCGGCTATACGCTGGAACGCGTGGCTTACCGTCCGTTGCGCCACGCGCCAAGACTGGCGCCCTTGATTACGGCAATCGGCATGTCGATCATTCTGCAACATCTGGCGCTGCTGATCTGGGGCCGCGATCCGCGCGCCTTTCCGCAGATCATGGAAAACGCCAGTTATTCCATCGGCGGGGCGGCGATCAGCGCCGTGCAGATTGCCATCATTCTGATGTCGATCATCCTGATGGCCGGGCTGACCTGGTTCGTGTACCGGACGCGCTTCGGCATCGCCATCCGCGCCACGGCCGAGGATGTGCGGGTCGCTGCCCTGATGGGCGTCGATGCCAATCGCGTCATTGCAGCCACTTTTGTGATCGGCGCCGGCCTCGGCGCGATTGCCGGCGTGATGGTGGGTACCTACTACGGCATCGCCCACTACACCATGGGTTTCACGCTGGGTTTGAAAGCCTTCTCGGCCGCCGTGCTGGGCGGCATCGGCAATCTTGCCGGCGCCATGCTGGGCGGCATCGTGCTCGGGCTGGTCGAGGCACTGGGCACCGGCTATATCGGCGACCTGACCGACCTGTGCCACTGGCCGGTCGTGGGCAGCATGCTGACCGAGCGTTGCGCGGCCGATGGGCATGTCATCCTGTTTGGCAGCAATTATCAGGATGTGTTCGCCTTTCTGGTGCTGATCCTCGTGCTGGTGTTCCGGCCCTCGGGACTGTTGGGCGAACGTGTTTCGGAGCGGGCGTGAACAGGAAGACTGTCGGCATCGCACTGATTGCCATCGCCCTGCTGGCCCTGCCGCTGGTGCTGACCCAGGTCGGCACCGCCTGGGTGCGCATCGCCAACCTCGCCATCTTGTTCGTCTTTCTCTCGCTCGGCCTCAATATCGTCGTCGGCATGGCCGGCCTGCTCGACCTCGGCTACATCGCCTTCTATGCGGTGGGTGCCTATGTCTATGCCCTGCTGGCCTCGCCGCATTTCAACCTGCACCTGCCGTTCTGGGCGATTCTGCCGATTGGCGCACTGGTGGCCTGCGTGGCCGGTGCCGTCCTGGGAGCGCCGACTTTACGGCTGCGCGGCGACTATCTGGCGATTGTGACGCTGGGTTTCGGCGAGATCGTGCGCATCTTCATGAACAACCTCTCGGCGCCGTTCAACATCACCAACGGGCCGAAGGGTATCACGCGCATCGACGGCCTGTCGGTCGGCAGCGTCAATTTTTCGGCGACCGATACGCTGTTCGGCCTGAGCATCACCGGGCCGGCGAAGTATTACTACGTGCTGTTGCTGTTGCTCCTGCTGGTGATTGTCGTCAATCTGCGCCTGCAGCAATCGCGCATCGGCCGCGCCTGGGTGGCGATTCGCGAGGATGAGTTGGCGGCCAAGGCGGCGGGGATCAATACGCGCAACGTCAAGCTGCTGGCCTTCGCCATGGGCGCCAGCTTCGGCGGGGTTGCCGGCGGCATGTTCGCTGCTATGCAGGGTTTTGTCAGCCCCGAGAGCTTCATTCTCAACGAATCGATCATGGTGTTGGCGATGGTGGTGCTGGGCGGCATGGGCAATGTCTGGGGCGTGATCGCCGGCGCGCTGCTGCTGTCCTTCGTGCCCGAGTTCCTGCGTTATTCGGTCGAGCCGATGCAGAGGGCCCTGTTTGGCCGGATGCTGGTCGAGCCCGAAGTGCTGCGCATGCTGGTGTTCGGCATCGCCCTGGTGCTGACCATGCGTTTCCGTCCCGCCGGCTTGTGGCCGGAGTCGCGCCACAAGCGGGAAATGAAGGCTGAGACGGCAGAATGAGTACTCTCCTCGAAGCGCGCAGCGTGGGCAAACGCTTCGGCGGCGTGCAGGCCCTCAAGGATGTGTCGCTGACCATCCGCGAAAAGGAAATCTACGGACTGATCGGCCCCAACGGCGCGGGCAAGACCACCTTCTTCAATGTACTGACGGGGCTTTACACCCGCGATAGCGGCGAGGTGCTGTTTGCCGGGCAGCCGCTCGCACTGGGCAGCCCACACGTCGTGGCGCAGGCAGGTATCGCGCGCACTTTCCAGAACATCCGCCTGTTCGGCAACATGACGGCGCTTGAGAATGTCATGGTCGGGCGTCACGTCAGGACGAAAGCCGGCGTGTTCGGCGCGATCTTCCGTACCCGCGCCCAGCGCGAGGAAGAGGCCGCGATCAAGCGCCGTGCCGAAGAGTTGCTTACTTACGTGGGCATTGCGCACCGTGCCGGCGCGCTCGCCAAGCATCTTTCCTACGGCGACCAGCGCCGCCTCGAAATTGCCCGCGCCCTGGCGACCGAGCCGAAACTGCTGGCGCTGGATGAGCCTGCCGCCGGCATGAACGCTACCGAGACCGTCGCCCTGCGCCAGTTGATCGAAGGCCTGCGTGTCGACGGCCTGACGGTATTGCTGATCGAGCACGACGTCAAGCTGATCATGGGCCTGTGCGACCGCGTGGCGGTGCTCGACTACGGCGAGAAGATTGCGGAAGATGTACCGGCCATCGTGCAGCGCGATCCCAAGGTAATCGAAGCCTATCTCGGAGGCAGTGTCGGTGAATAGCCACCAACCTTACGCCCTGCTGGAGGCGCTCAACCTCGACGTGCACTATGGCGGCATTGCGGCCGTCAAAGGCATTTCCTTTGCGGTCGAGGAGGGCGAACTGGTCTGCCTGATTGGCGCCAATGGTGCGGGCAAGACCTCGACCCTGAAAGCCATCGCACGCATGATCGCCTCGTCGGGCGAAATTCACTACCGCAAGGAGCGCCTCGACCAACTGCCCAGCCACGCGCTGATCGGTCGCGGGCTGGCATTGGTGCCCGAAGGTCGCGGCGTATTCGCGCGCCTGACCGTGGCTGAAAACCTTGCCATGGGCGCCTACCATCGCAACGACAGGACCGAGATCGCCACCGATCTCGACCGCATCTACGCGATGCTGCCGCGCCTCAAGGAGCGCGCCGCACAGGTAGCCGGCACGCTTTCCGGCGGCGAACAGCAGATGCTCGCCATTGGCCGTGCGCTGATGGGCCGGCCGCAACTGCTGTTGCTCGACGAGCCCTCAATGGGCCTTGCGCCCTTGATGGTGGAAAAGATTTTCGAGCTCATCCGCACTGTCGCGGCGCAGGGCGTCACCATCCTGCTGGTTGAGCAGAACGCGCGACTCGCCTTGCACACCTGCGCGCGTGGCTACGTCATGGAAAGCGGCAAGATCACCTTGGCTGATACGGCTGATAACCTGCTCGCGGATCCACGCGTGCGGGCAGCCTACTTGGGCGAATAGCGCCGCCGACTATCGCGTAGCCGACGTCGGCGCGGTCCCGTCGACCTTCCGCCAAAGGCCACCCCTCAAGCCGAAGGATATCTGGGCCATCCGCATCTATCTTCAGAATGCACATGCGGTTCGCTACCTCGGCATCGAGGTGGACGATGCGCTGGAGATTGCGGAGCAGACTGAAATCTAGCAAGCACCTTGCGGCTGAATGTGGTCAGCCTTGCAGACTTGGCTCGGCGCCCATGGTGCCGCGTAGCGCATCGATGTAGGCGGGTGCGCTGACAGTCGCGAGTTGTTCGCGGGCCTGCGCCAGGCGACCGGCAATGTCCAGTCCGGCGGCGACATCTTGATGACTGACGCGGCCGAGGAAGCTATCGAGATAGCCGATCTGCCGGTTGAGTTGGGCAATATCGCGGGCCTGCTTGGCGCTTAGGCGTGCCTGATACCAGTCGGAAGCGAGCAGGGCGTCGCGGGTGAACTGGGCGCGAATCTCCAGGTGGTGCGCATCGCGGCCGTCATACTGGCCGCTTGCCATGATGTGCAGCAGTGCCTTGAGGGGCGGACAGGCATCATCGATGCTGCCATCGTCGAGATAGGTCTGCGCCACCTTGCGCTGGGCGGCGACGATATTGTCGATGCCATCCGCGTAGGCGGTGATATCCTGGGTTTCAGGGCGCAGGATGTCTTCGCCGAAGACCAGGTGTGGCGTGTCGAAGATCTTGCCCAGGTAGGCGTGAACAAAGCGTTCGGTGATACGCCAGCCGAGGCGGCTGGCCAGCACCGGCCGGCCTTCGCAGTCAAAGTCTTTCAGCCGCTCCAGATAGCCTTGTTCGATCAGATATTCAGGGTGGCGTGCTGCGGCCGGGAGGCGCGCCCAGATTTCTGGAATCAGCAGGCTGATGTCGTGATCGACGCGCATCTTTGGGCCGATGTGACCCGCGGCAGTGGAAAAGCCGGCGTGGCCGGTGAGGATGAAGGACACCAGTGCGTTGTTGAGGTCGGCGATGGGCCGCAGCGCGTTGAACGGGCCTTTGGTGAGCGCGCCTTCGCTGCCGGCGCCGGTGGTCGAGGGCGACTTGCCGGTGAGGCTGCAAATCACATCCATGAACAGTTCGGGCAGCTCCTGATAGTGGATCGGGTTGAACACTGCCAGCGGTCGGATGCCCGGCTCGGGCGGATTGTTGCGCCGGCCGATCAGGACGGCATGCACCGGTTCGCACACCGGCACACCGAGCGGCACGCGGCGCGCCAGTCGTGCGCCGACCATGGCGACGTAGCGGCCCAGCGGATTGGCAAGATCCGGACGCAGTTGCAGGTAACGCGGGTTCTTGCTGGGCTTGCCATCCACCATGCGCGGATGTGCGGATGACACCACGGTTTCGCCGGCACGGTGGGCCGCTTGCAGGAGCTCGCGCATCGGGGGCGTATATTGGTCCAGGCCCGCGACATCGTCGACGATGTTGGACAAAGCTTCATTTTTCAGCGGTGCAAAGTTGGCGATGAAGTTGTCGCGCCGCGCCATGTCAGCCTCGGTCTGCCGGTCGATGCCGCGATGGATGGCCTCATCGGGCCGCTGGAACAGACGCGCCTCGCAATTGGCGGCAAGCTTGACGCTGGGGGCCGCGATGTCGGGCGGCAGGTTCGGCAGGCGGTCGGCTGGCACGACCGCCGATGCGGTGATGTCGTCCTCCATCTGCACCTTGTCGGCGGCGATGAAGTCCTGCCGCAGCTTGAAGACGCGCCATGCGCCGTTCTTCTCGAAACCGACGCGCAGGTAGGAGCCGACCAGTTTGCGTTCGCCGAGCTTGAGTTCGTGACCGGGGCGGCCGTTGATGAAGTCGACGCTGAACTGCTGGCGCCAGTCGCTGCCCCATTCCGGCCGGTGCATGCGCTTGACGATGAACGCCAGCGCCAGGATGCGGTCGGGGATGCTATCCAGCCAGGCGTTGTATGCGTCGGTAAAGCTGACCGACGGTGTCAGCATGCGGATGACCGAGCCGAGGCTGCGTTCGTGGCCCAGAATTGGCCGTGCGATATCGCGGTCTTCATGCGCGCAGCCCGGCTTGAAGCGCTGCGTGAAATCGCGGGCGAAGATCGTCGCCACGGCATTCAGGTCCTGCTCGTAATCGGCGATGAACAGGGGGCCATAGATCACGGCGTCGCCGAGCGACTTGGAAATCTCCGATTTGCCGCCGCCTGACACGGTACAGGGCTTGTGGCAGAAAATGCCCTCGGCATCGGTGCCGACCAGCCGCCAGGAGGGCGCACCGGGATGCTTCTGCATTTCCAGCTTGTAGCCGTTGGGCTGGATGTAAATCTTGCCCGGACGCAGCTTGATCGTGCGCGACTGGCCGTCTGTTGTCCACGACACTGTCTGCCGCGGCAGATCGAATTGCACGCCGAACGGCAGGTAAAGCACCTCGGGGTGCGCGCGGTCGATGGCGTAACCCTCGGGCTGCAGTTCCATCTGGCTACCGTAACGCGCCAGCACATCCGCAAAACAATAGCCGGGGACCTCGCTGTGGGCCAGGTATTCGTCGCCATGGTGGCGTCGTTCGAAGGTCAGTGCGCCACCGGCATGCTCTTCCTCGGCGATGCCGAGCAGATTGGCGGCGTAGCTGATCTGCGTCTTGACCTCTTTCTTGCAGTAGCCGTAGTAGTTGTCGGCGATCAGCGTGACGATCGTGCCGCGCGCATCGCGGACGGTGAGCTTGAAGGCGGCGCCGTCGTTGTACAGTTCATCCGCCGTGCGCCAGCACATGCCATCCTGACGCTCGCGTGCGCTGGCTTCCTCCCAGCGCGGCAGGCCGAGTGCCTGCTTGGTCAGCGTGTTGAGGTGCGGGGCGAGGATCACGCAGCCGCTGTGGCCCGACCAGTGATCGATATCCAGACCGGCATCATTGTATGCCAGGACCGGATTGCCGCCATTGCCGAAAATATTCTCGACGAAATCGAGGTTGCTGACAAAGCTGCCGGGGGCGAAGAAGCGCACCTCCATGCGCTTTTCCGGCGCGAAACCGGGAATTTCCGGGCATACCAGCGGACGCAGCAGCAGCGAAACGAACATCTTTACCTCGTTCGGCTGGCCGACCGTGAAGGGCAGGCGCAACAGATGTTCGGGCGGATTGAGCGCCGCCTGCAGCAAGCGGGCAAAGGTGCGGCGCGGTACGATTTTTTTGTCGCCGGGTACCGGCAGACCGTCTGCGCAGATGTGAAAGGATCCCGCCGTGGTGCGGCGGTCGCTGGCCGGATTGTTGAGGATGCCATTGCGGATGCGATAGCTCGTGACATATTCGTTGGCGAATTCGTCGCCAACGATCGGCAGCGATAGCTCGCGCGCCATGCCGGGACGGTCGAGGATCAGTGTGTTCTCGGGTAGGCGCGCCACCGTTTCGCCACAACCGGCGAAATAGGCATCGAGAAAGTTCTGGATGCGCTGGTCGGGCGGGCACAGATAGTTGCTCAGCAGACGCGATTTCTCGCGGTAGCTTTTCAATAAGTCATCGGCAATGGCGAGAAACTCACCCCCCGAGCCGTCGAGACAGGGTGTCTGCCCTGAGGAGGAGAGCTTGAGATTGATGTAAAGCTGCAGGCGGTCACGCTCGGCGGGCAGTGTTTCATTTGCTGCAGCCTGCGCAGGTAAATTTGATTGGCTCATGAGCGCATGTTATGTATCTTATTGATAACAATTAAATTTTAATCTGGCATTCGGCATTATCCAAGTGCTTGCGCTACTTCCTGCACGATGATGCTGACTGCAAGGCACGGTGCTGCGCATTTTTCTGTCCGTGGTGGAACGCTGCCTGCGCGACCATAGCCCGGCTTGCCCAGTTACCGCAAGGATCTGGGGGGGCAATGGCCGCTGTACTTCGGTAAGTCGACGCTCGTCATTGAGGTCTCGCAACATCGCATTGGCATAGGCACGGACGGCACCCAAGAATTCTGAGTGCCTCTTCCCAGTCTTATGCTGTCGTAGCGATTGCGCACTCCATGGTCTGCAGTTGGTCGTTCCCTGCCGTCCCGCCAACGTCGAATTTTTCAGTGGCCGGCCGTCAATAGTCGCCGATGACTTTGTCGATGGCCGGCCTGATCTTGGTGCGGTCGGCCATGCTCAGCATACCCACTGGCTGTTGTAGCCGCGCCATGTCGATGGCGAAGATTTCGTCGGCGGATAGGATGAAGGCACCGATGCCGGGAACCTCGACCAGCGGTGCCAAGATTTCTACCGGCTGGGCGTTGGCACGCAGGGGAATGACGACGCAGGCGCCCGTGCGGCTGGTGATGTGATCGTTTTGCACGGCGACCAGATAGGGAACCGCCACTTGCTTGGTGCCGGGATTGGGGTAGATGTGGTACTGGGCCAAGGTGGAACCGTTCAGACCCGCTCGAACTCTTCGCCCGCCAGCCCCGTGTTGGCGATGTCGCGACCGTGAGCGGCCAGCGCCGTCGCATTGCGCTCGGCCCAGGCGCGGTTTTCCAACTCATCGACCATCGCGGTCAAAAAGCGCTCGGCCTGCGTGGAAAGGTTCACTTGGCTTTTGTAGGGCTCCAGCCGATCCAGTAGGGTCTGGTCGATCGACAGGGACAGACGGCCTTTTCTGGCCGGAGAGTGAATGACTTTCAGCATGAGAACATCTCCTGCGCATGATCATGCGCAGGATCATACGCCTACCTTGGTGCGTAGCTGAACACGTCGGCGAAGAATTCGTCCTTCGGCAGTCCCTTGGCGGTGAAATCCTTGAGTGCCGCTTCGCACATCACCGGTGCGCCGCAGACATAGGCTTGGTAAACGGATAAATCGGCATGGTCGGCCAGCACCGCTTCATGGACGAGGCCGGTGCGGCCCGACCAGCCGGCATCCGGCTCCGACAGGACGGGGACAAACGGAATGCCGTTCTCGGCGGCCCAGCGTTCGGCCTGGCTGTTCAGGTATAGGCCGGCGCGATCCTTGGCGCCCCAGTAGAACTGCATCGGGCGCTGGATGCCGATGTGCAGGGCATGTTCGATCAGGCCCTTGATCGGTGCAAAGCCGGTGCCACCGGCGACGAGGATGATCGGCTTCTGCGAATCTTCGCGCAGGAAGAACGAGCCGAGCGGCCCTTCGATGCGCAGAATGTCCTTCGGCTTCATCTGGGTAAAGACGTGTTCGGTGAAGTTGCCGCCGGCGACGCGGCGCACATGGATTTCCAGCAGGTCGTCGGCATGCGGCGCGTTGGCCAGCGAGAAGGCGCGGCGCTTGTTGTCGGCGAGCAGAAATTCGACATACTGACCGGCCAGAAACTGCATGCGCTCGTTGGTCGGCAGCTTGAGCTTGAGGATCATCACATCATCGGCGGCGCGTTCCATCGACTGGACGCGGCAGGGCAGGATCTTCACGGGGATGTCGCGCGCGGCGCTGACTTCGCGCACTTCGAGCGTCACATCCGAGGTGGGCTTGGCACAGCAGAACAGGGCCATGCCGGCGGTGCGTTCATCGGCGGTCAAGGCATGATCCAGGGCGGCGCCATGATCGACCGTGCCCGCCAGCACCTTGCCCTTGCAGGCGCCACAGGCGCCGTTCTTGCAGCCGTAGGGCAGGTTGAAACCGGCATCCAGGCCGGCTTCGAGCAGGGTCTTGTCGTCCGCCACATGGAACTGGTGGCCGCTGGGTTGGAGGGTCACTTGATAGGCCATGCGATAATCATCCGGTGAAAAAAAGAAGATTGTTGAGAAGGTTGTTGATCGTGGGTTGCGGTGATGTCGTGCGTCGTGCCCTGCCTGTCCTGACCCGCCGCTGGCGCGTGTTCGCGCTGGTACGGTCGGCCGATCCGGCACTGTCGGCCGCCGGCGTCACGCAGATCGTTGGCGATCTCGATCAGTCGGCGACGCTGCCCCGCTTGCGCGGGTTGGCGCAGGCCGTTTTGCACAGCGCGCCGCCGCCGAGTGAAGGCGAGGGCGACCCGCGTACAAAGCGCCTGCTGGCAACGCTCGGAAGGTCGCGAAGTCTACCACGCAGCCTGACCTACATCAGCACCAGCGGCGTTTATGGCGACTGTGCCGGCGCCAGTGTGCCGGAAACGCGTCCACTGGCGGCCAAGTCGGCACGCGCCCGCCGCCGCGTTGCGGCGGAAACCCTGCTGCGTCATACCGCTTGCCGCTGGGGGATGCGCGTGAGCATCCTGCGGGCGCCGGGCATTTATGCCGCCGAGCGGATGTCGCTGGAGCGCATCCGGCGTGGCGATCCGGTGCTGTTGGCGAACGAGGACAGCTACACCAATCACATCCATGCCGACGATCTCGCGCGTGCTTGTGTGACCGCCCTGGAGCGCGGTCGAGCCAACCGCTCCTACAATATCGGCGATGACTCGGATATCCGCATGGGCGACTGGTTCGACAAGTTGGCGGATGCCTTTGGCCTGCCGCGTCCGCCGCGTGCAACGCGTGCCGAGGTCAAGACGATGCTCTCGCCGCTGCTGCTCTCCTTCATGGGGGAGTCGCGCCGGCTGGTCAACACGCGCATGAAGCGCGAACTGAAACTGCAACTGCGTTACCCTACCGTCGATGATGGCATTGCTGCCGTCCTGAGGAATCCGACATGCTCTGGTTGAAAGCCTTCCATATCTTTTTTGTCGTCAGTTGGTTTGCCGGCCTGTTCTACCTGCCGCGCATCTTCGTCAATCTGGCAATGGTGCCGGCCGACAGCCCAGCCGAGCGTGAGCGCCTGCTGCTGATGTCGCACAAGCTTTACAAGTTTGTCACGCCGATTGGTGCGCTGGCGGTGATTACCGGCCTGTGGCTGTGGTTCGGCTATGGCTTCAGCGGCGGCTGGCTGCATGCCAAGACCACGCTGGTGGCCGGGCTGGTGGTGTATCACTTTTACTGCGCCGGCGTGCTCAAGGCCTTTGTGGCCGGTACGAACCGGCGTTCGCATGTCTGGTTCCGCGTGTTTAACGAAGTGCCAGTATTTTTCCTGCTGGCGGTGGTCATCCTTGTCGTGGTGAAACCATTTTGAGCGACGCCAAACCCGCCCGCCGCGTGATCCGGCGCAACGAATCCGCCCAGTTGCAGCACTGGTTTGCCACCTGTCCGCGCGGGCTGGAAAGCTTGCTGGCCGAGGATATCGCGACGACCGGCGGACAGGAGATTTCATCCACGCATGGCGGCGTCGGCTTTGTCGGCAACAAGGAAGTCGGTTACCGGCTCAACCTGCATTCGCGCATTGCCACGCGCGTGCTATGCCGTCTTGCCAACGCCGACTTTTCAAACGAGCAGGATATTTATCGGCTGGCCTACGACGTAGCCTGGCCGCAGTGCTTCGATGTCTCGCGCAGCATCCGCGTCTATGTCACTGCCGTCAAGTCGCCATTCAAGAGCCTCGAATACCTCACGCTGAAAACCAAGGATGCCGTGTGTGACCGTTTTCGCGCCGATTGTGGCAAGCGACCGGACGTCAACACGGCTGCGCCCGATGTGCGCATTCACCTCTTTCTCAATGATGGCAAGGCAACGCTGTATGTCGATACCTCGGGCGAGCCGCTGTGGATGCGCGGCCAGAAAATTGCCAAGGTGGCGGCGCCCCTCAAGGAAAACCTTGCCGCCGGGATCCTGCGCCTGAGCGGCTGGACGCCCGCACAACCGTTGCTTGATCCGATGTGCGGCTCGGGCACCTTCCTGCTTGAAGCGGCCGGCATGTCGCTCGGCGACGCGCCGGGACTGGCGCGTGACATGAAGGATTTCGGCTTTACGCGCCTCACCGACTACGATCCGGCCTTGTGGAAGCGGCTATGCATGGAGGCGGCCGAGTCGCGTGTGATGGCCGACAAATTAACGATCTGGGGCAGCGACAACGACGCCGATGCCGTGGCGCGGGCGCAGCAGAATCTGGCGCATGCCGGCCTCGATGACCTGATCGAGATTCGCCATGCCGATCTGCTGGACATCGATCCGCCGGCAGCCAGCGGTTTTATGGTGACCAACCCGCCCTATGGCGAACGCCTCGGCGAAATCGAGGCACTGGCCGCCTTCTATCCGACGTTGGGCGATGCCATGAAAAAACGCTTTGCCGGATGGACTTGCTGGTTCCTCTCAGCCGACGCCAACCTGCCCAAGCGCATCGGCCTGAAGCCGAAGCGCAAGATTCCGCTGTGGAACGGCAACCTGGAGTGTCGACTGTACGGCTTCGATATCGTTTCAGGCCAGCATCGCTAGACGATGTCCAAGTGCTGGATGCCGCCGGAGAGATCCTTGTCGGCCGTCTCCTTGCCATGTAGCTTGATCATCAGGCGTACCTCGTTCATCGAGTCGGCAAAGCGCAGGGCATCCTCGTAGCTGATCTTGCCGGCCTCGTAGAGATCGAACAGCGCCTGGTCGAAGGTCTGCATGCCCAGCTCGCGCGACTTCTTCATGATCTCCTTGATGCCATGCACCTCGCCCTTGCCGATCAGGTCGGAGATCAGCGGCGAGTTGAGCAAAATCTCGATGGCGGCAGCTCTCCCTTTTCCTTCTTTCAGCGGAATCAGGCGCTGCGAAACCACGGCCTTGAGGTTGAGCGACAAGTCCATCAGCAGTTGCGGCCGGCGTTCTTCGGGGAAGAAGTTGATGATGCGGTCCATCGCCTGGTTGGAGTTGTTGGCATGCAGCGTACCCATCGCCAAGTGGCCGGTCTCGGCGAAGGCGATGGCATGCTCCATGACTTCTTTGTCGCGGATCTCGCCGATCAGGATCACGTCAGGTGCCTGGCGCAGGGTGTTCTTCAGCGCGGCCTCCCAGGATTCGGTGTCCACGCCCACTTCGCGCTGGGTAATGACGCAGTTCTTGTGTTCATGCACATATTCGACCGGATCTTCGATGGTGATGATGTGGCCGTAGCTGTTCTCGTTGCGGTAGCCGATCATCGCCGCCATCGAGGTCGACTTGCCCGAACCGGTGCCGCCGACGAACAGCACTAGGCCGCGCTTGGTCATCACCACGTCCTTGAGGACGGGCGGCAGGTTGAGATCCTCGAACTTCGGGATGGTCGTCGTGATCGTCCGCAGGATCAGGCCGGTACGGCTTTGCTGCACGAAGGCATTGACGCGGAAGCGCCCGATGCCGGCCGGGCTGATCGCGAAGTTGCATTCCTTGGTCGCTTCGAACTCGGCGGCCTGCTTGTCGTTCATGATCGCGCGCGCTAGTTCGATGGAGTGTTGCGGCGTGAGCGGCTGCGCGGTGACCGGCGTCATCTTGCCGTCGACTTTCATCGCCGGCGGAAAACCGGCGGTGATGAAAAGGTCGGACCCCTTCTTCTGGATCATCATCGCCAACAACTGGTGCATAAACTTGAGTGCTTCGTCTCTTTCCATGATGCAATCCTGTCAATACTGGGTGAAATCAACCCTGAATGGTGTCCTTGTTGGCCGCCTTGCTGCGCGCCTCGGCAGCCGAGACGATGTTGCGCTTGACCAGATCCTGCAGATTCTGATCGAGCGTCTGCATGCCGTACTGCTGGCCGGTCTGGATCGACGAATACATTTGCGCGATCTTGTTTTCGCGGATCAGGTTGCGGATCGCCGGCGTGCCGATCATGATCTCGTGCGCCGCGACGCGGCCGCTGCCGTCCTTGGTTTTCATCAGGGTTTGCGAGATGACCGCCTTGAGCGATTCCGACAGCATCGCGCGCACCATTTCCTTTTCCGCCGCCGGGAAGACGTCGACGATCCGGTCGATGGTCTTCGCCGCCGACGAGGTGTGCAGCGTGCCGAAGACGAGGTGGCCGGTCTCGGCGCCGGAGAGCGCGAGGCGGATGGTTTCGAGATCGCGCATTTCGCCGACGAGGATCACGTCCGGGTCTTCGCGCAGGGCCGAACGCAAGGCATTGCTGAAGGATTTGGTGTGCGGACCGACTTCGCGCTGGTTGACCAGACACTTTTTCGATTCGTGGACGAATTCGATCGGGTCTTCGACGGTCAGGATGTGACCGTATTCGGTCTCGTTCTTGTGGTCGACCATCGCTGCCAGCGTCGTCGACTTGCCCGAGCCGGTTGGGCCGGTGACGAGCACGATGCCACGCGGCTGGTCGGCGATTTCCTTGAAGATCTTGGGCGCGTTGAGTTGCTCAAGCGACAATACTTTTGACGGAATCGTCCGCAGCACCGCAGCGGCACCGCGGTTCTGCACGTAGGCATTGACCCGGAAACGCGCCAGGCCGGGCACAGCGAAGGAGAAGTCGCATTCGAGATTCTCTTCGTAGGACTTGCGCTGGCCGTCGTTCATGATGTCATAGATCATGCTATGCACATCCTTGTGTTCCATCGCCGGCAGGTTGATGCGGCGGATGTCGCCATGCACGCGAATCATCGGCGGCAGGCCGGACGAGAGGTGCAAGTCGGAGGCCTTGTTCTTGACGACGAAAGCAAGCAGTTCGGTAATGTCCATGCGGGGCTCCAGAGGGTGTGGCCGGGTATACTCGAAACCGCTATATGACAACAATTCCCGCCAACCTGCAAGCCGTAAAACAGCGTATCGCCGCCGCCTGTGTTCTGGTCGGGCGCGATCCCGGCGCCGCGATGCTCCTGGCTGTGTCGAAAAACTGGCCCGCAGCGGCCGTGCGTGCCGCCGCCGAGGCAGGGCAGGTCGCCTTTGGCGAGAGCTATGTGCAGGAAGCCCTGCCCAAGATGGCGGCACTGGCGGACTTGGGGTTGGAATGGCATTTCATCGGCCCCCTGCAGAGCAACAAGACCCGCCCCGTCGCGGAGAACTTTGCCTGGGTGCATTCGATTGAGCGCCTCAAGATTGCCGAACGCCTGTCGGCGCAACGACCTGCGCATCTGCCGCCCCTGAATGTGTGCGTCGAGGTGAATGTCAGCGGCGAAGCCAGCAAAAGCGGATGCACGCTGGAGGAATCGCCCGCGCTCTGCCGGGCCGTGGCCGCCTTGCCGAATCTGCGACTGCGCGGCCTGATGGCGATTCCAGAACCGGATAACGAAAAGTCGACGCTGGCGAGACAGCGCTTTCGTACGGTGCGGGAATTGTTCGATGCGCTCAATTCCGAGGGTCTGGCACTCGATACGCTCTCCATGGGCATGTCGCACGACCTCGAAGCCGCCATAATGGAGGGCGCGACCATCGTGCGAGTGGGCACGGCGATCTTTGGCGAAAGGACTTACAGCACATGAAAATTACCTTCATCGGCGGCGGCAACATGGCCACTGCGCTGATTGGCGGTCTCAAGAAGCAGGGTTTCTCGATGGCCGGCCTGCAGGTGGTCGAGCCCTTCGAAGAGGCCAGGGAACGTCTGACCGGCACCTTCGGCGTGCGCTGCACGCCGGCGATTGACGCCGCAGCGCTCAACTGCGATGTGATCGTGCTGGCTGTCAAGCCGCAATTGATGAAAGAGGCCATTGCCCCGGCTGCCGGCAAACTGACGCATCAACTGGTGATCAGCATTGCCGCCGGCCTGCGCCTGGCCGACATGGGGCGCTGGTTGGGGGGGCATGCTCGACTGATTCGTTCCATGCCCAACACCCCGGCACTGATCGGCGCCGGCATTACCGGCCTGTATGCCGACCCGAGCGTCGATCATGAAGGGCGCGCGACCGCCGAGAAAATTCTTTCCGCCGTGGGCAAGACCTTGTGGATTGCCGACGAAGGCCTGATGGATGCGGTGACTGCCGTCTCCGGCAGTGGCCCGGCCTATGTGTTCTATTTCATCGAGGCGCTGCAAAGTGCCGGTGCCTCGCTCGGTCTGCCGGAGGAAACTGCGCGGCTTCTGGCCATCGAAACCTTTGTCGGTGCGGCCCAGTTGGCCGCGACGAGCGATGAGCCAGTGACCGAATTGCGCGCGCGCGTCACCTCGAAGGGCGGGACGACGGCTGCTGCAATCGACACTTTCGCCTCGCTGCGCGTGGCGACCTCGATCGGCCACGGCGTCGCGGCCGCCGTCGCACGCGGCCGTGAGCTCTGCGACCAACTCGGAAAAGACTGATGCTGGCACAAATCCTTGGCCTGTTGCTGGGCACCGCCGCCGATATTCTGGCCGTCGCATTCCTTGCGCGCGTCTGGATGCAGTGGGCACGCGCACCGTTCCGCAATCCGCTTGGTGAATTCGTGCTGGCCGCGACCAACTGGGCGGTGCTGCCCCTGCGCCGCTTCATTCCCGGCCTGTTCGGCGCGGATCTGGCCAGCGTGTTCGCCGCCTGGCTGGTGCAGATCGTCTTTCTGGGCATCATGGCCGGCCTCACTGGTCTGGTGCTGCTGACGCCCGGCGCGATCCTCGGCGTGGCCTGGATGGCTGCGCTGGCGGTGCTGCGCATGTTCATCTATCTGCTGATGGGCGTGGTGATCATTACCGCGCTGCTATCGTGGATCAATCCCTATTCGCCTTTTCTGGCCCTCTTCGACGGCCTGGCCCGTCCCCTGCTGGGGCCGGTACGGCGGCGCATGCCGGCCATGGGTGGTATCGATTTCTCGCCGCTCGTCGTGATCCTGCTGTTGCAGGTGGCGCTGATCGTGCTGGCCAATCTGCAGCCGGTCTCCCTGCTGCTGCCATGACGGCCTGGTTGCGTGTGGACGGTGACAACGTGATCCTCAATCTGCATATCCAGCCTGGTGCGAAAAAGACTGAGGTGGTCGGGCTGCATGGCGATGCCTTGAAAATTCGCCTAGCCGCACCGCCTGTCGATGGCAAGGCCAATGAGGCGCTGCTTGCCTTTGTCGCCGCAAAAGTCGGCGCTGGCAAGACGGCGGTTGGGCTGGTCAGCGGGCAGACTTCGCGGGCCAAGCGCGTGCGGATTGATGGCGTGACCGCACAAACCGTCATTGCCGGGATGGGCGTCTGATGGCCACCTACGCCATCGGCGACCTGCAGGGCTGCTACGATCCCTTAGCACGCCTGCTCGACTATCTCGACTTCGACCCGGCGGCGGATCGTCTCTGGTTCGTCGGCGACCTGGTCAATCGCGGGCCGCAATCGCTGGAGGTACTGCGCTTCGTGCGCAGCCTGGAAGGTGCGGCGGTTACCGTGTTGGGCAATCATGATTTGCACCTCATCATGCAGGCCGCTGGCTACGGCAAGGCCAACAAGGAGGACACGCTGACGGCCATACTCGCCGCCAAGGATTGCGACGAATTGCTGTACTGGTTGCGCGGCCTGCCCCTGTTTCACGTTGAAGCCCTGGGTGGAAATAAGTGGGGCATGGTCCATGCCGGCCTGCTGCCGGCCTGGGATGTGGTGCAGGCGCAGGCTTTGTCTGCCGAGGTATCGGCGGCCCTGCTGGCCCCGGATTACCTGAAGTTTCTGGCCAATATGTGGGGCTCGGAGCCGAATGCCTGGCGCGACGATCTGGCGGGCTGGGATCGGCTGCGCGTGGTGGTGAATGCGATGACGCGCATGCGCTTTGTCACGAGCGCGGGGGCCATGGAATTTCGCGCGCCGGGCGCCAAGGGACCGCCCGAGCGCGGCCCCAAGGATTGCACGCCCTGGTTCGAGGCCCCGGGGCGGCGCAGCGCCGATCACCCGATTGTCTGCGGGCATTGGTCGGCACTGGGGCTGTACCAGACCGACAAACTGCTGGCGCTTGACTCCGGTTGCCTGTGGGGCGGCCAGCTTACGGCAGTGCGACTTGAGGATCGGCGGGTATTTCAGATGCCCTGTGGTCAGTCGGCGAAACCGTCGGGCTGGGAGTAGTTCCAGGCCTGGCATGCCCCAGATGCCAGGCAATCGCACGGTGGCTATGCGCGGCGAGATGGCGCCGGTCGACGTTGGCGGTATCGAGCGGGGCCAGGACGCGCACCTGAGCGGACAAGCCGCTGGTGCGGGCGATGGCGTGCATGCATTGCAGCAGCGTGATATCGCCGTCGTAGGCGGGCGCGCGGCTGGGTTTGCCGTCTGCATCGACGTAGCGCAGGGCGAGCGGCACCACCGGCACGCAAGCGTCGATGGCGCTCTGGAACAGTGCGCCGTGGAAAGGCAGCACTTTGCTGCCATCGGTTGTCGTACCCTCCGGGAACAAGGCCACATGGGTGCCGCCCGCCAGTTGTGCGACCATTGTCTCGCGCGTGCGCTGTGCGGCGGCACGCGAGCCGCGTTCGATGAAGATCGTTTCCGTGTGCTGGCACAGCCAGCCGATCAGCGGCCAGTCCTTGACGTCGTCCTTCGAGACAAAGGCGGCCGGTGCCAACGCGTTGATGACGTAGATATCGAGCCAGGAAATGTGGTTGCAGACCAGCAGCCCGGAGGGGATCGGCGCCGTCCCGCCAGCGCCGACTTTTAGCCCAAGAATGCCTACCAGTTGGCGCGACCAGCGCCGCTTGAGGGCGCGTCGAAGCGCAGGACGGGCCCAAGGGAAAACAGCTGCCACCGTTGCGATGGCCCACAGCAGGTGCAGCCCGACGCGCGCCAGCCGGAAAGCCGCGCGCAGTTCGACAAATAGCGTACTCAGGCTTGCCTCTCGACGAAGTGCTTCGAGTAGCGCGAATCGACGCGCGACATCGGCATCAGGATCATCAGGTCGGCTGTGTTGAAATCGGGATCCCAGGCCGGTTCGCCGCAAATCCATGCGCCGGCGCGCATGTAGCCCTTCAGCAGGGGCGGCACTTCCGGCTTCACCGCCGCTTCGATCTTGTCGAGCGGCAGGGCATAGCGTGGGAAGACGTGGTATTCCAACGGTGCCATGTGGTTCTGGAGTGCATGGAAGATACCCACAGCGTTGTGCCCGCCGTCGCTCATACCGATGCTCGCGCAGCCGATCAGGTAGTCGTGGTTGTTTTCCTGCATATAGCGTGCGAGGCCCGACCACAGCAGCGCAATCGTCGCACCGGTACGGTAGTCGGCATCGATGCAGGAACGGCCGATCTCGACGATGCGCTCGCGCAGATGGGCAAGGCGGGTCAGGTCGAATTCGGTTTCGGAGTAGTAACCGCCGACCTTGCGGGCCGCCTGCGGCGGCAGGATGCGGTAGGTGCCGACAATGCGACCGTTGGCCTCGTCGCGGACAATCAGATGGTCGCAGTAGGGATCGTAGATGTCGCGATCGACACCGGGCGTACGCGAGGGCAGATGGGCGCCGAGCTCATCGGCAAAGACGCGCCAACGCAGCTTCTGGGCTTCGAGGACTTCCGAGGGGCTGGACGCCAGCGTGACGTGCAGTTTGGGGCGCGGGCGGCGCTCGGCCGCGACCTGAACTTCGTTCCGGTGTTCCATAACCGGTCTCCTTTATGGTGCTGTAGATAGGCGGCACTGTAGGTGAACGGTGTTACGGCAAGTTTGAGATCAGGTTACGGTAGCGTTACAGGCTGAACGGGGCTGGCCTCCGAGTACCTCAGCCCCGCCGTTGTGCCGGAACCCTTGGACAACGGCATCGCAATCCCGGCAATCCGCGCGATCGAACGTATCGCCGAAAAAGAACACATGGTGCAGTTGCTGCCGCGCCTCAATCATATGGGCAAGCGCATTGAATAATTGGAAAACCAGCCGCAAACGTCGTCCCGCTACTTTCGAATCGCTTCGACCGCACCAACACCCGCGATCCCTCGCGTTCTGAAATTTGCCCGCTCAACTCGATGAGCAAAACCTCGACATTGGCCCAGTGGACATTCGCCGATACAAAGCATTTCAACCATGCTTCACGCTCGGACCTTCCTCGGGTGTTAGAGTTAGCCAAGTTCTGACCGTGGAGCATTTATGAGTGAGCGAATACAAAACTTGCTGAACCAGATGGCCGCCCTCGAAGAGGAACTGTGCGTTGAACTCCAACAACATGAAGTCGGCTTGCTCTTCAAGATCAAGGGGAAGCGCGTCGAGTTCGAGCAATCCATCGAGGAAGCACATCGCCGGCTCAAGTCGGGGTTCTTCCACTGGCTGGTTACCTACCGGCCACAGAACCTGATCACCGGGCCGATCATCTACAGCATGATCATTCCGCTCGTCATTCTCGATTTTTTCGTCACCATCTATCAGGCGGCCTGCTTTCCGATTTATGGGGTGGCGAAGGTGCGCCGTGGCGATTACATCGTGTTCGACCGGCAACAGCTCGAATACCTCAATTTCATCGAGAAGTTTCACTGTACCTACTGTGCGTACGGAGCTGGGCTGATTGCCTATGTGGGCGAGATTGTGGCGCGCACGGAGCAGTATTTCTGCCCGATCAAGCACGCCCGCAAGGTGCTCGGTACCCATCGGCGCTACGCCAACTTTCTCGACTATGGGGAGGCGGGCGACTATGAAACCAAGCTTGAAAAGTTCCGTGTCGCGCTGGCCAGGCACAGCTGATCTAGTGTAGTGTTCTTTCCGACCGACCTCAACCACGTTGTTTGCTGCGCTCAATGTATTGGATGGCCCAGTTATCGGCTAATGCCAACAGCGCCACACCCACGCCGAATGGCTGAAGTTCCTGAAGAAGATCGACTGCGCCCCCCCCAAGAGCAAGACGCTGCATCTGATTGCTGACAACTACGCTACGCACAGGCACCTCGCTGTGCAGGAATAGCTCGCCAAGCATCCGCGTTGCCATATGCACTTGACGCCGATTTCCTTCAACTGCTCAATCTGGACCTTCATGCCGGCAATTCGTCGATGTAGATCTTGAGCAGTGTTGCCGGATGGTACGCCGGATGTCCGGTCGCTTCCAGCCGTCCCGCCAGCGCCGACTTTTTACCCCAGCTGATCCAGCGCCTGCCTGAGGTTGCCCACGGTGTGGTCGATGTTACCGAGCTTGTCGAGACCGAACAGTCCGACGCGGAAGCTGCGGTAGTCCGCCGGTTCGTCGCATTGCAGCGGGACGCCGGCGGCGGTCTGCAAGCCGAGCGCCAGAAACTTCTTGCCGGACTGGATTTCCGGATCGGTCGTATAGCTGACCACGACACCCGGGGCTTCGAAGCCGGTGGCGGCGACACTGGGGAAGCCGCGTTCGACGAAGAGGGTACGGACACGGCGACCGAGTTCAAGTTGCTGCGTGCGGGCACGTTCCAGCCCGAAAGCTTCCGTTTCCTGCATCGCCGCACGGACTTGCCGCAGGGCCTCGGTGGGCATCGTCGCATGGTAGGCGTGGCCGCCGCCTTCGTAGGCCGCCATGATCTGCAGCCATTTCTTCAGATCGCAGGCGAAGCTGGAACTCGTCGTGGTTTCGATGCGTGCTGCGGCGCGCTCGCCGAGCATGACGAAGCCGGCGCAGGCCGGTCCGCTCCAGCCTTTTTGTGGTGCGCTGATCAGCACATCGACGCCGCAGGCCGGCATGTCGACCCATAGCGCACCCGAGGCAATGCAGTCGAGCACGAACAGGCCATTGACGGCCCGGACGGCATCGCCCATCTGGCGCAGATAGTCGTCCGGCAGCAGCATGCCGGAGGCGGTTTCCACATGGGGGGCGAAAACGATGGCCGGTTTTTCAGACTGGATGGCGGCGACCACTGCCTCGATGGGCGCGGGTGAAAAAGGTGACTGCGAGGGCGACTGCGCCGCGTTGCCGAGCCGCTGTGCCTTCAGGACGGTCGTGCGGGAGGCGATGGCACCGGCATCGAGAATCTGCGACCAGCGGAAGCTGAACCAGCCATTGCGGATGACCAGGCAATGTTGCCCTTGGGCAAACTGACGGGCAACTGCTTCCATTGCATAGGTGCCGCCACCGGGTACGATGGCGACAGTGGTGGCGCCGTAGGTGCGCTTGAGGATCGCCGAAATGTCGCGCATGATGCCCTGGAAGGCTTGCGACATGTGGTTGAGCGTGCGGTCGGTGTAGACCACCGAGTATTCGAGAGGGCCGTCTGGATCGACGTGGGGCAACAGTCCGGGCATGGTGTTTTACTCAGAGAAATTTGGTTAACAGATGGTTGAAGGTTTGCGCCTGCTCGATCACCAGTTGATGCGATGCATTCGGCACGATTTCCTGGCGCGCGCCGGGAATGGCGGCGGCAATGGTCTCGCTCAACGCCGGCGGCGTGCCGGGATCGTCGGCGCCGACCACGACCAGCGTCGGGGCGCGTACTGCGTTCAATTGGTCCGTGACATCGAGCGTACAGATTGCCCCGCCCCAGCCGGCAAAACCGTCCACCGGCGTCGCGGTGATCAGCGTGCCGATGCGGGCCATGACTTCCGGATGGGCGGCCCGGTAGGGCGCGGTAAACCAGCGTGCCAAGGTCGGCTCGACATGCGCCGTCATACCCTGCGTTCGCGCCGTGGCGATGCGCTCGGCCCAAAGTTTGCCGCCCTCCGGTGGGGTGCGGCTGGTGGTGCTGACCAGCACCAACTTGTCGAGACGCTGTGGGGCGGCGAGGGCAAAGTGCTGGCCGAGCATGCCGCCCATCGACAGGCCGACAAAATGCGTGCGCTCGATCTTCAGCACATCGAGCAGTCCGACAAGGTCGGCAACAAGCGTCGGAAAATCATAGGGGCCTTCTGGCGCGCTCGTCTGACCGTGGCCGCGCGCATCGTAGCGCAGCACGGTAAAGCGTTGCGCCAACTCGGCGGCGAGCCTGTCCCACAGCGAAAGGTCGGTGGCCAGCGAATGCGCGAGCGTCACGCAAGGGCCGTTGCCCTCGATCCGGTAACGGATGTCGATATTATTGGCGTGGCGCTTCAAGCGGCAAGCAACTCTCGAACGTGGGGAATTTCCCGGTTGCGCACGGCGCGCACCTGTTGCGCTCGCAGTGTGGAGAGTGCGGTTGTATCGCCCGTCAAAGTCAAAAACTCCACTTCATAGGCTTCGCCATTGCGATGCACATGGACAACTACGCCAACGTCGCCGGCCTCGAGCGCGAACTCGGGCAGGTCTTCGGTCAGGACGATTTGATCGTGTTCGCGAATCATGAAGTTCTCCTAAAGTGGGTACGCCGTAATCAATCGCGGGCAATCGGTTCCGTTCTCGACGATCCAGACAGTGCGCATGCGCGGCTTTCGACCGACGGGGGTTTCCAACGTGCCATCGACACTGTAACGCGTGCCATATTCCGATTCAACAACGGAAGAAACAATGCCGGACTTGCCATGTTCCACCAGCGCCTTGGTCATGACTTGCCACGCATCCACCGAAAAGCCGAAACCCAGGAAAAACTCGGCTTTGCCTCGGCTCTTGGCGGGATTGAGCAAGTAATCGACAACCTTGCTCTGCTCGACAAGCGCTCGGTCGACGAACGGTAGGGTGGCGGTCACCCGATGCCTTCCACGATGGCGATCTCGTCCTTGGTCAGGCCATAAAGTTCATACACCAGAGCGTCGATCTGCCGGTCGGTAGCGACGATCTGACGTTCGAGCAGTGTTTTGTCATGCGCGGTCTTCGCGGCAGCTAGGCCGTCGTTCAGCTTGAGCATTCGCTCAACATTACCAATCAGCTTCTCGTTATTGACATCACAGAGTGGCGCGACTTTTAAGTAAACCGGCTTGATCTCATAGTCATAGAAACGAGTCGAGAAAAGCCAGTCAAAAAATTTTGAGTTAAGGACTCCAAGTAGCCCAGCAACACTAGCCTTCCCCTTCGATACGATGTTTGACAATCGGTTTAGGTTGTAAGAACGGTTCCGATCAAGTGTTGCGACAATTCTTTTCTTTAACGATAAGTTTCTAGTTCGAACGACCAAAATTTTGTCGTTCACAAACAAGTCCTCCGGCGGTAAAGACCGGCCTAAAGTCCCTTGGCTACGAACATAGTCACGGTCATACATAATCCAACCGCTTGTCTTGGCGGCACCATATCTGGAAATGCCATCGCCTGCGACCATGGGATGAAAACGCCCATCCTTTTTCTTATCACTGACTAAGCTGTCACGAATAAATCCAGTGTTGATACCAACACCGACTACAAATTCCTCGTCAATTTGTTTGGATCGTCCCATGATTCTCTGGACCAATCTGCCCGCATCTTCTGACAGTCGATAATCAAATGTCTGCCCATCATTCTGTGAAAAGCGAGCTTGTGGCAATTGATATGCGGTGGCTTCGGGAAGCTTGGTAGATGGGTTCGGACAACGAACTGAAATCTTCCACGTCTCCTTGGCGGCGCCGCCGATTTTGATGGCGTCTTCATGCACGACTTCGCGAAAGGCCTCGGCATAGCCTTGGGAGTTGTCCACATCCCAGCCGAGCGCCTTGAACATCGGATCGAGAAAATCGCGACGCAGCAGGGTTTCGTTGTACGCGCTATTGCGATAGCTGTCGAGGTTGGCCTCGAAGCGCTCGACAAGCTGACGGATTTCGGGAGGAGCAGGCATGGGCAGGTATGTTATCGGTATGACATGCCGAATGCCAGTCTCACACCGCCTCCAGCTTTGCCACCGACAGCGCCAGCCATTTCATGCCTGCGTTGCCGAAGTTGATCTGCACGCGGGCGTCGTTGCCGCCGCCTTCGGCATTGACAATGACGCCGAGGCCGAACTTGGCATGCATGACATTCTGGCCGATGCGCAGAGCACCGCTTTTCTGCGGGCGCGGCGCGGCATCAAATGTCGGCGCTGGCGGGACGGCGAATCCGGACTTGCCCGCGCGTGCCGTGAGGAACTTCAAAAGCCCTTCCGGAATCTCCTCGATGAAACGCGACGGCAGGTTGTAACGCATCTGGCCGTGCAGCATGCGCGTCTGGGCATGGCACAGATAAAGCCGTTGCCTGGCGCGCGTCACCGCGACGTACATCAGGCGGCGCTCTTCCTCCAGTCCCTTGTTCTCATTCAAGGAGTTCTCGTGCGGGAAGAGCCCCTCTTCCAGCCCGCAGATGAAGACGATGTTGAATTCCAGTCCCTTGGCCGAATGTACGGTCATCAGTTGCAGCGCGTCGTCGCCTTCGCCCGCCTGATGTTCGCCTGCCTCCAGTGCGGCATGGGCAAGGAAGGACGCCAGATCGGACGAGAGTTCCCCTTCTTCACCCACGACGCCTTCTTCGGCGATAAAACCGGAAGCGGCATTGACGAGTTCGTCGAGGTTGGCGAGGCGCTCCTGGCCTTCCTTCTCGTTGCGGTAGTGCTCGCGTAAGCCGGAAAGGTCGAGCACGTGCTCGACGAGTTCCGGCAGCGGCAGGTGGGCCGCCTCGCGCAGCTTGACGACCAACGCCGCGAAGGCGGCGAGCTTGGCGCCACCCGCACCCGCGACATACGGAATCGCGGCGTGCAGGCTGCTGCCCTGTGTCTTGGCGGCATCGGCCAGTTGTTCGATGCTGCGTGCGCCGATGCCGCGTGTCGGGAAATTCACGATGCGGGCGAAGGCGGTGTCGTCATTCTCGTTGGCAATCAATCGTAAATAGGCCAGCGCGTGCTTGATCTCGGCGCGCTCGAAGAAGCGCAGGCCACCATAGACGCGATAGGGTAAACCGGCGTTGAACAGCGCGTGTTCGAGCGCGCGGCTCTGCGCGTTGCTGCGGTAGAGCAGCGCGATTTCCTTGCGCGCATGGCCGTCGCGCGCCAGCGCCTTGACTTCCTCGACGATGAAACGCGCCTCGTCGCCGTCGGAATAGGACTCATGGACGCGGATTGGTTCGCCCGCCCCGGCCTCGGTCCACAGGTTCTTGCCGAGACGCGACGGGTTGTTCTCGATGATGGCGTTGGCCGCATCGAGAATGTTGCCATGCGAGCGGTAGTTCTGTTCGAGGCGGATCAGGTTGCCGACCTTGAATTCGCGCTCGAAGTCGCGCATGTTGCCGACGTCGGCGCCTCTGAACGCATAGATCGACTGGTCGTCGTCACCGACACAGAACAGGGCCGCGCCTTCACCTGCAAGAAGTTTGAGCCACTTGTACTGCAGCTTGTTGGTGTCCTGAAACTCGTCGACGAGGATGTGTTTGAACCGTTCCTGATAATGCCGGCGTAGCGGTTCGTTGCGCTCCAGCAGCTCGTAGCAGCGCAGCAGCAACTCGGCGAAATCGACGACGCCTTCCTTCTGGCACTGCGCTTCGTAGGCTTCATAGAGCTCGACGCGCTTTTTCGTCCAGTCGTCCCACGCCTCCACGGCCGGCGGGCGCAGACCCGCCTCCTTCTGCGCGTTGATGAACCAGCACAGTTCGCGCGGCGGATATTTTTCGTCATCGACATTGAGCGACTTGAGCAGGCGTTTCACGGCTGCCAACTGGTCGGCCGAGTCGAGAATCTGAAACAGCTGGGGCAGGCCGGCATCACGGTAATGGGCGCGCAACATGCGGTTGCACAAGCCGTGGAAAGTGCCGATCCACATGCCCTTTACGTTGATCGGCAGCATGCCCGAGAGGCGGGCGAGCATTTCCTTCGCCGCCTTGTTGGTGAAAGTGACCGCCAGCACGGTCGCAGGGCTGGCCTGACTGGTCGAAATCAGCCAGGCAATGCGCGTAGTGAGCACTCGCGTCTTGCCCGAACCGGCGCCGGCGAGAATCAGCGCATGCTGGGGCGGCAGGGTCACGGCGGCAAGTTGGGGCTCATTGAGCCGGTCGAGTAAATTCAATGGCTTAGCTTCTGTCGATGAAACAGGCAGTCTACACGCTCGCTATTGAACTTTTGGCGTACCCCTCAATTCCATGATTAAATGCCAATGTTGCAGCGCAACATAATTGCGTAAGAAAGGAATCGTCATGAAAAATACCAGCCCCAAGATCCTGCTCTGGCTGGCCCATAAGGCCGGCATTTCCCTCCATCGCGCCGAGATTCTCTGGCACGCCGCCCAACGCCATGCGGCTCATGCGACGGGCGAGACCGAAACCCCGGCCTACTGGGCTGCGGCGATGGATCGCCTGCTTGAGCTGGTGGCTGCGGAAAGCCTGCGTGAAGATGCAGCTTCATTCGGTTGGCGGCGCCTGACACGTCTGAACAACCGCTTGTGGCAAGCGCCGCTGGCGATCCTTGATGCGCTGACATTGAACAACGAACGCGGTTGGCGTAGCTTCAAGCCTGTTCAGTTCAACTGATCAGCGCGATACCGTTGCCGTAAATCCAAGGCCGGCAAGTCGTCCGGCGACAACGGCAGCTTCCTTGCGGTCGGCAAAACCGGCAAGATAGATTGCGTATTGCCAGTCCGTCGCTTCCGCGGGTTTGAATGGGCGGAGGCGGGCATCGTAGCCCGCCTCGCGGAGCTTGTCGTAAGTCACCAAGGCTTCTTCCTGTGTGCTTGTCATGGCGACTTGGACGCGCCAGCGGCCTTGCCGAAGGGCGGCGCCATCGCCGGGCAGGATTTCGGTTTCTCTGACCCAGATATCCATTCGCCCTGATTCCAGCGGACGAACCAGCATATCGCCCACACGGGGGGCGTCCAGGTAGATCATGGGTTCCGCCAGTTCGAATGTTCCGCCGCTACGCGCGACCTCGATGCGACCTTCCAGCAAGGCAACAATGTCGCGCTCCTTGCTCGATTTGCCCCAAATATCGGTACCGCGAATACCGATGGTAACCGTGCCGACACGAATCAGCAGGTCGCGCTCGGTGGTTTGCCGAGTGGCCCGCTTGAAAACGCCGGTAGTGAAGCGGAATGCGCCCGCCAGTACGTCAAGGGCGCCGTGCAGCACCTTGTCGGGCCGGGTACTGTGGGAATGTACTGCAAAGCGTGCCGATTCGCCGAGCTTGACACGGCTGCCATCGGCGAGCAGCAGGTAGGCACGGGCATTGAGCCCGGTCATCACCACATCGCTGCTACGCAGCTCGGTCCCGGGCACCAAGGGCGTCAGGCGACCGGCGCGCTCCAGCCAGGCAGGAGCCTGTACCTGTTCGATAATCGCCAAGGCAGCCGCCTGGGCGAAACTGCCCGTGACCAGCAAAGCGAGAATGGTCAAAGAACGTAAGGCGCGCAGCATGATGAGTCCTCGGTGGGGATAGGTCGGGTGCGTATAATTCCATGCTTTGCCGAAATTTGCCAATGCCCTGACCATGCAGGAAAAATACAACCCCGCCGAAATCGAGCGGGCCGCGCAGGCCCACTGGAATGCGACACGCGCTTTCAACGTTACCCAAGACGCTGGCAAGCCGCCGCGTCCCAAGTACTACTGCCTGTCGATGTTCCCCTATCCTTCGGGCAAGCTGCACATGGGGCACGTGCGAAACTATACCATCGGCGATGTGCTGACCCGCAGCCACAAGATGAAGGGCTACAACGTGCTGCAGCCCATGGGTTGGGATGCCTTCGGCCTGCCCGCCGAGAACGCGGCGATCCAGAACAAGGTGCCGCCGGCGAAGTGGACCTACGACAACATCGCTTATATGAAGAAGCAATTGCAGTCGCTGGGTTTCGCACTGGATTGGGAGCGCGAACTGGCGACCTGCAAGCCCGACTACTACCAGTGGAACCAATGGCTGTTCCTGCGCATGCTGGAAAAAGGCATTGCCTACAAAAAGACGCAGACGGTGAACTGGGACCCGGTCGACCAGACCGTGCTGGCCAACGAGCAGGTGATCGACGGGCGCGGCTGGCGCACCGGCGCGCTTGTCGAAAAACGCGAGATCCCCGGCTACTACCTGGCGATCACGCAATACGCCGACGAACTGCTATCCGCCCTCGACACCCTGCCCGGCTGGCCCGAGCGGGTCAAGACCATGCAGGCCAACTGGATCGGCAAGAGCACCGGCGTGCGCTTCGCCTTTCCTTATGAACTGGACGGCAAGCGCGACCTGATGTGGGTGTTCACCACCCGCGCCGACACCATCATGGGCGTCACCTTCTGTGCTGTCGCGGCCGAGCATCCGCTCGCCACGCATGCGGCGAAGAACAACCCCGAACTCGCCGCCTTCATCGAGGAGTGCAAGCACGGCTCGGTAATGGAAGCCGACATGGCGACCATGGAAAAAAAGGGCATGCCGACCGGCATTTTCGTCGAGCATCCGCTGACCGGCGCCAAGGTGGAAGTCTGGGTCGGCAACTATGTGCTGATGAGCTACGGCGACGGCGCGGTGATGGGCGTGCCTTCGCACGATGAGCGCGATTTCGCGTTCGCGAAGAAGTACGGGCTGGAAATCAGGCAGGTCATTGCGGTTCCCGGTCAAGCTTTCAGCCTCGACGGCTGGCAGGAGTGGTATGCCGACAAGCAGGACGGCGTCTGCGTCAACTCTGGCAAGTACGATGGTCTCGCTTATGCAGCCGCTGTCGATGCCATCGCCGCCGACCTCGTCGCCAAGGGCCTCGGCGAGAAGAAGGTGCAGTTCCGCCTGCGCGACTGGGGCGTTTCGCGCCAGCGCTACTGGGGCTGCCCGATCCCGATCATCCATTGCCACGGCGACGCCGTTTCACCGGGGTGCGGCTCGGTGCCCGTGCCCGACGATCAGCTCCCCGTGGTGCTGCCCGAGGACTGCGTGCCGGACGGTTCCGGCAACCCGCTCCACAAGCGGCCCGACTTCCTCGACTGCGCCTGCCCAAAGTGCGGCAAGCCGGCCAGGCGCGAGACCGACACCATGGACACCTTCGTCGATTCGTCCTGGTACTACGCGCGCTATGCGGTCGATGCGGCGACGCGGGCGAAGAACGACAAGATGGTGGACGCCGGCACCCAGTATTGGATGCCGGTGGACCAGTACATTGGCGGCATCGAGCACGCGATCCTGCACCTGCTCTACTCGCGCTTCTGGACCAAGGTAATGCGCGACCTCGGACTGGTGAAGTACGACGAACCCTTCGCCAACCTGCTGACGCAGGGCATGGTGCTCAACCACATCTTCAGCCGCCGCACCGAAAAGGGCGGCATCGAGTACTTCGCGCCGGAAGAGGTCAATCTGGTACGCAATGAGACCGGCCATGTCACCGGCGCCACGCTTGTGGCCGATGGCTCGCCCATCGACTACGGCGGCATCGGCACCATGTCGAAATCCAAGCGCAACGGCGTCGACCCGCAGGCGCTGATCGAGGAATACGGCGCCGACACGGCGCGCTTCTTCATGATGTTCGCCTCGCCCCCCGAGCAGACCCTCGAATGGTCGGACTCCGGCGTCGAGGGCGCCTATCGCTTCATGAAGCGGGTCTGGGTCTTCGGCCATGCGCTGAAGTCGCAAACCGCGACCAGCGAGGCCGGCGCAACGGGACCATTACGCCGGGAAATTCACCTGCTGCTCAAGCAGGCCAACTACGACCTCGGCAAGCTGCAGTTCAACACCGTCGCCTCGGCCTGCATGAAGATGCTCAACGCGCTGGAGAAAGCGTCGACCGACCCGCATGCCAAGGAATGCTTCGGCATCTTGCTGCGCGTCCTGTCGCCGATCGCGCCGCACATCGCCCATGCTATTTGGATCGAGCTGGGCTACGGTGAGGACATCCTGCAAGCCGCCTGGCCCGAGCCGCTCGACGAAGCGCTGGTTCAGGACGAGCAGGAACTGGTGCTGCAAGTGAATGGCAAGCATCGTGGCAGCATCAAAGTAAAAGTCGACGCCGACAGGACGGCAATTGAAGTCGCGGCACTCGCCAACGAGGCCGCGCTTAAGTTCATGGAAGGCAAACCGACGAAAAAAGTGATTGTCGTCCCCGGTCGTTTGGTTAATATCGTCGTCTAATGCGCGCCCTATCGATTGCCTTCATTCTGTTGATGTTGTCTGGCTGCGGCTTTCAGCTGCGGGGTACGGCCAATCTGCCGTGGGAAACGCTACATATCGGCCTACCGGAAAACTCGCCGCTCTATTACCAAATCAAGCGCAGTATCGAGAGCGGGACGCATACCCGGATTGTCGGCGATCTCAAGGAGGCGCAAGCCTCTCTAGCGGTATTGCAGAACAGCCACGACAAAGGGATTCTCTCTTTGAGCGCGAAGGGCTTGGTGCGCGAGTTCCAGCTGACGCGCAGCTTTGTCTATCGGGTTCAGGATGCCAAGGGCAAGGAACTGATCCCGGCCAGTCAGATCATTCTGCAGCGCGAGATGAGCTTCGACGACGAACGTATCTTCGCGAAAGAAGCGGAAGAAGCCATGATCGTCCGCGAAATGGAGCAGGATTTGGTGGTGCAACTGTTGCGGCGCCTGAGCGCCAGCAGTCGCTTGCTTAAACCCTAAGCTCTACCGTGCAACTGCGCCCGGAACAACTTTCCGCCCATCTTGAAAAACCGCTGCAGGCTTTGTACGTCCTGCACGGCGACGATCCGCTGCTGACGATCGAATCCGGCGATGCGCTGCGTGCCGCAGCACGCAAGCAGGGCTTCGACGAACGCAACGTGCTGGTCGTGACGCCTTCGTTCCGCTGGGAAGAACTGTTCCACGCCGCCGGCAATCTTTCGCTCTTCGGTGGCCGCACGCTCGTCGATCTGCGCATCCCGACGGGCAAGCCCGGTCGCGAGGGCGGCGACGCCTTGCAGCGCTATGCCAAAGTGCCCCCAACCGATACGCTGACGATCATCACCCTGCCCGAGATGGATTGGCGCGCAAAGAAGGCTGCGTGGTTTGCCGCGCTTGTAGCGGTTGGCGTGAGCATCGAATGCAATGCGCCGCCTCTGGCGCAACTGCCGCAGTGGCTTAACCGCCGGCTGGCACGACAGCAGCAGTCGGCTTCCAGCGAAGCACTTGAATTCATTGCCCTACATATCGAGGGCAACCTGCTGGCCGCGCATCAGGAGATTCAAAAGCTCGGCTTGCTCTATCCGGCAGGCGAGTTGACACTGCAGCAGGTTTCCGCAGCCGTGCTGAATGTCGCCCGTTACGATATCGATGACCTGAAGAATGCGCTCAGTGCGCGCGACACGGCGCGTTGCGCCCGCACGCTCGAAGGTCTCAAGGCCGAGGAAGCGGCACCCCCGCTGGTCTTGTGGGTACTCGCCAACGAAGCGCGCCAGCGCATGCATCGTGCCGCCCTCTTGCATGCGGCCAAGATTGACCGCATTATTAAAGGCGTTGCCAGTGGCGATCTCTGGGACGAATTCCTGCAACTGTCGTTGCGTCTGACGAAGACGTAAGCAATGAGGCCTAAGTAATGGATGTAAAAGACTATATGGAAACCCTCGGACGCCAAGCTCGTGCCGCCTCGCGGGCGATGGCCAAGGCCAGCACGGCCGCGAAGAACGCCGCGCTGCTGGCGATGGCGGCCGATATCCGCCAGCGACAGGCCGAGTTGCTCGCCGCCAACGCCGAGGATGTGGCCGAGGCCAAGGCCAACGGTCTGGAACCGGCCATGCTCGACCGCCTGACGATTACCGCCAAAAGTATCGAGGCGATGGCGCAAGGGCTGGAACAAGTGGCGACCCTGCCCGATCCGATCGGCGAGATCACCGACATGAAATACCGCCCGACCGGCATTCAGGTCGGCAAGATGCGTGTGCCACTCGGTGTGGTTGGCATCATCTACGAAGCACGGCCGAACGTCACGGCGGACGCCGCCGCGCTATGCCTCAAATCCGGCAACGCCGCTATCCTGCGCGGCGGCAAAGAGGCGATTCGCTGCAATCAGGCCATCTCGACCAGCGTGAGGAAGGGTTTGGCCGCCGCCGGCCTGCCGGAAACGGCGGTGCAGGTGGTCGAGACCACCGACCGTGCGGCCGTCGGCCATCTGGTGGCCATGCCGGAGTTTGTGGACGTGATCGTGCCGCGCGGCGGCAAGGGCCTGATCGAGCGTATCTCGAAGGAAGCACGCGTGCCGGTGATCAAGCATCTCGACGGCAATTGCCACGTCTATATCGATGCTTCCGCCGATACGGCGAAGGCGCTGAAGATTCTCGAGAACGCCAAGACCCAGCGCCTCGGCACCTGCAACACGGCCGAATCGCTGCTAGTCGCGCGCCCGCTGGCCACGACCTTGCTGCCGCAACTTGCCGCCATGCTGGTCGCAAGAGGCGTCGAGATTCGCGGCTGCGCCGAGACGCAGCAACTCGTGCCGCAGGCCAAGCCGGCAACCGAAGAGGATTACTACACCGAGTACCTGGCGGCGATCATTTCCTGCAGGGTCGTGGCAGATGTCGATGAGGCGATTGCGCACATCAACCAGTATTCGTCGGCGCACACCGAGGCGATCGTCACCGAGGACTACACGCGGGCGATGCGCTTCCTGCGCGAGGTGGATTCCAGCTCGGTCATGGTGAACGCATCGACGCGCTTTGCCGACGGCTTCGAATACGGTCTCGGCGCCGAGATCGGCATTTCCACCGACAAGTTCCATGCGCGCGGCCCGGTCGGCCTCGATGGGTTGACCTCGCAGAAGTGGATTGTCTTCGGCAACGGCGAGGTTCGCTCCTGATGAACTACGCTGCCGTCCTGCCGGCGTCGACTTTTTCCCTTGGGGTGCGCTGTACGGACGACGAAATTACCGAGATCGTCTATCTCGAACCTTGTGCCGAGATCAAGCCGCAGTCGCTGCTGGCCAAGGAGACGGTGCGCCAGTTGCGCGCTTACTTTAAGGACGCACGCTTTGAGTTCGCTCTGCCCTTGCAACCCAAGGGGACGCTCTTTCAACGCCGCGTTTGGTCTGGTATTGCTGCGATTCCAACTGGTGAAACGAAAGCCTACGGTGAACTGGCGCAGGCCATCGGCAGCGGCCCGCGCGCGGTGGGCAACGCCTGCGGTGCCAACCCGTATCCGCTCATCGTGCCCTGCCATCGTGTCGTGGCGGCGAATCAGGGGCTCGGTGGTTTTGCGCGCCAGCGCGGCGGCTTCCTGCTCGACATCAAGCGCTGGCTGCTGGCGCATGAACGAAGCCGATAAGGCGCTTATCGACGAGTTCGCCGACAGTCTCTGGCTGGCCGATGGACTTGCGCAGAACACGCTGGCTGCCTACCGCTCCGACCTCGCACTATTTGCAGCTTGGTTAGCTGGCCGCAAGGTCGCCCTGCCCGACGCACGGGAAGCCGACATCGACGCCTGGCTGGCGCATCTTCATACCCGGCAGGAAAAGGTCCGCCCGACCACGTTGCGCCGCTTCCAGGCCTCTTTGCGACGTTTCTATCGCTGGCTGATCGAACAGGGCCGGATGACCGTCGATCCGTTGCTCAACATCCAGCCGCCAGTGACTGCCGAACGTTTCCCTAAAACGCTGTCGGAAAAGCAGGTGGAAAACCTGCTGGCCGCGCCCGATGTGAATACGCCGCTCGGCCTGCGCGATCGCACCTTGCTTGAAGTGGTTTACGCCAGCGGTCTGCGCGTTTCGGAACTGGTCGGCCTGAAACTCTTCAACATCAGCCTCGACGACCGCGTGGTGCGTACCTTCGGCAAGGGCGGCAAGGAGCGGCTCGTGCCGCTTGGCGAAGTGGCGGCCGACTGGTTGCTGCGCTGGCTGCGGGAAGGTCGCCCCCTGCTGCTGAAAGGGAGAAATTCCGATTTCGTCTTCGTCACCGGCCGCAAGGACAGCGAAGGTATAACGCGCCAGATGGCCTGGACGCTGATCAAGAAGCACGCCCTTGCTGCCGGCATCCCCGCGGCGTGTGTTTCGCCGCACGTCATGCGCCATGCCTTTGCTACACATCTGCTCAACCACGGTGCCGATTTGCGCGTCGTGCAATTGCTGCTTGGCCATGCCGACATTTCAACCACGCAGATTTATACTCATGTAGCGCGAGCACGACTCAAGGAGTTGCATGCTGCGCATCATCCACGAGGATAACGTTATGAAACATGATGCCCAGCCCCCCGAAACGCCCGCGACGAAGTTTCTCCACAAACACGGCCTTGCACATTCGAATCACCTTTACGCCTACGAGGAACATGGCGGCACCAAAGTTTCGTCGCGCGAATTGAATGTTGCCGAGCATGCGGTGGTGAAGACGCTGGTGATGGAAGATGACAACAAGAAGCCCCTCATCGTGCTGATGCACGGCGACAAAAAAGTTTCCACCAAGGAACTGGCCCGCCAGTTCGGCGTCAAGAAGATCGCCCCCTGCACGCCCGAAGATGCCCACCGCCATACGGGCTACATGGTCGGCGGCTGTTCGCCCTTCGGTACCAAGAAGCAACTGCCGGTCTGCATGGAAAAGAGCATCCTCGATTTGCCGCTGATCTACATCAACGGCGGCCAGCGCGGATATCTCGTCGGCGTGCACCCGCACGACATCCTGCGGGTGCTGCAGCCGAAAATCGTGGAGTGCGGCCAAGCCTAGCCGATACCCGGCAGGCAGGGCGAAGAGTTACATCTGCGGCGCCAGCACACCCTTCATTTTCTGCATCGCCTTGACTTCGATCTGGCGGATACGCTCGGCTGAAACACCGTACTCAGCGGCCAGCTCGTGCAGGGTCGCGGCTTCTTCGCCGTCCTCGACCAGCCAGCGGCGCTGGACGATGATGCGGCTGCGCTCGTCGAGACTGGCCAGCGCATCGCGCAGACCCGTGTCGTGCAAGCGGTCGCGCTCCTGGCGTTCCAGTTGCATCAGCGGCTCGACGCTGCTGTCCGCAGCCAGATAGGCGATGGGTGCGTAGCTCTCCTCATCGTCTTCGGTCAGCGGTTCGAGGGAGACGTCCACCCCGCCCATGCGGGTTTCCATCTCGACCACTTCCTCGGGCTTGACGTTGAGTTCGCGCGCCACCCGGTTCACCTCGGCCGGGCTCAGGCCGGCAAAACCGGCCTCGACCTGGGCATCCTGGGCGATGGCCGATTTCATGCTGCGCAGATTGAAGAACAGCTTGCGCTGTGCCTTGGTCGTCGCGACCTTGACCAGACGCCAGTTCTTCAGGATGTATTCGTGGATTTCGGCCTTGATCCAGTGCAGGGCAAAGGACACGAGGCGCACGCCACGCTCGGGATCGAAGCGCTTGACGGCCTTCATCAGACCGATGTTGCCTTCCTGAATCAGGTCGGCATGCGGCAGGCCGTAGCCGAGATAACCGCGCGCGACGGCAATTACCAGCCGCAAATGCGAGGTGACCAAGGTACGTGCCGCAGCGAGATCTTCCTCATCGCGGAAACGGCGGGCCAGATCCTTTTCCTCGTCCTCCGTCAGCAAGGGCACACGATTGGCGGCCGCAATATAAGCCTCAATACTGCCACTGGCCGATGGAACCGGAAAGTTGGCAAGCGTCAATGCATGGCTCATGTCAAATCCTCCTTACGAGAAATATTAGCACTCAAACCCTATGAGTGCTAATGCTAACACAAGTTCCCATAATATCGCAGTATTTTTGTATGGTATTTGTTCTCGCCATCATGGGCTAGACTATTCCCATGCATGAAATGTCGCTCGCCGAGGGCGTATTGCAACTGATTGAGGATGCCGCGCGCCGGGAGGGTTTCCAGCGCGTTACCGCCGTCTGGCTGGAAATCGGCCAGTTGGCGGGCGTCGAGGTCGAGGCGATGAAATTCTGCTTCGATGCGGTGACCCGCGATAGCATTGCCGCCGATGCCAAACTGGAAATCATCGCCGCGCCGGGCACTGGCTGGTGTCTGCCCTGCGGCGCAACCGTCGAACTCGCCGAAGTCTATGGCGCCTGCCCGCGCTGCGGCGGCTATCAGGTGCAGGTGACGGGCGGCAAAGAGATGCGTGTCAAGGAATTGGAAGTGGCTTAAAGGAACCAAGCATGTGTACAACCTGTGGCTGTGGCAGTGACGAAGTGAAGATCGAGGGGGCAGACCCGCATGAGCACGTTCATGCCGACGGTACGCGTCACAGCCACGCGCATGAGCACGCCTATGTGCCGGCCAATTTCCACTCCCACGCCCATGCCCCCGGCACCAGTACCAAGCGCATGGTGCAGATCGAGCAGGACATCCTCGCCAAGAACAACGCCTACGCCGCGCAAAACCGTGGTTTTTTCGCCGGCCGGCGCGTTTTCACGCTGAATCTTGTCTCCAGCCCCGGCTCGGGCAAGACCACGCTGCTGTGCAAGACCATCGAGCAATTGCGCGGCCGGCAGCAGGTGGCCGTTATCGAAGGCGACCAGCAGACCAGCCAGGACGCCGAACGCATCCGCGCTACCGGCGCCCCCGCAATCCAGATCAATACCGGCAAGGGCTGCCATCTGGATGCCCACATGGTCGGCCACGCGCTCGAAAAACTCGACCTGCCGGAGCGCTCGCTGCTGATGATCGAGAACGTCGGCAACCTCGTCTGTCCGGCCGCCTTCGACCTCGGCGAAGCGCACAAGGTGGTGATCCTTTCCGTCACTGAGGGCGAGGACAAGCCGATCAAGTATCCCGACATGTTCCGCGCCGCCAGCCTGATGCTGCTCAACAAATGCGATCTGCTGCCACACCTCGACTTCTCGGTGAAGGAGGCCATCGCCTTCGCCCGCCGCGTCAACCCGGCCATCGAGATCATCGAAGTCTCCGCCAAAACCGGCGCCGGCATGGCCGAGTGGCTGGACTGGATCGAGCGCAAAAGCAGCGGCGAATAAAGACGTGGTAAAGAAAGCCTACGTCCGCCCGCTCGATCTCAAGGCGGGCTGCATCGACATGAGCCACGGCGCCGGCGGGCGCGCGATGGCGCAGCTCATCGACGAACTGTTTGCCCGCCACCTCGGCAATGACTATCTCGCGCAGGGCGATGATGGTGCCGTCTTGCCCCTGCCCTTGATGGGCAGCCTCAATAATTCGACTTTTGGTGAAAAGCTCGTGATGGCGACAGACAGCCACGTCGTCTCACCGCTGTTCTTTCCCGGCGGCGACATCGGCAGCCTTGCCGTGCATGGCACGCTCAACGACGTGGCCGTCATGGGCGCGCGGCCACTTTACCTTTCTGCCGCCTTCATCCTCGAAGAGGGTTTTCCCTTGGGCGACCTCGCGCGCATCGTCGCCTCGATGGCCGCCGCCAGCAAAGCAGCCGGTGTGCCGGTCGTCACCGGCGATACCAAGGTCGTTGAGCGCGGCAAGGGCGATGGCGTATTCATCACCACCACCGGCGTCGGCGCCCTGCCCGCCGGACGGCAGGTGAGCGGCGCGCGTGCGCAGCCGGGCGATGCCGTCCTCGTCTCGGGTACGCTTGGCGATCACGGCGTGGCCATCATGAGTCAGCGTGAGAACCTGAATTTCGACGTGCCGATCGTTTCCGATTCGGCAGCATTGCACGGGCTGATCGAAAGTCTCTTTGCCAGCGGCGCCGACCTCCACGTCCTGCGCGACCCGACGCGCGGCGGACTATCCGCCACGCTCAACGAGATCGCCACTCAGTCGGGCGTCGGCGTGCATCTCAAGGAAAACGCCATTCCGGTCAAGCCGGTGGTGGCCGCGGCCTGTGAGTTCCTTGGCCTCGACCCGCTACATGTGGCCAACGAAGGCAAGCTGATCTGCATCTGTCCCGCCGCCGCTGCCGAGCGTCTGCTGGCCGTCATGCGTGCCCACCCGCTCGGACAGGATGCCGCGCTGATCGGCCAAGTGGTTGCCGACGACCATTGTTTCGTGCAGATGGAAACGGCGCTGGGCGGGCGCCGCATTGTCGACTGGTTGTCGGGCGATCAGCTACCGCGAATTTGCTAGCGGGTGTGGAGCTGCTGGCGCATCGACAACGCCGCGCCTAACCAGCCGAGTCCCGCCGCTGCGCCGAACAGCGCCCCGGTGTTCTTTGCCGTCGGCACAGCCAGCATCAGTTCCAGCCCGTAAAGCTGCGCCAGTTCGGCCACCGGCAGACGCAGCCACAGAATCGCGCCCGCCACGATCAGCCACGCCGCCATGCCACCGAGCAGGCCGAGCAGGGCGCCATACCAGAGGAAGGGACGACGGATGAAGGCATCGGTCGCGCCCAATAGGCGACTCACTTCCACCTCTGTCTGTCGCGTCAGCACCTGCAGGCGAATGGTGTTGAAGGTGATGGTCATCAGGCCCAGCGCGAGCAGCGTCGCCAGCAACAGCACACCGGTACGCGCCAACCGAACGAAGGCGGCGAGACGATGCGCCCAGTCCGCGTCGATCTGCACCTGTTCGACGCGCGGCCATTTGCGCGCTTCGGCGGCGAGGCTTTCCAGTGCGGCCGGCGACTCGTCGGCCAGCGTCGCGACGATCGCGTCGGGGAAGGGATTCTTCGGCAGGGCGCCGATCACATCGGCCAGCCCGTCTGACGCTTTCATCCGTTTGAGGGTTGCCTCGCGCTCCAGCAATTCGGTCTGCGCCACGTCCGGGCGACCCAGGAGCCGCGCCTCGATGTCGAGCGCCGCCTTGCGCTCGGCCTCGACCGACATGAACACCGTCAGTTGCGGTGCCGCCGCCGCGCCCTTCCCCAGTGCCGCCACATGATCGAGCAAGAGGTGGCCACCCGCCGGCAGCGCCAGTGCGATGCCGATGCCGAGCACCGACAGCAGCGTATTGACCGGCGCCGTTGCAAGGCGACTAAACGCGAGCCGACAGGCCTGCCACTGGTTGCGCAGCCAGTTCATGCCAGCCTCCCATGGTCAAGCCGCAAGCGGCGCGCGCCGGGAAACAGGCGGTCGTCGTAAGTCGCCACCAGTACCGTGACGCCGACGCGATGAAACTCCATGAAAATCGCCGCCACATCCTGTGCCGTTTCGGCATCCAGATAGGCGGTTGGCTCGTCGGCGATCAGCAGCCCCGGACGATGCACGACGGCACGCGCGATGGCGAGGCGTTGCTGCTCGCCACCCGAGAGGGCAATCGGCAGCGCGCGGGCACGCTTCCCCAGCCCCACCTTGTCGAGCGCAGCCTCGGCGCGGCGCTGCGCTTCGCGATGAGGAAAACCGACGATTTCCAGCGGCAGCAAGACATTGGCGAGGACGCTGCGATCGAACAGCAGCTTCTGATCCTGAAACACCAGACCGATATTGCGCCGCAGGAAAGGTAGGGCGCGCGCGGATAGCGCACTGACGTTCTGGCCATTGACCAGCACCGTGCCGGCCGTCGGCCGTTCGATGGCCGGAATCAGCTTGAGCAGCGTCGATTTGCCCGCCCCGGAGTGGCCGACAATGGTGACCAGTTCGCCCGCGCCAATTTCTGCGCTGACGTCGGCCAGCGCCGTCATGTCGGGTGGATAGCGTTTGGAAATTCGGTCGAACTGAATCATGCCGCCATTTTGCCAGCTTGCCTAAAAAGTCGGCGCCGACAGGACGGCGGAAAATGCCCTTAATTTGCGCGGAACTGGGCTGCCAATAGTTTCAGCTTGTCGGCCAGCAGGCCGACCTGCCGCGATTCGCGCATGGAGTCCTGGGCGGCGCGCGCGTTGTTTTCGGCGGATTGCGAGATGCGCTCCATATTCCCGGCAATATCGCGCGTGGCGGCACTGCTTTCGGCCAGCGCATCGCTGATCAACTGCACGGCACGGCCAGCCTGGTCGACCGAGGACTCGACCGCGACCGCCATGTTGCCGGCTTGGGAAGCGCTCTGGGCGCCATTGCCGACCTCCTTGCTGCTGGCGGCAACTTCGCGCGCCACCGAACTGCTGACATCCTGGATGCGCTGGATCATCGCAGCGATTTCCTGCGTCGAGTTGCCGGTGCGTTCGGCGAGCTTGCGCACTTCGTCGGCGACGACCGCGAAGCCGCGGCCCTGTTCGCCGGCGCGTGCTGCCTCGATGGCGGCATTGAGCGCCAGCAGATTGGTCTGGTCGGCGATTTCCTTGATGACCAGTACCACGCGGCTGATTTCCTCGGACATCGTCGCCAGTTCGGCAATGCGCTGCTCGGAATCGGCCACCACCCGGGCCGCCGCGCCGATGTGTTGCGCCGCCTCGCGGCTGGTGGACGCGCTTTCGCGCGTCGCCTTGGCGGACGTATCGGTGGCCTGCATCGCATCGCGCGCGTTGCCGCTCATCTCGTCGGTAGAGACCGAAAGCTCTTCCACAGCGGCGGCGATGCTGGAGATTGCGGACGATTGCGCCTCGGCCGCTTCAACCGTGGCGTGGCTGGCGGCTATCAGTTGTTGGCTCGACCGGCCAAGCGCACGCGCACTCTGCTGAATCAGGCTGATCGCCTCGTGCAGGCGGTTGCGCAACATCGCCACACGCGTCAGGATCGCGCCGAACTCGTCATGCCTGCCGGCATGGATCGCCTGCGCGAGATTGCCGCCGGCAACCGCCGACAAAATATTTTCGGTCTCGCGCGCCTGGCGGGCAATGCGCGTCAGCATAATGCCCGCCAACAGGATGCCGAGCGCGACAGCGGCAACGGCGAACGCCAAGCTGCGCTTCATGGCGGCGTCCGACTCCGCCTTCAGTTCCGCAAGCAGCTTGGGCGTGGCCTCGTCGAGCCGCTTGATTTCGGACAACAGTACGTCGCGCATCTCGCGCCACTTCGGCGTTTCCTGCTTGTTGAGCAGGCTCTTGGCCTCGTCGCCCTGTTTCGCCTTGAGCAGCTCGAAGAGTTGCTCATGCAGTTTTTTCTGCTCGGCGCGCAACCCGATAAGGCGCTCCGGCAAACCCGACTTGACGGAATTGCCGTCGAGGGTACGCGCCTGATCGGCAGCCTTTTCGAAACTGGTGGCCGCATTCTTGTAGTTGTCGTAGGCCTTGGAATTCTCCGGGTCGAGCATGACATTGCGCAGGGCCTGGCCCATTTGCAGGCCTTGGGCATACATGTTGTAGAAGTCGGCGCGACGCGCAACGTCCTGGTCGATGTAATCGCGATAAGCATCTTCGATCCTGTTGGCCGAGTATTGGTTCTCGAACAACGCGCTGACCAGCAGCACCATAACCAGCGCCATTACCATGGCAAGCCGGTAGCCGATGCGCATGTTGTCGATCCAGCCCCAGAAATTGGCCCTGGCGACCTGCCCATCGTGCAAGCGGATCGAGCTGTCCTGGCGCATGCGGGCATAAAGAGCTTCCGCAGCGTCTATTTCCTCGCGGCTGGGGCGGACGCGCACCGACATGTAACCGCCATCGGTCTTGGGTGTGACCGAGGCGCGTACCCAATAATGGTCGCCATTCTTGCAGCGGTTTTTGAACACGCCGGCCCATGGCCGTTCTGCCTTGACCGTGTCCCACAGGTCGCGAAAGGCTTCCGCCGGCATGTCGGGATGACGCACGACATTGTGCGGCTGACCGAGCAGTTCTTCCTGCGAAAATCCGCTGACCTCGATGAAGTCGTCATTGATAAAGGTGATCAGACCCTTCGCATCGGTATGCGAAATAATGGCGATATCGTTTGGATACTGGCGTTCGACGCCAGTGACGGGCTGGTTATTGCGCATTGAGTTCCTCCTCGCAATACTACTACTTTGGTTAATGTTTATGCGGCGATGATACGCTCTGCGATTGCCTCTGCAACCCCAATACCATCCACGCCGGCCGAGAGGATGCCGCCCGCGTAACCCGCGCCTTCGCCCGCCGGATAAAGGCCCCTGACGTTCAGGCTCTGGCCGTCGGCGCCACGCGTGATGCGCAAGGGCGACGAGGTGCGCGTTTCCACGCCGGTCAGTACCGCATCGTCCAGGGCAAAACCGCGAATCTGCCGGTCGAACGCCGGAATTGCCTCGCGCATCGCCGCGATGACGTAATCCGGCAAGGCCGTGGCGAGATCCGTCGGGCGCACGCCGGGTTGGTAGGAGGGCACTACCGCCCCCAGATGCGTACTCGGCCGGCCGGCCAGAAAGTCGCCGACGCGCTGGCCCGGCGCATCGTAGTTGCCGCCACCCAACTCAAAGGCGCGCTGCTCCCAGCGGCGCTGGAAGGCGATGCCGGCCAAGGGACCCTCGCCGCCGAAATCGGCCGGCGCGACATTGACAACGAGGCCGCTGTTGGCATTGCGCTCTGCGCGCGAATACTGGCTCATGCCGTTGGTGACGACACAGCCGGGTTCCGAAGTCGCGGCGACCACCTGTCCGCCGGGACACATGCAAAAGCTGTAGACGTCGCGCCCGTTGGTCGCATGGTGCACCAGCTTGTAGTCGGCCGCACCCAGAAGCGAATGGCCGGCGAAATTCCCATACCTTGCGCGGTCGATTAAAGCCTGCGGATGCTCGATGCGAAAGCCCACCGCAAACGCCTTGGCCTCCATAAACACGCCGCGCCGGTGCAGCATTTCAAACGTATCGCGCGCGCTGTGGCCGAGCGCCAGCACCACATGATCGGCGCGAATTTCGGTGCCATCGGCCAGCGCCACACCGCGCACCTGACCCGCCTCGATGCGCAAGTCTTCGACGCGCGCCTCGAAGCGGATTTCACCGCCCAGCGCCTCGATCTCGGCACGCATCTTCTCGACCATGCTGACCAGCCGGAAGGTGCCGATGTGCGGGCGATTCACATAGAGAATTTCTTCCGGCGCCCCCGCCTTGACGAACTCGGTCAGCACCTTGCGGCCCAGATGACGCCGATCCTTGATCTGGCTGTAGAGCTTGCCGTCGGAGAAGGTGCCCGCCCCGCCCTCGCCAAACTGCACGTTCGATTCCGGGTGCAGCGTGTGCTTGCGCCACAGGTCCCAGGTGTCCTTGGTCCGCTCGCGCACCTTCTTGCCGCGCTCCAGCACCAGCGGTTTGAACCCTGATTGCGCCAAAATCAGTGCGGCGAAGATGCCGGCCGGGCCGAAGCCGACGACGACAGGGCGCAACTGCAGGTTTTCGGGGGCTTGCGCCACAAACCTGTATGCCATGTCCGGCGTCGGCTTGATGTGTGTATCACCAACAAAGCGCGCCAGCACCGCCGCCTCGTCGGTTACTTCAAGGTCGAGGCTATAGACGAACTGCAACGCGGATTTCTTGCGGGCATCGGGGCTGCGCTTGTGGATGTGCAACCTCAGCAGGTCGGCCGACTTTAGCGCCAACCGCTGCAGGACGGCAGCAGTTAGCGCGTCTGGCGTATGTTCCAGCGGCAGTCGCAGTTCGGTAAGGCGGATCATTTTCTGCTGCAGCGCTCGACCTGATCGGCCACCGCAAGGTTGCGATGCGGGTCGGCCGCGTCGCGCATCCCGCGCACCACACCCTCACGATCAGCAGCCTCGCGGTTCTGGCTCATTTTCCACTTGCCTTCGATCTGCGTGATAGCAATTTCAAGGCCGATGACGGCCTGCATCTGTGCCGCGATGAAGTCCGCCGGCGCGTCGGCAGGCCGCCACGGTGCAGGACGGACGGCTTCGTGCGCCGCCGTCAAATCGGCAATTTGCTGCGCCAGCCAACCGGGCTCATCCACGACGCGAAGCCTGCCCCGCACATGAGCAGCCGCATAGTTCCAGGTCGGCACCACCTTGTGCGTTACTGCCTTGCTCGGGTACCAGTCCGGCGTGACATAGGCATCCGGTCCCGTAATAATGACGAGGCATTCCGTGTTTGCGGCCAGGGTTTTCCAGTGCGGGTTGGCGCGGGCCATATGGGCGCGCAGCGTGTTTGCCTCCAGTAGGAAGGGCAATGGGGAAGCCTGCAAGCCACCATTGCCATGCGTCACGAGTGTGCCGAGCGGGTGCGCGCAAATCAGCGCACGCAGCGCTTCGGCATCTTCTTCGCGAAAGCTTGCTGGGATGTACATGGCAAAAGTCGGCGCTGGCGAGACGGCAATCAGCCGAACAGCGCCTCAACAAACTCACGCGCCTTGAAGGGCTGCAGGTCGTCGATGCCCTCGCCGACGCCGATAAAGCGCACCGGCTTCGGGCACTGGCGGGCAATCGCGGCCAGCACACCGCCCTTGGCGGTGCCGTCGAGCTTGGTAACGACCAGGCCGGTGACGCCAATCGCCTTGTCGAAAGCCTTGACCTGGGCGATGGCGTTCTGCCCGATGTTGGCATCGAGTACCAGCAGCACTTCGTGCGGGCCGCTCGGCTCGGCTTTCTGGATGACGCGGCGCACCTTGGCAATTTCTTCCATCAGGTTGAGCTGCGTCGGCAAACGGCCGGCGGTGTCGGCCATCATCACGTCGATGCCGCGCGCGCGCGCTGCGGAAATGGCATCGAACACCACGGCGGCCGGATCGCCGCCATCCTGCGCAATCACCGTCACGTTGTTGCGGCGGCCCCACTCGGCGAGCTGTTCGCGCGCGGCGGCGCGGAAGGTGTCGCCCGCAGCGAGCAAGACGCCGTGGCCTTCGTTCTGAAACTGCTTGGCGAGCTTGCCGATGGACGTGGTCTTGCCCGCGCCATTGACGCCGGCAATCATCATGATGAAAGGCTTCTGACCCTCAATGACCATCGGCTGTTCGAGCGGTGTGAGCAGTTGCGTCAGCAGCTCGATCAGCGCCCCGCGCAGTGCGGCCGGCGCTTCGATCTTTTCCTTCTTCACCTTGGCGCGCAGTTCGTCGAGCAGCCAGGTCGTGGCCTCGACGCCGCAGTCGGCCATCAGCAGGGTCGATTCGAGTTCTTCGAGCAGTTCGTCGTCGATCCGGGCGCGGGAAAACAGTTCGCCCAGCGGGGTGTTGAGCGTGGCGCGCGTGCGGGAAAGCCCGGCCTTGAGACGTTCGGTCCAGGAAGGCTTGGGGGCGTCAGACGAGACTTGATCTTTTTTCAGGAAACCAAACATGGGGGATTCGTGTCGTAAGTGGGATCGCGCGCTATGATGCGCGCCGTCCATTCTAATTCAGATGGTATCCAGCCCCATGATAAATAGACTGTTTTTCGCCTTCTCGCTGCTCATTGCCGTCTTGCCAGCGCCGACATTTGCCGCTGATGAAACCACCTTCGAGAAAACCCTGGCCAATGGCCTGCGCGTGATCGTCAAGGAAGACCGCCGCGCACCCACTGTGGTGCACATGGTCTGGTATCGCGCCGGGGCAATGGACGAAAAAGATGGCACTTCCGGCGTGGCGCATGTGCTGGAGCACATGATGTTCAAGGGCACGAAGACACTGAAGCCGGGCGAATTCAACCAGCGCGTGGCGGCGGCGGGCGGGCGTGACAATGCCTTCACCAGCCTCGATTACACGGCCTATTTCCAGATCGTGCCGAAGGGTGCGCTGCCCGAGATGATGCAACTGGAGGCCGACCGCATGGCCAATCTCGTGCTTTCCCCGGAGGAATTCGCGGCGGAAATTCAGGTGGTCATGGAGGAGCGCCGTCTGCGCACCGAAGACAATCCGGAAGCACGCGTCTATGAGGGCCTCAAGGCGGCCGCCTTCATGGCCCACCCCTACCGCCGGCCGATTATCGGCTGGATGGACGACCTGAAGAGCATGACCTGGCAGGATGCGCGCGACTGGTATCGCGACTGGTACGCGCCGAACAACGCCTATGTCGTGGTGGCCGGCGATGTGGATCACAAAGAGGTGTTTCGACTCGCCGAGCAGACCTACGGCAGGCACAAGGCCAAGCCGCTGCCGATCCGCAAGCCGCAGAACGAGCCCCCGCAGCAGGGCATGCGCCGCGTCACCGTCAAGGCTCCCGCCCAGTTGCCTTACCTGATGATGGCTTGGAAAGCGCCCAAGTTGCTGGATATCGACAAGGAGCGCGAGCCATTTGCCCTCGAAGTGCTGTCCTCGCTGCTCGATGGCAACGATGCCGCGCGCTTCCCGAAGCGGCTGGTGCGCGGCGAGAAAATCGCGCAGTCGGCCGGCGCCGGCTACGATGCCTCGGTGCGCGGCGAAACGCAATTCATCCTCGCCGGCCAGCCGGCCGCCGGCAAGACCGTCGCGGAACTGGAAGCGGCGCTGCGCCACGAGATCAAGCGCATTCAGGACGAAGGCGTCACTGAGGAAGAGCTCAAGCGCGTCAAGACCCAGACCATCGCCGCGCAGGTGTACAAACGCGACTCGTTGATGGCGCAGGCGATGGAGATCGGCCATACCGAAGCGTCGGGCCTGAACTGGCGCGACATCGACAAGCTGCTCGACAAGATTCGCAGCGTCACCGCCGAGGAAGTGCAGGCCGTGGCCAAGAAATATTTCACCGACGACACGCTGACCGTTGCCGTGCTCGACCCCCAACCCATGGATGCGAGCGCGAAGAAGAAAACCGGCTTCGCTTCACGCCACTGAGCGCGCCACTGAGGATAACCATCATGCGTTTCCTGATTGCCTTGTTGTTCGTCCTTTCCGGCCAAGTGCTTGCCGGCCCGCAGATTCAACACTGGATCGCGCCGACCGGTGCGAAGGTCTATTTCGTCGAAAGCCGCAGCCTGCCGATCCTCGACATCCATATCGACTTCGTGGCCGGCGGCGCCCGCAGTCCCGTCGACAAGGCCGGCGTCGCCAGTCTCACCGCCAGCCTGCTCGAAGCAGGCATCGCGGACATGGACGAGGAGCAGATTGCCGCGCGCCTCGTCGATCTCGGCGCCAAGCTTTCCTCCGGTTCGGAGCACGACAAGGCCAGCGTCAGCCTGCGTACCCTGTCCTCTACCGAAGAAAAATCCGGTGCCCTGGCCCTGATGCGTGCCGTCCTGTCGGCGCCGACTTTTCCCGAAGCCGTGCTGGCGCGCGAAAGGGGCCGCACTATCGAGGCGCTGAAGGATGCCGAAACCCGCCCCGACAACATCGTCGCCAAGCGCTTTGCCGCTGCGGCCTACACCGGCCATCCCTACGGCCGCAGCGCCACGCCGGAGAGCATCGAAAAGATTACCCGCGACGATCTGGTGCAATTTCACAAGACCCATTACGTCGCCGGCAATGCCGTGATTTCCATCCTTGGCGATGTCTCGCGCGCAGAGGCCGAAGCCATCGCCATCCAGCTCACCGAGTTCCTGCCCGCCGGCCACGCCATTGCGCCGCTGCCGCCGGTCGTCCTGCCGGCCCGCGACACGGTCAAGGTGGCGCATCCGGCCACCCAATCGCATATCCGCGTCGGCCTGCCCGCCATCAAGCGCGACGCCGGCCCGGACTACTTCGCGCTGCTGGTCGGCAACTACACGCTCGGCGGCGGCGGCTTCGTCTCGCGCCTGATGAAGGAAGTGCGCGAGAAGCGTGGCTACGCCTACAGCGTCTACTCCACCTTTTCACCGCGCATGCTGCCCGGTCCCTTCGAGATCGGTCTGCAGACGAAGCGGGAACAAGCAGGTGATGCGCTGAAGGTCGTCGAGGAAGTATTGACCGACTTCCTCGCCAAGGGACCGACCGATCAGGAACTCGCCGCCGCGAAGAAGAACCTCATCGACGGCCAGGCGCTGCGCATCGACAGCAACGCCAAGCTGCTCGGCTACCTGTCGCTGATTGGGTTTTATGGTTTGCCGCTCGACTACCTCGACCAGTTCCCGCGCCTGGTGGGTGCCATCACGCGCGACGACGTGAAAGCCGTCTTCCAGCGCCACATCAAGCCGGAACATCTGGTGACCGTGGTCGTGGCGGCGGATTGAAACGGCAGCATGACCGCATTTCCTGACGTGTTGCTTTGCTATCGCACTATCGTTGAATGGTAATCTACGGCTTTGACATAAAGGGGGCGTGCTCATGACAACCAAGCGTTACCAAAGCCAAAACAGCGGCCCCTCGATCCTGCGCCGCCTGGTACTGTCCTATCTGGGCTTCGGCCTCGGGGTCGCATTGGTGTTCCCTTTCTACGCCGATTTTTTTGTCGAATGGAAGCCGGGCATGCTGCCGGGTTTTGTCGCCGGCTGCGTCGTCGCCGGCCTGATGATCGGCGCGGCCAACTACTACCTGCTCAACACCATCTTGCTCACCAAGCTGCGGCGCATTGCCGAGGTGGCCAACCAGATTTCCCGCAAGGACTTGACCCAACATTGCGATATGCAGAGTGCCGACACTATCGGCGAGATCATTGCCAGTTTCAATGCGATGTCGGACAACCTGCGCGAGTTGATCGGCGATACCGGCAAGCTGTCCAACAGCGTGAGTCACGATTCGCGCGATATCCATGTTTTTTTCGATGGCGTGGCCGGTCAGATTTCGGAACAGAGCCGCCAGGTGGATGAGATTCGCAACACCGTTACCGAACTGGCGGACATTGTCGGCGACATCGCCGAACATGCCGGCGCCACCGCGACGCGCGGACGTGCGGCCGCCGCACAGGCGGTGGCCGGCGGACGTATCGTGCAGGACACCATCGATGGCATGGAGCAGATCAGCGGGCGCGTCAGCGAGGCGGCCCAGGCGGTCGAAAGCCTGCGCGAACAAAGTCAGCAGATCGACGCCATCGTGCGCACGATCTCCGAGATTGCCGACCAGACCAATTTGCTGGCATTGAATGCCGCGATCGAAGCCGCGCGCGCTGGCGAGCAGGGGCGGGGCTTTGCCGTCGTTGCCGACGAGGTCAGGAAACTGGCTGAACGCACCACCTTGGCCACCGGCGAAATCAGCGGCATGATCAGCGCGATTCATCACATGATCGACCAGACCGTCAGAACCATCGGCGAAGGCTCCCAGACCGCCAGCGCCGGCGTTGCCAAGGCGCGCGAGGCCGGCGGTGCGTTGCATGAAATCGTCGGCAGCTCCGACGCGATGACGCGCTTGATCGACGAGATTGCCCAGGCCACCGACCGTCAGCGCGGCAGCGTGCACCAGGTCGAGGAAAGCATCAACCGCATCGCCGAATTGATCGGCCGTATCCACGCCGATGTCGACGAGGGGACACAGCGTGCCAAGGCGATGGCTGGCACCGCAGAATCCCTGTACCGCAGCGTCGCCGACTTCAAGGTGTCGTGACGATCGGCACGATCCCGCTGCATGTCGCGCAACTGCGCAAGGCTTATGACGGCAAACCCGCCGTCGACGGCTTGTCCTTCGAACTCAGGCGCGGCGAATGTTATGGCCTGCTCGGTCCGAATGGCGCCGGCAAGACCACCACGCTGCGTTGCTGCCTCGGGCTGACCGCGCCCGACAGCGGCACCATCGCTCTGCTGGGCGAACCGGTGCCGGCCCGGGCGCGGGAAGCGCGCGAGCGCGTCGGCATCGTGCCGCAGTTCGACAACCTCGATCCCGACTTCACCCTGGCCGAAAACCTGCAGGTTTACGGCCGCTATTTCGGCCTGGGCGATCAGGCCATGCAGGCGCGCATTCCCGAACTGCTCGATTTCGCCGGTCTGACCGGCAAGGGCGACATGGGCATCCGCACGCTCTCCGGCGGCATGAAGCGACGCCTGACGCTGGCCCGCGCGCTGGTCAACGATCCCGAACTGCTGGTACTCGACGAGCCGACCACCGGCCTCGATCCGCAGGCCCGCCACCTGATCTGGGACCGCCTGAAGAAGCTGTTGAATGCCGGCAAGACCATCCTGCTGACGACGCACTTCATGGACGAGGCCGAGCGCCTGTGTGACCGGCTGGCGATTGTCGATGCCGGCCAGCTTATTGTCGAAGGCGCCCCGCGCGCCCTCATCGCCGAGCACATCGAACCGCATGTGGTCGAACTCTATGGCGAGGGCGCAGCGGCATGGGCGCACGCCGAGGGGAGCCGCTTCAGCCAGCGTATCGAGTTCAGCGGCGAGACGGCGTTTTGCTATGTGGCCGATGCCGCGCCGCTACTGGCGCATCTGATGGATCGTCCAGAGTTCAAGACCTTGCATCGCCCCGCCACGCTGGAGGATGTGTTCCTCAAGCTGACCGGACGAGAGTTGCGCGACTGACCTCCCGGCACCGTCCTGCCAGCGTCGACTTTTACGAATTGCGGGGTTCGGCCATCAACAGACAGTCGAGACGATTCTCTTTGGCTGACGTTCGCTTGGGGTGTTCTCTCCAAAGCCGTGACACCGCGCCACCGATTGCGCCGGTTTTTTACCTTGACGCTGCAGCGGCCTGCAATACCCATCTCTCGGGCTTTGTCCCGTATGGATGAATTAAACGCGGAGGTAGAAGTTCAGGCGACCAATTTATCCCTATTGACAATCCCCTACTTCAATATAGGATAAACAGGGTTGGCAAACTCGTTGAAAGGCGAGGACGCAAAACTGCGGGGCTAAACAGACGCTGTCTGCAAGTTGGCCGGGTTGCCGGTTCCGGATTTTTTGATGCAGATCCAGAGCCGCAGGTCTATAAAGACTTTTGCCGGTTTGATCGGTCGGATCGAGCCACTCCTCCACAAGAACGGACTGTCAATCTACGTGGCGACCTGTTCCTTGGGTATCGCCATGCATGATATGCGTTATGAAATGGAGGAGAAAATGAGACAGACGGTATCAAATCGCCCCCGGCCTAAAAAGCACATCTCTATAGACGCTGAGGGTAATGGCCGTGAAACTCGGCTGATTGAGTCTGGTCAGTTACCGTGGTCCGCATGATGGAATGATCATGAAAGGTCAAGCCCCCATCACTCTGACGAAATCGGTACTGGCCTCGTGAGAGACGAGTTGATTTCACCACCAACCGATTCGAGCAAGTCACAAGGCCAGGATGTTCTGGCGACCATAGATGCCCGCACCAATCTTGCCGGCAGCAACAAGATGGAGTTGCTCCTCTTCCGGGTCGGCACGCCGGAGACCTATGGCATCAATGTTTTCAAGGTCAAGGAGATCATCCGCTCGGTCGCGGTCACCCGCGCACCGTCGCAGCCTGCCAATGTGGAAGGCATGGCCTCGATACGTGACCAGCTGGTTCCGGTCATCGACCTCATCTCCATCTGCGGCGGAAATTCTCCGGACACCCCCCCGCTGATGATCATCAGCGAGTTCTCGCACTCCATCCAGGCATTCCTCGTTGAGGCGGTGGAAACGATCGTCCGGATCGACTGGGCGGATGTCCATCAGCCACCCGAAATGCTTTCCTCCGGTTCCCGGTTGACCGGGGTCACCCGGCTTGCCGACGGCAGGCTCGTTTCCATTCTGGATGTAGAGCTGATACTGCACTCGATATCAGGAACCCCGGACCTTATCGATGCCTCATTCTTCCTGGAGCCTCACAATCCGATCTCAGCCGACATCAGACTGTTCTGTGTCGACGACAGCGCCTTTGCCAGAAGCCAGCTGCAACAGATACTCGATAGGATCGGCGTAAGGTCGGAATTCGCCATAAACGGCCTCGACGCATGGCAGCGTCTCGATGCCATTGCCGCCAAGACGGAAGCGGAGGGGAAACCGCTGGCAGACTCGATGCCGCTCATCATTACGGATATCGAAATGCCGGAGATGGATGGCTTCAAGCTGACCCGGACCATCAAGGCCGACCGGCGATTTGACGGAATCAAGGTGCTGCTGCATTCCTCCATGTCGGAATCATCGAATATGGAGAAGGGTCTCGCACAAGGGGCCGATGGATTCCTTCCCAAGTACAAGTCCGCAGAGGTTGCCGAAAGCATCAAGACGCTTCTGGATCAGTGCAGCAAGTCAAATGTGTGAAATAAGCTCTCATCGATTCATCTGCAAGGGAAGCCTATGAGCCCAAGTGAAATAAATGCAAAAAAAGGCTTTGGCTTGTCCTTACAACTCAGCGCGACAAACCAGGAATTGATTGCGAGAGTTGATCCATCACCGGATTCACTGCCAATCGACGAGGAATGGCTGAAGCAAAAGATCGCAGATGAGGGCTATGGATCGCTGAAGTATCTTGAGCAGGCAGTAACCCCGCTGCTGGCCAATTACAACGCAGGGACGGCTTTTGAAATCAGGCTGGCCGAACGTGTGGATGCCAGCATGCAACTCGACGTATCGCCGGATGGCCTGGAGGCTTATCTGAACATCACGCCGGCACAAGGCGGTGTGCCGATCGAGATTGTTGCGGTGTTGGCGGCTCTGGCCGAAAATGGCATTGGTGAGGGCATCATGGCCGAGGCGATTGATGCGGCGGTGGCTGCTGGTGTGGCCGCGAAAGTGGTAGTCGCCCGTGGTGTCCCCCCCGTGCATGGTGAAGATGGCCGATTCGAATCCCTGATTCCGGAAGTACGCTCGCGTGTGCCGCGCGTCGATGAGGGCGGCCATATCGATTACCACGATCTTGGTGAAATTCTGGTGGTGCATGCTGGCGACAACCTGATGCTGCGCCATCCGCCGACCGAAGGCAAACCGGGCTTAACGCTGTTCGGTGAAAAGATCGAGGCCAATTCCGGTCAGGATGTGATGTTCTCTGCCACCCTGCCTGGCACTGCTTACGCACCAGATAACCCGAACCTGTTGCAGGCGGCCATTACCGGCCAGCCCGTGGTGGTTCGCGGCGGCATGATGGTTGAGCCAATCTATAAGGTGGATACAGTTAGTCTGGCGACCGGCAACATCGATTTTGAGGGCAGCGTGGTGGTTGCGGGCGATGTCACGCCGGGCATGAAAGTAAAGGCGACCGGCGATATCCAGGTTGGCGGCACCGTCGACATGGCCACGCTTGATGCCGGCGGCAGTATCGTCGTCAAGGGCGGCGTGATAGGTTCGCTCGGGCGCAAGAATGTCGAGGATCAGCATGTACATGCTGATGGCAGCTTGAATGCCGCCTATATCCAGCAAGCCAAGATCGATGCCGGTGACAGCATCTTCATCGACGACATGGCCATGCAGTCCGATCTGACCGCCATTAACCACATTCGTGTCGGCAACAAGAAGCGTGGTCACATCGTCGGCGGTCATGTCCAGGCGACACTATCGATCACGGCCAGGGTGATCGGCTCGCCGAACCGCGTACGCACGCTGTGCGAGATTGGTGTCAATCCGCTGATGCACAAGCAACTGCTGGAGATGTGCAAGCAGCGCGATGGCAGGGAAACCCAATTGCTGGAAGTCAGCAAGCTGATGGACTTCGCCCGCAAGAACCCCGGCAAGTTGCGCCCCGAGATGATTGAAAAAGCCCGCGCGACTGCGGCGGCGCTATCCGCCGATATTGCCGCGATGCGTGAGGAGCAGGATGGCATCACCAACAAGATCGAACTCTCGCAGCAGTCGTGCGTGAATGTGGAGCAGGCGATTTATGAAGGCGTCGAGGTGCATATGGGCAGCCAGCGCTTCCGCGTGACAGGCGAGCATGGCCCCTGCGCAGTCGGGCTGACGCCGGGCGGCCTCGAACTGCTGACGGCCGAAGGCGGCTGATCCGCTTTGCCGTCCTGCCAGCGCCGACTTTTATCCCACGGCGCCCCGAAATTTGTTTAAATTGACATATCCACCCTTTTCGCCACTTGCACTCGCAGGAGTTGAGACATGTCCGCACAAAAATACCGCCTGGTAACCCGCAGCGACTTCGATGGCTTGGTCTGCGCCGTTCTCCTCAACGAGCTTGACTTGATCGACGACATCAAGTTTGTCCACCCGAAGGACATGCAGGATGGCAAGGTGGAAATCACCGGCAACGACATCACCACCAACCTGCCCTACGTGCCGGGTGTGCATCTGGCCTTCGACCATCACCTGTCGGAAACTTTCCGCAACCCCGGCGAGCGTCCCGAACACATCATCTATCCGGATGCGCCTTCGGCGGCACGCGTGGTGTTCGAGCACTACGGCGGCAAGAATCGTTTCCCCGTCGCCTTCGACGACATGATGTTGGCGGTGGATAAAGCCGACTCCGCCCAATTCACCCGCGACGAGATTCTCGATCCGCAGGGTTGGGTGTTGCTCAACTACCTGATGGATTCGCGTACCGGCCTGGGCCGTTTCCGCGAGTTCCGCGTTAGCAACTACCAGTTGATGATGGACCTGATCAAGTATTGCCGCGACCATGGCATCGACGACATCCTGCGCCTGCCGGACGTCAAGGAACGGGTCGACCTGTATTGCGAGCATGCCGAAAAGGCCAAGGAGCAGATTCAACGCTGTTCGACGGTCCACAAGAATCTCGTCGTGCTCGACCTGCGCAACGAAGAAACTATCTGGGCGACCAACCGCTTCGTGATCTACGCCATGTTCCCCGAGCAGAACATTTCAATCCACGTCCTGTGGGGCGTGCAGAAACTGAACACCGTGTTCGCCACCGGCAAGTCGATCATCAATCGCACGTCGAAGACCAGTATCGGTGAACTGATGCTGCAATATGGCGGCGGCGGCCACGAGAATGCCGGCACCTGCCAGGTGGATAACGATCAGGCGTCGATCATCCTGCACAAGCTCATCACCCGCATCAACGCCGACGGTTAAGCCGCATGTCCGGGTTGGAAGCACCTCGCCCCGGCACATCCACCTTATGGGATATTTTGCGGCCTCTCCACCTGACGCGGGTGGTCGACATTGGCGCAAATCCGATCGATGGCGATCCGCCCTATCAGCCCATGTTGCGGGATGGCTTGTGCCGTATTACCGGTTTTGAACCCCAGGCCGAAGCGTTAGCTGCTTTATTGCGCCGCAAAGGCCCATTGGAAACCTATTTGCCCTATGCCGTCGGCGATGGGAATGTGCATACGCTGAATATTTGTGCGGCATCCGGCATGACCAGCTTGTACGAACCGGATCCGGCAACGCTGGAAATATTCGCGGCACTCAAACCGCTCGGCCAAGTCGTTAACCGCCTCCCGATCCAGACCCGCCGACTGGATGACATTGAGGAAATCGAGGCGCTCGATTTCCTCAAAATCGACATTCAGGGCGCCGAGCTTTCCGTGTTCCGTCACGGCAAGCAGAAGTTATCGGACGCCATTGCGATTCAGGTTGAGGTCTCTTTTATGGCCCTATATCGCGACCAACCGGGGCATGGAGAAGTCGACATCGAGTTGCGTGCCCAAGGCTTTGTGCCGCATTGTTTTGCTGCCGTGAAACGCTGGCCGATTGCGCCATTGGTGGTTGGAAACAACGACCGGCAGCCTCTCAACCAACTGTTGGAGGCGGATATCGTTTATATGAGGGATATCCGCAAGCCAGAAGCGCTGGATCAAGAGCAGCTAAAGCACTTGGCACTGGTAGCCCACCACTGCTATGGCTCCTTCGATCTTGCGGTGCGCTGCTTGTGGTTGCTAGAGCAACGCGGCTTGCTCGATAAGGAAGACCGCATGAAGTATCTGGGCAGTTTGGGATAACAGGCGCTTAGCAGGCACATGCCATTTAGTCAAAGTAGCCAGCTATCGGCTATCGTCGGATGGCTTGAGACGATGCGTCCCAAGTCGCTGCTTGACGTAGGGGCCGGCATGGGAGTCTATGGTTTGTTGGCCAGGGTGTTTGTCGATGGCGAACGGATTTTCGCATTCGATGAGCATACTGTTGCGTATAAGTCTGCAGGCGATTGCCCGACGCAGATCGATGGCATAGAAGGTTTTGTCAATTACAAAAATCCGATACATGACTTTGTCTATGGGAAAGTCATTTTTTCCGAGGTACTCGATACGCTTTCCCGGATGCCGGACCGGTCTTTCGAGGTGATTCTGGCAATCGACATTCTCGAACATTTCCCCAAGGAGCGGGGAACGCAATTGCTGACCGAGCTTAAGCGCGTTGCAGCGCGGGCCGCGTTGGTCAGTACCCCCAAACGATTTGTTGCCCAGCATTGCGAACAGAATGCGCTTGAAGAACATCGCTCGGTTTGGAACGAAAGCGAGCTGACTCAGGCAGGTTTCGATCGGTTGATTCCGAATGCCGATAGCTGGATCGTTATTCATGAACAAGGTATCGGTTCGGTATTCCCGCTTGTTTCATTGCTGAGAGAGGGGGTTTCCGCGCACTTGCAGGGCGATATTCGTCGTGCGGAAGCCCTTTATCGTCAGGTTTATTTATTCGGGACTGCGGGCGGAGACATGGCAACCCAGGCTGGTACGCATGGAGCTTACTTGCTCGGTTTGTTGATGCTTCAGATGGGGCGCCATGAGGAGGCCAAGCGTTATGTTGGGCAGGCGCTTGCAAGGGGCGGCGTCATTGCCCAGGATGCATGGACAGAGCGTTCTGCCTCTGACAGCAATGGCGACCGGTTGCCGGCAAGTAGACCATCTTCCCTCGGGGGTGGGGGAAGAGCGCCCGAACAGGTCTTTCTCGAATTGACGACCGGATGCAACTTGCGCTGCAGTTATTGCGCGCTCAGTTTGCCCGATTATCTTGGCGAGGATATGGACGCCGACTTGATCGAAAAGGTTTTGGCTTATCTGTCGGCATGGCAAATCCCGGTGGCAAGCATCAACGTGCATGGCGAAACGACGCGCCTGGATCGTTGGCAGGAAATCGCAAATAGACTTTTCGCATCCGGCACAAAGTTACACGTCATCAGCAACTTTTCCAGAGCGTTCGGTCTGGATGAGGTGACTACGCTCAGCCATTTCAGCGGTATCCGGGTGAGTGTGGATAGTTTTGATCGAAGGCGGTTAAGGCAGTTGCGTTCAGGTACGGACCCCCGTATCGTCGTGGATAATCTGATGCGAATTCGCACGCAGGCACTGCTGGATGGCCGGCCGCCACCAGAGTTTGGACTTAATTGCGTCATCACCGAAACCTCGCTTGAGACATTGAAAGCGTTGACGGCAACTGCAGCGCAACTCGGCATCAAAGACTTGATGTTGCATAATGCAGCCGTGCTGGAAGGCTTGGACAAACGCCCCCGGGTTATTGCCGATATGTCTCCCGCTGAGCGCAAGCGCGCGGCCGACGAAATTCACGCTGCCATGGCCTTTGCCGCACAACTCGGGGTTCGCTGTCAGCTCGATCCCTCTTTACAGCGCTTTATCGATCATGAACAGACAACCGCCTTTTCAATGACCGATTACTTTATCGGGGGCGCCCGAGCCCAGATACTGACGAGCATTCCAAAGCCAACAGAAACCCGGGACTGCCTCGATCCCTGGAGCGTCATGAAGTTTGGCGTCAATGGCAAGGTTTACTGCTGTTGTATTGGCAATGAGGTCATGGGGGATTTGCGTATCGAAACGCCCGATGCAATTTGGCAGGGGGCGCGCTACAAGACCCGCCGGCAGCAGTTGCTGAGCGGGAATCTTCCCGAGGAATGTCGCCGCTGCCCTGCGCGGGCAGCGGTCAGCCGAGAAGCCTTGTTCGCCAAGGTTCAACAACACAAGGTTCAACAAACGATTGACATTACGGCTGGTCAGATTTAGTCTGCGACACCCTAAGTTAGTTGCAGAGTCTCGCTTCCCTCTTCGGAGGCGGCTTATCTTGTTGAGTGGTTTTCCTGTGAGGAGACGCGTATGAAAAAGTTTTCTACTTTATTGCTGACCGGAAAAGCGGCATCTTTGCCATTTCTGATTCAGCAGGCGCAGGCCGAAGTAACGCCCACATTTTCGAATATTTTAAGCAGTGAGCTTTCTCAGATTCAACTCCCCGTTAGCAACCAGATCAAACTCGACGATCTTGGCAATGCGGCCAGCACGTATGGCAGCACCTATGGCGCTGCGACCATTTGCAGCACTGGCGGCGCGAGTCAAATATCCGTGACGCTGACCGGGCTTAAGAACGGCGACACGGTCATTCTGGCGACATCCACCTCAAAGGGTGGGATGGAGTCTTACAACGCCAAGATTCAGCTCGGCGCCGCAAATCTCAAGCTGCCGGTCTATACCCAGATTGCTGCGGACCCCGAAGGCACCGTAACCCTGACCGTGCCCGTCAATTTGGCCAACCTGGGCTATGCCATGACACAGGGCAGCAGCTTTTACATGCAAAGCATTGTCTTCCCGAGCGGCGCTATCAATGGCTTGCAGATGGACTTCACGCGTGCGAAGGTTTCCGAGTTGGATGTCATTAGCGTGGGGTCGTGCAGCACTTATGGAAGCAGCTACGGGGGCACCTATTGACGTAGCGTCCAACATGCTATGGCGGCGTCCAATCCTCCCTTTTACCTGGGCCGCCATGCAATCGTAAGAACGTTGGCGGCTGATGATATACGCCAGCTTTATCCGCTGCCCGGCGTGAGGAAGGTTCTGGCCTCGTATCAACCTTGGTTTTACTTCGGGCAGTTGGATTTGGAGGGGGTTGTCGAGCGCCAGTCGGTGTTGGCCAGCTTCGATCCGCCGCTGGCAATCGAAGTGCTGGTATTGCATCGCCGTACGCTGACGCCGCTTGGATTTATGAGCTTGGCCGGTATGGATCCCATTAACGGCAAGGCAGAGTTTTCCGCCGCTTTTTTTCGTGCGCGCGGCAGCCGTCCCGTTTTGGAGGCAATCCACTGGGCACTGGTCGAGTGTTTTGGTCGGCAGAATATGCATAAATTGATTTTCCATACGCTACCGGAAAACCGAGCGGCCAATGTCGCGCTTGAAGCCATTGGAGCCCGGCAGGAAGGGCTGCTTCGAGAGGAGTTGGCCGGTCGGGACGGCAAGCGCTTGGATTTGGTGCGACATGCGCTGCTGCGCGACGATTGGCTCAAAGGCGCGGCGCGCCGTCGTCTGGTTCGCCTCGCACCGCTGACCGAGGAGTCGGCCTGACGCGATGCGTTTGCTGGTTTTCGCCCCCCATCCCGACGACGAAATTCTCGGCTGCGGCGGTTTGCTGCAGCGCCTTTGTACCGAGAAAAAGTCGGTCAGGGTCGTGCTGGTCAGTGCGGGCGGGGCCGGCGGCGATCCTTCTACCCGTTTGGCGGAATCCGCCGCCGGTCTTGAAAGGCTAGGCGCGCCGGCTCCCGAATGCTGGGACTATCCCGATGGCGCCCTGCCGCTGGGTGCGGAAATCCAGGCGCGCTATCGCGCAACGGTTGCCGCATGGCGGCCGACGCATATCGCCCTGCCGGCGCCGGGCGAGGCTCATCCCGACCATCGTCGCCTGACGCGCGGCCTGCTGGAGGCGCTAACCGGCAACTGGCAAGGCGAATTGCTGTTTTATGAAACGACGACGCCTTTGCCGACGGGCAATCGTGTCGAGCCGATCGATCTGGCCGCGAAACTCGCCGCTTTGGCCTGCCATGTCTCGCAGCAGACGCAGTTCGATTATCGGGCCCATGCGAGCGGCCTGGCCGCGCTGCGCGGCGCGAGCATCGGCTGTGCGGCGGGCGAGGCCTACCTGGCCTACGCATGGGACGGCAGTCCGCAGAACTTCTTTGAGCAGCGCCCACTGGTGTCTATCGTCATGCGCGCCGCCGACCGAGTATTTCTCGCGATTGCACTCTCCAGCGTGCTTGCTCAGGATTATGACCATCTCGAAATCGTCGTCGTCTGGCACGGCGACGATCCATTGCCCGACGATCGCGCTATGCCGGATCTGGCCTTGCGGGTCTTGCGTGGCCCCGGACCGCGTTCCGCCAACCTGAACGCCGGTCTGGCCGCTGCGCACGGACAATATGTGGCCTTCCTCGATCAGGACGATGTGCTCCATCCGGGCCACCTGTCGGCCCTGCTGACCGAACTGCATGGCGACCCCGAGCTGGACATCGCCTATGGCGATCATCGCCTCGTCACCTGCCGTCGCCGGGGCGACGCAGTGGAGGTTGTGGCCATCAAGCCGGTGCGTGTCGAAGACTACCGGCCGGGACGCTTGCTGGCCGGTAACTTCATTCCGCTGCACAGCTTTCTCTGTTCGCTGCGCCTGGCGCGCCGGCTTGGTTTCGATAACGCGCTCGACGCCTACGAGGACTGGGATTTCCTCGCCCGCGCGGAACTGGACGGCGCGCAATTCCGGCGCGTCGATGCCGTCGTTGCCGATTACCGCCTCTATTCCGAGGGGGATGCTGCGGACGACATGGTGACTTTGCATACGCGCAAGGGCTATACGGCATGGGCCGAAGTCATCAATAAAAAGCTGCTGGCCCGACTCGATATTGCTGCCTTTGACAACCTGACGCGCTTGGTCGGCAAGCTTGAGAACGAGCGCAACCTGGCGCGGGAAAAGCTTGCCATTCTCGAAAAGTCGGCGCTGGCGGAACGGCGCCAACTCGAAGCCCTGCAGGAGGAAAACCGGCGTGCAGAGGCCTGGGCCGACCTGTTGGCACCGGGAACGCTGTCCGAGCCGGCTGCCACGCGCCTCGCCGGCCGCGCGTTTGTGGATGGGCCGTGTTTTGCGATTCTTCTCCCAGTGTGCGATCCCGCACCCGAACATTTGATCGAAGCCATCCACTCGGTCGAACAGCAGACTTATCCGCACTGGGTACTCTGTGTCGCCGACGATGCCAGCACACATTCCGAGGTGCTGGCATTGCTCGATGCCATCGCAACGCGCGCCAATGTCGATGTCCGTTATCGCTTGGTGCGGCGCCCCAAGCGCGGCGGTATCGTTGCCGCTACGGCCAGCGCGCGTGCGCTGGCCGCAGATGCCGCGTGGCTGGTTTTTCTCGACCACGACGACCGTCTGGCACCGGACGCGCTGCTCGAAGCGGCTACCGTCATCCGCCGTCGTCCCGAACTCGATGCACTCTACACCGACAGCCGCATGATCGGTCGCAACGGCGAACTGCTGAACGAATACCGCAAGCCGGATTGGGCGCCCGAAACCCTGCTGCACTTAAACTATATCAACCACCTGACGCTGGTGCGCGCCGAGCGATACGACGCGCTGGGCGGCTTGCGTCCCGAATGCGAAGGTAGCCAGGACTGGGACCTATGGCTGCGTTTGTCGCGCGCGCCGGATTGCGCCGTCGCCCACATCGACCGGCCGCTCTACGACTGGCGCGCCAGCGAGACCTCGCTTGCCTATTCCCTGGCGAATAAACCCTATGCGCTGACGGCGGCAAGCCGCGCCTTGGAAAACCACCTCGCCGCGCGCGGCATCGAAGCGCGCGCCGCGCCTGCGATGGGCGCCACCGGCTTTGTACTCGACTGGTCGGCACAACTCCAAGCGCTGACGGTCATCGTGCCGACGCACCGCAATCCTGACGATCTTGCGCGCCTGCTCGTCGGCCTGGCAGCCAGTTCCTATCCCGACTTGCGCGTGGTGCTGGTTGCCAACCGTGTCGGCGATGCCGCCACGCGCGAGCAGCTGGCCGCCGCCGCCGAGCGCCCCGGTTGGCAGGTCGTAGAGGACGACCGACCGTTCAATTGGTCCGCCCTCAACAATGCCGCTGCGCGTCTGACCGACACGCCCTGGCTGCTCTTTCTCAACGACGATGTCGAATTGCCGGAGCCGGATACCCTGTCTCGTCTTGCGCGCTATGTGACGCTCGACGCGGCAATCGGCGCGGTCGGCGCCCGCCTCGAATACGCGGAAGAGCAGGGGGGCGGCATCCAGCACGATGGCATTGAAACCGATCCGCTCTGGGTAGCGCGCAACCTGACCGATAGCCAGCGCGGCGAGCGCGTACTCGGCCTTCCGCGCAACGTTTCCGCGGTGACGGGTGCCTGCCTGCTTACGCCGCGCGCCGCTTTCGAGCGTTGCGGCGGTTTTGACGAGCGTCTGGCGGTGGCCTACAACGATGTCGATTACTGCCTGCACCTGCGGCAGCTCGGCCTGCGCGCGTTGCAGGCCAGCGATGTGCGTCTGATCCATCGGGAGTCGCGCACGCGCGGTGCGCCGACGAGTGATTTCGCCTATCGCCAGTGGCAGGACGAAGCGCAACTGATGCGCGATAAGTGGGGCAGATTTCTAGTCGAGAAATATTACCTGAACTACCGGCACCACTTGGCCGGGAGCAGGGTATTGAAGATTCCCAATGAGTGACGCCGACCTCGCCCCGCGCTGGATGACGGCCGACGACTGGCCTGCAGTCGAGGCCGGCTTTGCCCACAGTTTTCGCGACTGTCGTGCCAGTCCGGTATGGGACTGGCGGTTCAGACGTTCCGATTCTGCCGCTTGGCGCGGTGTGGTGGCCAACGCACCAGACGGCAGCATTGCCGCTTTTGTCGGGGGAACCTGCCTTCCTGCCTGGGTGAATGGCCGTGCGGCGACCGTCATCCTGAGCGGCGACAACTACAGCGCGCCGTCTTGGCGCGGCATGGCGACGGGCCGCAATGGACTATTCGCACGTGCGGCTCGTCTATTCTTCGATGCCCAGCCGGGCGATGTTGCTGCCTGTGTCGGCGTGGCCAATGCGCGACGCGTGCGACTGACCGAACGCCTCGGCGTCAACCGTGCCTGCGAATCCGCCCACTGGTACAGGTGGGAGCCCTCAATGGGAGTAGGCAATGCAGGCATGTCTTGTGTGACGATGCCTTGCGATTTCACGACCTGCGTTGCCGAGTGGGACCAGCTCTGGGAAAAAAGAAAAGCGCTACAGCGTGCCGGTCTGATACGCAATGGCGCCTTCCTGAGCTGGCGCTTCGCTGCACGCCAGGGCCGGGAATACTGGTGCTTTGCCATCAGGTCGATTTTTTCGCCCGGCGCAATAGGTTATATCGTCCTGACCCCACATGGCGCAGATGGCGCCATACTGGTCGATACCTTACTCCCCCCCCAAGCGAACGTGGCGCGAGATGCGTGGGGACAGGTTTCCGCCTGGTTGCTCCGGCGCAGTATTGTTCGCGTAAGTACCCTCATGAGCGCTGCATGCCCCGAGGCATACCTGCTCAATGCCTTGGGGTTTCGGCCAGCTCCGCCCCCAATGGATGTTTTGCCGGTATTCCGTTCCTATCCTGCTTGGTTGAGCCCATTGGACTTCGAGAAGGATTACGCATTTACTTTGGCGGATAGCGACTTATTTTGAAAAGCTAGGCTCCGATATTTGTGCGAGCGCGAATAAGTTACAGCTTTCGTTGGCTTTGTTGAATCGGTAGTAAGCCCCCATTTTTCACCTGCAGCGTGCCTTTTTTCGTTTTCATCGCCTCATGCTCCCCGCCCTTGTGCCACTGTCCATCCAGATCGACGGCAAGAAAGCGCGGGCTGGTGTCGATATGCTTGTAGCTGTTCATTGCAATGACAATGACAACCTGTAATAAATGACAGGTTGATTGTTCCGTCGCCACGCTGCAAAATGCGGGTATGGTAGTTTTTATACAGCGTCGTTGCCTATGCTAAGCGTTCGCGCCGTTACGGTCTGGTGCCGCTGGGAACTTCCTCGTGCGAAATCGCGTTTGACTGATGCAATCAAGATGAAGACCTCACACATGTTGCGTTGAATTTCCTGGCGCTTCATTGCCCTTATCCATAATTTTGTCTCATTAAGTGGATCTGATTGTCATGAAAAACATAAAGAAACTGGTTGCGGTGTTGCTGAGTATTGTTCCGATTGCGTTGGGGGCGTCACAAAGTTATGCGGCAACGACCGGCGCCGGCACGATGACGGTGACGCCGCGTATCGCGGCGGGGATCGCTCACACCGTCGCCCTCAAGCCCGATGGCAGTTTGTGGACGTGGGGGCAAAACTGGTATGGTCAGCTTGGGGATAGCAGCACTATCGACAGTCTCGTGCCCATACAGATCGACACAGGTTACGCGGCAATTGCAGCAAGGGATAATCACACCGTCGCGCTCAAGCAGGACGGCAGCTTGTGGACGTGGGGCCGCAACTGGTATGGTCAGCTTGGCGACGGCACTACCACCGATAGCCACGTGCCCAAGCACATCGATACGGGTTACACAGCGATTGCAGCGGGGGCAAAGCACATCGTCGCTCTCAAGTCCGACGGTAGCCTGTGGGCATGGGGAGGCAATGGATCTGGCCAGCTTGGCGATGGCACTACCACGGATAGCCATGTGCCCAAGCAGATCGATATGAACTACACGGCGATTGCAGCGGGCTACTATCACACCGTTGCGCTCAAGTCCGATGGCAGCCTATGGGCATGGGGGTCAAATGCTAAAGGCGGACTTGGTGATGGCACTACAACCCGTAGCCTCGTGCCCAAACAAATCGGCACAGGCTACACGGCGGTTGCGGCGGGTGTGTCTCTAACGGTTGCGCTCAAATCCGATGGCAGCCTGTGGGCGTGGGGATTTAACGTAAAAGGTCAGCTTGGCGACGGCACGACAAACGATAGCCTCATTCCCAAGCAGATCGACACAGGCTACATGGCGATTGCGGCAGGAGCGTGGTACACCATTGCCATCAAGCACGACGGTAGCCTGTGGACATGGGGGAGCAACGAGTATGGCCAGCTTGGCGACGGCACTACCATCGATAGCCACGTGCCCAAGCAGATCGGCATCGGCTACATGGCGATTGCGGCAGGAGGAGAACATACCGTTGCCATCAAGTCCGACGGCAGTCTGTGGGCATGGGGGAATGCTTGGCTTGGTGATGGCACTATCGTCGGTAGCCGCGTACCCAAGCCTATCGGTACCGGCTATACCGTGCCGGACATCAGCGCGCCAAGCGCGCCCAGCGGACTCATCGCCACGCCGGCCGGCGCAACCCAAATCAACATCTTCTGGACAACGCCCCCGGATAATGTGGGCGTTGCGGGTTATAAGGTGTACCGCGATGGAGTGCTGGTCGGCAGCCCAACCATGACGAACTACAGCGATACCGGGCTGACCGCCTTAACCGCTTACAGTTATACGGTGTCCGCTTGCGATATGACTGGAAACTGTTCGGCTTGGAGTGCTCCCGCATCGGCAACAACCTTGGTCCCGCGCGACATCCATCTTCCGACGGTGCCGACCGGACTAACGGCAACTTCGGTCAGCGCAACTCAAATCGATCTTGTGTGGATGTCGGCATTTGATGACGTTGGCGTTACGCAATACAAGATTTTCCGTACCATTTACAACACCTGTGTGGGGACCATGGAAAGCGCATGCGCGGCATGGTTCGCCGGCACATCTTTTCTGACGACTCTCTCCGGTGCGCCGCCAGTAACACGCTACAGCGACACGGGCTTGGAGCCCCTGGCTCAATACGACTACTACGTCCAGGCATGCAATGCGGCGGGGAACTGCTCGGCGCAGAGCGCTACCGTCTCGACGAGGACACTGTCGATACCAACACCCAGGGCGGCCCCAACTGCGACCGGCATATCTTCCGGGCCTATCACCAGCCAGACGATTGCGGTCACCATGACGCCGCCGGAAAATGTGCTCGATCTATTCGCCTTCGTCTTCGTAGCGGCGATAACGCCGCCAGCGATGGGCAGCAACATTTACGTCATGTCGGCAGACGGTGGCTGGACCCCTTTCGCCACATGTGCTTCCGTACCGGCAGCGTATATAGGACGACTCAGTGCGGCGCATCGACTTCATGTGGTGTCCATTCCAACGGATCTTTCCACGTTGGTAGGCACCTTGGTCTATGTGGGCTATGGCATCGGTGGCACCACGGCCGCTGCATGCGCCGACATGCTCAATCGCTCAACGATTACTGGGGCATACACCCTCAATTGAGTAATTTGAACGCGATGCGGCAAGCGGTCGCGCAAGCCGCGAATTGCTCCGGCGTGGTATCGTCAGCGTATCTGCTCTCATGAGCACGGCGTGTCCCGAGATATCCTTGTTAGAAAAGTGAAGGCACCAATATTTACGCGAGCGCGAATAAGTTACAGCTTTCGTTGGCTTTGTTGCCTGTGTTGAGCGTTCGTGCCATCGCCGTCTGGCGGCGCAACTTCCTTGTGTGGCGCAAGCTGGCCCTGCCTTCGCTGCTGGGCAACTTGGCCGACCCGATGATCTACCTGTTCGGTCTGGGTTATGGTCTGGGCGGGCTGTTGCCCGAGGTGCAGGGCGTGTCCTACATTGCCTTCCTCGCCGCCGGCACCATTTGCTCCTCGACCATGAATGCCGCTTCCTTCGAGGCGCTTTACTCCGCTTTTGCGCGCATGCATGTGCAGCGCACCTGGGAAGCGATCCTCAATGCGCCGGTGTCGCTCGACGATGTGGTCGCTGGCGAATGCCTGTGGGCGGCGACCAAAGCGACCATCTCCGGCGGGACGATTCTGCTGGTGATTGCCGTGCTTGGGTTTACCTCCGGCCCCTATGTCCTGCTGGCCCTGCCGGTGATTTTCCTCGCCGGTCTGTGCTTTTCCGCCCTCGGCTTGATCGTCACGGCACTGGCGCCGTCCTACGATTTCTTCATGTACTACTTCTCGTTGTTCATTACCCCGATGGTGCTGCTCTGCGGCGTGTTCTTCCCGGTCGAGCAGCTACCCCCGCTGGTTCGAGCGATTTCGGACTGGCTACCGCTGGCCCATACCGTACAGCTCGTGCGCCCGCTGGTATTCGGCGAGATGCCGGTTGCCCCCTGGTTGAATATTGCCGCGCTGCTGACCATGACACTGGTGGCGTTTTCGATTGCGCTGCACCTGACGCGGCGGCGCTTGCTCAAATAGTGCCGTCCCGCCAGCGTCCGCTCTTCAATACTCAACTGCTTGTAGTGATTTCCCGTGCAACATTCTTTCCCGATAATGTTGCACTTGGTTTTTGAGCGTACCCTTTGGAAAAGCGCTTTCGCGAAGGTTAGAATGACTTTTTCGCCAAGACAATACCTGCACGAATTCGCCTGCACGTTTCAGTTTTGCTGTTTTGTCTCAACCATCGAGTCACCATCGGCTCATACCCTCTAGCAGGTCATGCACATCGCAACTGCTGACAGCGGGTTCGATAGTGCAATGATTACTAAAGGTTTTATATGAGTCTGAAATGCGGCATCGTCGGCCTGCCCAACGTCGGCAAGTCAACCCTGTTCAATGCCCTGACCAAAGCCGGCATTGAAGCAAGCAACTACCCCTTTTGCACCATCGAACCCAACGTCGGCATCGTCGAAGTGCCCGATCCGCGCCTTGAAGCGCTGGCCGCGATCGTCAAGCCGCAGAAAATCCAGCATGCCATCGTCGAGTTCGTCGACATCGCCGGCCTGGTGGCCGGTGCCAGCAAGGGCGAGGGTCTCGGCAACCAGTTCCTCGCCAACATCCGCGAGACCGATGCCATCGTCCATGTCGTGCGCTGCTTTGCCGACGACAACGTGGTACATGTGGCCGGCAAGGTCGATCCGCTGTCCGACATCGAGGTCATCGATACCGAATTGTGTCTGGCCGACCTCGCCACCGTCGAGAAGGCGCTCGCGCGCTATTCGAAGCAGGCCAAGTCGGGCGGCGACAAGGAAGCCAAGCTTCTGGTCGACGTACTGGAAAAATGCCGGGCACAGCTCGATCAGGCGCAGCCGGTACGCGCGCTCGACCTGTCGAAAGAGGAGTGGAACAACCTCCGTCCGCTCTTCCTGCTGACCGCAAAACCCGTTCTGTACGCCGCCAATGTCATGGAAGGCGGCTTTGAGAACAACCCGCACCTCAATGCCGTCAAGGCCCATGCTGCGAAGGAAAATGCCGATGTGGTGGCCATCTGTGCCGCCATTGAAGCCGAGATTGCCGACCTGCCCGACGAAGACAAGGGAATCTTCCTCGCCGACCTGGGGCTGGAAGAACCGGGCCTCAACCGCCTGATCCGCGCCGCCTTCCACCTGCTCGGCCTGCAGACCTACTTCACCGCCGGCGTCAAGGAAGTGCGCGCCTGGACCATCCACCGCGGCGACACCGCACCGCAGGCCGCCGGCGTGATCCACACCGACTTCGAGCGCGGCTTCATTCGCGCCCAAACCATCGCCTACGAGGATTTCATCGCCTGTAAGGGCGAACACGGCGCCAAGGAAGCCGGCAAGATGCGCGCCGAAGGCAAGGAATACGTCGTCAAGGATGGCGACGTGCTGAATTTCCTGTTCAACGTCTAGCACCCGAACAGTCGCGAATACTCGATCTTCGGGCAGCGATCCATCACCACCGCCAACCCTGCCGCCGCTGCCTTCTCTGCCGCTGCCGGGTGAATCACCCCCAGTTGTAGCCACAGCGATTTCGCGCCGATGGCAATGGCGTCATCCGCTATCGGCAGCACGTCGGCCGAATTGCGGAACACATCGACCATGTCGACTTTCGCCGGAATGCTTTTCAGGTTCGCGTAACACGGCTGGCCAAGAATTACCTTCTGCCCCGGATTGACCGGAATCACGGTGTAGCCGCGCGCCATCAAGTAGCGGGCGACGATATTGCTGGGGCGATCTTCCTTGGGCGAGAGGCCGACCATGGCGATGATCTTGTGGTCTTCCAGAATGCGGCGGATGCCGGCATCGTCGTTGATGATCATGTCGTTTGCTCCTCGATGGAAATGGCGGTCACACGCGGCACTTTGTTGAGTTGCCAGCTTTCAAACGCCCACGCCCAAAAGTCGGCGCTGGCAAGACGGCAAGGGGGATTTTGCCCAAGAAATTGGGCAGCGGCGATCAATGCCCTGCCTGGATCGCGCGCATCCACCGGCTGCGCCAATGTCTGTTTGGAAAGCTTCGCGCCCGTGGCATCGACCGCCACCGGCAGATGGGCATAGCGCGGCGTCGGATAAGCCAGCAAGCCCTGCAGATAAATCTGCCGCGCCGTGGAGTGAATCAGATCGGCACCGCGCACGATGTGGTCGACACCCTGATCGGCATCGTCGACGACGACGGCCAACTGATAGGCGAAGTAGCCATCGGCGCGCAGCAACACGCAATCGCCGACGTCTTGCGGCAAGTCCTGATGCTGCCGGCCTTGCACTGCATCGTCAAAATCGATATCGCCCGCGACGCGCAAGCGCCAGGCCCGTGCGATTTTTCCGGCGGGTAGGCCATTGCGGCAGGTGCCCGGATACACCGGCGCGCCATCGACGCCCGCCGGTGCGCCTTCGAGTTCGCTGCGCGTGCAGCCGCAGGGATAAACGGCGCCCATCGTCTTGAGTTGCTCCAGTACCTCGCGATAGCGCGCGGTACGCTGGCTTTGCACCATCACCGGCCCGTCCCACTCGAACCCCATGGCGTCGAGGGTGCGCAGGATGGCGTCGGCATGCTCGGGCTTGCAGCGTGGTGCATCGACATCCTCCATGCGCAATAGCCAGCGGCCACCCTGCGTCTTCGCTTCAAGGTAGCTCCCCAGAGCCGCCACCAGCGAGCCGAAATGCAAAAGCCCGGTGGGCGAAGGGGCGAATCTGCCAACTGAGCGGCCACATGAACGTCCATTAGCTTGCACTAAAATAGCCACTCACCCACACCCACGGAGCGCCTCATGACCACCATCCAGCTCACCGCCGAAAATTTCAAGGACACCATCAACAGCAAAGATATCGTCATCGTCGATTTCTGGGCGGACTGGTGCGGCCCCTGCAAATCCTTTGCGCCGACTTTCGAGGCCGCTTCGGAAAAGCACCCCGACATCGCCTTTGCCAAGGTGGATACCGAAGCGGAACGCGATCTGGCGGGTGGCTTCAACATCCGCTCGATCCCCACGCTGATGGTGTTCCGCGAGCAGATCATCCTTTACGCCGAGGCCGGCGCCCTGCCCGCTTCCGCCCTCGATCAGCTGATCGAGCAGGTGAAAAGCCTGGACATGAACCAGGTGCGCGCCGACATCGCCGCCGAAGAAGCGCAGGGTTAATCCAGCTTCTCGCCGAACGCGGCTTCAAAGCGTGCGGCAAGATCCGCGCGGCTGGGCTTGTGGTTCTGCCCGCCGCGATGGGCAATCTTGATGCTGCCCATCAGCGCCGCCAGACGGCCGGTCTTCAGCCAGGTCCAGCCATTGGCGATGCCATAGAGCAGGCCGGCGCGATAGGCATCGCCGCAGCCGGTCGGGTCAAGTAACTCAGCCGCCGCTACCACCGGAATATCGACGCGCGTGCCGTCCGCGTAAATCTGCGAACCGTTGGCGCCCAGCGTGACGATCAGCGCCTTGACCAGCGTTGCAATCTCTTCAAGCGACTTGCCGGTACGCTCGGTCAGCAGCTTGGCCTCGTAGTCATTCACCGTGCAGTAATCGGCCAGGCGGATGAATTCGAGCAGCTCCTCGCCATTGAACATCGGCAGGCCCTGACCCGGATCGAAGATGAAGGGAATGCCCTGTTCGTGAAACTGGCGCGCATGCTGCAGCATGCCGTCGCGGCCATCCGGGGCGACAATGCCGAGCGTCACATCGCGCGCATCGCCGATGCGATTCTCGTGCGAGAAGTTCATCGCACCGGGGTGGAAGGCGGTGATCTGGTTGTCGTCAAGATCGGTGGTGATAAAGGCTTGCGCGGTGAAACTGCCGGCTACCTTGCGCACATGCGTAGCGTCAAGCTTGAGCTGTTTCATGCGGGCCATGTACGGGTCGCAGTCGTCGCCCACCGCCGCCATGATCAGCGGCTTGCCGCCGAGCAGGCGCAGGTTGTAGGCGATGTTGCCGGCGCAGCCGCCGTATTCGCGGCGCATGTCCGGCACCAGGAACGCGACGTTGAGGATGTGGATCTGCTCCGGCAGGATGTGGTTCTTGAAGCGATCCTTGAAAACCATGATGGTGTCGTAGGCGAGCGAGCCGCAGATGAGCGTGTGCATGTTCGTGATCCTTCAGGGATAGAAAAGATAGAGGCGATAGCCGACCGGCGAAAGGCCCGGCGTATCGAAATGCAATGAGATGACCACTTCGTCGCGCAGTGCAAAGAAGTCTGCGGCTTTGCCGGCCGGCAGGTAGTCGGTCGGCGCGAGCACCTTGCGCAACATGGGCGCATCGGCGGTGTCGGTCAGTGTCAGTTCGAGATGCGGATAGGTCTGTGCGAAAGGCGCGCGATTGCGCAGGGTGGCGGTGAGATGCAGGCGCTCCTTGTCAGTCGGGGCAAGGTCCGAACTCTCGATTGCCATCAATTCTGGGCGATGCGGATAGGGCACATCGCAGCCAAGTACTTCACAGCTTGCCGTCAGCGGGGCACGCAGTTCGGGCATCAGGACCGCCAGTTCGACGCGGAACAGATAAATCATCTGGCCGGCACCGAGCAAGAGCAGCAGGACAATCCCGATTGCCCATGGCCAGCGGCGCGGGGGGGCTTCTTCTACAGAGTCGTCCCAGACTTCCGGTTCGGGCTCCGGCTCGACGGTTTCCGCTGCGGACTCGGCTACCAAATCATGATCGGGCGCCGGATCGGGCTTTGGCTCGACCATCACCGCCGGAATTTCCGGCACCACATCCGGAACCGCTTCGGGCTCGGCGCTTTCAATCGCCTCTGGCTTGGGAAATGGCCAGAGATTGGGCGCGGGGTCGGGCGCGAGCTTCTGTTGCACCGGCAGCACCTCGGCCACCGGCATTGCCACGCCGCCAGATTCGTCGCTTAGGCTGTCCAGCGCGCTGAATACCAGATAACAGGCGCCGCAGCGCACCCGCCCCTGACGCGGCATCAGTTGCTCATGGGTAACGCGAAAAGCAGTCTGGCAATGGGGGCAACGGGTCAGCATGCGGCGCGCTTACCTCCCGCCTTCGAGGCGCACCCAGCCTTCATGCACGGCACCGATGCGCAAGGGCAGAAACGGCGCATAGGCGGCGATGACCTGCCCGGCCTGCGTTTCCAGCACACCCGACAGCGCCAGTTTGCCGCCCGGCGCCAGCCGCGAACTCAGCAGTGGGGCCAGCAACATCAGCGGATTGGTGAGGATATTGGCGACGACGATATCGAAGCGCTGGTCCAGCGGCGCGCTTGAGGGTGCCAGCCGCAGGTCGACCCGATTGCGCGCCGCATTGTCGGCCGCAGCGGTCAGCGCCGCCGGATCGATATCCACACCCACCGTCTCGCCAGCGCCGACTTTTTTGGCGGTAATGGCGAGGATGCCGGAGCCGCAACCGTAGTCGAGTACCGAGGCGCCTGGCGCGACGTGCGTTTCCAGCCACTCCAGACACAGGCGCGTGGTGGGATGGCTGCCGGTACCGAAGGCCAGCCCCGGATCGAGTTCGAGATTGATCGCGCTCGGATCGGGGGCGACATGCCACGAGGGCACGATCCACAGCCGTTCGGAGATGCGAATCGGATCGAACTGCGATTGGGTCAGTCGCACCCAGTCCTGCTCGGCCACTTCCTCAAGGCTCAGCGGGGTATCGCGGTCGATGCCCGCCTCTGCCATCGCGGCGCCAATGTGCTCGCTCAGGTCGGGCGCCGGTTCGAACAGGGCGATAACCCGGCTGATCGCCCAGATCGGCGTCGTCGGCGATCCGGGTTCGCCAAACTGCGGCGTTTCCAGTTCGGTGCCGGCCTGCGCATCTTCGACGGCGACGGAGATTGCCCCCGCCGCCATCAGCGCATCCGAGAGCGCTTCGGCGTGCGCGGCATCGGTTTCGAGGGCGACGGAAACCCACATGGGTGCTTATTTCGAGCGCTTACTTGCGCGTCGCCGCCTCGCGCTCGGCGAGTTTTTCTTCGAGGTAGTGAATGCTGGTACCCCCCTGCAGAAAACGTTCGTCGAGCATCAGGTCCTGATGCAGCGGGATATTCGTCTTGATGCCATCGACCATCATCTCGGACAGCGCGATGCGCATGCGACGGATCGCCTGCTCACGCGTATCGCCATAGGTAATCAGCTTGGCGATCATCGAGTCGTAATGACTGGGCACGGTATAGCCCGAATAGACGTGCGAGTCGACGCGCACCCCGGGGCCGCCGGGCGGATGCCAATTCGTGATTTTGCCGGGAGATGGCGTAAACTTGAACGGGTCTTCGGCACAGATACGGCATTCCACCGAATGGCCTTTGACCTCGATGTCGCGCTGGCGGAACCACAATTTTTCGCCAGCGGCGACCCGAATCTGCGCCTGCACGATGTCGATACCCGTCACCAGCTCGGTGACCGGATGCTCGACCTGAACGCGCGTGTTCATCTCGATGAAGTAGAACTCGCCGTTTTCGTAGAGAAACTCGAAGGTGCCCGCACCGCGGTAGCCGATCTTCTTGCAGGCCTCGGCGCAACGCTCGCCGACGCGGGCGATGGCGCGGCGATTCACTTCCGGCGCCGGCGCTTCCTCGATCACCTTCTGGTGGCGGCGCTGCATGGAACAATCGCGCTCGGACAGCCAGACAGCATTCTTGTAGTTGTCAGCCATGATCTGGATTTCGATATGGCGCGGGTTCTCGAGGAACTTCTCCATATAGACCACGGGATTGCCAAAGGCCGCGCCCGCTTCACTGCGCGTCATATTGACCGCATTGATCAGCGCCGCCTCGGTGTGCACCACGCGCATGCCGCGTCCGCCGCCGCCGCCCGCCGCCTTGATAATCACCGGATAACCGACCGCGCGCGCAATTTTCACGATCTCCTTGGGATCTTCCGGCAACGCACCGTCAGAACCAGGAACGCAGGGCACACCCGCCGCCTTCATGGCATCCTTGGCGGAGACCTTGTCGCCCATCAGGCGAATCGTCTCGGCCTGCGGACCGATGAAGACAAAGCCGGACTTTTCGACGCGCTCGGCAAAGTCGGCATTCTCGGAGAGGAAGCCGTAGCCGGGGTGGATTGCCTCGGCATCGGTGACTTCGGCCGCCGAAATGATGGCCGGGATATTCAGATAACTCAGCGTGGACGACGCCGGGCCGATACAGACCGACTCGTCGGCCAGCTTGACGTATTTGGCTTCGGCATCCGCCGTCGAATGCACCGCCACGGTGCGCACGCCCAGTTCGCGGCAGGCACGCAGAACTCTGAGCGCAATCTCGCCACGGTTGGCGATCAGGACTTTTCCGAACATGGTGATTTACCGTTCAACCGATGATGATCATCGGCTGATCAAACTCGACCGGCTGACCATTCTCGACCAGGATCGCCTTGATCGCGCCATCGGCATCCGACTCGATTTCGTTCATCAGTTTCATCGCTTCGATGATGCACAGCGTGTCGCCCTTCTTCACGGTCTGGCCGACCTCGACAAAGGCGGCGGCGCCGGGGCTGCCGGAACGATAGAAGGTACCGACCATCGGCGCCTTGACGGCATGGCCCTCCGGCTCGGCCGGCGCAGCAGCCGCCTCCGCAAAAGTCGACGCTGGCATGACGGCAGCGGCATGCTGCTGAGGCGTCATCATCGGCATGCTGACCATCGTCGTGTTGGGTGCAGCAGCAATCTGCTTGGCGATGCGAATCTTTTCCTCACCCTCGCTGATCTCCAACTCGGAAATACCCGAATTCTGGACAAGGTCGATCAGGGTTTTCAGTTTTCTCAGGTCCATACGATCTCCAATATCCCGCATTTTGCGGGCTAGATAGTCAATTTTGACAGAAATTACTTGCGCAGACGGGTAAGCGCAGCCTCAAGGGCGAGGCCATAGCCCTGTGCGCCCAAGCCGCAGATGGTCCCTACGGCGATGTCGGAAAAGTACGAGCGATGACGGAAGGTCTCGCGGGCAAAGATGTTCGAGAGATGTACTTCGATAAACGGGATGCGCACCGCCGCCAGCGCATCGCGCAGGGCAATGCTGGTATGCGTGTAGCCGCCGGGGTTGATGATGATGAACTCGATGCCCTCGGCACCGGCCGCCTGGACGCGATCGATCAGGCCGCCCTCGCTGTTGCTCTGGAAACTCTCGATCTGGATGCCGTCGGCGTGTGCCCGGGCCTCCATCATGGCGTGAATGTCGGCCAGCGTGGTGTGGCCGTAAACATCCGGCTCACGCGTGCCGAGCAGGTTCAGGTTAGGGCCATGCAAGACCAGAATACGCGCATCGCGTCCGGCGCTTGCATCGCGGCCTGTATCACTTTTAGTAGAAGCCTTTTTGCTTTTTGAATTCGACATGGCTGCAAGTTTGCCGCAAATAGGGTCAAGTTGTCCAGTTCACCACTTTCAAGTCACTGTGGCGCGGCAAAGCGCCTCGACTGCCTCGACCTTGGCGCGCGGGCGCGTCCGGCCGTCGCTGCTGCGGCCATGCATGCGCTCCTCGCGGGGCGGCAGGATGATCAGGTTGGCCGGCATGTCCTCCTCGTCGATCACCAGCACGGCCTCGACCCGCTCGCTTTTCGGGTTGCCATGATGGAAGCTGATACCCCGGTCGAGCAGGAAGATTTCAACCTCCTTGGCGCTATCGGGAAACAGCAGCAGGTCGATGTGCGCATGGCGCCCGGCCGTGCCTTCGAGCACCGAACCGGTCAGCCAGGGCGAGAAAGGGCTCAGCAAGTGCATCAGTTCGACCGCCGCGCCACGCAGCCAAGCGATGCGCTCGGCCTGCTCGTCCTCCTGAAAGAATGCCTGGTAGTCGCGCACAGCATCTTCGACTTCGGCATTGCCTGGCAGCGGAAAACCTTCGGGGAGACCCAACTGGCGCACCGCCTTGCGCTTGGCCAAGCCGTAGTCCATGCCCTCTTCGGCAATCAGACGCGCGGCAGCCTGAACGAGTTCGGAACGCAAGGCGGGAGAGCGGTGATTCTGGATGCGGCTGGGATGGCTGCGGCGGGGCATGGGTGTCACGCTGGCTACCGTAGAATAATCGTTCTATTCTAATGTCGGTCGGCGTTGCCATGCATATTCATATTCTCGGAATCTGCGGTACTTTCATGGGGGGTATCGCCCTGATCGCCCGCGCCGCCGGCCACCGCGTGACCGGCTGCGATGCCAATGTCTATCCGCCGATGAGCACACAACTGACGGCCGAGGGCATCGACCTGATCGAGGGCTATGGCGCCGACCAGTTGGCGCTGAATGCCGATCTATGGGTGGTCGGCAATGCCGTTTCGCGCGGCAACCCATTGCTTGAGGCCATATTGGAGCGCGGCCTGCCCTACCTCTCCGGCCCGCAGTGGCTGGCCGAGAACCTCCTGCAGGGCAAATGGGTGCTTGCCGTCGCCGGCACCCACGGCAAGACGACAACGGCTTCGATGTTGGCGTGGATTCTGGAAGATGCCGGGATGCAACCCGGTTACCTGATCGGCGGCGTGCCGCAAAATTTCGGAAAATCAGCCAACTTCAGTGAATCCGCATTCTTTGTCGTTGAAGCCGACGAGTACGACACCGCTTTCTGCGACAAACGCTCCAAGTTTGTGCACTACCACCCGCGCACCGTCATCCTCAACAACCTTGAATACGATCACGCCGACATTTTCGCCGATCTCGCTGCCATCGAAACGCAATTCCACCATCTTGTGCGCACGATCCCCGGCAATGGCCTGGTCGTCAGCAACGCCAGCGAGCCCGCGCTTGAGCGGGTTTTGCAGCGCGGTTGCTGGACACCGGTCGAGCGCTTCAGCGATCCCGCCGGTTGGCATGCCAGCGGCGATGATGCCACCGGCGAGTTGCGCATCCACCAAGGCAAACAACAACTCGGCGCCATCTCCTGGCAACTGACAGGCAAACATAATCGAAACAACGCCATCGCCGCGCTTCTTGCGGCACGTCATGCTGGCGTGCCCTTAGCCCGCGGACTGGAAGCGCTGGCCCGTTTCGAAAACGTCAAACGCCGCCTGGAGGTCAAGGGCGCCGTCAATGGTGTCACCGTCTACGACGACTTCGCCCACCACCCGACCGCCATCGAAACGACCCTTGCCGGTCTGCGCGGCCGGGCTGGCAAGGCGCGCATCCTTGCCGTGCTTGAACCGCGCTCGAATACCATGAAGCTGGGCACCATGAAAGATGCCCTGCCTGGCAGCCTGACCAATGCCGACCACGTGTTCTGCTACGGCGCCAATCTCGGCTGGGATGCGGCGGCTGCCCTCGCACCGCTGGGAAGCAAGGCCGAAACCCATCAGGATCTCGCCGTTCTCGTCACGCGCATTGTCCAGGCTACCCGGCCCGGCGACCATGTCCTGGTGATGAGCAATGGCGGCTTCGGGGGCATCCACGACAAGCTGCTGGCGGCGCTGGCAGCCTGAACGTGTTCGTCAAGATCGTCATCGTCCTGCTGCTGCTCATCGTGGCCGCCAGTCTGCTGACCGGGCGAGGCGGGGCGACAAGGCAGGCTGCATTGCCCTCGCGGGTACGGCCGATGATGCAAAAGATGGCGCTCATTCTTTTGGCGCTCGGCGCGGCTATCGCTATTGTCCATCTCGCCGGCTGCAGCCCGGCCCCCGGCGCTTTCCATGCCACCGAGGTCAAGGAGGCGAACTATGGCCGTCTCGCCACGCTGGATGTGCTGACCGACCATGCCGGACGCCGTCTTGCCAGCGCCGACTTTTCGGGGAAGGCCGTGGTGGTGTTTTTCGGCTACACGCAATGCCCGGACATCTGCCCGACAGCGCTCGTCACCCTAAAGGAAACGCTGCGCCTGCTCGGTGCGGAAGCGGATCGCGTACAGGTGCTGTTCGTGACGGTCGATCCCGAGCGCGACACACAGGCCGTGCTGGCAGGTTACGTGCCCTGGTTCGACCCGCGCTTCCTCGGCCTGCGTACCGATGTGGTCACCACGCTCGCACTGGCCAAGGAATTCCGCGTCTATTTCCGCAAGGTGGAGGGCGGTTCGGCGATCGGCTACAGCATCGACCACACGGCCACCAGTTATGTCTTCGATCCGCAAGGCCGTCTGCGCCTGCTGGTTCGCGATGGAGAATCGGCAGTGCGCATTGCACACGATTTACATCATCTACTGGCCGAAGGCTGACAAGACGGTACGGCACACGCTGTGCCATCTCGTCTTATGCAGCAATTACAGCGATAGGACGAATTTCACCAGCGTCTTGATGCTCGCATCGGACGCCGTGGTGTTGGGCGGCTGGACGATATCGCCCCATACGCCCTTGCCGCCTTCACGGACCTTTTTCTCCAGTTTGGCTTGAGCGCCGGCATCGCCCTTGTACTTGGCAGCGACATCCTTCCAGGCCGGGCCAACCAGCTTCTTGTCGACCGTATGGCAACCCAGGCAACCTTCCTTTTGGGCCAGTTGCAAATCGGCAACCGCCGGGCCGGCAAAGACCAAGCCGCAGACAAAGACGCAAGCAAGTTTCTTCATTTGTTTTTCTCCATCAATCGTTCTGAAATGATAGACCGCCAGCGGCGCAGTTTTCGCGCGTGTTTGGCTGCACCCTTAAAAGTGTTGAGAAATATTCAAAGATTACAGTAGGGGCACTTGTCATGCTGCCGCCGCCCGCTTTCCCACAGGTAGCGGGACTTATCGAATCGCATATCGCCGTGCATTAACATGGTTGTCTTGCTTCGATCAGGCGGCGACCCGCTCGATTGCTGCGTAATCGCCGGCCTTCGTGTTTTCCAGTTCCCACAGGTCGACGGCCTGCTGCATGCGTAGCCAGATGCCGGGGCCATTGCCCAGCATGCGGCCCAGGCGCAGCGCCATGTCGGGCGATACGCCACGCTTTTCGTGCAGCAGTTCGGATACCGTCAGGCGGGACACGCCCAGCCGGTGCGCGCATTCGGTTTGCGTCAGGCCCAGGGAGGGAAAAATATCCTCCCGCAGGATCGCGCCGGGGTGCGTTGGGCGGCGCTTCGGGTCGCGTTTCGTTGCCATCAGTGATAATCCTCCAAGTCAATGTCCACGGCATCGCCATCATCAAAGGCGAAGGTGATCCGCCGGTTACCCGACACAGACACGGCCCAGCGGCCTTTCTTGTCGCCTTTCAGCGGGTGCAGCCCTAGACCTGGAATATCCATATCTTCGGGACATGCTGCCGCGTCCAACAGGTCAAGAATGCGCTTGATGCGCGCAACGTGGGCGGCTTGCAATCCCTTCGTTTCGCTGCGCTCGAAATAGCGCCCCAAGCCTTTATGTCGGAAACTACGAATCATGGCGCAAGTGTAATGCCTTACATTACAACCTGCAACGGCTTTATTTTCCTCGCCGCGCGCTGGGGTGGGGCGGCAGGTTTCGATTCGCGCGGGGTTTTCGCCATCGCGTCCGCCGCTTCGCCGGCCAGCCGGTCGGCGATCTGCCGGTGTGCATCGCGGATTAGGTGGGCGACCAGTTCGCAGGCGGCGACGCCCGAATCCTGCCGCGCCTCAAGGGGGCGATATTGAAGGCAGCGCCGGCCTCGATTGTCGCCAGTTTCGCCGCCCAAAGTTCCAGCGCCCGGCGGCGCTCGGTCAGGTAATCATGCTTGTCATAGACGGCGACCAATCCCCCTAGCGAATGATTCAGGCAGCGTTCGGCGATCAGTACGTCCACGCCCAGCATGCCCAGGTGACTACGGCAGGTAGAGCGCAGGTCGTGGGGGGTGAATCGTCGGCACTTGTCGCCCAGGGTTGTCGCCAATCCATTCAGAGCGGCATTCAGGGTAACGGGTTCCATAGGGACGTCGCCCTTGGCTCCGTGATTGCGAGTGCGGATCGGGAGGACGTAGCAGCTACCGAATGCCATCGCTTGCAGTTCGACGAACCAGCCGGCGACCATCGAAGGCAAGGGAATCACGAATTTTTTTCGTTTTCGAATGCTCTACCGGGATCATTTATTCTGCCGTCTCGAAATTCACGTTCTTCCATTCAGCTTGAACAAGCTCGCCGATGCGTGCGCCGGTTGCCAACAGGATGCGAACCATCAGGGCGTTCGGTCGGGATAGGCCCGGCAGTGCCTTGAGCATTTCGGCGATTTCGCCATCGTGCAGCATGACGCGTTCCCGCTGTTGCTTCGTCCCGCCGATGATCGCCCTCGCCTTGATATGGGCGCAGGGGTTTTCGGTAACGACATGCCGGGCGATGCCGTGGGCGAATACCTCCCGAATGGCAATCAGGACCAGCCGGGCAACATGCAAGGACTTGACGCTGGCGGCTGCCACGATGGCGACGATCTCGACCGGCGAAACGTCCGACGCAGCGATGTTGCCGATCTTGGGGCGCACGTAGTCGCGTAGTTGCTGGGTGCGGCCCTTAATGGTGTTGTCCGCCAGGTAGTCGGCGGCTTTCTCGAAATAGTCCTCCGCCAGCTTGCGGAATGTCCATGCGTTTGCCGCCGCATGTTCGGCCTTGCGCTGTCCGGCTACGCTTTGCAACGTCCTGAAACAAAAAACCCCGCAACGGCGGGGTTTGTCTGGTGTTTCTGCTACGTCCTGAAACGTGCTGAAAAGTGCCTAAAGATTACAGTAGGTCAGCTCGAACTCGACCTCGTTCTCCGCCTGTTTCGGGCGCATGTCGGTATCGGGGACGGTAAAGCGCACATTGAGCGCATACTTGTTGGCGCTGATTTCCGGTACAGCCGCCGTACTACGCGGCAGGCGCAGGCGAATCAGTTGGGCGGTGCGGCCCGAAAGCATTTGCTGGAATGCGCCGCCCGTGGCGACCTGACGTTCGGCATGGCCGGAGGAACGCAGCAGGCGCAGCACGATCGCCAGCCCCATGTTCAGTGGCAGCAGGGGATTGACCCAGGCCGCCAGTTCGGCTTGCCGCTGGGCCGGATCGCGGTTGAGCCAGAAGTGATAGGAAGGCAGATCGAACTCGCAAACGCCGCCGGGAATCCCCGCACGGTTGCGGATACCCATCAGCCATTCGTTCTCGCGCAGGTACTGACCAGTCTTGCCCTGCATCGCCAGCAAGGCGGTGGAGGATTGTTCGATTTCGTAGAGGGCGCCATCGAGCGCTTCCTCGGAAATGTCAGGATTGTTGCGAAACGAGAGCAGGATCTGACGCTGGCGTTCGAGTTCCTGCACGAGGTCGAACTTGAGGTCGGCGCGACCGGCCACCTCAAGGATTTCGAACAGGGTGACCAGCGCGACATGGTGCTCGCGCGGCCCGTCCGAATCGGCAAAATGACGCACTTTGGCGAACAAGTCCTCGAGTCGCAACAGGGTGCGGATGCGCTCATTGAGGGGGTAGTCGTAAGTGATCACACGTCGGTCCAAGGTCAAGTGTCGCGGATTGTCCCTGAAATGGGGCACAAGCTCAACTGCGAACTTGGCTGGAAAGGCCCCTTATTCATTGGCTTCAACTTTCGGACAGGTAGCCAGCATCACGTATTTGTCATGCAAGGCAGCGACGGCGGCATCCAGTGCGGCCAGCCCATCGTCGTTGCGCACGACATCGTCGGCACGGGCGAGACGCTGCTGGCGGCTAGCCTGCGCCGCCAGGATCGCCTCGACTTCTGCGCGCGTCAGCCCGCTACGCGCCATCACCCGGGCAATCTGCAACTCGGGCGGGCAATCGACGACCAGTGTGCGCTGAATTCGATCGCGATAGGCACCGGTTTCGACGAGCAGGGGAACGACTAAAACGCCATAGCAAAAGTCGGCGTTGGCAAGACGGCTGAGTTGTACTTCAACTTCGGCACGGATCATGGGATGCAGGATGGCTTCGAGTCGCGCGCGCGCGGCGGGAGCGGCAAAGACCCTGCGCCGCAGCGCGGCACGGTCGAGCGCGCCCTCCTTGGTCAGGATCGCACGACCAAACGCGGCTTGCAGGGCCGGCAGCGCCGCGCCGCCCGGAGCGGTCAAGGCATGGGCAATCGCATCGGTATCGACAATCGCTGCACCGTGCTGTGCAAACCGCTCGGCCACGGCCGACTTGCCGCTACCGATGCCGCCGGTCAGTCCCAGCACCCAGACCATGCGTTGTTAGGGGGTCAAGGGGCGCAATCTTGCGTAACGGCACTGGGCAGGGCCGCACTCAAGCCGGGCAGGGTGGCGGCCAACGGCTCGGCCGGGGCGCGCAATTCGACAGCAAACCTGTCGGATGGCGTCTCGCGCGGGACGATCTTTGCAGAGCGTACGCCCTTGGCGATCAGCCTCTGCAGGAATTCTTGCGCCCGTTGCGGCTCACGAAACAGCCCAAGGGATACGGCAAAGCTGCCTGGCGTCATGCCGGGCAAAACTTCACTTTCGGCCACGCCGAACAGACGCAACTCTACCTTCTTCTTTTCGGCCAGCGCACTGCTCGGCAGATCGACGATGGCGACCCAGTGCATGGGTGCAGCAGCCAGCGGCTGGGTTTGCGTTTCCCAGCCACCGCGCACATGGACGGCATCGGTCAGGCTTTTTGCCTCGTCCGCCGACAGGCCCACGATGCGCTTGCAGACGATCGTAGGCTGGTCGGTTGTCGCCGCGATGGGCGCCGTATCGCTGACGATGCGCAACTTTTCCGGCGTGATCTGGCGCGATAGCCGCTCCGGCTCGCGACTGGGCTCCTGCGGCCCAATGATGCCCTGCGTCCAGGCATACAGCAACAGGTTGGTGAGCAGCAGGAGCCAGAACGCGATGCGCATGCAGGGATCAGCCTACTTTGGGCAAATGGGCGATCGACGCCTTGATAGCCTCTTCGGGATACTCGAAATCCTCAAGTTTGCCGGAGAAGTAACTCTCGTACGACGACATGTCGAAGTGGCCATGGCCGGAGAGATTGAAGAACAGCGTCTTAGGCTCCCCACTGGCCTTGCAGCGCAGCGCCTCGTCGATACAGGCGCGGATGGCGTGGGCCGATTCTGGCGCCGGGATGATGCCTTCGGCCTTGGCAAACATCACCCCCGCCTCGAAGGTGCCATTCTGCGGCACCGCCACCGCCTCAATCAGCTTCTCGTGATAGAGCTGAGAAATCAGGGGCGAATCGCCGTGGTAACGCAAGCCGCCGGCGTGGATGCCGGGCGGCATGAAATCGTGGCCGAGCGTGTACATCTTCATCAGCGGCGTGAAGCCGGAGGAATCGCCGTAGTCGTAGGCATATACGCCCTTGGTCAGGGTCGGACAGGAGGCCGGCTCAACGGCCACCATGCGGATCTTCTGCGCGCGCTTGTCGCCCGCCGCAGCATCGCCGAGGAAGGGGAAACTGACGCCGGCAAAGTTGCAACCACCGCCGCAGGGCGCAAAGATCATGTCCGGGTACTCGCCAAACTTTTCGAACTGCTTCTTGGCTTCCTGGCCGATGACGGTCTGGTGCAGCAGCACATGGTTCAGCACCGAACCCAATGCATATTTGCTACCCGGGGTATTCACCACCTCTTCGACAGCTTCCGAAATCGCGATGCCGAGGCTGCCGGGATTATTCGGATCCTGGGCCAGCAGATCGCGGCCGGTCTTGGTCAAATTTGACGGGCTGGCGACGACTTCCCCACCCCAGGTCTGCATCATCAGGCGACGGTAGGGCTTCTGGTCGTAGCTGACCTTGACCATATAAACGCGCACCGGCAGGCCGAACATCTGGCCGGCGAAGGACAACGACGAGCCCCACTGGCCGGCGCCGGTTTCGGTGACCAGCCGCTTGGTGCCGGCGATCTTGTTCAGGTAGGCCTGCGGCACGGCGGAGTTGGGCTTGTGCGAGCCGGCCGGCGAGACGCCTTCATACTTGTAGAAGATCTTGGCCGGCGTGCCGAGCATCTGCTCCAGGCGTTCGGCTCGGCACAACGGGCTGGGGCGCCACAGCGCATAGACCTTGCGCACTTCGTCGGGAATCTTGATCCAGCGCTCGGCCGACATTTCCTGCTCCAGCACCGGGCCGGGGAAGATCGCCAGCATCTGTTCCGGTCCCACCGGCTTGCCATCCGGGCCGAGCGGCGGTGCCGGCGGATGGTTCAGGTCGGCGGCGATGTTGTACCAATGGGTTGGGATTTCCGATTCGTCGAGAACGATGCGCGTCTGTGCCATGTTTCCCTCCCGGGGATTGTTTTTGGAAAAAACCGCAACCATACTGCAACGGCGCTGGCGGTCAAGCGGATGCGATGGCAGAAATACACAGGCCGGCCAAAGTCGGTTACCCTGCGCGTCAGCAAACCTTCCGAAAAGGCCCGATCATGAAATATCTGCTGTCTGTTTGTTTCAGCTGCCTCTTCATGTTGAGCGCGCATGCCGCACAGGATTTTGCCTGCATGCAGGACTGCTTCCGTCAGGGGTATGACCGCACTTACTGCGCGTCGATGTGCAATACCGGATCTGCTGCCGGCCAAGGCGGCATGCTGGATCAGCCCGGCCTGCCGAAAAACCCGGCATTCGATCAAGTTCGTCCCAATACGCCCAAGCAGCGCTTGCCCGCAGTGGCCGACCCCAAGTGCATAAAGGACTGTCAGCAGCGCGGTTACAACTACATGCTCTGCCAGAAACAGTGTTCCTATTCCTTCCAGGATCGCTGATCTACGTTATATCCTTGTGCATAAAATACAAAAAGTGGTGCAGAGAAGCACATTGAGCGCTTACTGTTTTTTTGACAGAATCCGCCACTTGTCCTCTCTCCGAAAGGTGTGGCTGTGCTGAAGAAACCCGGCTTTTCCCTGGCAGTAGCTTTGGCTTTTACCATCCCCACTGCGCATGCCTTCAGCTTTGCCGACGAAGAGGCGAAGGACAAGGCGGCCATGCCGAGGAGTGCCGGGGGAACAGCGATTTCCACGGCTTGCAAGGAACGTCTGGCCAAGGAAAAAGTTATGGTGCTGGTTGCCGAGCGTGGCAACAACGGCATCAATGCCGATCAGGGGCGCTACGGAATGCATTTTCAGGCAATCGACCGGCGCTTGCAGAAGCAAGGCATGCGTACCCTGAGCCAGGAAGAAATCAAGAAGCAGGTGGCCCAGGCCGAGATCGATGCGCATTTTCGCAACGACCCGGACGCAGCTTTGGCGGCAGCGCAGAAGCATGGCGCCAGCCTGAGCTTGCGTGGCGTGATCGGTTCGCGGCGGACAATCAATCCGATGCTGCAGATCCCCGAGGTTTATGTGAGCATGAATTTCGCCCTGGTGGGTTCGGATGGCCGTTATGTTGCCGAGGCCAGTGCCAGTTCCGATTCCTATTCAGGCGGCGATACGGTCGGCATGGCCCTGACCCTGATCAATGAGCAGGCCGATGGTGTCGTGCATCGCCTAGTGAATGGTTATTGCACCGAAAGGAAGAAATGATGATTCGCCGCAGTTTGTCCTCCTGCCTGCTGACCCTCTGCACGACGGCCGCGCTGGCTCAGCCCGTTTTCGAAAATCCTTCGCCGACTGCGGGTTCGGACACCTCACAAAAGGCCAACGCGATGGCCGACAAGGGCATGTATAAGGAAGTGCAGTATGCCAATGTGGCTAAGAAAGGCCCATCGCTGGTCGTGATACCCGGCGAGGTGAAGAGCAACAACGCAAGCTTCACCCAGAAATTCGGGCCCAACAATATTGCCGACTTCGCCGAACTGGAACTGGGCAAGGCGAATTTTGGCATTCTTGAGCGGGCCAATCTGGGTTCGTTGATGCAGGAGTTCCAGATTGCCTACACCATGGGCGATCCGAATTCCGCGCGCAGCGTCCTGCAAAAGGGCAAGATGAAGACGACCAAGTGGGTCGTCAAATTCGATGTGCTCAAGGCCGAACAGGTGGCGCAGGCTCAAAAGGGCTTTGATGGCGGTGCGTTAGGCAGCGTCATCGGCATTTTGGGAGGCAGCCGCGGTGCCACCGCCGCCGGTATCGGGGTAGGTTCGGTGCAGACGGGCGAATCCACAGGCGTATGGATCATCGGTATGCGTTACAAGATTCTCGATGCCAATACTACGGAACAGGTTGCTACCGGCTATACGGAAGAAAAAATGGAAGTGGGTGCCAAGGCGAGTTCTGTGGTCGGTTTTTCCTCCGGGGAACAGGGGGGATTGACCCTCGATGGCATGGTGCAGCGTCTGGTGCAAAAACTGGTCTGGGAAATCGATTCGAAGCACAAGTAACACGTCAAAGGGGAAATTCAATGCAACATTCCAAGCGCACAGCGCTAACGATTCTGCTCGCCGTCGCTCTGCTCGGCGGCTGCACGCAGTCCAATCCGACTCGCCCGGCGGATGCCAACAATCCGTCGCCAACCGCCGGTTCGGATACTTCGCAGAAGGCCAACGAGATGGCCGACAAGGCCATGTACAAGCCGATCGAGTACGAAAACGCGTCCATCAAGGGCCCGAATCTGGTGGTCATTCCCGGCGACATCAAGAGTAACAATGCCACGTTCACGCAGAAATTCGGGCCGAACAATATTGCCGACTTTGCCGAACTGGAACTGGGCAAGGCCAATTTCGGCATCCTCGAACGTAGCGACATGGGTCCGTTGATGCAGGAATTCCAGTTGGCTTACACGATGGGCGATCCGAATGCCGCACGCAAGGTCTTGCAGAAGGGCAAACTGAAGACCACCAAGTGGGTCGTCAAGTTCGACATCCTCAAGGCAGAACAAGTCGCGCAGGCACAGAAGGGCTTCGATGGGCGGGCCCTAGGACAAATTACCAGCATCCTCGCGCCAGGGGCTGGCGGTGCGGTGGCAGGAACTGTAGTCGGCTCGGTCAAGACCGATGAAGGTACCGGCATCTGGATCATCGGCATGCGTTACAAGGTGCTGAACGCCAACACCACCGAGCAGGTGGCGACCGGCTATACCGAGCAGAAGATGGAGGTAGGCGCCAAATCGTCTTCGGTACTTGGTTTTTCCGAAGGCCAACAAGGTGGCCTGACGCTCGACGGCATGGTGCAGCGCCTTGTCCAGCAACTGGTCTGGGAGATTGATTCCAAGCATAAGAAATCGGCAGCGCCTCCTCCTCCCCCGCCCCCGCCCGCGAAAAAAGCGGCGCCTGCCAAGAAACCTGTGGCGCAATAAAGGAGACTGTACTGTGGCACTGCCTGCCAAGCTGGGAAAGTATGAAATCCGCCGCGAACTCGGCAGCGGCGCCATGGGCGTGGTGTATGAGGGTTGGGATCCGGGCATTGCCCGGCGCGTGGCCATCAAGACGGTCAGGCGCGATCAGCTGGATCGTGCCGAGGCCGGCGAAATCCTGGCCCGCTTCCAGCGCGAGGCACAGGCCGCCGGCCGGCTGTCGCACCCGAATATTGTCGGCATCTACGAATATGGCGAGGACGACGGGACGGCGTTCATCGCCATGGAATTCATCGAAGGCCGCGAGCTGAAGGACTACTTCGACGCCAACGAGCGCTTCGCCCTGCCGGAGATTGGCCGAATCATGGTGCAGTTGCTGGCGGCGCTCGGCCACGCGCACCAGAATGGCATCACGCATCGCGACATCAAGCCCGCCAACATCATCCTGTTGAAGGACGGGACGGTGAAGGTGGCGGATTTCGGCATTGCCCGCATCGAGTCGTCCAATCTGACGCAGGCCGGTGCCGTACTCGGTACGCCGGCCTACATGTCGCCCGAACAGTTCATGGGCCAGACCGTGGATGGGCGCTCGGACCTCTTTTCCGCGGGTGTCATCCTGTACCAGTTCCTCACCGGCGACAAGCCGTTTACCGGCACGCTCACCACCATCATGCACAAAGTGCTGAAGGAAGATCCGCCGGCGCCTTCCGAACTGAATGTTCAGGTGCCGCGGCCCTTTGATGCGCTGATCCGGCAGGCCTTGGCGAAGCGGCCGGAAGATCGCTTCCAGAGCGCCCAAGCCTTTGCTGCGGCCATCGATACGGCCTTGCAGAAACCGCAGGGTGACGACGCCACCGTCATCGGTGCCGAAGCCACGCTGGCAGGTTTGCCGCCAGCCGTTGCCCCGACTGCTGCGCCAGCCGCGCCGGTACTTGCAGTCGCCGCCGCACGGCCCAAGGTGCCCATGCTGGCGCTGGCCGGCATCGCTGCCGTGGCTGCCGTAGCGTTGGCCGGTGGCACATTCCTGTTCATGAAAGGCGGCGACGCGCCTCCCGCCAGCCAAGCCGTCTCGTCAGCGCCGACTTCTGCCGTCGCCAGCGATAGCGGCATGCTGACCATTACCGCCGTCGGCTATGCCGACCCCAGCGACCCGCGTTACGCGCAGGACAAGGGGCTGATGGCGGCCGATCTGCGCGAGGATGCCCGTCGCCAGCTGGTCGAAAAAGCCGCCGCACTCTACATCGACCCAAACTCGTTGGCCCAGCATTACGGCCTGATCCAGGCCCGATTGTTGGCCAACAGCCATCAGTTCATCCAGACCATCCGCGAGGAGCAGGCGCCGCAACAGGGCAAGGATGGCCTGATGTTCATTACCGCCAAGGCCTCGGTGAATGTGCACCAGGTGCAGAAATCGCTCAACCAGATGTCGGCCGAGGAGCGCGTCGAGTTCATCCGCAATAACGGCGACCCGAAGATTTCCGTGGCGATCAATGCCAAGAGCGCAGAGAGCGACCCCGCAGCCGCCGCACCGCGCTCGCCCGTGGCAGAGAACCTGCTCAAGGAGCGCATCCAGTCCTTCGGCTTCCGGCTGGCGAACGATGATGCCGGCGAATCGGGCGGTAATAAGGCGGATTTCGCCGTGACCGGCGAGGCCAAGTTCAAGAAGCTGCAGCACACGCTGGAAGCCTCCGGCATCACCATCGAAAAGTTCGTGCTGACGTCCTGGACGGTGAAGTGCACCGACAAGAAGAACGGCGAAGAAATCTACTTCAACACCCAGATTCCCGAGAAGCAAAGCTGGGCCACCGAAGACCTGGCGCTGCGCGATGTCGGCAAGCTGGTCGGCGAGGAGTTCTCAAAGAATTTCTTCCTGCAGCATTACCACCAGATGGGGCAGAAGGTCGCGCTGCGTATCAATGGCCTGCCCGATGCGGCGACCTCAGAGGCGCTATTGCGTGAATTTACCGGCCTGCGTCCGGTCTTGTCCATTGCACTGGCGAGTGCCGGCAGCAATGCGCGCTACGAAGCCGATCTTTCCGGCGGACTGGGCGATGCCGTCGATCTGGTCATGCAGGGCATGATTGCGCCGCTCAACCGGAAGCTTGGCAAGACCTGCTTTGGCGTCGGCGCCCGGCAAGGGAACGAGGTCACGCTCTCCTTTGAGGCAAGCTGCAATACACCGGAGACGCTTGGCAAACTCGACAGCCTGCCGGCGGCCGGACTGATGACCGCACCGCAGCCACGACGCGAAGGCGTGATTCGCGATGCGGCGAAGCTGAAGAAAATCAGTATCTGATAACGGGGCGGTCGTTCAGGCCGCCGTCAGCGTTTCGTCCGTTGCATCCTCGATCGAGAAATTGAGGAGGTCTGCCGCGAGCGCCGTGGCGGCGGAATGTCCAAAGGCAATCTGGCCCTTGCTGCGCAGGATGATTTCCTCGCGCTTGAGGGCGACCTCGGCTTCCCCCTGAAAAGTCACAAAGGTGCCGTTGCTGCTCATGTCGACCAGCACAAACTTGTCGCGCCGCCGCTCGATTCTGGCGTGGCTGCGTGAGGCGCGCGGGTCGCGGATAACGACATCGCTGGCCGGATCGCGGCCCAGGCTGACGATTGGCCGGGCCGGGCCGAGCGTCAGGACGGTACCGCTCTGACGCAAGACCAGACGCGTGCCCATTGGCGCGACCGGCGCCATGCGCGTGCTCATCATCGTCAGTTCGGCGCTTTCCTGCCAGATGACCTCGCAGACATGGATGTTTTCGGCCTTGCCCTTGACGGCCAGGGCATCGATCTCACGACAGGCTGCGCGCAGCAAATCCGGCAGGGTGGCGACGGTATCGGCGGTGGTCATGATCTGGCCGGCTTTGGCCAGTCCCGCCATGCGCGCCGCGGTATTGACCGTGTCGCCGAACACATCGTTGTTTTCGAGCAGAGCCGGGCCGAAGTGGAAGCCGGCGCGGATCGCCAGTTTGACCTCGGGGGCCGGCGGCGGCAGTTCGTCGATGCGCTGTTGCATTTCGCAAGCCGCCTGCATGCCTTGCGCGGCACTGTCGAACACGGCCATGACTTCATCGCCGATCGTCTTGACCACGCGCCCCTTGTTGAGCGCGGTCGCACGCTTCATTGCTTCGATACAGCGCTCGACGGCCGCCAGCGCACCGGCATCGCCGAGCTTTTCGTAAAGCCGCGTGCTGCCTGACACATCGGCGAAAACGATACAAATGTCCTGTGGGGTCGTCATACGCCGATCTTACCAAACGCGGCCGACCGCGAGGCCTTCAAGCACCAGATGTTCAATGCGGCGTACCGGCAAGCTCAGATGCGGGGCGAGGTCAGCGGCGGCACCGCCGGAGAGGATGACGCAAAAGTCGACGCTCGCAGGACGGCAATGGCGCGCGGCCATGCGCTCGATGGCGCCCAGCGTGGCCTGCAGGGCACCGCTGACGATGGCGTCGTCGGTGTTGGTCGGCCATTCGGCAAAATGTCCGCAGGCTTCTGGCAGCCCGGCGGTGTTGCGCGCCAGCGCGCGGCGCATCAGGCCGAGACCGGGCAGGATCAGGCCGCCGCGAAACTGGCCTTCCGCCGACAGCGCGTCGATGGTGGTCGCGGTACCGGCCACGACGACAAGCGCCGGGCCGGCATGCAACGCATGCGCGCCGATCAGTGCGGCCCAGCGGTCGGCGCCGAGCTGGGAAAAGTTGTCGTAGCCATTGCTTACGCCGCAGGCGGCGGCACTGCTCTTGAACCAGGCGAGGGGCGCGGCCAGCTTGGCGGCCAGTGTTTCGATGGCGGCTGCGACATCCGCGCCGGCCACATTGCAGGCAAGGATGCGTTGCACCGGTGCAGGCAGGGTGAGCGCATCGATTTCGGCATGCGCGATGGTGCCTTGCGCCAGCCAGCCGCCCGGCGCGCGCAGGCCCCATTTGAGACGGGTATTGCCGGCATCGAGGCAGAGAAGCGTCATCGCGACCGCAAGGAAATTTCGCCGGAGAGGATGCGCTCGATTCGCCCTTCCGTTTCGAACAGCAGGGCGCCATCGACCGCCACACCGCGGCAGATGCCGTCGCGCGGCGGGGCGAAGTCGGAGAGCAGACGCACGGGGGCGTTTTCGAAGGCGTGATGCGCCTGCCAGGCGCTGCGCAGGGCGGCGAAACCGTGTGGGGCAAAGGTGTCGAGCGTGGCGCGCAATTCGAGTAGGAGCTCTGCGAGTAAGCGGTTCGGATCGACAGTCGCCTCCAGCGCCGCGCTTTGCGCCATCAAATCGGTCGGCATGGCCGCCGGCAGGTTCAGGTTCAGGCCGATGCCGATGACGGCAGCGTGCGTTGTTCCCGGCACCAGTTCGACCAGTATGCCGCCGAGTTTTTTCCCATCTCTGAGCAGGTCGTTTGGCCATTTCAGCGCCGTCCTGCCAGCGTCGACTTTTTCAAGGGCGACGACCACAGCCACTCCGACTGCCAGCGACAGGCCAGCGGGCGAAGTACCCGGCGCAAAGCGCCACAGCAGCGAAAAGGTCAGGCTGTCGCCCGGCGCGGAGAGCCATGGCCGTCCGCGTCGCCCGCGGCCGGCTGTCTGGGTTTCGGCGATCACCACGGTGCCGCTCGGTGCGCCGGCTTCGGCGCGCGCCAACAAGACGGCGTTGCTGGAATCGCAGGTCGGCAGCAAGGCGGCATCGAAACGGCCGGCGTCTTCGCCCAATGCAAGAGAAAGCGCGGCAAGATCAAAGTGAGGAACTGGGCGCATGCCGCGACTATACTGGAAGGCCTTTCTCTCCATCGGGTTATCGCGCCATCATGCTGAACAGTTTTTCCGACCTCGCGGTCTATCTTGTCGAACCGTCGGCAGTGCAGGCACGGGTCATTGGCGCGCTCCTGGCCCAGCATGGGGTGACCCGCGTTGCGCGCTTCGAGACGGCGGCGGCCATGTTCGAAAGACTTGCGAGCGAACCGGCCGCGCTGGTCGTCAGCGCCCTCTACCTGCCGGACATGACCGGCATCGACTTGGTGCAGTGCCTGCGCGCCAGCCCGGCGACCGAGCACACGCCCTTCATCCTCATCTCCAGCGAAACGCGTCCGCAGGTGCTCGATCCGGTGCGCCAATCCGGCGCCTGCGGCATTCTGCCCAAGCCTTTCAGCGCGGCCCAGTTGGGCACGGCCTTGCGCGCCACGCTCGATTATCTGGATAACGATGCCTGCATCGATGCGGATATAGCCGATCTCGAAACCCTGCAGGTGCTGGTCGTCGATGACAGCGCCAGCGCGCGCAAATTTATCCGCCGCGTGCTGGAGAACCTCGGCATCGGCAATTTCACCGAAGCCGAAAACGGCATTGAGGCCATTGCGATCCTGAACGACAAGATGATCGATCTGGTCGTGACCGACTACAACATGCCGGAAATGGACGGCAAGGGGCTGATCGACTACATCCGCACCAAGAGTTGGCAGTCCTCGGTACCGGTATTGATGGTCACCAGCGAGCAGGACGCCGGACGACTGGCGGCCGTGGAAGAAGCCGGCGTCTCGGGGATTTGCGACAAGCCCTTCGAACCGAAAACGGTCAAGGCGCTGCTGGCCAATATCCTGCAATCCAGGGGTTAGCGAAGTAATCGGCCTGGGGCCGCAAGGCGTGTGGAAGAAACATGCGAGGCGAGGAAGCCATGGCGCGAGGCAAGAGGGCAGCACTGGAGCTGCAACGCCGCAGGGATCGACGTTGGCCCGGCAAATACACCATTCGACTGTCTCAGTCGTACCGTGCCGTTGCGACTCGGAAGATGGATGGATGCGCTTTGCAGCGCTTCATCAAGACCGCGACGGAGCCTACGGCAAGAAATAGTCGGGTGAGATTGGCCCCCCCTCCGTAAAAACAAGCCGGATGTGATGCTCATCACTTCATTCCATGCCGAAAAATGGAAAATGGCACCATCGCCGCATTCGCCAGAGAGTTTCACTACATGTGGCTGAGAGACTAGCCGACTGATTTGAAAGGGTAATTAGATTTCATTCAGATTGACTGGTTACGTTCTTTAGTTAAAGTGATACATGAAGTTCCGGCATGGGGGTTGGCGGTACGCCAAAGACCATCATGCGGGTTGTCTCAAACAAGCAACAGGTTTTACCTTGCAAGTGATTTCCGTCACAACCGGCTGTTAAGTTTTAGATATACTAGGCATTGGGGTGAAATGGCGAAAGGCTAGGTTCGCTTTTGCTGTGGTGTAATTTGCTGCTGGCCGATCCACGCCTTCCTCCATGTCACTAATGATTTAATCTCACAAGGAGAAACATCAATGAGTATTACTGGTTCCGCTACGCCGATCGTCCAGAACTTCACCACCGACATGCAGAACGCAGCATTTGATATGGGTGTTGGCGTTCTGGGCATCTCCCTGGGCACCACCTTCCTGAATCAGATCGCCACCTACATGACGACGACGACGGGCGCTACGATCGAGAACATGTACGCTGCTGTTCTGAGCAGCTCGGTTGCTCAGAATTCTTCCTTATACCCCGCCTACCTGACCAACGCTCAGTTCGCTGATCGTCTGGGCACCAAGCTGCTTGGCGCCAAGGGCACCAACGTTGCAGCTACAGAATGGCAAGCTGCCATCGACTGGGCAACCGCTCAACTCGACGGTGGTGCAAGCCGTGCATCTGTTACCAAGCTGGCTGTTGAAACCGTTCAGGGTATTCCTTCGACCGACGCCACCTACGGCAAGGCCGCTGCTGCCTTCGACAACAAGGTTGCAGTGTCCAAGTACTACACGATGACAAAGAGTGGTTCGTCGACCGACTTGACCACCCTGACAAATACGATTGCGGCTGTGACCAACACCACCAGCGTTGCTAACGATGCTGCTCTGGAAACCGTTATTAATGCAGCTGGTGGTTCGGTTTCTACAACGGGTACGACCTTTACGCTCACTACTTCCCAGGACAACATTGTCGGTACGAACAATGCAGATACGGTCAATGCTTCGTTGGTGTACGCTTCGGCCGGAACGACTGTAGATAGCACCTCTACGTTATCAGCTGCTGATATCATCGCTGCAGGTACTGGTACTGACGTGATGAATGTCACCATTACCGGCGGTAACGCGGGTACTACTTTTGCCCCTGCATCGATCACTGGTGTAGAGACACTAAATATTCGTAACGTTTCTGGTCAGACTAACTCTCTTGATGCTGGGACGATTGCTGGCCTTACCGCTGTTAATGCGGATCGTGCTACTTCGGCTGTCACACTTACAAATCTTGCTAGTGGTACTACGGCAGGCATGATCGGCAACTCAACGGCAACTAACGGTGCATTCAATGCTGGTTGGGTAACAAGTTCAACCTCTCCAGCTACATCTGCCGTCCTGAACGTTATGGATGGTACGACTGCCGGCGCTGTAACGCTGTCGGGTGCGAATATCGCCTCAACTACGATTAATTCGACAGGCGCAACCAACACCATCGGCGCACTCGCTATGGCAGCTACGAGTACGTCGCTGACGATTAACGCTACGACCAAGTTGACTACTGGCGCTGTGACTAACACTGGTGGTGGTAACGCTACTACCAAAGTGACAGTGACTGGTGCGGGCGCGGTTGATCTGAGCACTACCGCACTAGAAGGGGGTGTTGCCACGGTTGATGCATCCGGTAACACGGGTGGCGTGACAGTCAAAGTTTCAAGCCTTGTAACGGGAAGTTTCACTGGCGGCTCCGGCAACGATGTTGTGACAACAAACGCAATCCTGACTACCGGCTCGATGAATGCAGGCGCGGGTACCGATACTTTGGATATCGGCACGAACGTTACGCATGCCAACACGGCTGCCTTGGCTGCTAAGTACACTAACTTCGAAACCCTGCGTGTCAGTGGTACCTTTGACGCCTCGCTGATTGGTAGCATCACCGCAATCGAACTGTCTGGTGCAACCAACTCAATCACCAGTATGACCGCCACTCAGGCAGCTGCGGTTACTGGTCGCGCAGACATTGGCGGCACGACTTTGGCGTTGGCAACAGCGACGGGTAACTCTGATGTGTTGAGCTTGACGCTTGGTACAGGCAAGGGTGCCGCTTTCGATACAGGCACTCTGGTGGCTACTGGTTTTGAAACTATCAATATCAAAGCCAATCCTGTTGCAGGTGATGCGGATACGACAGCCGTGATTGCAGCTATCACCGATGCCAATCTGACCACCCTGAATTTGACGGGAACAGCAGTTACGCTAACAGATGCTGCCACGACAAAAGCTGTGACGATCGACGCATCAGGGCTGACTGGTAGCGCTGCCTCTACTCCGGTAGGCCTGACGATTACCGGTGGTAACACACTCACGGGTTCTACGATTACCGGTTCTGCTGTTAAAGACGTGATTACTGCACTGGGTACCGGTTTCGCAACCTACAACCTTGGCGCTGGCAATGACACGGTAACCGCTACAGTGGCTCAGTTGAACACTGGCGCTAACTACAACACCATTAATGCAGGTGATGGTACGAAAGATGCGCTGACCATTACAAACGGTGCGGCCACTGCAGTAACCATTGTCGATAACAATCTGAGCAAGATCAGCGGATTCGAAACAATTACCATTACTGATAGCACGTCGGGTAACCAGTCTATTCAAACTGGTGGTTGGTTCGATGCAGCGTTCAAAACTAATGGTGTTTCCCTGACGACGACCACATCGACAGGTACTATCACCATCGACATGACCTCCTTCACTGGTGCAGCAACCATTTCGGCTACAACGGTGGGTACGGCTGCAGCAGAGGGAGTAGTAAGCGTCCAGACCGGTTCCGGTAACGACAGTATTACCGTCGTTGATGCGGCAGCTAGCAATGCAGGCACGATCAGCTCATTCGGTGGTAATGACACCATTGTTGGTGGCGTGAATGATGAGACCATAACTGGCGGTACGGGTACAGATACTATGACCGGTGGTGGAACAACTGCTAACACCTTCGTGTTTGCTGCTGGTGACACAGGTGGTGTGCCTTCTGCAACAGCATACGATACCATTACGGACTTTACTGCCGTAGCAGGTAACGTTATTAATGCTAGTGCTGCGAGCATTGTCACTAATGCCACAGCAACTTCTGGCGTTGCAGCGATCTCGGCAGCTGGTGTTGCTACGTTCAACACAGTGGATAACACATTTGCTCTGCACCTGGTAGCTGTTGAAGCCGCAATTAATGCTGGTGGCACTGCAGCAGCTGGTCAGTCGGCAATGTGGCAGGAAGGTGCAGATGCCTACTTGTTCATCTCCGATGGTACTGATGGTATTGGTGCTAATGATATCCTGATCAAGCTGACTGGTTTGGATACGACAGCAGCAGCGTTTGATACTCTGACCGACGGCGGTACGACCTTCACCATAGCCTAATCTCACTTTGAGAAACCCCCTATTCATTTAGGGGGAGGCAGCGAAAACCCCTAATTCAAAAAATTAGGGGTTTTTTTATTAGATGTTACGGGATAGCCAATTGAATTAGAAAGCTAAAGGAGTTGGAACAACTACAAGTCATGCCAACACCAGCTTTTGAGAACTGATTAGGAAACTGACATGACCGACTGGACTGCCGGCTACGTAGCCGACATAAGCTATACGTACGGATATTATCCCGAGCTTAACCCTCAGCGAATCAAGCTCGCATTTCTTAATCAAGGGTTGATATTCCCCGATTTTGGCGCGGCCTGCGAACTTGGCTTTGGCCAAGGCTTGAGCTCCAACCTCCATGCGGCGGCGACAGTAACCAAATGGCACGGCACCGACTTTAACCCAAGCCAGGCCAGCTTTGCCCGAGAACTTGCAGCCGCATCGGGGGCCGGCGCAGAACTCAACGACGATTCATTCGCCGATTTCATCGATCGACCCGATTTACCAGATTTTGACTTTATTGGGATTCACGGGATATGGAGTTGGATATCAGACGAGAACAGGGCCGTGATAGTTGAGTTCATCAAGAGAAAACTGAAAGTTGGCGGGGTTCTTTACATCAGCTACAACACGTTTCCTGGCTGGGCAGCATTTGCCCCCATGCGACACCTAATGACTGAGCACGCAGAAGTGCTTGGCTCAGAAGGTCTTGGGATAGTTAGCCGCATCGACGGTGCAATCAACTTTGCTGAGAAGCTGCTCGCAACCAACCCCCTCTTCAACCAGGCTTATCCTCTAATAGGTGACCGACTTAAGAAGATGAAGGAACACAGCCGTCAGTATCTGGCTCACGAATACTTCAACCGCGACTGGCATCCGATGCACTTCGCCACCATGGCCGAGTGGCTGGAGCCTGCCAAAGTGCAATATGCCTGCTCGGCTAATTATCTGGAGCACATCGACGCGGTAAACCTGACCTCAGAGCAACAAGCCTTCCTGAAAGAAATCCCTGACCCGATGTTCCGTGAGAGCACCCGCGACTTCATGGTCAACCAGCAATTTCGCAAAGACTACTGGGTAAAGGGCGCCAGAAAGCTATCCCAGCTCGCGGCAGCCGAGGCATTGCGCCAGCAACGCGTCATCCTAATTAGTCATCGGCCGGAAGTTTCCCTCAAGGTCACCGGTGCGCTGGGCGAGGCCAACATGAGCGAAGCCATCTATATCCCCATCCTGGACTACCTAGCTGATCACATGCCCAGAACCCTCGGCCAGATCGAACAGGCCATGCAGGAGAAGAGGATCGGCTTTGGCCAGATCATCCAGACTGCGATGGTACTCTCAGGTGGTGGTCATCTGGCTGCCGTCCAGGACGATACCCTTATCAGCAAGGCGAAAATGCATAGCGAAAAGCTCAACGCCGTCCTGATTGACAAGGCACGCGGGAGCAACGACATCAGTTACCTCGCAAGTCCAGTCACCGGCGGTGGTATTGTGGTGGGGCGCTTCCAGCAACTGTTTCTGTACGCCCTGAGCCAGGGCAAGAAGCAACCGGCGGAATGGGCACAGGTTGTGTGGAGCATCCTCGCTATGCAGGGACAGAAAATTCTCATAGAAGGCAAGCCACTGGAAACTGCGGAAGAGAACATCGCAGAACTGACGGAGCAGGCTAATAGTTTCGCGAAAAAACAGCTGCCGATTTTGAAGGCTCTGCGGATCGCATAAACACCGTCCCGCAAGTGAAGACGGTCAGTAGAAGATTCCGGAAATTCAGGCAGAGTTGACCGACTTTACCGATATCGAAATCGAAATACTGCACACCATAGACCTTATATTTGTAAATGAACGCTGCTCCCCTGCAACAACCTGAGGCACTGACGGCAGAGATAGTACTTGAGCAAGCTGTTGCACACCATCGTGCCGGACGGGTGCAGGAAGCAGAGCGCCTCTACCGCGCCATACTGCATGCAGTGCCTAACCATTCCGACGCTAACCACAATCTGGGTGTATTGGCTGTACAAGTCAAGCAGCCTGTCGCCAGTCTGCCATACCTTCAGGCAGCGCTGGAAGCCAACCCGAATCACGGGCAATACTGGTTAAGTTACATTGATGCGCTGATCCAGGCCAACCAGTTTGAAACAGCTAGGTTGGTGTTGGCGCGGGGGCGGAAGCTGGGGCTTCAGGGAGCAAAAATTGAAGCGCTGGCAGATCACTTAGGAGATATTGTACGGGCTGAGGAGGAAACGTCGGGAGAGCAATCAGTATTTCTGGCAAGCCAGAAAACAAGCCTGCAAAGAGCCAGTGCGGTAGGAGTCAAGGCGAAAAAAAAGGATTTGCGGAAAAGAAAAACGCCTTCCTCGCAAGAGATCGATGCGGTGATTGTGGCATATAACGAAGGGCGAAATTTGGAGGCAGCAAGGCTTGCAAAAGGAATGATAAACGCGTTTCCAGAATACCCGTTAGGATGGAAGATATCAGGTGCTGTGTTTAAACAGATGGGGAAAAGCGAGGATGCACTAGCATCAATGAGAAAAGCGGCAACGCTAGCACCAGAGGAGGCCGAAGTGCATTACAACCTAGGCATTCTTCTTCAGGAGGCCGGTCGCCAGGAAGAGGCCTTAATCAGTTATAAATTGGCGCTGAAGATAAATCCTAATCTAGCCAGGGCACATTACAACTTGGGTATAGTCCTTCGTGATGTTGGCAGAACAGAAGATGCCGAGGCCAGTTACCGCAGAGCCCTAGAGATCGACCCAGGCCATGCTAAGGCACTAGCTAATCTTGGAAATGTACTTCAGGATCAGGGACGGCTAAATGAGGCTATCGAAAGCTATCATCGCGCACTCTCGATCAAGCCAGATTTTGCAGAGGTATGCAGTGATCTTGGAAATGCTCTTCAGGAACAAGGAAAGCTGAATGAGGCCATAGAGAGCTATCAGCGAGCGCTCTCGATCAGGCCGGAGTTTTCTGATGCGTATTGCAATCTGGGTAATGCATATCAGGCTCAAGGCAAACTTGACGAGGCGATGACATGCTACAAGAAATCACTTGGTATTCAACCAGATTTTGCCGAGGTATATAGCAATCTTGGTAGCGTATTGAAGCTACAAGGAAAGTTGGATGAAGCGGTTATATGTCACAGGAAGGCTCTGGCGTTTAAGCCAACATTGGCTACTGGGATTAACCGACTTGGAAATGCGCTACTAGAACAAGGAATGTGGAACGATGCAATAGCGTGTTATCGGCAAGCGCTAACTATAAGAGAAGATTATGCCAATGTGCGCAGCAATTTGTTGTTGGCAATACACTATACCGAAAAGTTTTCGCCAGAAGAGGTATTCGAAGAACATCAGCGTTATGCCGAATTTTACGAAAAACCGCTTAAACAATACTGGAAAGCACACCATAAAGCTAAAGCGCCTAATGAGCGAATGAGAGTGGGGTATATCTCAGCTGATTTTCGAATGCATTCTGTAGCATACTTTATTGAATCTGTAATAAATAAACACGACAAATCAAAATTCGAGATATTTTGCTATTTTAATTCAACGCAAATAGACAGTGTGACACAGCGATTTATTCTTCTTGCTGATCACTGGGTAGCATGCCGAGGAATGACGGATGAACAACTAGCTGAGAAGGTACATGAGGATAAAATTGATATTCTGGTCGATCTAGCTGGGCATACCGCTGACAACAGGTTGCTAACGTTTGCTAGAAAGCCCGCACCTGTACAAGTGACATATTTAGGCTATCCAAACACTACCGGGCTTGCAGCAATAGACTATCGATTAACAGATAGTTATGCTGATCCAGTCGGGTTAGGAGATGAGCTTTACACTGAAACATTAATCCGATTGCCCAAAACATTTCTGTGCTATTGCCCTCCTAAAGACGCACCGGAAGTACAGGCCTTACCTGCGATCAATAATCATTTTGTGACATTTGGATCATTCAATGCCTTCCAGAAAATAACTGATTCTGTAATTGTGCTATGGTCAAATATTTTATTATCAATACCAGGCTCAAAAATAATGTTAAAAGCTGCTGGACTAGATCAGCCTAGTATACGAAACAAACTTTTAATGTTGTTTGAGCAGTGTGGGATTTCGGAAAAGCAACTAATCCTGTTAAGTAAAAGTAACGAGTTCAAAGAGCACTTATCACAATACCATAGGGTGGATATCTGCTTGGATCCATTTCCTTACAATGGCACGACAACCACCTGCGAGGCACTATGGATGGGTGTGCCAGTAATTACACACAGAGGTGACCGACATTCATCTAGAGTGGGGACAAGCCTATTAGTCAATTTGGGGCTTGAGGAGCTTATAGCAGAAAGCCCGGATGAATATATAAAGATTGCTATAGATTTAGCTGTTGATATTCAGAGACTGGCAAATATGCGTGCCGGATTACGGCAACGCATGATGGATTCTTCACTGTTGGATAGTGTGGGATTTACGCGCACTATTGAAAATGCTTACCAAGATATGTGGTCCAATTATTTGTTGGCCGCAAAGTAAAGTAAGCGGCGTACATAGCTGTTCGTCTCCACATGCAAAAGAGCTATATTCAGCGGTAGGGTCTTTTCAAAAAAATATTTGTCACAAAATTAATTTAACAATTCTGACCAACCGAGGACGCCGAATTCTTGATGGAAATACGCATGCGATATTTTTTAGTATACCCTTGGCTCACTTCCGCTCATTTTGTGATGAGTAAGGTAAGTACGTATGAAATGCCGTCACTCAGTCGCCGACTTCCAGCGGGAAAAAGCGTTGCATTTGCCCCAAAAGACCCATCAGGACGCAAGAAAAAGACTGTCAATCTGAAGGAGTATACCGGTTAGTCAAATATAAACCTCAACTATTCGACTACGTACTAAGCGTAAAATGTAAGACTAATAAGAAGAAATAAAATATATTGAAATTAAATCAGAGAATCTGACAAAGAAAAATCTGTTAAGCAGAAGCTGGATAAGGATTAATAATATTAATAGATGGTAATTATTATATAGCTACCAAACATCTACGTTACTTATAAAATCTGAGGTGGTGTATCAAATGGATTTAACCATTGATCAGGCTAAAGGCCTTGCAACTAAGTTGCTTCAGCAAGGGCAACTACAGGATCTGAATGAAATAATTCGCAAACTACTCTTGGCACGTCCAAACGACGCAGAGGTAATACTACTAGCAGCTAAATATGAGTTCTACAAAGGATCTCCAACTATAGCACGCAGTTTGCTGCATAAAGCAAATGTTGCTGCGCCAGATCTGATAGATGTCAAAACAGCAATAGCTGAGTTCGAGTCATTAGACCGAAATCTTGCGGGTCACGAATACCGCAATTCTCACCTCTTGTTGAGAAGTCTACACGCTGACTATCCGGTTTTCATTCAGTTGGAGACCGTCGGACGCTGTAATGCTAAGTGTAGTTTCTGTCCTCACAGTGAGCTAAGTAGGAAGTTCGATGCTATGAGTGATGATTTATTTGAAAAAATTGTCAATGATGCTAGTGCAATTCCGTCGCATAGCCCCCTTAGCTTCATCTTGAACGGGGTTAACGAAACTTTTATGGATAAAAAAATATTTTCAAGAATGCGAATGCTGAATGAAAGAATACCGCACGCAACTTTGTATATATACACAACAATGAATGTGATGCCGATAGATTTCTTCAAGAATCTAGCGAATATAAAAAGAATTGCTTACTGGAACGTGTCCTTGAATGTCGCGAATGAAAGTGAGTATGAAAGTCTGATGGGCATTAAATTTAATCGAACAATTAGAAACCTAAAAAGATTTCTAGATGAGAATCGCAAACATAAATACATCGAAAAACCAATTGTAATCTCTCGTGTTGCAACGGAAGATGAGGCTGATGAGCGATTCATTAATGAGTGTATGACGCTCTTTGCAGAATATAAACACAACGAAGAGTATAAGCCTGTTTGCAAAAACCGTGCTGAATGGCTCGGACATACCCAAAGTGTTGGGGGTAGCAATAGACAAATATTGATGCCATGTTCTCAGTGGTTTAACATCGGTATCCAGTGCAACGGTCTTGTGGCACACTGTAACATGGATGCCAAAGGAGAATTCCCATTTGGTGATGTGAATAAAGAGTCGATTCTTGATATTTACAATAGTCCGCGTTTTAAGAACTTACGACAAAATGTAATTAGCCGTGATGTAATCTACCCATGTAATACATGCTCTCTGTACTGAGGGCGATCTCCGAGATCCAGCCTTACAAGTCCAGCTCGCCATTGCCAACACGGCGAAGAAGTAATCCCTCAAGACCCAACTGCCGACACCGCTGGAACAGGTGCAGGCGATGGGGGAGACGATCAAGTTGGGGTGATGAAATAACCGCAACGCAACAATATCAGAGCCATCCTTCGGGGTGGACATCGAGCCATCCTTCGGGGTGGCTTTTTTACGCCTGTAGCTTGGGCAACAACATCTTTAGCAACATAACCCGCAGCACCATCAACATGAAGCATATCAATCGAAAGGAAATCAGATGATCTACAAATTCCTCGCCGCATTCCTTGCCGCATCGGCACTGATCTATCTCGGCAGCCTATCCGTATGGGTGAACGTGATGGGCCTGGCAGTGAACATCTTGCTGGCCATCCTCCTGGCGTTAATCCTCTTCATCGGCGGGAATCACGTATGGAGGCAATACCGCAAAGACCGTCTGGAGGGAGCACCGAGATTAATCTTCAAGGGTAAGTGAGCTGTATGCAGTAAGCATCACAGTATAGAGGTTACTAGTCGAGGCTCCGTGAGGGGCTTTTTTTACGCCCATTATTTTCAGCACCGGAAAAACAACAAGAGTCTTTGGTGGCGTTATGGGCTCAATAAACTGAAAACGCCACAAACCCTCGAAAGGCCCTGATCGTCATTGGATGAATCTCATCTGGTGCTGGTCAGGGCTTTTCTTTTTTACGCAGTCCAAATCTGAACTCGAAGGAGAGCACCAAATGATCGTGATCAAAAGTTTCAGAGAAATGGCCGCCATGTACAAGTCAGGCGTGGTGCCCTTCCGTATCGTGCAAGAAATAACCAGCGTGCTGCTTGGCCTTACCAGCTACGCCAAGGATATTGCCAACGCCACTGATGTTGGTCAGCAGGAAATCGAATGGCTAGTACAGCAGGAGATCGATTTCATGCATTACCTCGGCGGGAACGTGCATGTCTGCGAAACCGAAACCGACCTGCTGCAAGTTACCAGCATGGATATCGAGTTCGGCAAGCAGCATGGTCGTTGGCCGAATGTCACTGAAGCAGTGCTGGCATGGGACGACTGCCGGTATCTCTTCAACGCCGACGGAGGCGCCGACTATGCACTGCTGTTCGAGGCCAGTTGCAACAGTGGCGGTCCAAGCTACATGGTGCCGTCATATTTGTGGCAGTCCGCAAGGATCAGGGAGCAGATCGCAGCCCATCAGCAGTACTGGAGCGTAGCGAAATGAACATCACCTGTCTTCGCATCGAACTGGACGGCAGCACTGAGTTCGTCATCACCACCGATCTGGAATACGCAAGGAAGCACATGGCTGATATCCACGCCGAAGTCATTGCCGAGGAGTTCATCGAGGAAGTCATCGAGCAGCAATACGGCGGTGTCGCGGCACTGACATTTCTCGGATAGTTGTCACTGCGCTCGTTTCGCCATCTTATATGAGGAAGCATTCAGACCTCATCAAACAACCAAACCAAAGGAGTTATCACCATGAGTAAGCAATCCAACAATACGGCAACAACCAATGCAGCAAGCGTTATCGATCTCTCACCCGACAGCCAAGACATTCGTCCGGTGCGCATCATCAACACCGAAACATTGTCCGGCCTGAGTACGCTGGAAATCCACTTCGGCTTCGCAGTCAGCAATCCTGAGCAACTGTATATGCGCATCTGGATGAACTCAGGTAATGGTCTTTTTTCGCGGCAATGGATCAGCATGGACGAGATACATGCCGTACTTGCCAAAGCGGAAAAACAGTTCAACGCCTCTGCCCTGAATCCGATCGGCATCGGCATGTCGGCCAATAACCCGTCCTTCGTCTGTGCCGGGGTTTTGGCAGAGAACTTGATCCAGAAAAGCCACGCCTCACGCAGTTACGAACTGGCAGACTGGACGCTATGGAGGCAGGAGTTGGCCAAGCTGATCGCGAGCAACCCGGTAGTTACACCTACGCCTATTCCGCAAAAACCGAATACTCGGCAGCGGGACAAGGAGGAGACGAAGCAAGTCAGTGCAGGGAAGAGTAAGGCGAAGCAGTCCGAGGCTATCCCTGCCCCTGTCAATTGATGATGACCACGGCGACCCTTGCCTTGTTCATCTGCACCATGCTGGCGCTCACGCATTCCTCGACTAGAGGCATGGCAATCATTGGCGCTGCTCTGTGTGTGATTGCTGCACCCATAACCACCATCGCGATCGCTCTGATTCTGGGCATCGCTTACTTTGTGTATCACCACTACCTAAAAGGAAATTGAAAATGGCATTCGTGGATTGTTTTACCCTAGACGCACTGTACTGGATACTTGATGAAGAATACAGAGGTGGCCCCATTTCTTAGGACAGAATTTGCCGGTTTGTTAAGTGAACCCT
>CAYZEA010000002.1:0-220555 GCA_964477575.1 uncultured Methyloversatilis sp.
CCGTCAGATTTACAGTCTGATCCCTTTGACCGCTCGGGAACCCCTCCAGCGAAACCGCCAATTATGCCCGAATAATTGTGCTATTGTCAATGCAATAAAATTTTTTCCTTGCATCGCACCATCAACATGGCCAGAAAAAGTCGGCGCGGGCCGGACGGCAAACAAAAGCCCCGAACGGCGCAACCCGCCACCAAAGTGCATGCACTGCACCACGCGCTCTTCGCCCAACTGGGTGGCCTGCTGGTCGTCCTGCTCCTCGCACTGGCGCTTGTGCGCGTCGCCCGCGTCGAGATCGCAGGCATCCTGATTGTTCTGGCGATGCTGCAAGGCGGGATTGCCGCAATGATCTCACACCGGCATAACGCGCCAAGTTGGTGGCTGCTGATTCACCTCGGCTTCGCGCCGCTGGCGGTCATCGTCCAGGGTTTGCAACTGACGCCGGGCTGGTATCTCGCCGGTTTCCTGCTGCTGCTCGCCATTTTCTGGCGCACCGACCAAAGCCGTGTGCCGCTATATCTCAGCAATCGGGCCACCAGTCGGGCAGTGCTTGACCTGCTGCCAAAGACGTCCTCCCGCATCATCGACCTCGGCTGCGGTACCGGTAGCCTGCTCAGTCGCCTGGCGCGCGCACGCCCCGACTGTCATTTTGTCGGTATCGAACATGCGCCCCTGCCCTGGTTGATTGCCCGTTTGCGCACACTGGGCCTGCCGAATATCACGATTCACCGTGGCGATTTCTGGCCGGAATCACTGGCAGGCTACGAATTTGTTTATGCCTTTCTTTCCCCTGCCCCAATGCCGCGCCTGTGGGAAAAAGCCCGCGCTGAAATGGCCCCCGGTGCTCTGTTAGTGAGCAACAGCTTCGACGTACCGGGCGCCTCCGTCCTGCAGGAAGTCCGTGTCGGCGACCGTCGCGGGACGCGTCTGCATTGTTACCGCCCCAATAAAACGAACGATTTCACTGCATTTCCGGGCATCCCCCCCGACCCGGATCAAGAATAATGCCCCCTGCGCACACTATCTGGGTGTGCCGGAGGCGAAATGGCAGACATCATCTGTGTAATCGGCAACAAGGGCGGTACGGGCAAGACCACACTTTCCCACATGCTGTGTCAAGGCATGGGGCTGCTTGGTCAGCGCTCGGTCTGTGTACTCACCGACACCCATCGCGAACCCCTCGATCCGGCCGACCGGCGCTACCTGATTGCCGATGCCCGCTCACGCGAGGCACTGACCAAGGTAGTCGACAAGATTCGTTCGCTCAAGGCGTGGCTGGGCGTGATCGATGGCGGCGGCAACCGCACCGAGATGGACCGCCGCCTGTATGGCATCGCCGACCTCGTGCTGCTGCCCTTCCGCGATTCGCACGAAGACATTCGCACGGTCATTCGCGATCTTGAGATGTTCCCCCGCGCCTATGCCGTCCCGACCCAATGGCCCACCAATGCCTGGCAACGCGAGACTGCCGAAAAGGCGGTGGCGGAACTGCTGGAACCTTACCGCGATCGCATCCTTGATCCGGTGTTCAGCCTCTCGGCCAGCAAGCTACTGCTCCAGCGTTCGCTGCCTGGCAGCCTACCGACGCCGCTGACCAATGCCAGTCGCGCCGTCGCCCATCAGGTTATCGACCTGCTGCAATTACCGATTGAACGTGATGCGCCACTGCCCGCACTTGGCCCTCGCGCCGCCAATGCCAGCATGGCGCCAGCAGCGGCAATGGCCGCCTGAGGAACAATCAGGCGGCTTTTTTGCCCTGTGCAATCAGCAGGGCTTGTGAGCGATTGGTCACGCCAAGCGCCTTGAAAATCGCGGAGACGTGAATTTTGACCGTTCCCTCGGTGACATCCAATAGCTCGCCGATTTCACGATTGGTCTTGCCCTCGGCCAGCAGTTCCAGCACACGCGACTGACTCTTGGTCAGGCCATAGCGCTCAGAGACAGTGCGCGGCCGCTTACGCTTACCAGTCAGTTCGCGATATTCAGGCGGCACCCAGACCTCGCCCGCCAGAACCTCGCGCAAAGCAGCCAGCAGTACCGCTGTCGGGCTGGCTTTCGACACAAAACCGGCGGCACCCGAGCGAATCGCCTTAGTCACCGTATCGATATCGTCCATGGCAGAAAGGATCGCCACAGGAATATGCGGATGGCGTTTTCGCACCACGCCGAGAAAGGCCATGCCGCTGGTACCCGGCAACATCAGATCGAGCACCAGCAAATCGAAGTTGTCGTCGCGCTCAAGCTGTTGGCTTGCCTCTTCGGCATCCTTGGCACCCAGTACCTCGGCGGGATCATCGGCCGTTTCCAAGGATTGCAACGCCAGCATGAGGCCTTCGCGCACCAGCGCATGGTCTTCGATCACCAGAATTCGCACTTTCCACTTCCTCCCCTAAGAGTAGGGCTATCATAGCTTCTTAACCCTCAACCTGTCGAGCCATACCGTGACGAATGCTACCCCTCCCTTCAATCCTGCCGATCCGATGGAATTCATGAAGAACATGTGGGGCAACATGGGCTTTGCCCTGCCCGGCATGGTGACGCCCACCGTCGATACCGACGAACTTGGCAAACGCATCACCGACCTCAAGGCCGTCGAAGGCTGGCTGAAGTCCAACCTGAGCCTGCTGCAGATGACCATTCAGGGACTGGAAATGCAGCGCACCACCCTGATGACCCTGCAGCAGATGAGCCAGGCGACACAGTCCGCCAGCGAGGGCGATGCGGCCAGCAACCCCTTCCTCAATCCGGCCAACTGGCAAATGCCCTGGAACCTGATGGGAGGGGCCGTCCCGCCAGCGCCGACTTCTGCCGAAGCCCCGGCTGCCCCCCCCACCTCAAGCGGCAACGAGCCAAGCCAGCCAAAGGGGTAGGCTCACCATCCCGATCAGGGTGCTCGCCGAGATCAGCCAGGCAACGCGAGCGCCATCGCCGTTCATGCGCTGGGCGAGGATATAGGCCGACGAGGCCGTCGGCAGGGCGGCGAATATCATCACCACATCAAAGTGAATGCCGACTAACCCGATCTGACGCGCCACAGCAAGCGCCATCAGTGGCATGGCGAGTAGCTTGACGATCAGGAAATAACCCGCCGCCGCCCGCCCACCGGGGCCAAGGGCGCCCCGCAGCTTCAGCGCTGCCCCCACCGCCAGCAGCCCTAGCGCGATCGCCGCCTCGCCCAGTCGGCCAAGGAAAGCCCCGACCGGCGGAGCAATCCCCAAGCCGCCGAGGTTCCACAGCAGCGCCGCAAAGGTGGATAGAAACAGCGGATTGCGCACCAGTTCGCGCCAGACCGAGGTCGAGCCATGGCGCGCCAGCATCCACACCGCCGCGATATTGGCAAACGGCACCATCCCGCCCGCCAACAGGCCCATCGCCGCAATACCCGCCGCCCCATGCAGTTTGGCTGCAACTGCTAGTCCAATGTAGGAGTTGTAACGGAAGGCACACTGAAACTGCGAAGCGTAGGAAATCGGCGTCAACGGAAACAGGGGCTTGACCAGCAGGGCCAGCAGCATGGCGCCCGCCATGGCGGCTGCGCCGGTACCGATCAGCGGTAGCGCCTCAAACGACAGCGGCGTACGGGTGATCGCGTTGAACAGCAGCGCCGGAAACAGAACGAAATAAACCAGCTTCTCCAGCCCGGTCCAGAAGTGGTCGCCCAGCGCCATCCAGCGGCGCAAGGCGTAGCCGAGCAGGATCAGGGCAAAATCGGGCAGCAGGGTGAGGGCGGTCTGCATCTGCGCGTTATATCATCGCCGCCATGAAGCGTATCGAATTGCTTTCCCCCGCCAAGACTGCCGAGATCGGCCGCCAGGCGATCCTCCATGGTGCCGATGCCGTCTATATCGGCGGCCCGGCGTTTGGCGCACGCGACAAGGCCGCCAACGACATGCGCGACATCGCGGCCCTCGTCGAGTTTGCGCAACGCTTCCACGCCCGCATCTACGTCACGCTCAACACCATCCTCGCCGATGCCGAACTCGAACCGGCACGGCGCGTAGCGCAGCAATGCTGGGATGCCGGCGTCGATGCGCTGATCGTGCAGGACATGGGCCTGCTCGAACTCGATCTGCCGCCGATCGACCTGCACGCCTCGACGCAATGCGACATTCGCACGCCGGAGAAAGCGCGCTTCCTCGCCGACTGCGGCTTTTCGCAATTGGTGCTGGCGCGCGAGCTTTCGCTCAAGGAGATCGCTGCCGTACGCGCGGTGCTGCCCGACGAGGTGATCGTCGAGCATTTCATTCACGGCGCGCTGTGCGTGGCGTTTTCCGGCCAGTGCTACATCAGCCATGCGCAGACCGGCCGCAGCGCCAATCGCGGCGACTGCTCTCAGGCCTGTCGCCTGCCCTACACGCTGCAGGACAATCAGGGGCGCGTAGTGGCTTTCGAGAAACACCTGCTCTCGCTGAAAGACAACAACCAGAGCGCCAACCTGCTGCCGTTGATCGAAGCCGGCGTGCAGAGTTTCAAGATCGAAGGGCGCTACAAAGATGTCGGCTACGTCAAGAACATCACCGGCCACTATCGGCAACTGCTTGATGCGATTTTCGAGCAGCAGCCGGAACTCGCGCCGGCCTCCAGCGGCAAGGTCAGCCTCAAGTTCGCGCCGAATCCGGACAAGACTTTTCATCGCGGCGCCACCGACTATTTCACCCATGGCCGCAGCGCGAATCCGGAGCATATCGCCGCCTTCGATACGCCCGCCTTTGTCGGCCTGCCGGTCGGCAAGGTCAGCGAGGTCGCCAGCGACAGCTTCACCATCACCACGCAGGAAACTCTCGCGAATGGCGACGGCCTCTCCTGGCTGCACAAGCGTCAGGCCATCGGCACACAAGCAAATCGCGTCGAGCGCATTGATGCCGGCCAGTGGCGCATCTGGCCGAACGATCCGGCCAGCCAACTCACCGGCCTGCGTCCCGGGCTTTACATTAATCGCAATCGCGATCAGGCCTGGGAGCAGTCACTGACGAAGGATTCTGCCGAGCGGCGCATCCTCGTCGATGCCTTGCTCACGGAGACTGCGGATGGCTTTGCGCTCACCCTCACCGACAGCGACGGCATTACCACCACGGTGGCTGCGACGATCGAGAAACAGTCTGCCAAACAACCGGAACAAGCCGCCACGCTATTGGAGCAGCAACTGCGCCGTCTCGGCAGCACCGACTTTTTGTTGCGCGATTGCCGCATCGTCTGGACGCAGCCCTGGTTCATTCCCAATTCAGCCACCAACCAGTTGCGGCGCGATGCGATTGTGGCGCTTGAAGCCGCCCGCCGCGCTGCCCATGTGCGCCAGCAACGACGCCCTGCTGTCGAACCGCCCAGCGTCTACCCGGAAGCGGCGCTCAGCTTTCTGGCCAACGTATACAACAGCGCCGCGCGGCGTTTCTATGCCAAACATGGCGTGCAACTGATTGCGGCGGCTTACGAAGCGCATCAGGAAAAAGGCGACGTGCCGCTGATGATCACCAAGCATTGCCTACGCCACGCCTTCAACCTTTGCCCGCATCAGGCCAAGGGCATCACCGGTGTGCAAGGTCAGGTGCGCGCGGAACCGATGACACTGGTGAATGGCAACGAGCGGCTGGCGCTGACCTTCGACTGCCGTGCCTGTGAAATGCATGTGGTGGGCCGCATCAAGCCGCACATCCTGGCCAGTCCGCCACCGGGCTAAAAAGTCGGCGCTGGTGAAACGGCGCCGACGTTTCCGGATTTACTCCTCGTCTTCAGCCAGCTTGAACGAGGATGCCAACTTCTGCTGCACAGGAGGCGGCACTTGCGCGTAGCGCGCGAACTCGATGTTGTAACTGCCACGGCCACCGGTCATCGACTTGAGCCGTGAGGCATAGTCGTTGATCTCGGCCAGCGGCACTTCGCCGACCACAGCAACACGCCCAAGGCCGCGCGGGGTGGTGCCTGTCACATGACCGCGGCGCGAGGAAAGATCGCCCGCCACATCGCCCATGTTTTCTTCATGGACGTGCACTTCGATATTGACGATCGGCTCCAGCACCACGGCACTGGCAGCCTGAATTGCCGCAATCGCGGCTTTCTTGCCGGCCATAACGAAGGCGACTTCCTTGCCATCCACCGGGTGGGTCTTGCCGTCATAAACCGTGACGCGCAAGTCTTCGACCGGGAAGCCAGCCACCACGCCGCCTTCCAGCGCCTGCAATACACCCTTCTCGACCGCCGGCATAAACACGCCAGGGATCACGCCACCCTTGACGTGATCGACGAATTCGAAGCCGGCACCGCGCTCGAGCGGCTCAATCTTCAGATAGACCTCGCCAAACTGGCCTGCGCCGCCGGACTGCTTCTTGTGACGGCAATGGCCTTCGGCCGGCTTGGTAATCGTCTCGCGATAGGGAATCTGCGGCGGCTTGGTGGTCAGCTCCAGTTTGTACTGGGTCGACATCTTTTCCTGCTTGTAACGCAGGTGCATCTCGCCGAGGCCGAAGATCACGGTCTCGTGCGTGGTGGGATGGCGCTCCATGCGGAAGCAGGGATCTTCCATTTCCAGCTTGCGCAGGATGTCGAAGAGGCGCTGCTCGTCGCCCTTCTTCTGCGTCTCGACGGCGAGGCCCTGCATCGGCTTCGGGAATTCGAGCGGCTTGAGATGAATGTGATCTTCGTCGTGCGAGTCGTGCAGCACGGCATCGAACTCGATTTCCTCAACCTTGGCAATCGCGCCGAGATCGCCCGGCAGCAGTTCATCGACCTCGACGTAGTCCTTGCCCTGCAACTGATACAAGTGACCGACCTTGAAGGGCTTCTTGCCGTCGCCGACGAAGAGCTGCGAATCCTTCCTGATCGTGCCCTGATGCACGCGGAACACGCCGACCTTGCCCATGTAGGGATCGACAATCACCTTGAAAACATGGGCGAGCACATGTTTCGAAGCATCCGGTTCGCGCTGGAATGCTGCGCCATCCTTGAAGAAGGGCGGTACATTGGCCTCGCCGGGATTCGGGGCGAGCGTTGCCAGCACATGCAGCAGTTCGTCGATCCCCGCGCCGGTCTTGGCGGAGGTGAACAGCACGGGAATCAGGTGGCCTTCGCGCAGCGCCTTCTCGAAGGGCGCATGCAGTTCGCCAGCGGTCGGATCTTTGCCATCCTCCAGATAGCGCTCCATCAGGCTTTCGTCTTCTTCGACGAGTTGGTCAATCAGTTCGCGGTGGGCATGGGCAATCGTGTCGATATCCGCTTCGCCGCTATCGTGCTCCATGACTTCGACCACCTTGCCATGATCGGGCGAAGGCAGGTCAAGGAACTTGCAGGCCGGCCCAAAACGCTCGCGGAGATCGGCCATCAAAGCCGCCAGATCAAGGTTATCCGCGTCGATCTTGTTGATCACGATCATGCGCGCCAGACCGCGCTTCTCGGCAGCGCGCATCATGCGCTCGGTCATCAGTTCGATACCGGTCTGCGCGTTGATCACGGCCACGGCCGTATCCACGCCTGCCAGCGCAGCCATCGCCTGCCCTGCGAAATCTGGGTAGCCCGGGGTGTCGATCAGGTGTACATGCACATCTTCCCAGGCAAAATTGACCAGCGCCGACTGCAGCGAGTGACCCGCCGACTTTTCCTGCACATCGAAGTCGCAAACCGTATTGCCCTTCTCCACGCTGCCTGCTGCAGGAATGACGCCGGCACGCAGCAGCAGCGCCTCGGCCAGGGTGGTCTTGCCCGCACCGCCATGGCCGACCAGGGCGACAGCACGGATGGAGGCGGTATGGAATTTCGGCATTATTGTTCTCCCTTTGTATTATTCAACAGTGACGGATTTGGCAAGATTGCGCGGCTTATCGACGTCGGTCCCCTTGACTAACGCAGCATGATAGGCCAGTAGTTGCAAGGGCACGACATGCAGAACGGGCGACAGCGCCCCATAGTGCTCGGGCAGGCGCAGGATGTGCAGGCCCGGTTCCTCCTCCACCTGCGAGTCGGCATCGGCAAAAACGTATAGCTCTCCGCCACGCGCCGCCACTTCCTTGAGGTTGGACTTGAGCTTTTCCAGCAATGTGTCATTCGGTGCCACGCTGATCACCGGCATGTCCTTGTCCACCAGCGCCAGCGGGCCGTGTTTCAATTCGCCAGCCGGATAGGCTTCGGCATGGATGTAGGAGATTTCCTTGAGCTTGAGTGCGCCTTCGAGGGCGATCGGATAGTGATGGCCGCGGCCGAGGAACAGCGCATGCTGCTTGTCGGCGAAACGCTGGGCCCACGTAACAATGCCCGGCTCCAGCGCCAGCACCTTTTGCAAGGCGACAGGCAGATGACGCAGCGAAGCCAGATGGGCCGTCTCCTGATCCGCCGACAGCTTGCCATTTTGTTTGGCCAGCGTCGCCGCGAGCAGGAACAGCGCGGCCAACTGGGTGGTAAAAGCCTTGGTCGACGCCACGCCGATTTCCGGGCCGGCGCGGGTCAGGAAGCGCAGTGCGCACTCACGCACGATGGCCGATTCGGGCACATTGCAGAGCGCCAGCGTCTTGTGCATCCCGAGCGACTTGGCATGCTTGATCGAGGCCAGCGTATCGGCCGTCTCGCCCGATTGCGAAATCGCCACCACCAGTTGATCCGGATTGGGCACCGACACGCGGTAACGATATTCGCTGGCCACCTCGACGCTGCAGGGCAGGGCGGCCAACTGTTCGATCCAGTAACGCGCCACCAGCCCGGCGTGATAGCTGGTGCCGCAGGCGATGATCAGCACCGATTTCACGCCTGCCAGTACGTCTGGCGCCGTGGCGCCGAAGAGATTGGCCGAGAAGGTTTGCGCGCCACCGATCATTTCCAGCGTGGCCGCCAGCGCCTGTGGCTGCTCGAAGATTTCCTTCTGCATGTAATGCGCGTAGTTGCCGAGTTCAACGGCATCGGCCGACAGCGTGCTTTCGTGAATCTCTCTGCTGACTGCCGTCCTGTCAGCGCCGACAATTCGATAAGTCTCATGGCCAAGCTCGGCGACATCCCCCTCTTCGAGATAAACCATGCGGCGTGTGACTTGCAACAGCGCCGAAGCATCCGAGGCCGCATAGTGGCCATCTTCACCAATGCCCAGCAGCAGTGGCGCGCCATGGCGGGCAACAACGACACGCTCCTCGCCTTCGCGCAGCACGGCAATTGCATAAGCCCCGATCAAACGGCGCGTGGCACGCTGTACCGCCTCGAACAGGCTAGGGGACGATTTCAGCGTTTCCTGCACCAAGTGGGCGATCACTTCGGTATCGGTATCGGAAGTAAAGACATAGCCTGCCGCCAACAGTTCCTGCTTGAGTTCGGTGTAGTTCTCGATGATGCCGTTATGCACCACGGCCAGACCGCCCGAGATATGCGGATGGGCATTGCGTTCCGAAGGCACGCCGTGGGTTGCCCAGCGCGTATGGGCAATGCCCAGTTGCGCCGTCTGCCCGGTCGCCAATTCGGCCAACTCGGCAACTCGGCCAACACTGCGTAGCCGCGTCAATGTCGGGTTGAGCACCGCCAAGCCAGCCGAATCGTAGCCGCGGTATTCAAGCTTGCGCAATCCTTCGACGAGTACGGGAACGATGTTGCGCGAAGTTTTGCTTGAGGCTGCCGCTGCGACGATGCCACACATGCTGCTATTCCTTTTTTGCTTTGACGGGGCGCTTCCAACCGGCCAGCGACACCTGCCTGGCGCGCGACACGGTGAGAGAGTCTGGCGGGGCATCCTTGGTCAGGGTCGTCCCCGCGCCCAGCGTGGCGCCCTTGCCGACGGTCACGGGCGCAACGAGTTGCGTATCAGAACCGATGAAGACATCGTCCTCGATCACCGTGCGGTGCTTGTTGGCGCCATCGTAGTTGCAGGTGATGGTGCCGGCACCGACATTGACGCGGCTACCCATCGTCGTATCGCCGATGTAGGCAAGATGATTGGCCTTCGAGTGCGCGGCGATGGTCGCGTTCTTCACTTCGACAAAGTTGCCGATATGCACGTCTTCGGCCAACACGGTACCCGGCCGCAGGCGCGCGAAGGGACCGATGATCGACTTCGGACCGACCACGGCATCCTGAATCACGCAGTTTGCGTTGATGCGCACGCCGTCCTGCAACTCGACGCGGCCCTCGAACACGCAATTGACGTCGATGAACACGTCGCGACCGCAAATCAATTGGCCACGGACATCGATGCGATCCGGATCCGCCAGCGTCACGCCCTGTTCCATGAGCGCCTCGGCAAGATTGCGCTGATGAATGCGTTCGAGCCGCGCCAGTTGCGCCTTGCTGTTGACGCCATCCGCTTCCCAATTGGCATCGGGATGCGCAGTCACCACGTCCATGCCTTCGGCCACTGCCATGGCGACGATGTCGGTCAGGTAGTACTCGCCCTGCGCATTGCGGTTGCCGAGTTGCGGCAGCCAGCGTGCCAGCGCCTCCGTCGGCGCGACGAGAATCCCGGTGTTGATTTCCCGGATGGCGCGTTCGGCATCATCGGCATCCTTCTCCTCGACGATGCGAGTGACCTTGTCATCCACGCGCACGATGCGGCCATAGCCGCAGGGATCGTCAAGTTGGGCGGTGAGCAGGGCCAGCCTGTTGCCACCCGCCGTATCGATGAGGCGCTGCAGCGTAACGGCGCGGATCAGTGGCACATCGCCGTAGAGTACCAAGCTTGCCGTCTTGCCGGCGTCGACTTTTTGCAATTCGGGCAAGGCTTGCAACACCGCATGGCCCGTGCCAAGCTGCGGTTCCTGTTTCACCCAGCGCAGATCGGCAGCACGCAACGCTGTTCGCACCTGTTCGCCGCCATGACCATAGACCACGCAAATCTGCACCGTACCGAGTTGCCGCGCCGTGTCGATGACATGCCCCAGCATCGACTTGCCGGCAATCGGGTGAAGCACTTTGGGCAGGTCGGAGCGCATGCGCTTGCCCTGCCCGGCGGCGAGAATAATGACGTTGAGCATGGCTCAGCGCGGTAGGGTGGAGGCTCCCATCAGGAACTCGTCGACCGCACGCGCACACTGACGGCCCTCGCGAATCGCCCAGACCACCAGCGACTGACCGCGACGTACGTCACCGGCAGCAAACACCTTGCTCACGCTGGTGGCATAACAGCCGGCACCATCTGTCGTGGCGGCCGCATTACCGCGACTGTCCTTGGCCACGCCAAAGGCATCGAGCATCGAGGCAACGGGATTGGTGAAGCCCATGGCGAGGAAAACGAGATCGGCCTTGACCTCGAATTCGGAGCCCGGCACTTCGCTCATCTTGCCGTCTTTCCAATCGAGGCGAACACACTTCAGTGCTTTCAGCTTTCCCTTCTCGCCGATAAATTCCTTGGTGGCGACCGACCAGTCCCGCGTGCAACCCTCCTCATGCGACGAAGAAGTGCGCATGCGCGTCGGCCAGTAGGGCCACACCAGCGGCTTGTTTTCCTGCTCGGGCGGACGCGGCAGCAATTCGAACTGGGTAATGCTCGCCGCGCCATGGCGGTTCGACGTGCCCACGCAATCGGAACCGGTATCGCCACCGCCGATTACGACGACATGTTGGCCCTTGGCATTGATCGGATTTTTCTTGCCGCCCTTCTGGCCGGCATTGACTTCCTTGTTCTGCGGAATGAGGAATTCCAGGGCGAAATGCACGCCACTCAACGTGCGGCCAGAAATCGGCAGGTCGCGCGGGGTTTCCGAGCCGCCCGACAGGATCACGGCATCAAAATCCTTCATCAGCTTGGCCGGTGCAATCACCTTGGTGGCATCGTTGACGACGCCTTTGGGCATATCCTTGCCGACGAGGGTCTTGGTGACGAACTTCACGCCTTCGGCCTGCATCTGGGCAGCGCGCCAGTCAATCAGGCGCTTGTCCAGTTTGAAGTCGGGAATGCCGTAACGCAGCAGACCGCCGATACGATCGTTCTTCTCGAAAACGGTGACGTCATGACCCGCGCGTGCCAATTGTTGGGCAGCGGCCAGACCTGCAGGGCCGGCACCGACAACAGCCACTTTTTTGCCCGTCCTCACCTTTGCAGGTTGCGGCAGTACCCAAGCATTCTCGCCGGCCTTGTCGATGATCGCGCGCTCCAGCGACTTGATGCCGACCGGATCGGCATGGATGCCCAGCGTACAGGCAGCCTCGCACGGGGCGGGGCAGATGCGCCCGGTCATCTCCGGGAAGTTGTTGGTCAAGTGCAGGATTTCGATGGCTTCGCGCCAGTTACCGCGATACACCGCGTCGTTGAAATCCGGGATGTTGTTGTTGATCGGGCAACCGTTGTTGCAAAAGGGGACGCCGCAATCCATGCAGCGTGCGCCCTGCGTCTTCGCCTTGTCATCGGTCAGATGAGGGACGAACTCGCGGTAATGCGTGAGCCGCGACTCAACGACCTCGTAGCCTTCCGACTGGCGTTCGAATTCCAGAAAACCGGTGGGCTTGCCCATTATGCAGCCTCCTTCAATTGCTTCGCTGCCTGCTCCTTGAGCGCGCGGCGATATTCATTCGGGAATACCTTGACGAACTTGCTGCGCGTGTTCGCCCAGTCATCCAGCAAGCGGCGCGCAACCTGGCTGCCGGTTTCGGCAAAGTGCTTCTCGATCAATGCCTTCAATTGGTCTTCGTCGGCCAGGCTGCGGTGGCGCGTGTCGGCATCCTGTTCGGTCGCCGGCAGGACTTTCTCCAGGCTCACCATCGCCATGTTGCAGCGCTTGGCGAACATGCCATCCTCGTCCAGCACGTAGGCGATGCCGCCCGACATACCCGCCGCAAAGTTGCGCCCGGTTTCTCCCAGCACCACTACCGTGCCGCCGGTCATGTATTCGCAGCCGTGATCACCTGTGCCTTCGACAACGGCCGTGGCGCCAGAGTTGCGAACGCAGAAACGTTCGCCTGCCACGCCGTGGAAGAACACCTCGCCTTCGATGGCACCGTAGAGCACGGTGTTGCCGACGATAATGTTCTCGCAGGGCTTGCCCTTGAAAGCTAGCTGCGGCTTGACGACAATCTTGCCGCCGCACAGCCCCTTGCCGACGTAATCGTTGGCCTCGCCCGAAAGTTCCAGCGTGATGCCGTGCGCGAGGAAGGCGCCAAAGCTCTGGCCTGCCGTCCCGGTCATGCGGATATGGATGGTTTCATCCGGCAATCCGGCATGGCCGTAGCGACTGGCCACCTCGTAGGACAGCATGGTGCCAACGGTGCGATTGAGGTTCTTGACGGGAACGTCGAAGGAAACTTTTTCCTTGCGCTCCAGCGCCGGCCTAGCCTTCTCGATCAGTTGGTGATCCAGCGCCGGGCCGAGATTGTGATCCTGTGCCTCGCAATGCACCCGCGCGACTTCGGCACCGACCGGCGGCATGTAGAAGATCTTCGAGAAATCGAGCCCGCGCGCCTTCCAGTGTTCAACGCCCGCCTTCATGTCAAGTAGGTCGGTACGGCCGATCAGGTCGTCGATCTTGCGAATGCCCATCTCGGCCATGATGCGACGCGCTTCCTCAGCCACGAAGAAGAAATAATTGACGACATGCTCGGGCTGGCCGGAGAAGCGCTTGCGCAGCACCGGGTCTTGCGTCGCGACGCCGACCGGGCAGGTGTTCAGATGACACTTGCGCATCATGAGGCAACCTTCGACGACCAGCGGCGCAGTAGCGAAGCCGAACTCGTCGGCACCCAGCAGCGCACCGACGACGACATCACGACCGGTCTTCATCTGGCCATCGACCTGAACGCGAATACGGCCACGCAGGCGGTTCAACACCAAGGTCTGCTGCGTCTCGGCAAGCCCCAGTTCCCACGGCGTGCCGGCATGCTTGATCGAGGACAACGGCGATGCACCGGTGCCGCCGTCGAAGCCGGCGATCACCACATGGTCAGCCTTGGCCTTGGAAACGCCTGCCGCCACCGTGCCAACGCCGACTTCCGACACCAGCTTGACGGAAATCGACGCCTTCGGGTTGGCGTTCTTGAGGTCATGAATCAGCTGCGCCAGATCCTCGATGGAGTAAATATCGTGATGCGGCGGCGGCGAAATCAGGCCGACGCCCGGCACCGAGTGGCGCAGATAACCGATGTAATCGGACACCTTGTGGCCGGGCAACTGACCGCCCTCGCCGGGCTTGGCGCCCTGCGCCATCTTGATCTGGATCTGATCGGCGTTGGCCAGATATTCGGTGGTGACACCGAAACGACCGGATGCCACCTGCTTGATCGCGGAGCGTAGCGAATCGCCTTCCTTGAGCGGAATGTCGCGCTCGACCTGGGCCGCCCCGATGACACTCGCCACCGTCGCGCCAGCGCCGACTTTTGCAAAGCGGCGCGGATCTTCGCCACCCTCGCCGGTATTCGACTTGCCGCCGATGCGGTTCATCGCGATGGCCAGCGTGGTGTGCGATTCAGTTGAGATGGCCCCCAAGGAAATGGCGCCCGTCGCAAAACGCTTAACGATTTCCTTGGCCGATTCAACTTCCTCAAGCGGCACGGGTGGACCGGCCGGCTTAATCTCGAACAGACCACGCAGGGTCATGTGACGACGCGTCTGATCGTTGATGATCTTGGCGTATTCCTGATAGGTCTCAAACTTGTTCGAACGCGTCGAATGTTGCAGCTTGGCAATCGCGTCGGGCGTCCACATGTGATCTTCGCCGCGGACGCGGAAGGCATACTCGCCACCGACATCGAGCATGCTGGTCAGCACCGGGTCATTCGAGAAGGCCGCCACATGCGTACGCACGGCTTCCTCGGCAACCTCCTTGAGGCCAATGCCTTCGACCTGTGTCGCCGTGCCGGTGAAATAACGTGCGACAAAAGCCGAGTTGAGGCCGATGGCTTCGAAAATCTGTGCGCCGCAATAGGACTGGTAGGTCGAGATGCCCATCTTGGACATGACCTTGTTGAGGCCCTTGCCGATCGCCTTGATGTAGTTCTTGATCGCCGCCTTGCTGTCGCCGCTCTTGCCAACCATGTCCTTGATCGTGGCGAAGGTCAGCCATGGACAAACGGCCTCGGCACCATAGCCGGCGAGCAGCGCGAAGTGATGTACCTCGCGTACCGAACCGGAGTCGATCACCAGGCCCGTGCTGGTGCGCAGGCCCTTCTTGACCAGGTGGTGATGCACGGCGGCACAGGCCAGCAGCGCCGGTACGGCCACGCGCTCGGCGGTAATGCCACGATCTGTCAGCACGACGATGTTGTAGCCATTGGCGACCGACTGTTCAGCCGCAGCGCACAGGCGCTCGACAGCCGCCTCGCAACCGGCACCGCCTTCGCTGACCGGATAGCTCATATCCAGCGTCAGCGCCTTGAAGCGGGATTGCGTCAGCTTGTCGATTGTCGTCAGGCGGGCGAGATCCTCATCGGTCAGCACCGGCTGCGTGATTTCCAAGCGCGGCGTCAGTGTTTCCTCATTGTCGGCAATCCCCAGCAAGTTGGGCTTCGGCCCGATGAACGAGGTCAGCGACATGACGATTTCCTCGCGGATCGGATCGATCGGCGGATTGGTCACCTGCGCAAACAGTTGCTTGAAATAGAGATAGAGCGACTTGTTCTTGGACGACAGCACGGGCAGCGCAACATCCGCGCCCATCGATCCGGTTGGCTCCTCACCGGCCTTGATGATCGGCTCGAGGATGAACTTGATGTCCTCTTGCGTGTAGCCAAACGCCTGTTGCGCATCGAGCAGCGCCGGCTTGATCTTCGGCAGCACCTTGGCTTCAGGCAACTCATTGAGATAGACGCGCGACTCCTCGATCCACTTGCGATAAGGTTCCTCGGTCGCCATCGTCTTCTTGAGTTGGGCATCGTCGATGATGCAGCCTTTTTCAAGGTCGATCAGGAACATCTTGCCTGGCTGCAGGCGCCACTTCTTGACGATCTTCTCTTCCGGGAAGGTCAGCACGCCCATCTCGGAGGCCATCATCACGATGTTGTCCTCGGTCACGAGATAACGTGCCGGCCGCAAGCCATTGCGGTCGAGCGTGGCGCCAATCTGGCGGCCGTCGGTGAAAGCAACAGCAGCAGGGCCATCCCACGGCTCCATCACCGGTGCGTGGAACTCGTAGAAGGCGCGACGCTCCTCATCCATCAGCGCATTGCCGGCCCAGGCTTCCGGGATCAGCATCATCATCGCATGCGTCATGGAGTACCCCCCCATGACAAGCAGCTCCAGTGCATTGTCGAAACTGGCGGAATCGGACTGCCCTTCGACAATCAGCGGCCACAGCTTGTTGAGATCCTCGCCCAGCCACTTCGACTTCATCGCATTCTGGCGGGCGGCCATCCAGTTGATGTTGCCGCGCAGGGTATTGATCTCGCCGTTGTGGGCAATCATGCGGAAGGGATGCGCCAGATCCCAGGTCGGGAAGGTATTCGTGGAGAAGCGCTGATGCACCAGCGCCAGCGCCGATACGACGCGCTGGTCCTGCAAGTCGAGGTAGTACTCGCCGACCTGATGCGCCAGCAACAGGCCCTTGTAATTGATCGTGCGCGATGACAACGAGGGAATGTAGAACTGACGACCATCGGCAAGACCGAGGCGACGCACCTCATGTTCGACGCGCTTGCGAATGACGAAGAGTTTTCTTTCAAACGCATCCTGGTCACCGGCATTGCCACCCTTGCCGACAAACACCTGGCGGATGGCCGGTTCCATATCCTTGGCAGCTTGGGCCAGGCCGCGATTGTCGCGCGGTACATCGCGCCAACCAAGGAAAACCTGCCCTTCTTCATGGACGATACGGGCCAGCGCCGACTCGCAAGCCACACGCCCATTGGCGGATTGCGGCAGGAAAATGTTGCCGCACCCGTAATGACCGATGGTCGGGAGCTGGATGCCCACCTTGCCCGCTTCATCGCGCAGGAAAGCATCCGGCATCTGGATCAGGATGCCCGCACCGTCGCCCAGCAAGGGGTCGTAGCCGGTGGCGCCACGATGGGTCAGGTTCTCGAGGATCTTGAGGCCCTGCGCAACAATCGCATGGCTCTTTTCGTTCTTGATATGGGCAACAAAACCGACACCACAGGCGTCGTGTTCGTTGGCGGGGTCGTAGAGACCCTGGCGGCTAGGGATTTCCATCATGGTTTTCTGGATATTTCCTGGCGTTATGGCCATCAAATAAGCCGGGCAAAACACTGACCGGCATGGGGGTAAATGCATTGGGCGAACCGCGAAATATACCGAGAAACCAGGCCCGGCTCAATACTCCCGGCTGGGAGCAACGGTCAAAATTCCCCGATCGCAAACAGGCGCCGATGTTCTTTCATTGCGTAGCGGTCGGTCATGCCGGCAATGTAATCGGCGATGGCACGAGGGTTCCCCTCCTGATCGCCCCGCGCCTGATCCTGAACGGGCAAGAGGCGCATATCGGCCAGAAAAGCCTCAAACAGGTCTTTCACAATCCGTCGTGCCTTGCTGGTCATGCGTACGACCTGATAATGACGGTACAAAGAGTCATGCAGAAAATGCTTCAGTTCCCGGTTCATTGCACGCATTTCTTCCGAGAATCCAACGAGTTGTGTTGCTTGAACCACATCGCCACGCGTTTTGATCTGCTGTTTCTCCAGCCTCTCGCTGGTTTCTGCCAGCAAATCTGTCACCTGTGCGTCGATCATGCGACGCACGGTTTCATGGATCAGGCGTCGCCCGGAAATCTCCGGGAACGCAGCTTTCGCCGCTTTCTCATGCAAGGCAAACAGGTCGATTTCTTGCAATTGCTCAACGGTAATCAGGCCCGAACGCAGACCGTCATCCACATCATGGTTGTTATAAGCAATTTCATCGGCCAAATTGCATATCTGCGCCTCCAGCGAAGGCCGCTGATCGTTGGAAAATCGCGCACCGAGTTCGCCCAACTCCCGCGCCTTGGCCGGCGAGCAATGCTTGAGGATGCCGGCACGGGTTTCGAACATCAGGTTCAGGCCATCGAACGCACCGTAGCGCTCTTCGAGCTTGTCGACAATCCGCAAGGACTGCAGATTGTGCTCAAAGCCGCCATGGTCGGCCATGCACTCGTTCAGGGCATCCTGTCCGGCGTGTCCAAAGGGCGTGTGGCCGAGGTCGTGAGCCAGTGCAATGGCTTCGGTCAGGTCGTCATTCAGGTTAAGGGCGCGCGCTATCGAGCGCGCTATCTGCGCGACCTCGATGGAGTGTGTCAGGCGCGTGCGAAACAAGTCACCTTCGTGATTGACGAATACCTGCGTCTTGTATTCGAGGCGACGAAATGCGGTGGAGTGAATGATGCGATCACGGTCGCGCTGGAACTCGCCGCGGGTCTTGGGGCGCGGCTCGGCAATGCGTCGCCCCTGCGATTGGCTTTCGCAGACGGCATAGGGGGCGAGATCAGTCACAGTAGGTTTCGATGGCAGCCCTAATTTCGGCCTGAGGCGCCTCGGCCCAGGTCACGGCTTCGCCCAGTTTCCGCAGTAGCACCAGACGCATTTGACCCGCAATAACCTTTTTGTCATGACCCATCAAGTCCAGATAGCGATCTGCGCCGAGTGTGGGGCCTCGAACAGGCAGCTTGGCACGTTCGAACAGTCGTTGCACCCGCTCGACATCGGCATCATTCAACCAACCCAGACGCCGGGATAAATCAACTGCCATCAGCGTGCCTGCTGCCACAGCCTCCCCGTGCAACCACTCGCCATACCCCATGCCGGTTTCAATGGCATGACCAAAGGTATGGCCAAGATTCAACAGCGCCCGCCCGCCCTCTTTTGCCGTCTCCAATTCATCGCCAGCAACGACCTCGGCCTTGTTGGCACAGGAGCGTTCAATCGCATACGCGAGAGCGCTGCCCTCGCGTGCCATCAACCGGTCCATGTTCGCTTCCAGCCACTCAAGGAAGGGCAAATCGCGAATCAGGCCGTACTTGATGACCTCGGCCAGGCCCGCCGCAAGCTCGCGGTCCGGCAGGGTGTTCAACGTATCGGTGTCGGCAACCACCAGACGTGGCTGCCAGAAGGCGCCGATCATGTTCTTGCCGCGCGGGTGGTTGATGCCGGTCTTGCCGCCGACCGAGGAATCCACCTGCGAGAGCAGCGTCGTCGGCACCTGAATGAAAGGCACGCCGCGCTGATAGGAAGCCGCAGCAAACCCCGCCAGATCGCCAATCACACCGCCCCCCAGGGCTACGATGGGGGTCGTTCGGTCGCAACGCGACGCGAGCAGGTGATCGTAAATCCGGTTAAGCGAGTCCCAGGTCTTGTGCGCCTCACCATCCGGCAGCACAACCGCCGTCGTAGCAGCGCCGACTTTTTCCAGTGAAGCAACCAGTCGATCCAAATAGAGCGGTGCGACAACCTCATTTGTGACGATGGTGACACGTCGCGCCCATGCGCTCTCGGGCAGCTTGTCCAGCAAACCGCTGGCAATATGAATTTGATATGAGCGTTGGCCCAGACCAACCGTGAGTGACGTCATCGGGATGAATGCAATCTCAGCGCTGTTTCAATAGCCTCGATTGTATTGCCAAGTGGCCTGCCAGACTCAATCACGATATCAGCCACTTCGCGGTAGAGCGGGTCGCGCTGGCGAACTAGATTCCTGATCCGGCCAAGTGGGTCTGCCACTTGTAGCAAAGGGCGGCTCGTGTCGTGCCGAGTTCTGGAATAGATCAGCTCTGGTGTTGCCTGCAAATACACAATAGGACTTTTTCCAGACAGAATTGCGCGATTTACAGGGCTAAGCACCACCCCCCCACCTGTAGCAACGATGTAATCACCGTTGCCGAACACTTGCCTAAGTACATTGGTTTCTCGCTGGCGAAAACCCGACTCCCCTTCGATCTCGAAAATGGTTGCGACCGACACACCGGTCTGCCGTTCGATTTCCTGATCGAGATCGATTAACTGCAAGCCAAGTCTATTGCTGAGCTTCTTTCCGACGGTTGTCTTGCCTGCGCCCATCATGCCTACCAAGACAATCATATTTGACATTGCGTATTGTTGGATCAATCAATCGTACTGTTGCACGCAAAAGCAATGTCATAACATGCCGCTCGATGCAAGACGAGAACCTAGTCAATTAATCACATGAACAGGGGTGTATTGATGCTTGTCGATCACCTCAGAAATATTTCGCCCATATCCTAAAAATAGCACAGCACCGGACATTGAACTAACGTCTTGATTCACCAGAATGGTCAATTCATTATTTGAAGCATCCGCAGTGGTGTAGGCTGGCGGCTCTTGTCCGGGAACATAGGGCGCCCATTGTCCGCTCGACATGAAGTACAGGGCTTCCTTATACAAAACAGCCACATACAGATTACCGACACTGGCAACTTGCCCTGCTGCAAATGCAAACTGGCCTGTAACATCCAGCTTTGCCTCCGTAGTCATTTGTGTCTTGGCAGTCATTTGAGCAGCTGCCGTACCCTCTCCGGTTATCGTAATGATCGAACTTGCTCCATCCGCGTCGCTGACAATCACCAAACCATCGTATTTAGATGCGCTTGAAGGGGCGAAGATTAGCGTCAAGGTGCACGTATTGGATACGGATGACGCACAATCATGCTGATATATGTATCCGTTCGGGACTGAAATACTGCCTATGTTCGGCTTAGCACCGTTGGCCTTCGTCAAGCTGATTGTTTTTGTCAAGGAAGAGCCAACATTTACCGCGCCAAACATTATTGCCGATGGTGTCGCTGTAAGACCGGATATACCAATGGACGAACCAGTTGCCATTCCAATCCCTTTCAGGCGAACAGACATCCCATCGGCACCCGTCCCGGAAAACGTCAAACTGCCTGTTTGCTCTCCGATCGACTTGGCAGAATAATTAATCGACAATGTGCAAGCGCTACCCGCAGCTAGCGACACTGAAGCGGAGGTATTTGAGATTGAATTCGGCGAAAGACAAGCCCCGGAGATGTTATAGGCTTCTCCTGATGCAAGCAGCGAGGCACTCAATGTGTTCCCGCCGCGATTGCTCAGTTTCACTGTCTTTTGGCTTGAAGATCCCGTAGCCACTTCTCCGAACTCGAGATAGGCAGAATCCAGCGTCAGCAAAGGGCCACCGCTAGTGCTACCGCCCGTACTGCCACTGGTGCTTGTGCTTCCTTCTCCCAACAAGGTAACTGAGTGGGGGGAACCTGTGGCGGCCGTACTGAATATTGCCGATCCCAAATAGGGAATAACCGCCTTTGGCGCAAACGTAAACGCAGCCGAGCAGGAGGTATCCTTGGGTATCAAGGTACCGCAACTGTGCGTTGCTGTATAACCTTCCGGAACTTCAAGCTTCTCGAATGCCACGTTGCTACCGCTCGCAGTCAGCGTCACTGTCTTAACACTTTTCATTCCTGGTCGAACCTTACCAAAATCGAGTGAGCTTGGGGTTATGACCAGTGTTCCAGGCGTTTCCGTAGCTTTTTTAGTCACGCTCAACGTCACATCAAGATAGTGTGGGCCATCGCTTGCCTGTAGGACCAGTTTCACAAAGTAGGTTCCCTCAGGGATTTCGGTGGATGGCGACGAGACGGTCGCTGCACAATCCTTACCCACCGGCACGCTTTCACCGCATAGTTTGGTATCAAAACTCCACCCAATCGGCGCACTGGTACCGACAATACCCACCGTTCCACCTGTTGCACGCAAGGTAAGAATCTTGGTTGTGCTGCTGCCAGTGGTGGCATTCATGTCGAATGCCGAAATAGCGGTAAAGGTACTTCCCGCGACAGAAACTGCAAGAGTACCTGAAGTAGTAGCGCCCCCCGTAACCCCTTTCCCTTTCAAGTTAATATAAAAGCCCGGGTAGCCTGCCGGAGCGGTAGTTCTCAGTTTGACAAAGCCGGCATAGGTCGACTCGGCAGCACTCGGCGAGAATCTTAGTACGATCACGCAGTTACCTGCGACGGCCAATGTCTTACCCTTACATCCATCGTCTTCTGGTGTCATGAAGAAAGGGCCACCCGTCAGCGTACTGGTATCGACCGCCATGTCAGCGACAGCAGTAGAACCCGCTACGCCTGCCAGAGTCACTGCCTCGGTGGCCGTGATGGTGAGATAGTGAACTTTTGTGGAGCTGACTTGCACTTCCCCAAAGTCTACTAAGATACTTCCGCCGTTTTGAGAAGATCCCGAACCGCTGAGTTGAGCAAACGCATGCATCGGAGCGCCCAAAGCCAAGGCGCAGGCTAGCATCAGCCAAGACAGGGGGCGACTCAAAAAATGAAAATTATTCGAGAGGTTCATTTTCCATTCCCCCACTTAATAGTTTGTGTAACCGCCACTGCCTGAAGATCCATAAGGTATAACTGTAACGGTAGCGTAGTTCCCCTTTACATCGCTGCAGAAGATCGGGACTGAACTGGTCAGGTAACCTGTCGCCTTGACTGAAAATACCGAACTGCTCACCGGCCCTACCTCCAAAGTGCCTGGAAGCGGACTTTGGCATGCGTAGGGGGGGCGACCTCCGGCAATGCTTATATTCATGGTCATCCCTGGGAACAGCGTCAGACTTGAGGGAACGACGGCCATCTCTTTGGTCGTTGTATTTTCCTTAAAGTTTTTGATGCTGAATTGCGCCATCGAACCATATGCGTCCTTAAACAGAACCCCACCTTCTTTTAGTTCGCTCCCGGCAGGAAGGCTTGCCAAGGTCAGCCTGAACTTATGGGTGGTGTTGGCATCGCCGATGGGTTCAACCTGAACATAAGGATGGAATGGGTTGTCGAAGGCGTAAGGAGGGCTACCAAAATACATTGTAAGTTCTAGTGAAGTCCCTTCGGTAAAGCCATCGATACCCGATGGGTACATGGTGGCGCCCTGAGCCACCTGGATAGTCACCGGCTGGCTGGATCGATTGTAGTCGAACACCGTCAGCGTCGCACTTCCGCTGTTCACCATCTGTATCGTTAAATCTGTTACCGACTGAAACCAGAAATCGACGACGCCCACCGGACTTGCAACAACCGTATAGGGCGGCAAGCCACCGCTGATGGATAAGTTATACCTAGCTCCAGAATTACCGCTTATAGCTGCGGTAGAAACTGCGAGTGCATTCAGCCCCGAGCTTTGAGCCACCCCAAACACGCCTGCCACCGGTACAACGATGCAGGTTTCTACTTTAAGCGCTTCGTCTTTGGATGGATAGTAGGTTACAAACCGGAAGTTCCCCTCATTTGCCGCAGTGGAACCCGAGGAACCCGGGTTTGGATAAATCTCAACATCAGAATATCCATCCGGATCGTCTGTTCCTATACCGGGCGGCATACACGGCTCATCGATCATATGCTTCCATACTTGTCCATTGGTCAAAGCATAGGTCAGCTCTCCATTGGCGTCCGTTTCAGCGCTGTTCTTGATTTTGCTTCGAATGGGGAAGGCCACTTCCTGATAACCAGGCGAACTGGCGCTGGAAGCCATGCCTTTACTCAGGACCGTCACGTTGCCCCCCACCGGCATGCTCAGGATGTAGTTATCGTAGATGGCATTGCCAATACGCGTGCGCGGCAAATTCAAGCGCCCGTCGGTATAGGAATAAGACGCTGCATCAATCGAGGCAAGCGGACTAATCAAGCGCGGATTGCCAACGATCGACCAAGGCTGGCCCGGTTGAAAGTTCAGCCCGACCCCAGAGTAATACTGTCCTCCGACAGCAATCGTATCCAGTGTCAACACGTTGGTGCTGGTATTAAAGGTGGACAGTTGGGCTTGCGTAGAACCAATCACGCACATCAACAAACCTGTTTGTAGTGCTTTGCAAAGCAAACCAGAACGAAACACGCCTCTGATGCCCTTGAATTGGTCAATATATTCGGTCATGTCGCGCTCCTTGCTACCGCATTAATTCAGTTTAATCTGATCGCTTACGATTTTCGGGGTAATAAATACCAGCAATTCGGTACGCTTATCCTCATTGGTTTGCTGCTTGAACAGGAAACCAACATAAGGAATATCGCCTAGCACCGGAATGCGTGATGAATTATTTGAGATCGTCTGCGTAAAGATGCCGCCAATAACCAAGGTTCCACCATTTTCCACCATGACCTCGGTCGTCACCTCTTTTTTATCGATGGCCACTCCATAGTTTGTGGATATCTTGGTATTTGGCGAGTCTTTGGTAATTTTGAGCTCCATTCTTACCTTGTCATCTGGAGTAATCACCGGGGTTGCCTCAAGCATTAACACTGCTTGACGATACGTGACCATGGGTCCCCCGGTAGCCGATACAGTAACGTAGGGAATTTCGGTACCGTGCTTGATGACAGCCTTCACTTTATCCGCAGTCACTACCCGGGGACTCGATACCACTTTGCCACGCCCATCAAATTCCAATGCCGACAACTCCAAGTTCAGGAACATTGTTTTCGAGCGGTCGAAAAGAGAGAGGCTAAAAGTGCCTGCAGGGGAGCCGCCCAGCGAACTGGCCGGAAGATTGACGCTCGCCCCATCCTTTAGAACATTTAGCTTGTCGGAGATATCTGCTTGCCCTGTGTTATAGCTGTTTTGCGCAAAGTTGTTCCCTATCGCAAAGCGGGTATCATCTCCACCGATAATTCGATGCCCTAAAACACCGCCGCGACGATCTGTTGTCCCCAAGCGGGCACCAATTGAGGAACTAAAGCTATCCTCTGCCTCAACGATCCGCGCCTCAATCAGCACTTGGCGTGCTGGGCGATCTAGCGCAGAGATCAAGTCCTTTACTCGATCAAGAGCGGAAGGAGCATCCGTGATAAATAACGTGTTGGTTCGTTTATCGACGGCTACCGTACCCCGTGCGGATAGAAACGAAGCTTGAACTGAGGGTTGACCTGGATCTTTAGTCGCGCCACCACCCATTATCATTCCCTTGAGTTCCTCGGCTTGGTGATAGTTGAGCACAAATTTTTCCGTACGCAACGGCTCCAGATCGGCAATTTGCTGCTTGGACTCAAGGGTTGCCTTTTCTTTCGCTGCCAATTCGTCCGCAGGGGCAATCCATATGACATTGCCGTTCTTGCGCATCGCCAGCGCTTTTTGTTGAAGTACGATTTCAAGCGCCTGATCCCAAGGAACATCATTCAGCCGCAAAGAAACGTTCCCGGCTACAGTATCGCTCACCACAATATTGAAACTCGTGATATCCGCAAACACATGCAACAACTCGCGCAGTGGAATATTCTGGAAATTCAGCGAAATCGGCTCTCCTTGGAACCCCCCGCGTGTGCCCTGGAACAGTCTGTTGGGATCTTCCTTGACCGGCCTGACCTCGACAATAAACTGATTATCGCTTTGAAAAGCAACATGTTCCCAAAGACCCTTTGGAACCACCTCAAGAACGACATCCTCGCCAACCACCTTGGTATTAACAAAATTGACGGGCGTAGAAAAATCTGCCACATCCAAGCGGCGACGTAAGCTATCGGGCAATCGTGAATTCTTGAAGACCACAATTACCTGGTTTCCCTTTTGTTTTACATCAATGCCTGCATCCGTCGAGGACATATCGACCACAACCACACCTGCACCATCCTTGGCACGACGGAATTGAACATCCGTCAAACCATTGCTACCGCTATCCCGCCGCACCGCTACAAACTGTTGTGCTGGTGCAACCGCAGCCGGAGTACCAATGTCGTCATTTAAACTGATAAATAAATTAGCTCCCTCTGTGCGGGTTTCAAACCTGCTAAGCTTTTCCAGATTCAGCACGAGGCGTGTTCGCCCATCAGCCTCGACAACATTAACGCTGCGCAAACCCGCATCGTTAATACTCTTACTGCTAAAACCTAGCCCATTTGTTGTAGCTGGAAAGTCAAACACAATTCTGGCGGGATTAGCAATGCTGAAATTTGAGGGTATTCCCTCCAATGGCTGTCTGAGCCCAAGTTTAATAATCGTGCTCCCCCCCGCTCGGCTGACTGCCACATTTTCGATTGCATTCTGTTTGATATCCTCCGAAACTCCAATCACCTGGGCTGATGCATTGGAAAACATCACCAATAGGGCAGTAAGACAGACCATCGCCTGGACTATTTTCATTTTTTGACCTCCTTCTCCTGCAATCTCTCCTGCAACTGTAGCGTTGCTTGCCTCTCCACCCATTCGGCGGTTTGGCCACTCGGATCCTGCAGAACTTCCTTAAGAACAATGTCGTTTTCCGTCACAGCGATAATCCGGCCATAATTTTGCCCAAGATAATTGCCCACCTCGACGGGGAATACCACGCCATCTGCCAATATCAGTCCGTGCTTCAACTTGCCCTTACCCTTACTGACAATCCCAACATAGCTAAGGGACTCTAGCGGGTAACTTTCCAACTGTTCTCGCGGTCGATTGAAGTCCGGCATGTTCGTCCCGGACCCCTCCTTCTTCTCAGGTTCAAGGCGCGTATCGCTAAATGGGTCAGAACCTTGCGCCCCCTCATACGATACGATTGGAAATGGCTTCAATTCCGGCAAGGGAGGCGCACGGCCCTTCAGATCCATTGAAGACTCAGTCATCCATTGCTTGATGTCTTCATGCTCGCTGCTGCTGCATCCCCATAGTATGGGAATGCCAAATAGACAAACGGCAATCCAAGAGGGAAATGGAAACCTCATTTCTTGGCTCCCTTCTTGGCCTCAGCGTCTTTTTTTCTCCTCGCCGCAACTTCGCTTTCATCCAGATATCTAAATGTTTTGGCAGTTGTTGTCAGCATCAAAGCCCCAGTTGCCTTCCCGGCGGGGGGGGCGATATTGATATCGTTCAGCGTAACAATACGCGGCAGCTTGGCAATATCGCCGGCAAAAGCACCAAAATCATGATAAGAACCGGATACATTCACCGTAATCGGTAGCTCAGCGTAGAAATCCTTGATCACCTCATTGCCGGGCTTAAACAATTCAAACTGCAGCCCACGGCCCAAACCCGCTTGATTAATGTCAACCAGCAGGGACTCCATTTCTGCCGCATTCGGCAGTTGCTTGAGTAACGCACCAAATGACCTTTCAATTTCAGCCAGTTGGTTCCGATATTCGTCCAGATTAACCGCCTGCTTCTTCTTGGCGAGCCAGTCATCTTTCAGTCTTACCTCTTCCTGAAGTTTCCCATCAAGCTCTTCAAACTGCCCCTGCCAACCAAACCAGGCCGCCACCAGGATTAAGGCAGCAAACATGCCGAACAAAATGACAATGCGCGGAATCAACGGCCAAACGCCCGGATCCTTCGGATCTAAGGTCTTGAAGTCTTCCGCAATTGCATTGAAGTCGATTTGCGGCATGTTGAGCTTCGGCATAGCAGGCATAGCAGGCTTCTTCATTTCGCCCCTCCTGACTTGCTGGCCGATTTGCTTGGTTTCGCCCCGCGCGCGCCGTCCTCATCGCTTGTCTGGCGCGTAAGATAGATGTACATATTGAACTCATTCAGCCGCCGCTTGCCGACCATGGCAGCCTTGATTTCTACCAACACAGGGCGTTCCAGAACCGGAGACTCATCCAGATTGCTCATCAAGCTCGACACACGGGCATTCGATTGTGCATAACCGGTCAATATGACCTTTTGCTGCTCTTGCTTGATAGAACGCAGGTATACCCCCACGGGAAGTTGCCTTGCCAATTCATTGAACAAATGAACCGTTTCTGAACGATTCGCCTGTAACGATTCGATCACCTGCTTTCTCGAAAGTAACGAGTCCGTTTGCTCCTTGAGTTTCTTGATCTCCTCAATCTGGCCATCAAGTGTCGATATTTCTTTCTTTAAATAGTCGTTCTTGGCTGTCTGACTCTCTATCTGGCCACTGATAAAGCTAAACCCAACAAACCAAATCAGCCCCGCAAGTACTGCTACCAAACCGGAGAGCGCATAAAACTGCTGGCGCAATGATTTACGCCGCTCTTCCCGGTGAGGCAACAGGTTGATGCGAATCATTGATCGAACCTCCGCAGCGCGAGGCCACAGGCCACCATCAATGACGGGGCATCGTTCAAGAGATTCTTGGGCCGCACACGCTGCGAAAGACTCATGCTCGCAAAGGGGTTGGCCCTGATGGTTTCAACTTGGGTTCTGTCGGCAACAATATCAGCAATACCTGGCAGCAATGCCGTGCCACCCATCAGGACAATATGATGCACCTCGCTGAACTGGGTTGACGTGAAGAAAAACTGCAAAGCTCTGGAAACCTCCAGTGCCAAATTGTCTAAAAAGGGCTGCAGGATTTCGGACTCGAAGTTGTCGGGCATCGGGCCGGTCCGTTTGAGGTTTTCCGCTTCCTCATGACTCATGCCATAGGCTCGCACCATGTCTTGTGTCAGCTGATTGCCACCAAAGGCCTGCTCGCGGTTGTAGATCAGTTGATCCCCTTTCACCATGGCGACTTTCATGGCATTGGCCCCGATATCCACCAAGGCAAAGGTCTCGGTCTTACCCGCTGGATACTGCGCCTGGATCAGTTCGAATGCTGACAACGCAGCGTACGACTCCATATCCATGACCGCCGCCCTGAGATTGGCCGACTCGGCACATGCGACACGATCTTCTACCCCTTCTTTTCTTGAGGCCGCTATCATCACCTCAACCTCTTCCGGCCCGGAAGGCGAGGGGCCAATCACCTGAAAGTCGAGATTCACCTCTTCGAGCGCAAACGGGATGTACTGATTAGCTTCCGATTCAACCTGAATTTCCATCTCCGATTCGCGCAACCCCGCAGGCAGAATGATCTTTTTGGTAATAACCGCAGCCGTTGGCATTGCCAAGGCCACGTATTTTGTCGACGTTGCCATGCGCTTCCAGCAGCGTGCGACCGAATCCGTTACCGTATCAAGATTGGAAATATTGCCATCCACAACCGAACCCTCGGGCAAAGGCTCAATGGCATAAGCTTCCAGTTGGTACTTTTCGGCAACCCTAGAAAGCTCGACCATCTTGACCGCAGACGAACTGATGTCGACACCCACTAGCGAGCGCGCTTTCGGATTGAGGATGGAGAGATCGATCTCCAAGGATAATTCCTTCTTTATCAGATGGTTACAAAAGATACCAATAATTTACTTCAGATGCTAACAACAACTATATCGGCTGTAAAGACAATTCTTTAAGTATTAAGGTATGCGGTCAGGTTCAAAAACAATTACACAACAAGCCGGCATGCACGAATGGAGGCCATTGGATGTTCACCCGCTCACCTATAATCCCTCCGCCTTTCCTTCCTACTTTTCCCCAACACGATGTCGCGCTGGTTACTTCTGCTGCCCGGATTGCTTCTGGGTGCCCTGTTCGCTGGTCTGGCGCTAGTAGGGATTGTCGTCATTCTTGCCTACCCACGGCTACCATCGGTCGACGTTCTGGCAGATTATCAACCCAAAATTCCTTTGCGCGTCTATACCGCCGATGGTTACCTAATCGGTGAGTTTGGTGAGGAGCGTCGCCACTTCGTTCGCATCCAGGATGTACCGGAAGCCATGAAGCAGGCCATTCTGGCTGCCGAGGACGAGCGTTTTTACCAACACCCCGGTATTGACACAATGGGGGTATTACGTGCTGCGTACGCGAACTTTCTTGGCGGCGGCAAACGTCAGGGCGCATCGACCATCACCATGCAAGTCGCACGCAATTTCTTTTTGTCGTCCGAGAAAACGCTGACCCGTAAGCTCTACGAGGCCTTACTGGCCTTCAAGATCGAGGGCAGCTTGTCCAAGGATGAAATCCTGCAGATTTATGTCAACCAGATTTACCTGGGGCAACGTGCTTACGGCTTCGCAGCAGCAGCGCGCATTTACTTCGGCAAGGACATAAAGGAACTGAATGTTGCCGAAATGGCCATGCTGGCTGGTTTGCCCAAAGCCCCTTCCGCCTATAACCCGGTGGCCAATCCGAAGCGGGCTGCACTCCGCCAGCAGTATGTCCTGCGCCGCATGCTGCAACTCGACTTCATCGACGAACCAAACTACAAGAAGGCCATCGACACCCCGCTGCATGTCCGCCGCCAGATCGACCAATTCGCGCTCAAGGCCGACCATGTAGCCGAAATGGCGCGCCAAATTGCTGTCGAAGCCTACACGGAAAGCGCCTACGTAGATGGCATCAAAGTCATCACCACGTTGACACGCCCAGAACAAGAGGCCGCTTACCGCAGCCTGCGCAAGGCCGTACTCGATTACGACCGGCGTCATGGCTATCGGGGGGCCGAGGCTTACCTCGACATGAAGTCGATCACCCGCGATGACGATGAGCAAATCGAAGAACTTCTCAATGACCATGAGGATGCGGACGATTTGCGGCTGGCACTGGTACTTGACGCCAGTCCGACCAAAATTCGCGCCTATCTTCCCGGCGGAGAAATTATTAACGTCGAAGGTGCCGGACTCAAATTTGCCCAGCGGATGCTGGATGACAAAGCGCCGCCAAACAAACGTGTACGCCGTGGCGCCATCATCCGTCTGAACCAGGATGCCAAGCGCGAATGGCAAGTCACCCAATGGCCGGAAGTCGAAGCCGCTTTCGTGGCGGCCAACCCGAATGACGGTGCAATCCGCGCGCTGGTCGGCGGCTTCGATTTCAATCGCAACAAGTTCAATCATGTGACCCAGGCATGGCGCCAGCCAGGGTCAAGCATGAAGCCCTTTGTCTATTCTGCTGCACTGGAAAAAGGCTTCAGCCCCCTGTCGGTCGTGCCTGACGAACCCCTCTCGATCACCGCCGAAGAAACGGGCAGCCAGGCCTGGGAGCCGAAAAACTACGACGGCAAGTACGATGGCCCCATGACCTTGCGTACCGCGCTGGCAAAATCGAAAAACATGGTGTCAATCCGCCTGATCCGCTCGATCGACCCACACTATGCGCAAGACTATGTCGGCCGCTTCGGCTTCGACAAGGACAAGAACCCACCTTACCTGACACTCGCCCTCGGCGCAGGCAATGTCACGCCGTGGCAACATCTGACCGCCTATAGCGTTTTTGCCAACGGGGGTTACAAAGTCGAACCCTTCATCGTCAAGCAGATTCTCGATGCCAACAACAAAGTACTCGCAGAAACCACCCCTGTCGTGGCTGGCGACGAAAGTCTGCGCATCATCGATGCCCGCAATGCCTGGCTGATGGACAGCATGATGAAGGATGTCGTGCGTCGCGGTACCGCGACACGAGCTGCTCAAACCCTCAAGCGCAGCGACTTGGCCGGCAAGACCGGCACCACCAATGACTACGTCGATGCCTGGTTCTGCGGCTATCAGCCTTCCATGGTCGGCGTGGCCTGGATCGGCTTTGATCAACCGAAGAAACTGGGCAGTGGCGAAACCGGCGGCTCAGCCGCCTTGCCGATCTGGATCGGCTATATGGAAACCGCCCTCAAGGATGTCCCCGAAATGCATGGTCAAGCACCGACTGGATTGACGGTGGCGCACAGCAAAGATCCTGCAACAGGAGCCCCGATCCGCGACCACGTCTATCTGGAATATGTGTCAGCGCCGGAAGATGCGACGGAAACCGAGGCCGAAAGCAAACCCACCCAAGCCCCGGCACCGGTCGAACAAGGACATATTCGCCCCGTCGCACCGGATCGTCGCGTCCCGATGCCTACCACCTCAAACTAACCGGCCGGCCCGCCTGCTCGCTCATGCAACGCGACAAGACTTCAGCCAAGCCAATGCCATCGCGAGTACCCGTCCAGGCTGGCGGCTTGAAATGAAATCCGCCAGCGCGCGCAGCGACCCATATTTCCTGAGCCGCCACATGCCGATTGACGATGATCTTGCTGTCGTCTTCCAGCACGATCTCGATAATGCCGCCCGGTTTCAACTCAAAATCAAAATCGACTTCGCCGGCGTTTAGCAACTGCTCCAGCGCAGCTTCCATGCGCGCCAATTCGGCGTCCGCCAGCGTCAGAAAATCACGTTCTTCCAAGTTTGCCTCCGTGTTAACATCGCGTCATGAATTCACGACCACTTACTCCCATCCTGCTGATCGCCGCCACTCTGCTGCTCTCTGCCTGTGGCAACAAGGGTCCGCTCACCCTACCGCCCCAAGATGGGGCACCCCAGCAAGTTAAATCCTCATGATCGAAATTGCAAACGATGTCGCGTGCATTGAGGGCGTTGCCCTGACTGACATTGCCGCACGCCACGGCACGCCTTGTTACGTCTATTCCCGCGCTGCCCTGACGGCCGCCTACGGCGCGTATCGGGCCGCACTCGCCGGCCACCCCGCGCGCATCTGCTATGCCGTCAAGGCCAACTCGAATCTGGCCATCCTCAATGTTTTCGCCAAGCTTGGCGCTGGCTTCGACATTGTCTCGGGCGGCGAGCTGGCGCGCGTCATGGCTGCCGGGGGCGACCCCGGTAAAGTTGTGTTTTCCGGCGTCGGCAAGTCGCGCGAAGAAATGCGCCAAGCACTTGTGGCCGGCATCCACTGCTTCAATGTCGAATCGGCAAGTGAGCTCGAACATCTCAATACGATCGCCGGCGAGCTGGGCAAATGTGCGCCGATCGCCCTGCGCGTAAACCCCGACGTCGACCCCAAGACCCATCCCTACATTTCCACCGGCCTGAAGAGCGCCAAGTTCGGCGTACCTTTCGAAACGGCCATCGAACTGTACCGCCGCGCCCGCAACCTGCCCCATCTGGAGATTCGCGGCATCGCCTGCCATATCGGCTCGCAACTGCTCGACCCGCAGCCGGCAGCCGATGCGGCAGACAGAGTCATCGGACTGGTGGATCGACTGGGCGCAGAGGGTATCCAATTCGCCCACATCGATCTGGGCGGCGGCATGGGCATACGCTACCGCGACGAAGCGGCGCTGCCCACCGCCGACTATCTGGCGCCAATGCTCAGCCGCATCGAAGGCCGCAAGGAAATGCTGCTGGTCGAGCCCGGCCGTTCGCTGGTTGGCAATGCGGGTTTGCTGCTGACGCGCGTCGAAATTCTCAAGCACGGCGAAGAAAAGAACTTTGCCGTCGTCGATGCGGCCATGAACGACCTGGCGCGCCCGGCGCTCTACGACGCCTATCATGAGATCCAAAAAGTCGACGCTGACGGGACGGCGTCGGAGCCCAGAACCTACGAAATCGTCGGCCCCATCTGCGAATCCGGCGATTTCCTCGGCCACGGCCGCGAACTCGCGCTTGCGGAAGGCGATCTGCTGGCCATCCTCTCAGCCGGCGCTTACGGCATGGCGATGAGCTCGAACTACAACACGCGGCCACGCGTCGCGGAAGTGATGGTCGATGGCACGACAGCGCATCTGATCCGCCGCCGCGAAACCGTCGCCGAACTGTTCGCCGCCGAAGCGCTGCTGCCCTGAATCAAAGGACGTAGCGCAACAAATCCTCGCGCTTGGCCAGTTCGGCCAAGCGTGCGTCGACATAGGCGGCATCGATGCATACTGCGCCCGTCGCGCCACCGAAGGAGACTTCTTCAAGAAGTTTTTCCATCACGGTGTAAAGCCGCCGCGCACCGATGTTCTCAGTCTTCTCGTTCACCTCGAAGGCAATCTGCGCCAGTCGCCGAATGCCCTCTGTGGCGAACTCCAGCCGCACCTCCTCCGTCGCCAGCAGGGCTTCGTACTGGCGCGTCAAGCAGGCATCAGTCTGCGTCAGAATGCACTCAAAATCATCCACCGAGAGTGAGTCGAGTTCAACGCGAATCGGAAAGCGGCCCTGCAATTCCGGGATCAAATCGGATGGCTTGGCGAAGTGGAAAGCCCCACTGGCGATGAACAAAATGTGGTCGGTCTTAATCATGCCGAACTTGGTCGTCACGGTCGTGCCCTCGACCAGCGGCAGCAGGTCGCGCTGCACGCCCTGACGCGACACATCGGCACCCTGCGTCTCGCTGCGCGAAGCAATCTTGTCCATCTCGTCGAGAAACACGATGCCGTTCTGCTCGACATTCTTGACGGCGCGCAACTTCACTTCCTCGTCATTCACCAGACGCGCGGCCTCTTCGTCGGTCATCGCCTTCAGGGCATCGGCAATCTTCATACGCCGTGTTTTCTTCTTGCCGCTGCCGAGGTTCTGGAACATGCCCTGGATCTGCTGGGTCAGCTCCTCCATGCCGGGTGGCGCAAGGATTTCCATGCTGGCGGCCGGCGCGGCGACTTCGATGTCGATCTCCTTGTCGTCAAGCTCGCCCTCGCGCAGTTTCTTGCGAAACTTCTGGCGCGTGGAGGTTTCCTCAGCCGGAGCCGCTTCGCCAAAGCCGCTGCGTGCCGGCGGCAGCAGCACGTCCAGCACGCGATCCTCAGCCGCATCGAGCGCACGATCACGCACCTGCTTCATCGCGCGTTCGCGCTCATCCTTGACAGCCGTCTCGGCCAGATCGCGAATGATCGTATCGACATCGCGACCGACATAGCCGACCTCGGTAAATTTCGTTGCCTCGACCTTGATGAAGGGTGCGTTGGCCAAACGGGCCAGACGGCGTGCAATCTCCGTCTTGCCCACCCCGGTGGGACCGATCATCAGGATATTCTTCGGCGTGATTTCCGAACGTAGCGGCTCCGCCACCTGCGCACGCCGCCAGCGATTGCGCAAGGCAATGGCCACGGCGCGCTTGGCGCGGCCCTGGCCGACAATGTGTTTGTCGAGTTCCGAAACGATTTCAGCTGGGGTCATCTGGGTCATGGGGGATTACTCCAGCGTCTCGATCAGGTGGTTCTGGTTGGTGTAGATGCACAGGTCGCCGGCGATCTCCAGCGACTTCTTGACGATCTCTGTCGGCGCCAGTTCGGTGTTCTCCAGCAGCGCACGCGCGGCGGATTGCGCGTAAGCACCGCCGCTGCCGATGGCAACGATGCCCAGCTCCGGTTCCAGCACATCGCCGTTGCCGGTAATCACCAGCGAGTAGTCGCGGTCGGCGACGGCCAGCATGGCTTCGAGCCGACGCAGCATGCGATCGGTACGCCAATCCTTGGCCAGTTCCACGGCAGAGCGCAGCAGATTGCCCTGATGCTTTTCCAGCTTCGCTTCAAAACGTTCAAACAGCGTAAAAGCATCGGCCGTGCCGCCGGCAAACCCGGCCAATATCTTCTCGTTGTACAGCCGGCGAATTTTGCGCGCACTGGCCTTGATAACGATGTTGCCCAGTGTCACCTGACCATCGCCGCCGAGTGCAACGGAACTGCCGCGCCGTACAGAAAGAATGGTCGTGCCGTGGTACTGCTCCATGACGTGCTTTCGAAATGGGAAGGCACGAATTCTACCTTTTGAAAAGTCGACGCCGGCGGCACGGCAGCCCCCGGTAAAATGCAGCCTCCATGACCGAACTTCCCCTGCTCCTGCAAATCATTCTCGCCTGCCTGGCAGGCGGACTGCTTTCCGTTGCGGCGGCGGCGCTGATCATGTTCGGCCTGCCCAAGCGCTGGCTGGGGCTCACCGTCAGTTTTTCCACCGGCCTGCTGCTGGCGACCGCCACCTTGCACCTGTTGCCCGAGGCGCTGGAGTCCGGTCTCACGCCCCATGAAGTTTTCCCCCTGCTGCTAGCCGGCATCCTGGGCTTCTTCGCGCTCGAAAAGTTTGCCCTCTGGCGTCACTCGCACGGCACCGGCGATGCCCATCCCGACGATCATGCCTGCGAGGATCACACGCACCGCCACCATCATGCCCAAGGCGGCGAAACCTTGTCGATTCTCGTCGGCGACGGCTTCCACAACTTTACCGACGGCTTGCTGATCGCCGCCGCTTTCCTTGCCGACCCGGCGCTGGGTTGGGCTGCCACACTGGCCATCATTGCCCACGAAGTACCCCAAGAGGCCGGTGACTTCGCCATCCTGCTCGCCAGCGGCTGGCAACGCGGACGCGCGCTCTTCTGGAACGGCGTATCGAGCCTCGCGGCACTCGCCGGCGGCATCATCGGCTACCTGGCGCTTGAGCGTGCGCTGGAATGGGTGCCGCACATCCTGACCATTGCCGCCGCCAGTTTCCTCTACATCGCCGTTGCCGACCTGATGCCACGCCTGAAGCGCGAGCAACAGGCGATCGGCTGGCACGGCCTGTTGCTCGCCGCCGGCATCGCCATTGTCTTTTTCGGTAGCAGCCACGCCCACTGATTTCAGGAGAAATTTCAATGAACCGACACGCCCTGCTTGCGACCATGCTGCTGCTGTTCATTTCCATTGCGCATGCCCAACATCGGCATGTACATGGCGAGGGACACCTCGATGTCGCCATCGACAAGGATACGATCACGCTCAATCTCGAACTACCGCTCGACGTCGCCGTCGGTTTCGAGCGTGCGCCGAAGAACGACAAGGAGAAAGCCGCGTTGGCGGCCACAGAAAAAACCCTGAACGACGCTGCCGCGCTGTGGCTACCAACAGCGGCGGCAAACTGCACCGTACAAGCTGTCGTGATGGGCATGCCGAAGTTCGCCAGCGGCGAACATGCCGACATCGATGCGCGCTACGTCTTCCGTTGCGCATCGCCCACTGCACTGAAGGGTATCGAAACAACGATTTTCAAACACTTCAAACGCCTTTACCGTCTCGAAGCGCAACGCGTCGGCCCCACCGGTCAGGGGGCGCAACGCCTCACCCCGAAAAACCCCGTCCTGGGCTGGTAAGCTCAGGCGCATGATCGCGCTCGCCGATCTGGTCTTCCGCTGGCCGCGCCAGGCCGGCCCTTGCCTCGATATAACGGATTTCGCGCTGGCCGCCGGTGAGCGCGTCTTCCTGCACGGCCCTTCCGGCAGCGGCAAAAGCACGCTGCTCGCCGTACTCGGTGGTGTCGCCGTGCCCGAACGCGGGCGCGTCGAACTGCTCGGCAAGGACATCGTCGCCCTCGCCGGCCACCGGCGCGACACCTTCCGCGCCGACCACATCGGCTTCATCTTTCAGCAATTCAACCTGCTGCCGTGGCTCTCGGCGCGCGACAACGTGCTGTTGCCCTGCACCTTCTCGGCACGCCGATACGCCCGTGCCGGCAACCCGGCGGTCGAGGCCGCCCGTCTGCTGGAGCGCCTCGATCTCGCTGTCGATCTCTGGGACAAGCCCGCCGCCGAACTCTCGGTCGGCCAGCAGCAGCGTGTCGCCGCTGCGCGGGCGCTGATCGGCAAACCCGAAATCCTGATTGCCGACGAGCCGACCTCGGCGCTCGATGCGCCGCGCCAGCAAGCCTTCATCGACCTGCTCCTGACGGAAGCGGCGACCGTCGGCGCCACCCTGCTGTTCGTCAGCCATGACCAGCGCCTCGCCGCGCATTTCGACCGCGTGCTGTCGCTGGCCGACATCAATCGTGCCGCCACCGGGAGCGAAGCATGAAGGCCGTGCTGCTGCTGGCCCTGAAAAGCGCCTGGGCGCGCCGCCTCACGCTCGGCATCGCGCTCTGCGCCATCGCGCTGGCTTCCGCCCTGCTGCTGGCCGTCGAACGCGTACGCCACGACGCACGACAGAGCTTCACGCAATCGATCTCCGGCGTCGACCTCGTGGTCGGCGCACGCACTGGCGGCGTACAGCTCATGCTCTATGCCGTCTTCCATTCGGGCAGCGCCACCCACAGCATCCGCTGGGACAGCTTCGAAGCCCTTGCCACGCACCCGGCCGTCGCCTGGGCGGTGCCGCTCAGCATGGGCGACAGCCATCGCGGCTATCCGGTGGTGGGCACGCAGGCCGATTTCTTCGAACACTTTCGTTACGCCGCTGGTCAGCCGCTCACCTTCGCCACGGGCAAACCCTTTGTCGAAGTCTTCGAAGCCGTCCTGGGCAGCGAGGTCGCACAAGCACTTGGTTATCGCACCGGCGATCACATCACACTGACGCACGGCAAAATCGAACTGGGGCCTGATCATGATGACAAGCCTTTCACCGTCGTCGGCGTGCTCGCGCCCACCGGCACACCGGTCGACCGCGCCGTGCATGTCAGCCTCGAAGCCATCACCGCCATCCACCTCGACTGGGCCGGCGGCGCACCGCTGCCGGGGCTGAACATTCCAGCCGAACAGGTCAGAAAGTTCGACCTGCAACCCAAGGAAATCACCGCCGCGCTGGTCGGCCTGAAGAGCCGCGCCGACGTGTTCCGCCTGCAGCGCCACATCAACACTTACAAGGGCGAAGCGCTGCTGGCCGTCCTGCCCGGCGTGGCGCTCGACGAACTCTGGCAGACGCTCGCCATGGTCGAGCGCACCCTCTTCGCCCTGTCGGCACTGGTCGTGCTGGTCGGTCTGGCCGGCCTGACCGCGACCCTGCTCGCCGGCCTGAATGAACGTAGAAGGGAACTCGCCATCCTGCGTGCGCTCGGCGCCAGCCCGCAGGCGATTTTCCTGATGCTCACCGTCGAGGGTCTCCTCGTCACTACCCTCGGCATACTCGCGGGCGCGGCATTGCTGGTCGGCGGCATTGCCACGCTGGCACCGCTGGCGCAAGCGCACTTCGGCGTCCACCTCGCGCTGCGCCCACCCTCGGGGAACGAACTCGCCCTGCTCGCGTCTATACTCGCCACCGGGCTCCTCGCGAGCCTCGTGCCCGGCTGGCGCGCTTGGCGCATGTCGCTGACCGACGGTCTTACCCCCAGGAATTGACGATGCGACTGATCAGCTTTATTGCCACCCTCATCTTCGTACTACCCTTGCACGCCGCAGACCCGTGGCCCGAAATCAAATGGGAGGCACTGGTGCCCAAAGGCTGGGACCCGGTCGCCGAATTCAAGGGACTCGATCTGTCGAAAATGCAGGATTCCGATCCGCGCGCCATGGAAGCGCTCGACCGCCTCAAACAGGCTTTCGACAACGCCCCCGCCGAGCCGGCATTGAACGGCAAGAAGGGCCGCATCGCCGGCTTCGCCCTGCCGCTCGAACGCCAGGGCGACAAAGTCACCGAGTTCCTCATCGTCCCCTACTTCGGTGCCTGCATCCACACCCCGCCGCCGCCCGCCAACCAGATCATCCACGCCAAGTCGGCCAAGCCGCTGACCGGCGTGAAGATGATGGTGCCAATCTGGACTTACGGCACCTTCAGCGTGCAGCGCGGCGAAACCACCTGGGGCGTCGCCGGCTATCGGCTGACGGTGGACAAAGTCATGCCCTACGAGGAAACCGGGAAAAAGTAAAAGTCGGCGCTGGTAGGACGGCAAAAGACTGATTGCTGCCCGATGGCAAATGACCGGTCGAAGAAAATGAAAGCGGTCATTCGCTGGCAAGCCTCGCTGGGAGATCTCATTGCGGCTGTATCATCTGCCTGCTGCATCACCCATCTATTGGACAGTTAATGTATCACCTTCCAAATCTCTTACTATTCCTTTTTGCCGGTGCTTTCACGATATTTCCCTCGATCGCTGCCGGACTTGGTGTCGTCCGTGGAGATGCTCTGATTGGTCACAAGTTGCGTCTGGCCATCCCCGTTGATGGTGTTTCTCAGCAACAGCTAAGCCGCGAGTGCCTGCGGATACGTGCCCATTCAACCGATCAAACTCGCCAATATCTGCCGCCCAAGGCTGGACTTGAGGTAACGCAGGAGAATGGTGCAAGTGTCATCGTTGTCTCCGGGGGCACTATCCACGAGCCGGTGATTGCTTTTACCCTTGCCATTGAGTGTGGCACCGGGCTCGAGCGCGAATACCAGATTCTTGCCGACATGCCTTCATTGCCGCTACCAGTTGCTGCACCGTCTGTCGAAGTCTCTGTGCAACGGCGCGCTGCGAATCGTGCCTCATCGCAAGTTTCAGTGCCAGCAACATCAACAATCTCTTCTTCAGTTACACCAAAGCAAAGCGAGTCTGCACCAGCCGCGGTCTCGGGTGAGAAATCGCAGAACCTTCTGATGATGTCTCGACAGCGTTACCCCGGCAGCCCACGCACCCGTGAGCGGTTCATCCGACTCATGCTCGATGCCAACCCCTCGCTGAACTCACGCTATACACCTCTTGATTCGGCGGTTTCCCTAGTGTTTCCTTCCGATCTGCCAACACTGCCAACACCTGCATCGTCGTCCGCTGAAAAGCCTCAGCAACCCATCGAGACTGGGACAGCGTCTCAGCAAACCTCATCAGCCCGCCGCTCCGATGCTCCGTTATCGCAGCCTGCTGAGATAAAACAGCCGTCGAAAGTACTACAGCGCGACCGTCTTGTCGTCGGGAAGGCATCGGCTGATATTGATGCGCAGATCATGGATGAACTGGTGCAAGTCATCCCTCTGATGAAAGAGCAGAATCAGTTTCAGTTGGCCTTGATGGCTAAACTTGCTCGTATGGAAGCTGAATTTGTTCTCATGCAGCAACAACAGGATTTACTTGAGCAGAAGCACCAAGCCTTAGAGCAAAGATTCAATGCACTAGAGGCAGAGCGTTTGGCCGAGAAACAGGCGGCCCCCACTACAACTTTCGGCTTTCTTGAATTGATTGCAGCCACCCTAGCCGGGGGGATCTTAGGTGGTCTATCCTTGCTGGCCTTGCAGCGAAGGCAACAACTGATCGGACCTTCGTCGAGTGGTGGCGCGTTGGACATATTCCCTCAGAATGGGCCCGGCAATATCTCTTCGGGCAATTCATCTGTCGCAGTAGATACTCCCATCGCGACATCGCCCGTCGCAGAAACCACCAGAACACCAATAGACAGGATTGAGGAAGTCGATTCCCATCTTCACCTTTTCGAATTTCCGCTCAATACTCTTCCCAGCAGCAATGAAGGCCGGCGAACAGATTCATGAAACGAGGTTCTCGACTTTTCGGTTCAAGAAATGCCCGCCATAAAAAAATAATCGCGATATTACGTGGATACCTCTGATGGAGTGGCTGGTTGCCGAAGTAAGCCGCCCCTCAGTGCTCGGATAAGTTATTCCAACCAACAGCGGCAACCGCTGCACTGCCGACATTGGCTGAAAAAACCTGACCGTCTCTTCAGTGTCGACTACCGCCGTCCCGCCAGCGCCGACTTTTCAGTCGGCATGTAGCAGCAATCCCTTGAGATACTCCCCCTCCGGAAACGCCAGATCGACCGGGTGATCGGCGGCGCCTTGCAAGCGCTTGACGATGCGTGCCGTCCGTCCGGCATCGCAGGCCGCGCCGGCGACAATCTTCTGGAACAGTTCGGCGCCGATGCCGCCGGAGCAGGAATAGGTCATCAGCCACCCGCCCGGCGCGAGCAGCTTGAAGCCGAGCAGGTTGATGTCCTTGTAGGCGCGGCTGGCGCGTTCGGCATGGCTGGCCGAGGGCGCGAACTTGGGCGGATCGAGGACAATGAGATCGAAACTTGCGCCAGCCGCTTTCAACTTGCGCAGTTCGTCGAAGACGTTGGCGCAGCGCCATTCGGCTCTTGCCGCATCCAGTCGCGGATTGAGCGCGAGATTGGCCGCCGCACGGTCGAGTGCGGGTTGCGAACTGTCGATGGACAATACGCTGGCGGCACCGCCTGCCAGCGCCTGCAGCGAGAAGCCGCCGGTGTAGCAGAAGCAGTTGAGCACGCGCTTGCCCTTGGAAAGTTCGGCGAGCATCCGGCGGTTGTCGCGCTGATCGAGATAGAAGCCAGTCTTGTGGCCGGCGACGATATCGACCGCCATGGTCACGCCATGCTCCTCGATGGTGATCTCGCGGGCGGGTGCCTCGCCTAAGAGCCAGCCGGTGGTGGGCTCCAGTCCTTCGAGGCCGCGCACTTCGGAATCGGATCGCTCATAGACGCGCGCACAGCCCGTCGCCTTCTGCAATCCATCGACGATGGCGCTGCGCCATTTCTCGGCGCCCGCACTGGTCAGTTGCACCACGACCGTATCGCCATACTGATCGGCGATCACGCCGGGCAGGCCATCGGATTCGGCATGGATCAGACGCAAGCCGGCCTGTCCTGCCAGCTCGGGGAATGCACGCCGCCGCGCGACCGCCTCAGCGACGCGCCGCTTGAAGAAGGCGTGGTCGATCGTGGCGTCGACATCGAAACTCCAGACGCGCGCACGAATCTTCGAGTGCGGAGAAAAGGCCGCCTTCGCCAGCGGCTTGCCGCGATCATCCTGAATCGTCACGGTGTCGCCGGAACGGGCGTGCCCGCCAAGGTGTGCCACCGAGGTATCGAAAATCCACGGGTGGCGTTTGAATAAGGAGCGCTCTTTGCCGGGATGCAAAATTAACTCTGCCATGTCAGTTTCCTTGTCGCGCCAGGATGTCCTGTAAGTCGGCAGGCTGAAAGGCAACCTCCCAACACCAGATACCGAAACCGCCTTTGGCATTCACCGCCTGCACCCAGGCCTCCAGCGCTGCGCGCTTGGCGCGGTTCTGTTCGGAGTCTTCGCCCTTGATTTCAAGCACCAGGGTCTTGCCGTTACTCAGACGAATCAGAAAGTCGGGCAGATAACGCCGCCGTACACCGTTCCACAGATAGACAATCTGGAAACCGAGGTGGTCGTTCTTGACGTAAGCGACCACACGTTGATCCATCTCCAACAAATTCGCCGCATGCTGCTCCCAGGCACTATCGGCAAGCATGTGGCTGATCTGCGACTTTTGTGTCGGGTGGCAGGTCTTGGTGGTGTACCACGTCCGCATGGCTCGGGTCGAGCCGAGAGGCTGTTCCTCGTCGAACACCGGCTCCAGCCGTTCGCGGTTCTGCTGTTCGACGTGGCGCATCAGGTGCTGCACGATGCCGTCGAGATTGAGCGCGATCAGAATCCGCCGGCGGGCCTCATCCTGATGAAACAGGCTGGGAATGTCGAGCTTGTCGCGCGACAGGAACTGCTCGACCAGGCGGATCAATTGCAGCGCCAGAAAATCGCGCTGACCGGTAAATCCGCTGGCCGTCTGCTCAAACGCCTTCTGTGCAGCGCGAAAAATCAGGCGCTGCAAACGGAAACTCTCCGGCAGCAGTTCCAGATCAATCCGTGTCACCTTGCTCATGTCTGCCGCGCCCCCCAGCGCCGGCGCGATCTCGGCGACAATCGGCGTCTGCGCCGGATTGAGGGCCAGATGCGGTACGGCGTCCCAATCCACCACCAGAGTCGGCTGCAGCACGGTGTCGATGCGCAACACGTTAGGCCAGCGAAGCTCCAGCGCGTTGCGCTCCGGCAATGCCTCGATCTGAGTACTTGGCTTCGGCGGCGGAGGTGCCGTCCCGCCAGCGCCGACTTCCTGAAAAATCGACAGCGGCACGCCGAAGATATTCACGTATTCCGGCTTGAACAGCCCGTTCTCGTCAAGGTCGTGGGAAACCCGGCGCAAGCCGCGGCCGATCACCTGCTCGCACAACAGTTGCGAGGTGAAGGCGCGCAGGCCCATGATATGGGTCACGTTCTTGGCGTCCCACCCCTCGGACAGCATCGCCACCGAAATCACCTTCTGCACATCCTGTCCGGCGCGCCCGCGCTTGCCGACGTTATCGACAATTTCGCGCAGCAGCTCTTCCTTCGTCAGTCCGGCCAGCCGTTCCTTTGTCGCCTGCGGAATGTCGGCCGCTGCCACGATGGCACGCAATTCCGCCTCGTAATCCTTGTCGCTGGCCGCCGCCTCGCCCTGCTCGGCCTTTTCCAGGACTTTTGAGTCGACCCGCAGCGTCTTGTCCGGCGCATGCAGTTCCGGCCAGTGGGCGTTGCCCTTCTTGAAATAATGCTCGATGCGCGCCGCCGTCTCGGTGCGGTTGCACACCGTCAGCAGCACCGGCGGCGAACTGTGTCCAACGGCCTGCCAGTCGACCAGCGCCGCGCGCCAATCGGCACCGAGCAGCGTGTAAGCGTCCTGCACCAACTTTGGTAGTGGCTCATGGGCCTGCGCCCCGCGCCGGTTCAAATCGTCCGCCACCTCGTCGTCGCGATAGAGATGGTAGAGCTTGGAACGCAAGGTTCTCGTATCGGGCAGCGCATCGTCGCGGACCACGACGCGCGGCGTTTTCACCAGCCCGGCCTCGATGGCATCATTCAGTCCGAAATCCGACACGATCCAGGAAAACAAGCCGGCTTCCGCATTCGCCTTGCCGGTCGGCGCGAACGGCGTCGCCGACAAATCGAAACAGCGCAGCAAGCCGCGCGTCTTGTGAATCCGATCCAGCCCCTCGATCCAGCGCGTCGCCTCGTCAAGGTCGATGCCCGACTCGGCAGCCTGCTTCTTTGACAGTTTCACATCCGCCGGCACCCGCCAGGCGTGGTGCGCCTCGTCGTTGATCACCACGAGATTTTTATGTGTCGCCAGCTTGCCCAGCACGCGGCGGACAAACGCCTCATCCGATTCCTTGCCCTTCTTTACCACCGAACGTTCCGGCGGTGTCAGCGGCATCAACGCATGCCAGTTGTCGACCAGAATCTCGGCGCGGTTGATCTGCTGGCGCATGGCTTCCGACGGACACAGGCCGAATTCGTCATAGACGTTATCCGGCTCGCCTGGATAGAGCACGCGCAGCCGTTCCTTCACCGTCAGCCCCGGCGCGACGACGAAGATCGCCCGCGAAAAATCCTTGCGCTTCGGGTAACTCAGCGCGTTCGCCACCTGCCAGACGACGATCATGCCCATCACCAGCGTCTTGCCGGTACCGGTGGCCATCTTGCTGCACACACGCTCCCACGGCCCGCCGTCGCCGGGCAGAAATACGCCTTGCCTGAATTCGGGCGAACCTTCGACCCACCAGATCAGGGTCTCGATGGCTTCGAGTTGGCAGAAGTAGAACGGATGCACGCGCGCCGTGCGGTCGTGCCAGTGCTCCAGCAGCCGGCGCGAAATGGCCGTCGCGCCCGGATAACCGGCAGCACGCCAGGCATCCACCCGTCCGCGAATCTCGTTAACCTTGTCCAGCGCCTCGCTGCGCCTAGTATTGTTGCGGATGTCGAAAATCTCGTAGCTGGCCGGACGCCGGCCAGCGGCTTCGACCAGCGCGCCGCCGCTGCCTGGCTGCCAATGGCGGGACGGGGCAGCGTAGGGGGAATTGAGGATCAGGGAACTCACACGGACTTCCGTTCCTGCACAGCCCGGCAGGCTTGCTGGGGATGATTGCGCTTTTCGGGGAACCGCAATTCGAGCAACCCGCATTTGACCATTTCGCCGACATAGGCACGCAAGCGTTGCGGGCTGCGATTGAGCGCCTGGGCCAACTCGACCAAAGGCAGGAAGCCCTCGGCACATAGCGCCAGAATCGCTTGCTCCACGATCGCACCGGGCGCCTTTTGCGATTCACGTACCCTTTGCACCACGTCCCCCACAGCGAGCGAGCTACCCCCGCTAACAAGCGAGCCACCCCCGTTAGCGAGCGAGCTACCCCCGCTAACAAGCGAGCTACCCCCGTTAGCCTCGGGCTCGGCCACTTCCGGCAGTGCGTAGTGAGTTCCGCGCCCGATTCCTTCGGGCACCAGCAATCCTTTGCGCACCAGTCCTTGCAACAGTTTGGTGATGTCCACCCGATGCAGGGGCAGGATTTCCTGCAAACGCTGATTGCTCACATCGTCTTCCAGCGCCGCAGCGACCACTGTCTGCACCTCGTTCCGATCCAGCTGTTCAAAAGCATCCCCGAAGCGGGCGCGCAATTCCGCCAACGTCGCCTCCGGCAACATGCTCACCATCGGCAGCATCAGTTGCACGCGATCCGGTCTCAGCGTTTCCTGCAAGCCGGGTGATTGCCAATGCTCCGCCGCCCAACTCTGGCGAATCTTGTCGATCCCCGAACCGGCTTTGTCACCCACCCCCAGCATCTGGAACATCAGCTGCAGCGACTTGTTGCGGCACTCGCTGACGCTGCCGCGCAGAATCTGCTCCCGCGACACCAGCAGGGTGCCGGGGTTGGAAAACTCGAAACGGTTGGGATAACGGTCGATCACGATACCGCCCTGACCGCTGTAGTCGGCATGGATCAGGGCATTGACCAGCGCTTCCTGCAAGGCCTCATGGACCCGGCTGCCTGCCTGTCGATAACCTTCCGCATCGGTCTGGAAGGGCGACTTAATCCCCGGCCCGCTGCCCAGCTTGAGGATCACGCGCTGATAGAACTGGAACAGATTGCCCTCCCAGGTGCCATCCAGTGTCAGCCGGTCGGTCCAGCGCATTGCCGGATCGTCGGACAGGCGTTCCCGGTAGTCCAGATGAAAACCGGGGATTGCCTCCGGCGCCCGGATGGCCTCGGTCTTGCCGAACATCAGCAGCCCGGCCACCGTCAGCCCCTCCGCACCGGAAACACGATCCCGCCGCCAGCCCTGCAGCTTGGTCAGCAAACCCGGATCGTCCTCCCGGTGCCAAGGGTGATTCGGATCGCGCGAGATAAAGCGGTTGCGGAACTGGCGCAGCGAATCCAGATCGATGTCGTCGAAGGAAAACCCCTTCAAAATCCGGCTGTCCGGCGGTTCTTCGGCCTGATCGGCGAACATGCGCCGCACCTCGTCCTCACGGCAGCGGTAGTCGCCCTCGGCATTGCGGCGGAAGGTGCCATGAAAAGGATCGGTGCCGATGAATACCGGCCGTTCGCGCCGCCCGGCACGGGGCACCTCGATGCGTACCAGCGCATGACCCGGTCGATCATCCAGCGGCACGATAGATACGTTGCCCGCGGCCATCAGGTTGCGATTAACCTTGCTGCGGTTGTTGATCGTGTTCCAGAAATCCTGCACCAGCCGCTCGGGGTCGGTCACCCCGTGCACCTCCAGCGCACCATTGCGCTGGGTAATGCCGAGCCAGAGCGTGCCGCCATCGGTATTGGCGAAGGCCGCGTAGGTTTCCCACAAGTCGCGCGGCAGGCCACCCTTGGCGGCCTTGTACTCGACGTCGATGCCCTCGTAGTAACTCAGGTCGTCGAACAACTGTAACTGCTGCTCGGTCAAGCTACTTCACCTCCAATACATCGACAATCGGTACCATCCATTCAGGCGGTTCGCAGTACACCTTGACGATTGCGCCACGGGCAGCGCGCAGCACCAGAGTCGCCTCCGCGCCATCCACCGAGTTGTCGTAGAGATAGAGCCGATCCACCTCGTGTGCCACTTCGGCACAGTTGGCAATCGACTTGTAGTAACGGCCAATGATTTTCGGGATTGGCACGTCGTGTCCGCCCTGCATGACACGCCGCGCCACCCGTGCCGCGTTGATGGCTGGATCGGCGGTACCGACAAAGAACAGGCGGGTGAAAAATCCCAGCCTGATCGCCCGACGGATGAAATCCACCTTGTCCGCGCCGGAAAACACACTCTCAAAAGCCAGGCTCCGGCGTTCTTCGATACAAAGCTCCCGTCGCCGTTGCGCTTCGTCGGCGGCTTGTTTGACTGCTGTTGCGGAATTCCAGTCACCGTAGGTATCCCGGGCAATGTAATCGGGATTGATGTACTCGCAGCCGTCGAACCACTCATGCGCCAGCCCTCGCTCGGTCACCGTCGTCTTGCCGGTGCCGTTGGGCCCCGCCACCAGCAAAACCCGTGGCCGCAACTCGATTTCGACCACCGTCAGGCTCCTGTGCGCGTCCGCTCACGCGCTTCGCGTACTGCCTTCGCGAGTTGCTGACGCGACCACTCATCCGATTCCGCCTTGCGCTGCATCGCCAGTTCGCAGGCCTCGCGCATCACAATGGCCAGTTCCTCGTCGGTCGGGTCGGTATCGGCCGTCATCGGGTTACGACGTGGCATTTTTTCGCTCGCATTCATCCTCAACCCTCCAGATTCAAAATCCGCAGCGACTCAATGCCCCGGTCGTCCACGATCTTCACCGCCACCTTGCGATTATCCCCCGCCGCGAAAGGCAGCGACACCGTGCCATGAAACGCTTCCAGCGCGTCCTCGTCCAGCTCGGCGCGGATGTCCCTTTTCAGCTTCTCCCAGCCCTCGCCCTTGCCGGCGAGCGGGAAAAACACCTGGTGCGGGAACAGCGAGCGTTCGTCATAGTCGGTGTCCAGCGACCACATGGCGATGCGCCCCTTGCCGCCCGAGACCAGTTCGCCCTTGGCGGTGTCGAAGTAGTCGAAGCCATTGACCTCGACTTCATACAGGCCGTCCTTGCGTTTGCGCACGTCCACGTCCGGCTGGCCCATCAGCCAGAAGCTCTGGTTGCTGGCGCGGGCCTTCTTCAAATCCTCGGTCAAGAGGTCGGTATTCATTTGCGCCTTGAGCGCGACGATGCCTTTCAGGTGATCGATATCCTTGGCCGCCTCGGGGTCGAAGGCGAAGGCGCAAAAGACGATCATCTTCGGCAGCGGGAAGAGTTCGCCGGCCTCGTTGAGCGCGTTCGCCACGGCGCGCTGCTCCAGCGCCGCGTGCTCGGGGCCGAAATGCACGACAACGCGCTGGCCGTCATCCGTGTGGCCGGTGGCGTGCAGGTATTGGGTGCCGGGCTGGGTTTCCAGTTCGGCGAACTTGAGAATTTGCCCGCCCTTGCCGCGAATGCCGGTTTTCAGCAGTTCGTCGCGCCACTGGTGCTGGCGGGAAGATTCGCCGGAACGGGCAATGCTCGCGTCGGCCTCAAACTCGCCGTCCTGCCAGCGCCGACTTTCACCATCGTTATCCTCCAGCGCCTGCACGGTCGGGAAGGGCACCGCCTCGACCGAGAACGGCCCGGTGATGCGCAGCCGGTTCTTCGACTTCGCCGGCTGGTCGTAGAGCGTCTCCTGGTCGGCATGGTCGGCGATGGAGCGGTCCATCTGCTTCTGCAGCGACTGCCGCGCGGCGTGGAAGGCCTCGAAAGCCGCGCGCGCCTTTTCGTCGCCGCCGGGGAAGTCGAAGGGCACGTCCCATTCCTTCGCCTCCGCCTTCAATGCCTTGTTCAAGTCCGCCAGCGCCGCCTCGACCGCCGGGTGCATGCGCTCGTAAATGGCGTCGATGTCCGGGTTGTTGGCGATGGACTTCAGCGTGACATGCGGCACCGTCTTCCAGATGAAGCCGCCGCGCAGGCCCTCGTGCGGATAGCGCAGCTCGAAGTAGTCGTAGCTCGCCGTCATCAGCCGCTGCTTGGCGAGAGTGACCGCCACGCGCGAGGTATCGCAGGTGATCCAGCGCCGGCCCCACTTCTCGGCGACATAGGCCGTGGTGCCGGAGCCGCAGGTCGGGTCGAGCACGAGGTCGCCGGGGTCGGTGGTCATCAGGAGACAGCGTTCAAGCGCCGATGGATTGGTTTGAACGACATAGACCTTTTGATCCGAGAAACCAGACGTTACCGTGTCATCCCAAAAGTTATTGATCGGGAAAACGGGAAAATCATTTAGGAAGCGCACATAGCTAAGGGTGCTGCCCAGAGCAATTAGCCTTCCTGACCGACTTAGCCGAGCAAGGCCGAGAGCATCTGTCTTGAAGGTGCCTTTCCCCGGTGTAAATGACCGTCCCTTAAAAGCAAAGTCACGAACATCGTCTCCCTGTGCCGGACGCTGGCTGGCAAGATTGTCCTGCCGAAAGATACGCACATCATTGCCTAGCTCTACGACTTTTCGCAGTCCAACATTACGCCTCTGTCCATCTGAGAACTCTGCCCAAGTGTATTGGCTGCCGCCTTGCTCACCAGCGAGCTTCTCCAAGTAAAGCTGCCGATACTTCACCTTCTCCGGGTTCTTGACGTACCAAACAATGTAATCGCAAACACTGGCAAGTCCGGTGGTCGATGCGCTGGTGGTCTTCTTGTAGTTGATAAGGCCCGCGAAGTTGGTCGCCCCAAACACCTCGTCCATGATCTCCCGCACATGGTGCAGGTTCTCGTCCGAAATCTGCACGAACACGCTGCCCGACTCGCTGAGCAACTCCTTCGCCAGCAGCAGCCGATCACGCAGATAGGTGAGGTAGGAGTGAATCCCCAGTTCCCAGGTGTCGCGGAAGGCCTTGATCATTTCCGGCTCTTGCGTCAGGTCTTCGTCCTTGCGGTCCTTGACGTCGCGCTTGTTCACGAAGGGCTGGAAGTTGGAGCCGTATTTGATGCCGTAGGGCGGGTCGAGGTAGATGGTCTGCACCTGCCCGGCCATGCCTTCCTTCTGCAGCAGGGAGTTCATCACCAGCAGCGAATCGCCCGCGACGAGGCGGTTGCTCCAGCCCTTGTCGTGCTTGTAGAAATCGATGGCGTCGCGCAGCGGCAGGCTCTCGAAGGGCGCGTCGAAGAGGCCGGGCTGGATGGCTTTGAGTTGCGCGGCTTTGGCACCTTTTTTCTTATCTAGTGCCGTCTCGCCAGCGCCGACTTTTCTGCGCAAGGCCGACAGAATGCTCGCCGGGTCGATGCGCTCATGCACATGCAGGCTGACGGTATCGACATCGAAACTGGTGCGCTCGGCCTTGCCGGTCCAACTCAGGGTCGGATCGAGATGCGGGTCGTGCTGCCAGCGCGTCTTGCCTTCGTCCGGGTCGGTGGCCGGCGTGACCATGCCGACCTCGGGATTGTTCTTGCGCCGGTCGGGATGGCGGTAGCTGAGGATGTCGGCGTTGGCGGGGGCGGGTTTCTTGGTCATGGTACGGGGGGAATTTCCAAATCTTTACAGATTTTTCGGGCGAGAAAATCGTTGATCTCGCGATGGCGCGGCACAGTCGTCGCCTTGCCAGTGGCCCGATTCACATAGACCGAATGGCTGCTGCCTTCACGCAGAAGCTGGCAACCGAAGCGTTCGAGGTAACGGATCAGGTCCAGCCGCTTCATGCAGTGACGAGGTCGAACGGTTCGCGGATGATGCGTTTGCCGAGTAGAGATTCTTCCGCCAGTGTGCGATTGGCTTCGAGTACCAACTGGACCGCTTCGGTAAGGTTATGACGCGCTTCGTCAAGCGTTTCGCCCTGCGTGTTGGCACCGGGGATTTCCTCAACGAAAGCAATGTAACCTTCGGGGACTTGCTCGAAAATTGCGGTGAATTGCATGGCGTGCTCCTTCATGGTGTAGCGTCGAGTATATGTCAATCGCTTCGTGACGCTTGCCGACAGTAGATCAGATTTCCAGTGCGCGCAGTTCGGCAGTGGTATAGCGCAGGCGGCTCGCCAGCACGCTGGCGATGCCCTCCATCAGGGCCAACGCGGCTTTTTTGTGTTCTTCGGCAAACTTGTCGAAGACCTGGCGCGACAGCACGTACAGTTCGACATCGCTGAAGGCCACCGCATCGGCCGAGCGCGGTTCGCCATCGAGGAAAGCCATCTCGCCGAAGAAGGCACCACGCCCGAAGGTGCCGATATGGTGGGTTTGCCGTTCGGTCAACGGCAGCAGGATGCGCACCGCGCCGCAGCGGATCAGGAACAGCTCGTCGCCGGTATCGCCGCGCGCGAAGATCTTCTCGCCTGCGGCGACATGACGCGCTTCGAGGCAAAGCTCCAGCGCCTGCAGGGTGTGTTCCTTGCGATGGCGAAACAGTTCGATGTCGTGCAGATCGAGGCGCGTTTCCTGCGCCAGCGCGAGTGCCGCCGTGGCGATCAACTGGTCTTCCACCCATTCCAGCGCGGCATCGACATCGCCGAATACCTGGACATGGCCCACGGCTTCAAGCAGCCCCACTTCGCGCAGATAGGCTTCGATGTCGAGCCCGGACGGCAGTTGCGGCGGGATGCTGGCGAAAATCAGCGTGCCTTCGCGCTCGGCCAGCATGTCCTTGACCTGTTCGAGCATGTGTGCGGCGGTGACGTCGACGGTCTGCACGCGGCGCATGTCGAGAATCAGGTAGCGGCGCGTCTTCAGTTCCGGTTCGAGATGGGAATAGAGCTGATTGGTCGTGCCGAAGAACAGGCTGCCCTGCAGTTCGCAGATCACCGCCTGCTCGCCCTGTTGGGTAAGAATTTCCATCTCCTCATGGGTGCGCACGCGCCGCGAGAAATGCTGGTTGCACACCAGCTTGCGGCGCACCACCGCACCGCCGATCTGCTCGCGGATGAACAGGATCACGGCGAGCAGGATGCCCACGGCCGAGGCGGGGATCAGGCCGACGAACAAGGCCGTCAGCACGACGGCCAGAATCACGGCGAAATCGAGGATGGTGGCGCGCGACTTGAGGAAGTGCAGGCTGTTTTTGTCGATCATGCGCGCGCCGATGACGATCAGGATCGCCGCCAGCGCACCGACCGGCACCCAGGCGATCAGGCTGCCGAGCACCAGGAAAGCCACCAGTGCCATGGCGCCCTCGAACACGCCGGACAAGCGCGTGGTGCCCCCCGAGGAAAGATTGACCAGCGTCGCGCCCATCGTGCCCGCGCCCGGCATGCCACCGATGGCCGCCGATGCGATGTTGCCGACGCCCTGGCCGATCAGTTCGCGATTCGACTGGTGGCGCGAGCGCGTCAGCGAATCGAGCACTAGGCAGGTCTTCAGCGTGTCGATCGACAGCAGGCCGGCGAGCGTCAGCGCCGGGAAGATCAGCAGCGACAGCGTGGCGAAATCCAGCGCCCCGGCGGCCTGCCAGCGGGTGCTCATACCTTCCAGAAAGCCGCCGCCCGCGCCGCTGCCGAGCGGCCCGATCACCAACGGGTTGGCAGCCGTCACCATGGGCGCCGCGCCGGCCAGCGCCAAGGCAAAATACGTCAGCACACCGGCCAGCAGGCCGAGAATCGCCGCCGGTATGCGTTTGATGAATCTGGGTGCGCTCACCATGACCAGTGCCGTCATCGCGCCAATGGCGAGGCTGGACAGATTCCACTGCACCGGGTCGGCCAGCGCCTGCCAGACATTCACCCCGCGCGCGGCACCCAGCAGTTTGGGCACCTGGCTGCCGATGATGATCAGCCCGACGCCGGTAAGATAGCCGCTGACCACCGGATAAGGCATGTATTCGATCAGCTTGCCGAGGCGCAGCAACCCGAAAGCGACTTGCAGGATGCCGGCCAGCAGGCCGAGCACCACCAGCATCAACATGATGGCCGCAGCTTCGTGGCCGGCATGCAACATCTCGATGGCAAATGCCGCCAGCACGGCGGCGGCCGGCGCACAGGGCGCGCTGATCAGGCGCGGCGCACCGCCGAGCGAAGCAGCGACCAAGCCAAGCGCCATCGCCCCGAGGATGCCCGCCATCGCCCCGACGGCGGCGGCACCGCCGCCAAGCGGCGCATAGATCGTGACGCCAAAGGCAATCGCCGAGGGCATGGCCACCAGCATGGCGGCAAGACCGCCCCAGAAATCACCCGAGAGCGTTTTTGGCAGGTTCATTTCTCATTTCTTTTTTGCCCGAGGATGCGCACCATCATAAACCTTTGCCAGATGCTGGAAGTCCAGGTGCGTATAGATTTGCGTGGTGGCGATGCTGGCATGGCCGAGCATTTCCTGCACGGCACGCAGGTCGCCTGAGGATTGCAGCACGTGGCTGGCGAAGGAGTGGCGCAGCATGTGGGGATGGACGTGCAGGCCGATGCCACTTTTCTTCGCCCAGTGATCGAGACGCAGCGCAATGCTGCGTGGGGTCAGCCGCGTGCCGCGCCGGCTGACGAATAGCGCCGGTTCATCCGCTGCGGCGAGTGTGGCGCGCTCGGGCAGCCACGCCGCCAGCGCGGCGGCGGCCTTGGCCCCAACCGGCACCATGCGCGTTTTGCCGCGCTTGCCGGTGACGGTCACCTCGCCGCTCGACAAATCCAGCCCGCCTGCCACGTTTAACGAGGCCAGCTCGGCGAGACGCAGGCCGGAGGAGTAGAACAGCTCGAACATGGTGATATCGCGTTTGGCCAGCGTGTCTTCGGCGGGCAGCGACAGCAGAGCATGGGCCTGATCGATGCCGAGCGCCTTGGGCAGCAGGCGCGGCCGCTTCGGTGCCTTGAGACCGACGCAGGGGTCGGCAAGCAGTTCACCGCGTTGTGCCAGCCAGCGGTAGTAGGCGCGCCAGGCCGATAGCGTGCGCGCGACAGAACGTGCCGACAAGCCCTGACCATGCAGGCGCATTGCCTGACGGCGCAGTTCGTGGGATTGCAACTGGGCCAGCGGGCGGGCGCCCGCGCAGCCCTGTAACAGCGCGAGGTCGCGCCGATAGGCGGTCAGCGTGTGCGGGCTGGCACGGCGCTGATGCGCAAGCTCGCTTAAAAACTGGGCGACCGACGCATCGGCCACGGTCAATCTCAGCGCAGCGTGCGCGCAAGCGCCGTTGCCGCCACCTCGCCGATGCGTTCCAGATAGAGCGTGCCCATTTCGGGATAGAAGCGCTGCGGCTCTTCGCTGCCCAGCGCCAGCAGGCCGAACACGTCTTGGCCGCGCCGCAAGGTGACCAGCGCCAGCGAGCGCACCTGCATGCCGCGCTCGCCGAACCAGGCCAGCACATCCGGGCCGCTGCCCGTGCCGCAGTAGGGGCGCTTGATGGAGGCGGCGAACTCGCGTGCTTCTTCGCTCATCGGCGTGAATTCGGGCGCACCCGGATCGCCCGCCACCCCCCACAGGCGCACGGCCACATGCGGCACGGCGAAATCGCCGCCGAGGTGGGCGTAGAGCACGCGCAACACCGTCCCGGTATCGGGTGCGCCGGCCAGCGCCAACACCAGCCGATGAGTCTTGGCGAGCAGCGCATCGTTTTCCTCGCCGAAGCGAATCAGTTCGGCCAGCTTGGCTTCGAGGCGTTTCACCTGGTCGCGCAGGGTGCCCATCTGCCGCTCGGTGATCGAGACGGCGCGCCCGCCATGCGGATCGGGTACGGTGATCTGCGCCAGCGCATCGGCATATTGGTTGAAGAAATCGGGATGATCCTTCAGGTACTGGGCAATATCCTTGGCGGCAAGATTCATGAAAGCTCCTTGGGAAGTTCGATTTCGCCGGAAAACACGGTGACGGCCGGGCCGGTCATGCGCACCGGTTGGCCCCTGCCGTCCCAGGCAATGGTCAGTTCGCCGCCACGCGTACTCACGCGCACGGGGGAATCCAGCAGGCCGCGGCAGATGCCGGCGACGACGGCGGCGCAGGCGCCGGTGCCGCAGGCCAGCGTTTCGCCGGCACCGCGCTCGAAGACGCGCAGGCGAATGGCGTGGCGGCCGACGACTTCCATGAAACCGGCATTGACGCGTTTCGGAAAGGACGGATGCGCCTCGATCAACGGGCCGTCGCGCGCCACCGGGGCGGAATCGACATTCTCGACCACCTGCACGGCATGCGGATTGCCCATCGAAACGGCGGTGATCTGCGCGCTGCGGCCGGCAAATTCGAGGGTCTGGACGAGATCGTCGGTCTCGGTCAGGAAGGGGATGTCGGCCGGCAGCAGGCGCGGCACGCCCATATTCACCGTCACTTGCCCGTCGGCTTCGAGCTGCGGCTTGATCAGGCCGGCCTCGGTCTCGACGCGGATGGCGCGCTTGTCGGTCAGCCCCTGGTCATGGACGAAACGCACGAAGCAGCGCGCGCCGTTGCCGCACTGCTCGACCTCGCCGCCATCGGCATTGAAGATGCGGTAGCGGAAGTCGGCATCCTCGCGCTCGGGACGCTGCACGACGAGAATCTGGTCGCAGCCCACGCCGAAGTGGCGATCGGCCAGCCACTGCGCCTGCGCGGCATTCGGAACGAAATTTTGGTCATGGATACCCGTGGCGTCAAGGACCACAAAGTCGTTGCCCAGCCCGTGCATTTTGGTAAATCTGATTTTCATCATATAAGGATACGCCGTCCGGCCAGCACCGACTTTTTGCAAAAAGCGGTCAATATGGCCGCATTTCACCGGGTGGGCGCGTCTTGAAGCGGCGGTGCAGCCAGAAATACTGTTCCGGCATCGGCCGCACGGCCGCTTCGATAAAAGCATTCATACGCCGCGTGTCGGTCTCAATGCTCTCGCCGGGAAAGTCGTTCCATGCCGTGCCGATCTCGACCACGTAGCCATCGTCCTGCATGCGCGTAATCACCGGCAGCACCGCCGCCCCGGTCATGCGCGCGAGTCGCGACAGGCCGGTAATCGTCGCGGCCGGCACGCCGAAAAAGGGCACGAAAATGGCGTCCTGCGCACCATAGTCCATGTCCGGCAGGTAGTAGAAGGGCTTCCCCGATTTCAGCAGCTTAATGGCAGGTCGCATGCCTTCCTGGCGCGAGACCAGTTCCGACGCGCCAAAACGCAGGCGGCCGCGATACAACGCGGCATTGAACACGGGATTTTTCTGGTTCGAATACATGCTCACCATGTCGATTTCCAGCGTCAGCCGCGTCCACCCCATGTCGAGCCCGACAAAGTGCGGTGCGAGCAGAATCACCGGGCGGTCTTGCGGAATATGCGCCAGCCCCTCCAGTCGGACGATACGGCGAATGCGCGCCGGCGACGCCCACCACAGCAGGCCGCGTTCGAGAAAACTGCGGCCGAAGGCTTCGAAGTGCCGTCTCGCCAGCGTCGACTTTTCGGGTTCGCTCAATGCGGGGAAGCACAGGCCCAGATTGGTCAGGGCCACCTGCCGCCGGCCACGGCCGAAGCGATAAAACAAACGGCCGAACAAGCGGCCGCAGGCGGCCAGCCACGGCATTGGCAGCCAGTGCAGCAGCCACATCAGCAATAGCACCAGACGACTCATGCTGGCGGGACACCCTTGTAGCGGTTATAGCCCCACAAATATTGTTCCGGGCACATCCGCACCAGCCGCTCGATTTCGCGATTGACGGCGGCGGGCGTCGCGGTTTCGCCCTGCGGTGCAAACAGCTTCAGATGGTAGCCGGCGCCGTAGTGGAGACGCTCGGCGTAGGCGAGGATCACGGTGGCTCCAGTTTGCGTCAGGCGCGCCGCCAGCGTCATGGTGTAGGCCGGCTTGCCAAAGAACGGTGCCCACACCCCCTCGCCTTCCTTGGGTGCCTGATCGGGCAACATGCCGACCGCCTCGCCGGATTTGAGCGCCTTGAGGAGTTTTTTGACGCCGGACACGTCGGCCGGCGCCAGTTTCAGGTTCGTCCCGCGCCCCGCTTCGATGATCGGCCCCAGCCAAGCCTGCTTGGGGCGGCGATAGAGCACGGTGATGGGGCGGTGCGCGGCGTAGTACTGCGCCGTGATCTCGAAGCAGCCCAGATGCGGGGTGATGAACAGGATGCCCTTGCCCTCGCGCCAGGCCGCCTCGACCCGTTCCCAGCCGCTGACCTGAGTGACGCGGCTCACCACCTCATCCTGCGGCCGCAGCCAGAGCTTGGGCAGCTCGAAAACCGTCTTGCCCGCCTCGGCTACTGCATCTGCACGTACTGCCTCAACACCCGCCTGTGTCATGTTGTCGCGCAGATGACGGCGATAGGAGGGCGACAGCGCATAGGCCAGCCACCCGGCCAACGCACCGAGGTTGTGCAGCAGCGGCAAAGGCAGCCAGGCCAGCAAACGAAATACAAAACCCATATTGTTCAGTGGTTTTTTCGGGGACAAAAAAGCGGTATTATCGCTGCCTTCGTCGAGTTAAGGCGTCACGCATTCAGTGACCATGGACAACTTGCAGGGCGAATCCAGGTGATCGGAAAAATACTGCTAAAGCGTCGCCTGCTCCGTATCCCCCGAGCCGGTCCGACGGACCAAGTACAGCGGGGAACACGATAGGAGCCACACCATGAGCAACGAATTTTTCTTCACCTCGGAATCCGTCTCGGAAGGCCACCCGGACAAGGTCTCGGATCAAATCTCCGACGCCATTCTCGATGCCATCCTGACCCAGGATCCGACTGCGCGCGTCGCCGCCGAGACGCTGTGCAACACCGGCTTGGTCGTGCTCGCCGGCGAGATCACCACCACCGCCAACGTCGATTACATCGGCGTGGCGCGCAATACCATCAAGCGCATCGGCTACGACAATACCGAATACGGCATCGACTACAAGGGCTGTGCCGTGCTGGTCGCCTACGACAAGCAATCGCCGGACATCGCCCAGGGCGTGGATCGCGCCTCGGACGACTACCTGAATCAGGGTGCCGGCGACCAGGGCCTGATGTTCGGTTACGCCTGCGACGAAACCGCGACGCTGATGCCGCTGCCGATCTACCTGTCGCACCGCCTCGTCGAGCGCCAGGCCATGTTGCGCAAGGACGGCCGCCTGCCCTGGCTGCGCCCGGATGCCAAGTCGCAAGTCACCATCAAGTACCAGGACGGCAAGCCCTTCGCCATCGACACCGTGGTGCTCTCGACCCAGCACTCGCCGGAAATGTCCGACGGCCCGAAGATGAAGGCCTCGGCCATCGAAGCCGTGATCGAGGACATCATCAAGCCCGTCCTGCCCAAGGAACTGATCAAGGGCGACATCAAGTATCTGGTGAATCCGACCGGCCGTTTCGTCGTCGGCGGCCCGCAGGGCGACTGCGGCCTCACCGGCCGCAAGATCATCGTCGACACCTATGGTGGGGCGGCGCCGCACGGCGGCGGCGCCTTCTCCGGCAAGGACCCGTCGAAGGTCGATCGCTCGGCCGCCTATGCCGGCCGCTACGTCGCCAAGAACATCGTCGCCGCCGGACTGGCCAGCAAGTGCCTGGTGCAGGTGTCGTATGCCATCGGCGTTGCCCAGCCGACTTCCGTCATGGTCACCACGCAGGGCACCGGCACGATTTCCGACGAGAAGATCGCCGCGCTGGTCACCAAGCATTTCGACCTGCGCCCGAAAGGCATCGTCAACATGCTCAACCTGCTGCGCCCGATCTACGAGAAGACCGCCGCCTATGGCCACTTCGGCCGTGACGAGCCGGAATTCACCTGGGAAGCCCTCGACAAGGTCCAGGCACTCAAGTCAGATGCCGGACTCTAAGCATTGTCAGTAGTTGCCCCGCCCTCATACGCCCTGCAGATCCCGGATCTGCTCGACTACTTCGACCAGGGCGCGTTGCTGCGGGGCACGCAGTATGCCAGGAGCGGCGACCGCGTCCGCGTCGTTTCGCTCGACAACACCGCCGGCCGCATTCGCATCAGCGGCTCGGTACGTGGCTCGAAAAAACTGCCGTATGCGGCCGAAGTTTTGATCGAGTATGACGTGGCAAGCGGTCTGGCCTTCATGGTCGAGGGCGAATGCACCTGCCCTGTCGGCTTCAACTGCAAGCATGCGGTCGCCTTGCTGTTGACGGCACTGGCACGCCCCGGTGCGCCGCTCGCGGCCAACCCGGTCATACCGACGACCCCGCCCGCACCCATTGATACGGATTTCGACCCCAGTCCCGAGGCCCTCGCCTGGCTGGCCGGCATCGAAGAACCAACTGCATCGGAGAGCGGTCCCGAGGTCATCGACGCCGAATTTCGCGTCGTCTATCTGCTCGATCCGCTGCGCGGCACGCTCGGCATTGGCAGGAGCCGCTGCCTCAAGAAAGGCGGGCTGGGAAAACCGGCCATCTGGATGCCGCCAACCCACGACCTGCGCGCCAGCGCGCGCGACTGCGTCCTGCCGGAAGACGTTTCCGTCCTGCGTCTGGCGCTTGCCTGCCAGGAAGAAGTACGCTACTACCAGCGTGAAGTGATCGCTTCGCTGAGCGGCGAATCCGGTTACACGCTGCTGTGTGCCGCCGTACGCACCGGCCGGCTATTCGTCGGTGACAGTGCGGACCAGCCGCTCTCCATGGGCGAAGCGCGCGACATCACCCTCGCGTGGCAGCGCGACACGGAGGGCCATCAACGCCTTGCCTATGAACTGCCGGAAGCGGTGCTGCGCCTGCCAACCCAGCCGGCCACTTATTTCGATCCGACCACCAGCGAAATCGGCCTGCTCAGCAACGACCTGCCCGGTGTGCTGGTCGAGCGCCTGATGCGTGCCCCGCCGCTCAACGAGGCCGATGCGCTGGTCGCGCATGCGCGGCTGACGGCGCTGGAACAAAACCTCGGCATTTCTCTGCCGCTGCCGGCCGTGATGGAGACCGGCGCACCCGCCGGCCCGCCCGTCGCGCGCCTGCATCTGCGGCTGGGGCGCATCCGTCACACGAAAATGTTCACCCTGGCCGACGACGTGGCACTGGCCGAACTGACCTTCGACTACCCCGGCCTTCCCCCAGTCATTGGCAGTGCCTTCCCGCCGCCGCTGATGCGCATCAAAAGAGATGGCGAGACACGCATTCTGGCGCGCGATAGCGCCACCGAAATCGCGGTCTGGCAACGCCTGCAAGCGCTCGGGCTCGACAGCCTCGAACGCTTTCGCCCGCACTACCAGCGCACCGACAGCAACGCGACTTGCCTGATTCCCGCCCGACCGGATGCCGTCGGCTGGCTGCCGATCCTGTCCGAAGGAATTGAGGCGCTCGAAGACGCCGGCATTGTCGTCACCATCGCCGACGACTTCCCATTCCAGATGGCACGCCCCGACGACTGGTTTGTCGCCATCGAGGAAGAAGCCGAAAGGCAAGGCGGCGACTGGTTTACGCTCGACCTCGGCGTCATGATCGGCGGCGAGCGCATCAGCCTGGTGCCGCCGCTGATTCGCCTGATTGCCGAACAGCCCCAACTTCTCGCGCGCCTCAAGGACATGGCCGACGACGCGACCGTGCCGGTCGCCATCGACGCCAAGCGCATCCTGCCGCTGCCGGTGGCGCGCCTGCGTGCCTGGCTGCTGCCACTGGTGGAATTTCTCGATGACGAACGCCCGCGTTTGTCGCGCCACCATGCCGCCGTGCTGGCCATGCTCGATGAGCAACCGGCTCACTGGATGGGTGGCGAGCGACTGCGTGGCATCGGCGCCAAACTCAAGGATTTTTCCGGCATTAGCGCCGTCCCGCCAGCGCCGACTTTTCGCACCGAGTTGCGCCACTACCAGCAGGACGGCCTCAACTGGCTGCAGTTCCTGCGTGAGTATGGATTGGCAGGCATCCTCGCCGACGACATGGGCCTCGGCAAAACCGTGCAGACGCTGGCCCATCTGCAGTTGGAGAAACTCTCCGGCCGTGCCGACCGCCCCAGCCTGGTGATCGCCCCGACCAGCCTGATGGCCAATTGGAAGAACGAGGCCGCGCAATTCGCGCCGGATCTCACCGTGCTGACTTTGCACGGCAAGGACCGCGCCGCCCTGTTCGGCCAGATCGCCACGGCCGACATCGTACTCACTACCTACCCGCTGCTGGTGCGTGATCAGGAAACGCTGCTGGCGCAACCCTTCCACCTGCTGGTGCTCGACGAGGCGCAGTTCATCAAGAACCCCAAGGCCAAGGCGCACCAGGTGGCACGACAATTGAAGGCACGCCATCGCCTGTCGCTCACCGGCACGCCGTTGGAAAACCACCTTGGCGAACTGTGGGCGCAATTCGACTTCCTCATGCCGGGATTTCTTGGCAGCGCCGATCGCTTCGGGCGCATCTTCCGCACCCCCATCGAAAAGCAGGGCGACCCGACGGCGCGCCAGAACCTTGCCGAGCGCGTGCGGCCCTTCCTGTTGCGACGGACTAAAGAGCAAGTCCTCACCGAACTGCCGCCGCGCACCGAGATCGTCCGTTGGGTCGAAATCGAAGGCGGCCAGCGCGATCTTTACGAATCGCTACGCGTCGTCTTCGACAAAAAGCTGCGCGAAGTCTTGCGCGAAAAGGGCGTCGGCCAGAGCCAGATCATGATTCTCGACGCCCTGCTCAAGCTGCGTCAGGTGTGTTGCGACCCGCGCCTCGTCAAGCTGGAGTCCGCCAAGGCCATCGTCAGCAAGGGCAACGCCGAATCGGCCAAACTCGCCCTGTTAATGGAAATGCTTGAGGAGTTGCTCGACGAAGGCCGACGGATTCTGCTGTTCTCGCAATTCACCAGCATGATCGGCCTGATCGAAGTCGAGTTGGACAAGCAGAACATTCGTTACGTCAAATTGACCGGCCAAACCAAGGACCGCGAAACCCCGATCGACGATTTCCAGCAGGGCCGTGTGCCGCTGTTCCTGATCAGCCTGAAAGCCGGCGGGACGGGACTCAATCTGACTGCCGCCGATACCGTGATCCACTACGACCCGTGGTGGAATCCGGCAGTCGAGGAACAGGCCACTGCGCGCGCCCACCGCATGGGCCAGGACAAGCCGGTATTTGTGTACAAGCTGATGACGCAGGGCACCGTCGAAGAAAAGATTCTTGCCCTGCAGGCGCGCAAGCGCGGTCTGGCCGACCAGTTGGTACATGGTCAGGATGCCGCCGAGACCGGCAAGCACCTGATCGGCGCCGACGATCTCGACGTGCTGTTCCAGCCGCTCGGCTGAACGGCGCGCCTCAAGCGTCTAGCCCGCCCGTTTGGCGACGATGAACGCACCGAGCTTCTTGTCGGTGTTGAGGATGTGGTTGACCAGCCAGTTGTTGAGAAAGTCGAGCAGGTCGCTGGAAGCAATCCTCATCCCGGACTTGAGGCCGTCGCGCACGCTGACCACCTTGGCCGAGAAGGCACGGTGCTGCGACAGATGCTGGTCGGCTGCCCCCTCGTCGGCATCCGCCGCGTCGGCATAGCCATATTGCTGCATCAGTTCTTCTTCGGTCTCGAAGTGATAGAGCGCATAACTCAGCAAGTCCTGGGTGATCTGCTCCAACGTCTCCTGGCTCGTATCGTGTTTCAGCTTGGTGGCGGCTTCATTCAGCGTATGCACCAGAATCATGTGCTGCTCGTCGATCTCGGCCACGCCCGTGGCGAAATCGTCTCGCCAGACCAGGTTTTGCGTCGTACTTTCCATGTCAGGGTCCTTGCGTCGTAAGTTCCGGGTTATCCACTGGCGTACCCGCCAGACCGATGCGGAAGGAGTGTAACTGCTGCAATAGGGTTTCGTTGGCACCTTCCAGGGCCTGCCGCGCCATTTCAATGCCTGCATCGTCGTCCGCATACACGCAGGCATGCAGCACCTCGGCCTGTTTATGCACCTTGCGATGAATCATGTCGATTTCGCGAAACTCCTGCAGACCGCCGTAGCGGCGGATGCCCGCTTCCGCATACCATTGCGTGAAACGGCAACTGCCATAATCGACCGCTGGCAGATCGGTGCCTTGCTGCAGCGCCAAACGGGTTTTTTCCAGCCAGTGACGGTGGGACACTTCCATTAACAGCAATTCGAAATCGCCGCGCATCGGATAGCTGGTGCGCGCCAATTGCCAGCGCGGGTCGGCCTGAAAGCCAGCCAGCCAGCCCGGCACACGCTCGACCGCCATGGGGCGGGCAATGCCAAAGCCCTGCATGACATCGCAGCCCAGTTCGAGCAACAACAAGATCTGTTCGATACTCTCCACGCCTTCGGCCACCACCTTCTGACTGAAAGCCGAGGCAAGGCCGATCACGCCCTGCACGATCGCCAGATCGCCCGGATCGTCGAGCATATCGCGCACGAAGGTCTGGTCGATCTTCAGCACATCGACGGCCAGCCGCTTGAGATGCACCAGCGAGGAATAGCCGGTGCCGAAATCGTCGAGGGCGAAACGCATGCCGAGCTTCTGGTAATGCGCCATCACCTTGCGCACCGCAATCACATCCTCAAGCGCCGCCGTCTCGACCAGTTCCAGTTCTAGCTTGCGTTCCAGTCCGGGCAGGTGATGAGCCAGCATGGCCGCGAGCCGGTCATCGAAGCCGCCGCGCAAAAACTGGCGGGCCGAAACATTGACGCTGACATTGAGGTTGATGCCGCTTTCCCGCCACAACGCCATCTGCCGTAGCGCCTCGGCAATCACCCACTCGCCCAGCCGCACGATAATGTCGTCATGCTCGATCAGCGGCAGAAACTCACCCGGCGCACGCAGCCCCAGCACCGGGTGCTGCCAGCGGATCAGCGCCTCCATGCCGACTACCCGGCCATGACGGCAATCCACCTTGGGCTGGTAGTAAAGTGCAAACTGCCCCTTGTCGAGGGCATCCTCGATGCGCTTGAGCAGGCCTTGGTTGGCCCGGATGCGCGATTCGACCGTCGGGTCGAACATGTGGTAGCGGCCCTTGCCGGCTTCCTTGGCCTTGTACATGGCCTGGTCGGCATGGCGCAACAATTGGTCGGGCTCACCGCTATCGCCGGGAAACAAGGTCACACCGATGCTCGCCGACACCCGTACCGGATTGCCATCGATCGCCAGCGGCGTCGCCACGGCCTCCAGCACGCGCTGCAGCGCCAGCTCCGCCTGTTGCGGCGACTTGAGCCCACCCAGCAGCAACGCAAACTCGTCGCCCCCCAGCCGCGCCGCAGTATCGTCGGCACGCATGGCCTCTTCCAGCCGTCGTGCAATCTCTTGCAGCAGGCGATCGCCGGCTTTGTGGCCGAGCGTGTCATTCACCGGCTTGAAGCCATCCAGATCCATCAGGCACACGGCCAGCCGGTCGCCGGTACGCCGCGAGTGCGCCAGTGCCAGCTTCATGCGATCGGCCAGCAACACGCGGTTGGGCAATCCGGTCAGGGCATCGTAATGCGCCTGGCGCTGCAAATCCTGAGCGCGATCAATCAGTTGCGTAACATCCACCGTCGAACTCAGCACACCCACCAGATCCGTCGATCCGGGCGCATACAGCAGACGCGCATTGATGCGTAACCAGTGGCAGGGCAAGCTTGCGTCGGCCAGACGCACCAGCACATCGTTGCAGGGCTGGCCATCCGCCAGCACGCGGGCGACGGGAAACTCATGTTGCGGAAACGGCAGGCCGCCAGCATCCAGGCAAGCCGCTGCCAAATCCTCGAAGCCAATCGCTTCCGGCTCGGCCAATGCCCCGAACTGACGCAAGGTGGCCGGATTGAAAAACTGCCGCCGTCCCGCCATATTCCAAAGCTGGATGCCTTCATCCACCTCGAGCAGCACCGGGCAGAGGCTGGCTTCTCCCTCATGCACACCCATCATGATCTGCTGCAGTGTGGCGGCAGAGCGCCCGACTACCTCTTTTGTCATAGTTCTAAGGATACCATTCCGACTGCGTATAATCCGCGTTCGCCGAGGGGCGCTGCAGCGATCCTCATTGATCGTCAGGCTCGGCTTGCAGGTTCATGGTAACGGCGCCCATTCATATCACGTGAATGGAGACTTACCATGATTGACTATGTCATCGCTGACATGGGCCTCGCCGACTGGGGCCGCAAGGAAATCCGCATCGCCGAAACCGAGATGCCCGGCCTGATGGCCATCCGCGAGGAATTCGCCAAAGCGCAGCCGCTCAAGGGTGCGCGCATCACCGGTTCGCTGCACATGACCATCCAGACCGCCGTGCTGATCGAGACGCTGACCGCGCTCGGCGCGGAGGTGCGCTGGGCCTCGTGCAACATCTTCTCGACCCAGGACCACGCCGCCGCCGCCATCGCCAAGGACGGCATCGCCGTCTTCGCCGTCAAGGGCGAGTCGCTGGTCGACTACTGGGACTACACCCACCGCATCTTCGAGTGGCCGGACAACGGCTACTCCAACATGATCCTCGACGACGGCGGCGACGCCACGCTGCTGCTGCACATCGGCGCCAAGGCCGAGAAGGACATCTCCGTTATCGCCAAGCCGACCAGCGAGGAAGAAACCATCCTCTTCGCCGCCATCAAGGCCAAGTTGGCTACCGACAAGACCTGGTACTCGACCCGCCTCGCGCAGATCAAGGGCGTCACGGAAGAGACCACCACCGGCGTGCATCGCCTCTACCAGATGCACGAGCGCGGCGACCTCAAGATTCCCGCCATCAACGTCAATGACTCGGTCACCAAGTCGAAGTTCGACAACCTCTATGGCTGCCGCGAGTCGCTGGTCGACGGCATCAAGCGCGCCACCGACGTGATGATCGCCGGCAAGGTCGCGCTGATCGCCGGCTACGGCGACGTCGGCAAGGGCTCGGCCCAGGCCATGCGCGCGCTGTCGGCCCAGGTCTGGGTCACCGAGATCGACCCGATCTGCGCGCTGCAGGCCGCGATGGAGGGCTACCGCGTCGTCACCATGGACTACGCCGCCGACAAGGCCGACATCTTCGTCACCTGCACCGGCAATTTCCACGTCATCAACCACGACCACATGGCGAAAATGAAGGACCAGGCCATCGTCTGCAACATCGGCCACTTCGACAATGAGATCGACGTCGCCTCGATCGAGAAGTACCAGTGGGAAGAGATCAAGCCGCAGGTCGACCACGTGATCTTCCCCGACGGCAAGAGGATCATCCTGCTGTCCAAGGGCCGCCTGGTAAACCTCGGCTGCGCCACTGGCCACCCGAGCTACGTCATGTCGTCGTCCTTCGCCAACCAGACCATCGCCCAGATCGAGCTGTTCACGCGCAACGCCGACTACCCGGTGGGCGTCTACACGCTGCCCAAGCATCTCGACGAGAAGGTGGCGCGGCTGCAACTCAGAAAGCTCAATGCGCAACTGTCGGAGCTGACCGACCAGCAGGCCGCCTACATCGGCGTGCCCAAGGACGGTCCGTACAAGGCCGAGCACTACAGGTACTAAGCACCAATGAGCCCACCCCGAAAAACTCGCTTCGCTCGTTTCTCCCCTCAAGGGGCAGAAACACTCGGGGCGGCCCTTCGTGTTTCTTCATGAGCATGAACTCGTTTCATGCCCGCACGGCCCGGCCGAAATCCAAGGTCGCCGTGCGCGCGGCGGCACATCGCCACACCCCGCATGACGGGGTGCGTATCGATGCGCTGCTGGTACAGCAGGGGCTCGCCCCCTCGCGCAGCGCAGCACAGCGGCTGATCGAGGCGGGGCGCATCAGTCTCGACGGCGAGGCCATCCTCAAGCCGGCGCTGCTGCTCCCCGGCGATGCCCGGCTGGTCGTCGCGCCCGCGTCCGATGCCGAATACGTGTCGCGCGGCGGCATCAAACTCTCCGGCGCATTGCGACACACACAGATCGACGTGCGTGGCCGCGACTGTCTCGACATCGGCCAAAGTACCGGCGGCTTCACCGACTGCCTGCTGCAGCATGGCGCCGCGAAAGTCGTCGGCATCGATGTCGGGCATGGCCAGTTACACCCGACCATTGCGGCCGATCCACGCGCCGAATCTCACGAAGGTATTAATGCGCGCCATCTCGAAAAGTCGGTGCTGGCAGGACGGCAACTTGATTTAATCGTTGTGGATGTATCCTTCATCTCGCTCACGCTGATCGTTCCGCAACTGCCACCGCTGCTCACCAAACTCGGCGACCTGCTGCTGCTGGTCAAGCCGCAGTTCGAAGTCGGCCCCGAGCATATCGGCAAGGGTGGCATCGTTAGCGACTGTCGCTTGTATCCCATGGTGCGCGACAAGCTCACCGCCTGCTGCACCGACCACCACCTCACCGTCCGCGACTGGTTCGACAGCCCGATCACCGGCACCGACGGCAATCACGAATTCTTTCTCCATGCCCGCCATGACCACTGAAATCTCTTTCGAATTTTTCCCGCCACAATCGGCCGACGGCATCGACAAGCTGCGTGTCGTGCGCGAAAAGCTGGCCGCCGCCCATCCGACCTTCTTCTCCGTCACCTATGGCGCCGGCGGTTCAACGCGCGAGCGCACCTTCGACGTGGTCATGGAAATCGCCGCCGAAGGCCATGCCGCCGCACCGCACCTCTCCTGCATCGGATCGACACGCAACGGCATCCGCGAAATCCTCGACACCTACCGTGCGCAAGGCATCCGCCGCATCGTGGCGCTGCGCGGCGATCTGCCCTCAGGCATGGCCGATGTCGGCGAGTTTCGCTACGCCAACGAACTGGTCGAATTCATCCGCCAGGAAACCGGCGACACCTTCCGCATCGAAGTGGCCGCCTACCCGGAATGGCATCCGCAGGCAAAAAGTCCGCGCGACGACCTGCGCGCCTTCAAGCGCAAAGTCGATGCCGGTGCCGATTCGGCCATCACCCAGTTCTTCTACAACGCCGATGCTTATGCCCACTTTGTCGCCGAAGCACGCGCACTGGGCATCAGCATCCCGATCGTGCCGGGCATCATGCCGATCGGCAGTTTCTCAAAGCTTGCTCGATTTGCGGATTCCAGCGGCGCCGAGATTCCGCGCTGGATGCGCAAGAAGTTCGAGAGCTTTGGCGACGATGCCGATTCGATCCGCGCCTTCGGTCTCGATGTCGTCACCGAACTGTGCGAACGCCTGATCGCCCTGGGCGCGCCCGGTCTGCACTTCTACACCCTGAACCAATCGGTGCTGTCGCTGGAGATCGTCAGGCGACTCAAAGGCGGCTAGAACTTGTAGCGCGCCTCAATGTAGAGGTTGCGCTTCGGCATCGGCAGGTAGTTGGGAATCGTCGTGCGACCTGAGTATTCGCGCGCATCCGCGTTGAACAAATTGCGAACCGACGCGGCAAATTCCCACTCGCTGCCATGATAGTGGCGGATCGTGGTATCAGCCACGGTCTGCGCCCGCAAGGGGCCGCGCGTATCCGTCAGCAGATACGAACGCCGGCCCGTGTAGTTGGCCTGCAGGTTCCAGTTCCACTTCGGCAGAAAGGTCCAGTCCGCGCGCAAATAGGCATCGCGGTTCGGCACACTGAAGTGATCGGCCACGCCCAGTCGGACGTACTGCTCCTGATCGGCCTTGCGGAAGGTGGCATTGCCGACAAGCCGCAGCGTCTGCGTGGCTTGCCACAGCGCTTCAAGCTCCAGGCCGCGAATGGTGTGCGGATCGACGTTCTTGAAGGTACCACTCGCGTCGACGATCGGATTGGCCTGATAGTAATGAAACACGTTGGCACCCAGATTCAGGTCGCGGGTCAGCCGGTAGTTGAATGCCATCTCCCAGGTTCTCGACTTCTCCGGCGCCAGATCCGGATTCGGGGTGGTGGCATTGGTGGTCACATACAACTCTAAGAAGGACGGCATGCGGAAGGCACGACCGTAGATCAGCTTGCTCGTCAGTCGGTCCGTGGTCTGCCACACGAGTGCGACACGCGGACTCAGCGCGCTGGATGCACAGGAAAAGTGGTCATAGCGCGCGCCGGCAGTCAGTTCCCAATGCTCGGCGAATGCCCAGGCATCCTGGACAAAGAGATAACTGTAGTCGCGGCCCCGCAATGGAATGCGCGTAAATGACGCCCCGGAGGTCGCGTTCTCGGCAAGATAGATGTCCTGCCAGACAAGTCCGCCGCCGATGCGCATCTGGTGATCCTTGAAACCGGAATAAAGGCCGCTCAACTCGGTATTGAGACGCCGTTCGGCAGAGCGTAGTTGATTCAGGTCAGAGGTCGTCTGTTCCCAGAAACCATTGCCCGAAGAATACTCCAGGTCGCGGTAGCGCAGCTCGGCATCCAGGCTCCAATCCTTGGCAAAACCCCCATTGTTGTAGAGCCAGGCCAGGCTGGTCTGTCGCTCGCTGGCTTGCGTCTGCGGATCAAGATAGCTCCCGCCAGTCACGCCGATGCCGACATTGCTTTTCTGCATGTGGTCCGCCAGTATGCGCCAATGTCCCTGGCCGACCGAAAGTCGCACATCGATATTGTCGTAACCCAGATTCGCATGATCGGCTTGCCCGCCATTGCGAGTGGTGACGATATAGGGGCGATGACCTGCGGTCGTCGAGGCATCCAGCGACAGGCCGATATCCAGTCCGTTCCACTCGCTGCCGTGGTTGAGCCAGACCGCTTGCGTGTCGAAGCTGCCGAGACGCACACCGGCCTCGGACCCCCGCATACTGCCGGCGGTTTTCGTGATGACATTAATCACCCCCGACGAGGCATCCGAACCATAGAGCGCCGATGCCGGGCCACGGATGACCTCGATGCGCTCGATCATGGACACCGGCAAACCGCGCCAGAAGATGCCCGTCGACCACACCAGATCGCGCATCGGCGCACCATTGACCATGATCAGCGAATTTTTCGACGCCGCGCCACGCATCGAGACCAAGGGGCGAAAACCGAACTGGTTGATGCGCAGGTAAATGCCGGGCACATTCTGCAAGACCTCGACGAAATTGGTGGCGCCCGTTGCCTTGATGTCCTCCGCCGTAATCACCGAAACGACGGCAGGCGCCTTGGAGACCGATTGCGGCGACTGGGTTGCAATACTGATCGGCATCGTCATCAATTCATCCAGATTCGCCGCCAAGAGCATGTCCATCGTCGCATCGCGCTCGGCACGCACCGGTAACACCGTTAGCCACGCAAGGCTGCACAGCAGAGCAAAGCTTCGCAGCCAACTCATTGGCGCGCCTCCTCGCGGCGCAAGTCTTCGACAATCTGTGCGGCGTCATCGACATGCAAACCAAGCGAATTGGCCACATGGTAATTGACGACCACCTCGAACTCGCGCGGCGACTGCGGGGCTGGCAAGCCCCGCCCGCCCATCCATCCCCGCACCACGCCTGCGGCATGTTTTGCGACCTGACCCGGTGTGGTGTAAACCGCCATCAGCGCACCGGCCTTGACATAGGCGGACGAAAAGGCCACCAGCGGCACGCGCGCCCGGTAACTGGCCAGCAGGATGTTCTGTAGGCTGCTGCTGTTGAATAGGACTGAATCCGGCAAGGCGAGCAACACATCGGCGGACTCGAATACGTCCTTGAGCGCCGGATAGATCTGTTCGAGACTATCCACCGGCGGGCTTGGAATCAGGCGCAAGTCGCGCTGGCGTGCCTGTCGCTCAAGCTGCGACAACTGCGCGCGCGTCTGCGGACCCAGCAGCACACCCACCCGCTGCCAGTTCGGCAAGGCCCGCTTGATCAGCGCCATCTGCCGACTGACCGGCTGATCCAGCACCACCGCAGACATGACGCGTGCCGAACGCCCCGCCTCGACCACCCGCGCGTCATAGGCGTTGCGAGGCAACAGGGTAGCCAGCACCGGCACATGCCCCCAGATGGCAAAACGCTCGCTCAACCACTTATGCGTCGTATCGAAGGCTGCAGTTCCCACCGTGACGATCAAGGCCGGCGGCGCCTCCAGCGTATCCAGCAACCTGCCGGGCACGCCAAACTTCAAGGCGACCTCGCGCTCCAGTTCATTGCGCAGCACCGTTGCCGTTTCGGCATAGACCCCGTCCTCGCCCGACAGCACCACCCAGACCCGCTCCTTGGCTGCCGCCGGCAGGGACAGCGCCAGCAGACAAAACAGCAGAGGGAAAAGTTGGGCGACGAATCGACGCATGGTCAGAATTCAAGCCTCAGCGACAGCGCCGCGCGACGGTCGAGGTAAACCGGGGGGATGCCGCGCGCAACATAGTCGATATGTCCGCCATTGACCGCACGCAACGTCAGGGCCGCTTCGGCGCGCGTAGCCCCGATAGGAAACTTGCGCGCCAAGCGCACATCGGTTTGTTGCCAAGCCGGCGTGAGGTCGTTTTGCCGCACCCAGTAATAGGCACCGGTGGCGGTATAAATCACGCTCAGGTCAAAGTTCTGCGGCAGGCGCTGGAACCAGGCGAGCGTCGCGACATGATTGGGCGCACGCAGCCGATTCCACGGCGTGGAGTTGTCGGGGGCCGGCATCAGACGCAGATCGGCGTAATTCAATAATATCTGCGTATCGGCGAGCGGCTGCCAGCGCAGTTGGGCTTCCCAGCCTTGTTGCAGGCTCGCATCTTTGTTGACGATATCGTTGGGACAACCGTTACAGGGCGCTTTGTAACGCAGCAGATCCTCTACCCGCTCTTGAAAACGGCGGAAGTCGACCATCAGCCCGAGCGCGCGGAACTCCCCCAGGTAGCCAATTTCGGTTGCCTCGACCCGCTCGGGGCGTCCGCTCCCTGAGGAGACGACGCGCGCCACGCCGTTAGTATCGCGCCAGTCGGCGCGCAATTCGAACAGCGTCGGCTGCTTGAAAGCGGCGGTGGTGCCGACGCGCAGCGTATGGCCCGGCAGCACATGGTAATTCACCGTCAACCGCGGCGCGGTACTAGCGCCGGCCGCGCTATGCTTTTCCCACAAGGCGCCGAAATTCACCACCCACTGCGGATGAGGTTTCCACTCGGCATTGCCGAACAGTCGCCACCCATCGAAATTCTGGTTGGGTTCGTCGTAGAACAGATCGGTCGAAACCACTTGCTCATGGCGGTATTGCCCCCCCCAGACGAAGCGCCAGTCCTTGCTGGCGACATAACTGCGCTGCGCCTCGATTTCGAAACGCCGCCCGATGCCATCGGCACGATAGCGCGGAAAAAAGTCATTGAAGCGTTCTTCGTCGAATTGGACATGAGCCTTGAACTGCTCCTCCGCCCCGAGTTGTCGCGTCCAGGCCGCCTGCAGATAATAATTGCGCCAGGACTCCTCGCGTATCGATCCGTCGCTGCCCCAACTGTGCTGCACTAGGCCAGCAGTCAGCTGGAGTTCGTCGTGGGCAGACGCCCGCAGATCGCCGCGAAAATGCAACTGATCGAGCCTGAGGCTGTCGTTGAGGCCGGCAAAACCATCATCGCGGCGGCTCGCGGCGGTCAGGCGCCAGGCCGCGCGCTCGTCGCCCCAGCCCAGGCGCACCACGCCCTCGCTCAAGCCGGATTGGCCGGCCCCCAGCACTGCCATGGTGCCAAGCGTGTCGACGGCATGACGGGTCACGACATTCACCACGCCGAGAAAAGCATTCGCGCCATAGGACGCAGAGTTGGAGCCGCGCAGCACTTCGATGCGCTCGATATCCTCCATCACGATGCCCATCATGCCGTGCATCGCGGAACCGACCAGCAGACTCGAATACGCCGAGCGGCCATCGACAAAGACCTGCAGATGGCGCGGAATGTCCTCATATTCGGCATGGTAGCTGGCAACGGGCCGTCCGGCGCCTTCCTTGTAGGCAATGACAAAGCCCGGCACCAGTCGCAAGGCTTCGACGAGGCTGCGTGCGCCGCTGCGGCGGATCATTTCGCGGTCGATCACCGTGACTGCGCCCGGCGTCTCGTTGAGAGGCTGGGCGAGTCGGGTCACCGACAGCACTTCCGGCAATGCCATGAAGTAGTCCCGCTCGGACAGATCGGCTGCACCAACCAGGTTGGCGGCGGACAGAAGCGACAGGAGGAATAGCGCTAGGCGTATTTTCATGTTGTGATGCGCACCGTTAGGATAATTGCATGTCGGCTCCACTTTTGCAATCCAACTTAGGTCATAGATTCAGGCACTTGCCGGCCTACTCAACGGCGCTTGCCGCCGAGCAAGGAACCCAGCACGCCGCGCACAATCTCGCGGCCGACCTGCGAGCCGATGGTACGCACCACGGTCTTGGCCGCCATTTGTACCAAGCCATCCATTTGTCCGCCGCGCGGTCCGGTGCGGCCGAACAGCAGGTCGCTCAGACCGCCGCCTTGTTGAGGCGCCGTCCCGCCAGCGTCGACTTTTTGTGGCTGGAGATCGGGGGCAGCTTCCGCCACGCGCGCGGTCAGCTTCTCATAGGCCGACTCGCGATCCACCGCTTTTTCGTAGTGCCCATAGAGGATGGATGAACGGATCGCCTGTTGACGCTCGGCATCCGCCAACGGGCCAAGGCGCGAACTCGGCGGCAGCACGAAGGCTCGCTCGACAATGGCCGGCCGGCCCTTTTCGTCGAGGAAAGACACCAGCGCCTCGCCCACGCCCAACTCCGTAATCGCCGCCGCCGCATCGAAGGCCGGATTGGCGCGCATCGTTTCGGCCGCCGCTTTCACCGCTTTCTGGTCGCGCGGCGTGAAGGCGCGCAGCGCGTGCTGCACGCGGTTGCCCAACTGGCCAAGGACTTTTTCCGGCACGTCGAGAGGATTTTGCGTGACGAAATAAACGCCCACGCCTTTGGAACGAATCAGCCGCACCACCTGCTCCACCTTGTCGATCAGCGCGGCCGGCGCATCGTTGAACAGCAGGTGCGCCTCGTCGAAGAAGAACACCAGCTTGGGCTTCTCCAAATCGCCGGCCTCGGGCATCTGTTCGAACAGCTCCGCCAGCAGCCAGAGCAGGAAGGTCGCATAGAGCTTGGGGGAGTTCATCAGCTTGTCGGCGGCAAGGATATTCACCACGCCCTTGCCATCCTGCGTCTGCATCAGGTCGCCGATATCGAGCATCGGTTCGCCGAAGAACTGGTCGCCGCCTTGTTCCTCCAGGGTGAGCAAACCGCGCTGAATCGCCCCGATCGAAGCCGCCGAGATGTTGCCGTACTGCGTCCTGAACTGGGCTGCGTTGTCGCCGACATGCTGCGCCATGGTACGCAGATCTTTAAGGTCGAGCAGCAGCAGGCCGGCATCGTCGGCCACCCGAAAAACGATTTGCAGCACGCCTTCTTGCGTGTCGTTGAGTCCCAGCAGACGCGCCAACAGCAGCGGCCCCATGTCGGAAATCGTCGCCCGCACCGGATGGCCCGATTGGCCGAGCACATCCCAGAACACCGTGGGGTTCGCCCGCGGCACCCAGTCGCTCACGCCGAGGCTATCCAGCCGCTGCTGCAACTTGTCGGAAGGCACCCCCGCCGCCCCCAGGCCGGAAAGATCACCCTTCACATCGGCGAGAAAAACCGGCACGCCGATCGCCGAGAACTGCTCGGTCAGGCGTTGCAAAGTGACCGTCTTGCCCGTGCCGGTGGCGCCGGTAATCAGGCCATGGCGGTTGGCCAGGGCGGGCAGCAGAAGCAGTTCAGTTTCACCGTGTTTGGCAATCGGCAGGGGCTGGGTCATGGCTTCGTCCACAGAGGGGGTTGTAGAATTCACCGATTTTACGCAGCGCTATCAGGAAACTAAGGAAAACACATCATGGCAGGCCATTCCAAATGGGCAAACATCCAACACCGCAAGGGTCGTCAGGACGAAAAGCGCGGCGCCGCCTTCTCCAAGATCGCCAAGGAAATCACCGTGGCGGCCAAGATGGGCGGGGGCGATCCGGGCTTTAACCCGCGTCTGCGCATGGCGGTGGACAAGGGCAAGGCGGTCAATATGCCCAAGGACAAGATCGAGAATGCCATCAAGAAGGGCACCGGCGAACTCGAAGGCGTCAACTACGAGGAAATCCGCTACGAAGGCTATGGCATCGGCGGCGCGGCCGTGATGGTCGACAGCCTGACCGACAACAAGGTACGCACCGTCGCCGAAGTCCGCCATGCCTTTGCCAAGCACGGCGGCAACATGGGCACCGAGGGCAGCGTGGCGTTCATGTTCAAACACTGCGGCCAGATGATTTTCGCGCCGGGCACCGACGAGGCGGCGCTGATGGATGCCGCCATCGAGGCCGGTGCCGAGGATGTCGCCGCCAATGAGGATGGTTCCATCGAGGTGGTCACCGGCCCCGGCGAGTTCCTCAATGTCAAGGAAGCGCTGGAAGCGGCCGGCTTCAAGGCCGAGTTCGCCGAAGTCACCATGAAGCCGCTGAACGAATCCGAACTGGCCGGCGAAGACGCCGCGAAGATGCAGAAGCTGCTGGATGCGCTGGAAAGCCTTGACGACGTGCAGGAGGTCTATACCACTGCCGTCATGGATGAATAGATACCCTCCTTGATTGCACGTCTAGCGCCGTTTCTGTTCGTTCTCCTCTGGAGCACGGGATTTCTCGGCGCCAAGTTCGGTCTGCCCCACGCCGAACCGCTCGCTTTTCTGCTCGTTCGCTACCTGCTGGTCATCGCCCTGACGACCAGTCTCGCACTGGCTTGGCGCGCGCCCTGGCCCAAAGATGGCCGCCACTGGCGGCATATCGGCATCAGCGGCCTGCTGGTGCATGCGCTGTATCTCGGCGGCGTTTTCATTGCCATCGGCAAGGGTCTGCCGGCCGGCATCACCGCGCTGGTGGTCGGACTGCAGCCCTTGCTCACCGCCACCGTCGCGGGTCGTCTGCTCGGCGAAACCGTCTTGCCACGCCAGTGGCTCGGGCTCGGGCTGGGCTTTGTCGGCGTCGCACTGGTGGTGGCCAACAAGATCGGATCGGATTTTGCGCTCGATGCACTCTGGCCCGCCCTTGCCGCCCTGCTCGGCATCACCGCCGGCACGCTCTACCAGAAACGCTTCAGCCCGCATTTCGACTGGCGCAGCGGCTCGGTAGCGCAATTTTTGCCCACCGCCCTCGTCACCGGCGCCCTCGTCTTCGCCACCGACAGCTTCCGTATCGACTGGACGGGCGAATTCCTCTTCGCCCTCGGCTGGCTGGTGCTGGTGCTGTCGATCGGCGCCATCTCGCTGCTTAACTGGCTGATCCGCCACGGCAGCGCGGTCAATGTCGCCAGCCTGTTTTATCTCACGCCGCCGACCACCGCATTGCTCGCCTGGCTGCTGTTCGGCGAGACCCTTGGCGGTCTGGCGCTCGCCGGCATGGCCCTCGCCGTGTGGGGCGTATATCTTTCGCGGCGATGAATACCATCAGAATATTGGGCATCGACCCCGGCTTGCGCATCACCGGTTTTGGCATCATCGACAAGACCGGCCAGAAGCTCGTCTACGTCACCAGTGGCTGCATCCGCAGCAACGAAAAAGACAGCCTGCCGCTGCGCCTCAAGACCCTGCTCGACGGCATTAGCGAGGTCATCGTCACGAACCGGCCCGACGCAGCCGCCATCGAAAAGGTGTTCGTCAACGTCAATCCGCAATCGACGCTGCTGCTCGGTCAGGCACGCGGCGCAGCCATCTCTGCCCTCGTCCTCGCCGGTCTGCCCGTCGCGGAATACACCGCCCTGCAGATCAAGCAGGCCGTCGTCGGCCACGGCAAGGCGGCCAAGGAGCAGGTCGGCCATATGGTGACGCGCCTGCTGCAACTGCCGGGCGAACCCTCGGCCGACGCCGCCGATGCGCTCGCCTGCGCCATCTGCCATGCCCACGGCGGGCAACTCGGCAGCATGGCAATCCAGGGGTTTCGTGTTAGAAATGGCCGACTTGTTTGAGGAATCGACATCATGATCGGCCGCATCACTGGAAGCCTGTTGGAAAAGAACCCGCCGCAGATTCTCGTCGACGTCGGCGGCGTCGGCTATGAAATCGACGTGCCGATGAGCACTTTCTACAACCTGCCGAATCTCGGCGAAAAAGTCGCGCTCGTCACGCATCTGGTCGTACGCGAGGATGCCCACCTGCTGTTCGGCTTTCTTACCGAAGCCGAGCGTGCCCTGTTCCGCCAGTTGCTGAAGATTTCCGGCATCGGCGCGCGCATGGCGCTGGCGGTACTCTCCGGTCTCTCGGTGGCCGAGCTGGCGCAGGCCGTCGCCCTGCAGGAAAGCGGTCGACTGGTGAAAATTCCCGGGATTGGCAAGAAGACCGCCGAACGTCTCCTCCTCGAACTCAAGGGCAAGCTTCCCGTCGGTAGCGGCGCCAGCGTAAAAGTCGACGCTGGCGGGACGGCGCTCGGCGCCGCGCCGGATACCCTGAGCGATATTCTCAATGCCCTGTTGGCACTGGGCTACAGCGATCGCGAAGCCGTCTCCGCACTGAAAGCCCTGCCGACCGACATCGGTGTTTCGGAAGGTATCCGCCAAGCCCTCAAGTCTCTCGCCAAATCATGAACGAGATCGCACGACGCAACGCACGCATTGCCCTCGTGGCCTTGCTCGGCATCGGCACCTTCTGGGTGCTGGCACCCTTTCTCGCCGCCCTGCTGTTCGCGGCCATCCTCTGCCTCACCACTTGGCCCCTGTTCGCCTGGCTGGAAACGCGCCTCAAGGGACGTACCGCGCTGGCGGCGCTCTCGATGACCTTGCTGCTTGCGCTGGCGGTGCTGTTGCCGATGTCGTATCTGGCCGCCACCGCCGCCGATGCCGTCAGCCAGTTGCTGGCGCTGTTGCGGCCGTGGTTCGCCTCGGGCGACCACGCCCCTCCGGACTGGCTCGCTTCTCTGCCCTTGATCGGCGAACCGCTCGACACCTACTGGCGCAAGATCGCCGCCAGCCAGGAAGAGCTGGCCCGGCTTGGCCAGCAACTGTTCGAGCCGACACGCAAGTTCCTGCTCGCCAGCGCCGGCCTGATCGGCCAGGGACTGCTCGAATTGACGCTGGTCGTTTTCATCGCCTTTTTCTTTTATCGCGACGGCCGCACCTTGGCCGACCGACTCATCCTGCTGTCGGAAAAAATCGGCGGCGAATTGGGTGGGCAGATGCTCGCGCTGAGCCGCAACACCATCATGGGCGTGATGATCGGAATTGTCGGCACGGCTGCCGCGCAGGGGCTGGTGGCGCTGATCGGCTTCCTGGTCGCCGGCGTGCCGGCACCGCTGCTGCTCGGCGCAGCCACCTTCTTCCTGTCCATGGTGCCGGTCGGCCCACCGCTGATCTGGGGCGGCGCGGCCTGGTGGCTCTACGATCAAGGACAGAGCGGCTGGGCCATCTTCATGGCGATCTGGGGCGTGGCCGTCATCAGCAGCGTCGATAACTTCGTCAAGCCGATCCTGATCAGTCGCACCGCCAGCCTGCCCATCCTGCTGATCGCGCTGGGCGTCTTCGGCGGCGTGCTGGCTTTCGGCTTTGTCGGCATCTTCCTCGGCCCGGTTATCCTGGCGCTGGCGCTGACACTCATAACGGCTTGGTCGGCACCAGCGAAGTCAATCAGCGTACCTTGAGCCGCATGCATTGTCGATGTATAGTAAGAATGTAATGCCATCCTTACCGGAGAACGCCTTGCTTGCCGTCGCCAAAATTACCGCCAAGGGCCAAACCACGATCCCGCAGGACGTGCGGGTCGCCTTGCATGTGGCGCCGGGCGACCTTATCGCTTGGGAAGTCGGCGCCGACGGGACGGCGACCGTGCGGCGCGTGCAGCCGCTCGATCTGGAATATCTGCGCGCCGTCGAAGGCACCCTCTCCGAATGGGCCGGTAGCGCCGACGAGGAAGCCTACGGTGGCCTTTGAGCGTTTCGCGGTGGTGCGTGTGCCGTTTCCCTTCACCGACCGCAACGCCACCAAAAACCGCCCGGCACTGGTGCTCTCCGCAGCCGCCAGCTTCAACACCCCGGCCGGTCATTCGGTGATGGCGATGATTACCTCGCAGGGCAATGCCCCATGGCCGCTCGACTGCCCGATTGCCGACCTGCAAACCGCTGGATTGCCGGCGCCCTCGCTGGTGCGCTTCAAGCTGTTCACGCTCGACCATCGGCTGGTGCGCGGCGAATTGGGGAGGCTTGCCTCAATCGATGCCCAGAGGGTTTCCAGCGGGCTCGCGCAATTGTTTTCCATCGACTCGGGAAAGTACCCCTCGAAGCCATGACGCGTCGCAATCCAATGCTTGTCACATGATCGAAACCGACTCGTTTGCCAGCCGGGTCATCGCCACGACCAAGGAGTCCCCACAGGAGGACGCGCTCGAACGCGCGCTGCGGCCGAAGAAGCTCGCCGACTATGTCGGCCAGGAAAAGATTCGCGGCCAACTGGAAATCTTCATCGAGGCCGCCAAGAAGCGCAAGGAAGCGCTCGATCATGTGCTGCTGTTCGGCCCGCCGGGACTCGGCAAGACCACGCTGGCGCACATCGTCGCCCACGAGCTGGGCGTCAATCTGCGCCAGACCTCCGGCCCGGTACTGGAGCGCGCTGGTGATCTCGCCGCGCTGCTGACCAACCTCGAACCGCACGACGTGCTGTTCATCGACGAAATCCATCGCCTGAGCCCGGTCGTCGAGGAAATTCTCTACCCGGCGCTGGAAGATTTTCAGCTCGACATCATGATCGGCGAAGGCCCGGCGGCACGCTCGGTGAAGCTCGACCTGCCGCCGTTCACGCTGGTCGGCGCTACCACCCGCGCCGGCATGCTCACCAACCCGCTGCGCGATCGCTTCGGCATCGTCGCGCGCCTGGAGTTCTACACGCCCGAGGAACTCGGCCTGATCGTGCGCCGTTCCGCGCATCTGCTCAACTGCGCGATTGCCGACGACGGATCATTCGAAATCGCCAAACGCAGCCGCGGCACCCCGCGCATCGCCAACCGCCTGCTGCGCCGCGTGCGCGACTTCGCCGAGGTCAAACACGACGGCGCCATCACACGCGACATCGCCGATGCGGCGCTGATCATGCTTGATGTTGATCATCTCGGTCTCGATGTGATGGACCGGAAACTGCTCGGCGCCATGCTGGAGAAGTTCGGCGGCGGCCCGGTCGGCGTCGACAACCTCGCCGCCGCCATCGGTGAGGCGCGCGATACGATTGAGGACGTGCTGGAACCCTATCTGATCCAGCAGGGCTACCTGCAGCGCACGCCACGCGGACGGGTGGCAACAGCGAGTATTTGGCGGCATTTTGGGCTCGATGCCCCAGGCGCAACCAACCGGGAATTATGGCAAGGCCAATGAAGCCGGAAAAACTTGGCGTCCGCGTCTACTACGAAGACACCGACTCCGGCGGCGTCGTCTATTACGCCAACTATCTCAAGTATCTCGAACGCGGCCGTACCGAGTTTCTGCGCACTCTGGGTTTCGAGCAACAGAAACTGGTGGATGAAACCGGCTTGGCCTTTGCCGTGCGTTCGCTCTCCGCCGACTACCTCAAACCGGCGAAGCTCGACGACCTGATCGAAGTACGCACCCGCATCGAAGACCTTGGTCGCGCTCAGGTAACATTCGCGCAGTCGATTTTGCGCGGTGACGAAATCCTGCTCACCGCCACCGTCCGTGTCGCTTGTCTCGTCCTTGCCAAGGGCAAGCCGGCCGCGATGCCCAAGGAACTTCACGAACTTTTCAAAGCGCTGACATGAACGTTTCGCAAGATCTTGCCATTGTCGATCTCATTGTCCAAGCCAGCTTGATCGTCAAGCTGGTTATGGGCATCCTCGCCTATGTGTCCGTCATGTCGTGGTACTGGATCTTCCGCAAGTGGTTCCAGGTCCGCGATGCGCGCCAGCGCACCGACAAGTTCGAGCGCGACTTCTGGAGCGGCGGCGATCTCAACAGCCTTTACCAGAGCGCCGTGAATGACCGTCATCACAGCGGTGCGCTGGAACGCATTTTCGAGGCCGGTTTCCGCGAATTCACCAAGCTTCGTAGCCAAAAAACTCTCGATGCCTCCACCGCCATCGACGGCGTGCGCCGTGCCATGCGGGCCACCTACCAGCGCGAGATCGACGACCTGGAGGCGCATCTGGCCTTCCTCGCCTCGGTCGGCTCGGTGTCGCCCTATGTCGGCCTGTTCGGCACAGTGTGGGGCATCATGCACTCCTTCCGCGGCCTCGCCAGCATGACCACCGCCACGCTCTCGGCCGTGGCACCCGGTATCGCCGAAGCGCTGGTCGCCACCGCCATCGGCCTGTTCGCGGCGATTCCGGCCGTGGTGGCTTATAACCGTTTCGCCCACGACACGGATCGCATCGCCGTGCGCTTCGAGAGCTTCATGGAAGAGTTCTCGAACATCCTGCAACGCCAGTTGAAGTAAGCCATGCGTCGTCCGCGCCGTCTCAAGCACGAAATCAACGTCGTGCCCTACATTGATGTGATGCTGGTGCTGCTGGTGATCTTCATGGTCACCGCGCCGATGATCCAGCCTGCCAGCGTCGAGCTTCCGAGTGTCGGCAAGGCGTCCACGCCACCCGTCGAGCCGCTCGAAATCACCGTCAAGGCCGATGGTTCGATGACGATGCAGGATCGCCTTCTCGGTGGCGCCACAGTCAGCGTCGGCCGCATGGAGCTGGCCCAGCGCATCAAGGAACTGCAGGCGAAACATCCGGATCAGCCGGTGCTGATTGCCGGCGACAAGAACGCGCGCTACGAAGCCGTGCTGAACGTCATGGACGAACTGCAGCGCGCACAGGTCGCCCGCATCGGCCTGCTCGTCCAGCCGAAGGGCAATGGTCGATGACCGAGGCCCCTGCCCAGCCACGTCCCGCACCCGGCAAACGCATCGCGTTTGTCCTTGCCGTGTTGATGCACGTGCTGCTGGCAATTGTGCTGATCTACGGGGTAACTTGGCAGACCGAACAACCCTCAACGGTGACGGTTGATCTCGTCAGTGCCGTCCCGCCAGCGCCGACTTCTGCGCCGGAACCTAAACCCGAGCCAAAACCCGAGCCCAAACCTGAACCGAAGCCGGAGCCCAAGCCTGAACCAAAGCCGGAGCCCAAGCCTGAACCAAAGCCGGAACCGCCCAAGCCGGCACCGAAGCCGCCCATCAAGCCGGATATTGCACAGAAGGAAAAGCCGAAACCTGAGCCAAAACCCGCTGCCCCGCCCAAAGATCCGTTCAAGGAGCAACTGGAGCGGGAACTCAAGGAGGCCGAAAAGCGCAAGGCCGCCAGCGAAGCCAACAGTGCCGCCGCCCGCGAACTGGCCGATCTGAAGGCCCGCCAGGCCTCGGCCGCACAGGCCGGCGAAATTGATAAGTACATAGCCGCCATCCGCGGCAAGGTGCGTGGCAATATTGTGCTGCCGCCCGACATCAAGGGCAATCCTGAAGCACAATTCGAGGTAACGCAGCTCCCCAGCGGCGATGTGCTTAGCATCAAACTTAAGAAATCTTCGGGGAGCGCCGCGTGGGACGCCGCCACCGAACGCGCCATCCACAAGTCCAGTCCGTTGCCCAAGCCCTCGAAACCCGAACTGTTCAGCCGCACCCTGACCCTGACCTTCCGCCCGCAGGAAGAGTGAGCCGCGAGACGGGTTATAATTCAAGCCTATGAAATCGCTCACTTCTCGCTTGGTAGCTGGCTTGTTTTTAGCCTGTATCGCCTTCGCCTCTCAGGCTCAGCTCGATATTGTCATTACCGGCTCGGGTAACCAGCGTCTGCCCATCGCCGTCGCCGATTTCGCCGGCGAGCGCGGCATCTCGCAGGCCCTCGTTTCCGTCGTGCGCGCCGATCTCGAACGCAGCGGTGTGTTCAACCTGCAGGACACCACCGGCGTGGTCATGGACGAAAACACCGCACCCAATTACGCCGACTGGAAAAGCCGCGGCGCCGATGCCCTCGTGGCCGGCAGCGTCCATACCACCCCGGATGGTCGCTACGAATCCCGCTTCCGCCTCCACGATACGCAAAAGCAAGGCGCCATCGCCGGCCAGGCCTACACCCACAATGCGCAGCAGATTCGCACCACGGCCCACCGCATTGCCGATGTCATCTACGAAAAACTCACTGGCGAACGCGGCATCTTCTCGACGCGTATCGCCTATGTCGTAAAGAGCGCGGGGCGCTTCGAACTGCAAATCGCCGACGCCGATGGCAATGGCGCACAGGCCGCACTGGCCTCCAGGGAGCCGATCATCTCGCCGGCCTGGTCGCCGGACGGCGGCAAGCTGGCCTACGTTTCCTTCGAGGCCAAGAAGCCGATCATTTATGTCCATGACCTCGCGACCGGCCGTCGCCACGTCGCCGCCAATTTCAAGGGTTCCAACTCAGCCCCTGCCTGGTCGCCGGATGGCAAAAAACTGGCCGTCGTATTGACCAAGGATGGCAGTTCTCAACTCTATCTGGTCAATGCCGACGGCAGCGGCGTTTCTAGGCTTGCGAGCTCGAGCGGCATCGACACCGAACCGCAATTCTCGCCGGATGGCGAATTCATCTACTTCACCTCGGATCGAGGCGGCAGCCCGCAGGTTTATCGCCTGCCGACCGCCGGGGGGAGCGCGCAACGCGTCACCTTCGAAGGCAGCTACAACGTTACGCCGCGCCTGTCGCCCGATGGCAAAAAACTCGCCTACGTGACGCGCGACAGCGGCCGCTTCCGCGTTGCCATCATGGATCTCGCCACGCGCCAGACTCAGGTACTCACCGATACCGCCAAGGACGAATCGCCGAGCTTCTCGCCCAATGGCCGCATGATTCTCTTCGCCACCGAAGTCGGCGGACGCGGCGTGCTGGCTGCCGTTTCGACCGATGGTCGCGTCAAGCAACGTCTTTCCTCCGGGCAAAACGCAGATGTCCGCGAACCGGCCTGGGGCCCCTTTATTAAGTAACGCTTTTTCATCAGGAAATCATCATGCACAAAACGCTAACCTCCCTGCTCACCCTGGCTGCCATTGCTTCGCTCGTCGGTTGCAGCAGCCAGCCCGCCGCGCCCGAACAAGCCGGCGCCGGTGTCGAAGACCGCAACCCGAATGCGGTTGCCACCACGCCGATAGCAGCCACTGCAAGCAACCCCTACGATATCGCCGCGCTGAAGGATCCGAAAAGCCCGCTTGCCAAACGCAGCATTTACTTCGATTACGACAGCTACGTGGTGAAGGATGAATACAAGGCGCTGCTCGACCACCATGCCAAGTTTCTGGTCAAGAACACCCAGTTCAAGATGCTGATCCAGGGTAATGCCGACGAGCGCGGCAGCCGCGAGTACAACCTGGCGCTCGGCCAGAAACGTGCCGAAGCCGTCAAGAAGGCACTGCAACTGCTCGGCGTCGCCGAAACCCAACTCGAGTCCGTCAGCCTCGGCGAGGAAAAGCCGGCCTGCATGGATCAAAGCGAATCCTGCTGGTCGCAGAACCGCCGCGGCGACATGCTCTACTCGGGTGAGTTCTAAGCCAATGAAGCGCCGCCTTGCCGCCTTGCTGTGTTGTACCGCTCTCTCCTTTCCGGCGCAGGCGTTTCTCAGCGATAGCGAGGCACGCAAGCAGATCGCCGAGTTGAAAATATCCATTGACACGCTAACGCAGCGGGTCAATGGCGGCGCGCAACACCAAGTCGATTTCGCCAACCAGATCGAGACCCTGAAGAGCGAAATGGCCCGCCTACGCGGTCAGGTAGAAGAATTGACCCATTCGCTCGAATCGGCCCACAAGCGTCAGCAGGATTTTTACGTCGATCTCGACAACCGATTGCGCAAGCTCGAAAGCACCGTTCCGCCTGCCGCCGAGGCCACGCCAGCAAGTGCCGCGACAGCTCCACTTGCCGCCGTGCCAACGCCCGCCCCTGCCAAGGCCGACCCTCAGGCCGAAATGCGCGACTATGAAACAGCGCTTGGCCTGTTCCGCGAAACGCACTACAAGGAAGCTCAAGCCGCTTTCGAGACCTTCATCGCCAAACATCATCAATCGACGCTGCAGCCCAGTGCGCATTACTGGCTGGGATCAAGTCTCTACCAGCAAAAAGGCTTCCTCGGCGCAGCCGCCAGTTTCGGCAAAGTAGCGGCCAGTTGGCCAAACGACAGCAAGGCCCCCGATGCCTTGTTGCAGCAGGCCAATGCGCTGGTCGCAGCCAAGGATGTGAATGGCGCGATCAAGGTACTGGAAACGCTGGTCGAGAAATACCCCACCAACCCGGCTGTGGAAACCGCCCGTTCGCGGCTCAAGACGCTCGCGCCGAAGAAGAAGCGCTGAAACCCGGTCATGGCGGCTGCCGCGATACAGCGCGACAATGGAACGCTGCGTATCAGCGAAATCTTCCATTCCCTGCAGGGCGAGTCGACCCGCGTCGGACTGCCCACCGTCTTCATCCGCCTCGCCGGTTGCCCGCTGCGCTGCACTTGGTGCGACACCGCCTACGCCTTCAGCGGCGGCGAAGCGCTACCGCTCGACGAGATTCTTGAGCGCGTGGCCGCTTACGCTTGCCCGACCGTTTGCGTCACCGGCGGCGAACCTCTGGCGCAGGCGGGTTGCCTGCCGCTGCTCGCGGCGCTGTGCGATGGCGGTTACGCAGTCTCGCTGGAAACCTCCGGCGCCCTCGATATCGGCAAGGTCGACCCACGCGTTGCGCGCATCGTCGATCTCAAGGCACCGGACTCCGGCGAGGCGGACAAGAACCGCTGGGAGAATCTTGAACTGCTGCAGCCGACGGATGAATTGAAGCTCGTGCTGGCTTCGCGCCGCGATTATGACTGGGCTAAAAAGTCGGCGCTGGCAGGACGGCAATTCCCCTGTCCCGTCCTCTTTTCCCCGGTGTGGGATCGCCTGGCGCCGGCCGATCTCGCGCAATGGATTCTCGACGACCGCCTGAACGTGCGCTTTCAGCTCCAGTTGCATAAGGTATTGTGGAAGGAAAGCCGTGGGCGCTAAACCAGCGGTGGTACTGCTCTCCGGCGGACTCGATTCCGCCACCTGCCTCGCCATCGCCCGCGACGCCGGCTTCGTCTGCCGCTGTCTTTCAGTCGACTACGGTCAGCGCCATGCCGCCGAACTTAATGCAGCCCAACGCGTCGCCGCTGCACTTGGTGCGCGCGAACATCGTACCATCCATCTCGACATGGGCCAGTTTGGCGGTTCCGCGCTGACCGACGCGACCATTGCCGTCCCGACCAGCGGCGTGCAGCCGGGCATCCCCGTCACCTATGTGCCCGCGCGCAACACCATCATGCTCGCGCTGGCGCTGGGCTGGGCCGAAGTGCTGGGGGCACAGGATATTTTCGTCGGCGTCAATGCCGTCGATTACTCCGGCTATCCGGACTGCCGGCCGGCCTTCATCAAGGCCTTTGAACAGATGGCCAATCTCGCCACCAAGGCAGGCGTTGAAGGCCACACGCTACGGGTGCATGCACCGCTCATCGACCTCACAAAAGCGGACATCATCCGGCGCGGACTCGCATTGGGCGTCGATTACGCACTCACCGTATCGTGCTACCAGGCAAACGGTGATGGTCGTGCCTGTGGCGCCTGCGATGCCTGCCGCCTGCGCCGTGAAGGCTTTGTTGCCGCAGGATTGACTGATCCAACTCAATATCAGCCGAACGCAATATAGAGGCGGGTTATTTTTCAAGCGATGCTTTGAATTAGACTGATCAGTTGATTCGCGGACAATCGCAGCCTGAGAGAACTGTCGAAAGGGGTATGCAACATGCCGCAAGAACTGCAAGGAATAGCCAATACGGTCGTCTGGTGGGGATTCGGGCTCGGTCTGATTTTCGGTTTCTTCGCCAACAAAACCAACTTTTGCACCATGGGGGCCGTTTCCGACGTCGTAAACATGGGCGACTGGGGCCGCATGCGTGCTTGGCTGCTCACCATCGCCATCGCCATGATCGGCACCAATTACCTGGCCTATGCCGGCTACGTCAATCTGGCCAACACCATCTACACCGGGCAGAACCTGCCGTGGCTGGCCCACATCGTCGGTGGCCTGATCTTCGGCATCGGCATGACGCTAGCCTCAGGTTGCGGCAACAAGACCCTGGTTCGTGTCGGCGGCGGTAATCTCAAAGCGGTGGTCGTCTTCATCTACATGGCCTATGCCGCCAACGTCACCTTGCGCGGCATCCTCGCCGTACCGCGGACCGAGTGGCTGGCAACGCCGTCCTTCACGATTCATCTATCGACCGAACAGACACTGCCGCACCTGCTACACCAAAGCTTGGGCATGAACATCGCCATGGCCGAACTAAGCTTTGCTCTCGTCATCGGCGGGCTACTCTTGGCCTTCGTGCTGTTCAGCAAGTCATTCTGGGAAAACAAGGAAAATTTTATCGCCGGCATCGTGCTCGGCGCCGTGGTGGTTGCCGGCTGGTATGTCACCGGCAAGCTCGGCTGGGCCGAAAACCCCGAGACGCTCACCGAAATGGCCATCGGCACCAATTCCAAGCTCGCCGAATCGATGTCCTTCGTCGCCCCGTCCGGCTACACGCTGGAACTCTGGTCGCTGTGGACCGATAAGGGCACCGTCGTCAGCTGGGGCATCGCCACCGTCTTCGGTGTCGGCATCGGCTCTTTCCTCTACGCTGTCGCCACCAAGGCCTTCCGCTGGGAACACTTCGTTTCCGCGCAGGACATGCTCCGCCACATCATCGGCGGCGTGCTGATGGGCTTTGGCGGTGTGACCGCGATGGGCTGTACCATCGGACAAGGTATCACTGGCCTGTCCACGCTCTCGATCGGGTCAATCATTACCTTCATCTCGATCGTCATCGGCTCTGCCGCCATGATGAAGTATGAATACTGGAAGATGATGCAAGAGGCATGAAAGCATTCATGGAATAAAAATTGCCGGTCATTCACCGGCATCAGAAATTTGCACGTCATTTTGATCAACCACTGGAGGTAACAAGATGCAATTCCGTAAATCCCTGATGACCGCCGCGCTCGTCGCCATGCTGCAAGTCCCCGTTTCCGGCATGGCCCAGACCATGCAAATGCCCGCCATGGACGGCTGGTCGAAGGACATGGGTAGCTGGATGACCGCCATGACCGATCCGAAGATGATGGAATCCATGATGAAGATGATGGATCCCGCCATGATGACCACCTTCATTAAGGCGATGACCGATCCCAAGCTGATGAACAGCATGATGGCGATGGCGGATCCGAAGGTTTGGACGCCCTGGATGAACATGATGACCGATCCCAAGTTCATGAACTCGATGATCGCCATGGGTGACCCTAAGATGTGGACGCCGTTCATCACCGCGATGACCGATCCCAAGATGATGACCAGCATGATGTCTGTCGTCGATCCCAAGGTCTGGACCCCGTTCATCACCAGCATGACCGATCCGAAGTTCATGAACGCCATGATGGGCATGGTTGAGCCGAAGGTGTGGATGCCCTTCGTCACCGCCATGACCGATCCGAAGCTGATGGATTCCATGATGAAGATGATGGACCCCAAGGTGATCGGCCCCTGGATGACCGCCATGACCGATCCGAAGCTGATGAACAGCATGACCGCCATGATGGACCCCAAGGTGATGACGCCCTGGATGAACGCCATGCTTGATCCGAAGATGATGGACTCCATGATGAAAATGATGGATCCCGCCATCATGACGCCGTGGATGAATGCCATGACCGATCCGAAGATGATCAACAGCATGATGGGCATGATGGACCCGAAGATGTGGACCCCCTTCATGGCCGCCATGACCGATCCGAAGATGATCAACAGCATGATGCAGATGGCGTCGCCCGAGATGATGAATCAGTGGATGGGCATGATGACCAATCCGCAGATGATGGACGCCATGATGAAGATGATGAACCCGGCGCTCATGGTGCAGATGATGAACGCTATGTCGGTCGCCATGACCGCCATGCCGAAGATGGCCAACGACATGAACAAGTCGATGACCGGCGCTGCCAAGTCGGGCATGAAGTCCGGTACCAAGGCGGCCAAATCGGCCGCCAAGTCAGGTGCCGACATGGCCAAGTCGGGCGCCAAGTCGGGTGCCGATGCGGCCGGTTCCGGTGCCAAGGCTGGCGCTGACGCGGCCAAGGCCACTGCCGACGCAGTCAAGAAGTAAATCCTCGGCGCCTCGTTCCGAGGCGTGCAAGGCGCGGGAACCCTAGTGGGTTTCTGCGCCGGTTTTTCCCTTTTGGAGGACGGTTTTCATGCCGCGTAACATCCATAAGAAACTCGCTACCGCACTCATGTGTGCCACCCTGGCCAGTTCATTCGCCTGGGCTGCGGACGAGGGCGTCAAGCGTGATGGCAAGCCCAGCAAATTGCCGTCGCAAAACCTGCAGGGTACCCCCATGCCCTTCAACATCCAGCTGCCGCCGACTCGCCCCAAGGAAACGGCCGCGCCCAACACCATGCGCGAGTCGATCAGCCCCGAAGCGCGCGCCAATTTCATCTCCAGCATGATGGCGATGAACCCCTTCTCGATGCAGGAAATGATCGCCATGATGGCGATCAAGTATCCGGCAAAAGAGGGCTTGAGCTTTGATGACGTCATCACGTCGATGAAGACCAAGGCCAACGAACTCAACTTCAAGTACGTCGGCGTCAGCCAGCTCTGGAAGGATGTCATCGCCATCAGCGGCAAACAGGACACGCCGCGCGTCGAGTTCCTCAGCTTCTGTGATGCCATGATCGCCCGCGAACTGCTCGACCTCTCGCTTGAGTTCGCCATCTTCCTGCCCTGCCGCATTGCCGTCGTTGAAGATGCCAACAAGAAGATCTGGATACTGACGCTCGACTGGGATGTGCGTTGGCTCGATAGCAGCAAGAACCCCAATCAGGTCTCGGCATCCCTGCGCGAAAAATCCATTATGGTTCGCGAAGCCATCGACAAGATCATGCGTGCCGGTGCCAACGGCGACTTCTAATCCGGAAATAAAAAGTCCCCAACTGGTTTGACACCTTTTGGGGGCGTCTTTATAATCCGCGCCTCTTCATCGGGTGGTTAGCTCAGCCGGTAGAGCAGTTGGCTTTTAACCAATTGGTCACAGGTTCAAATCCTGTACCACCCACCAAAACACAAAACGCCGTCCCACAAGGACGGCGTTCTGCTAAGAAAATTTGGGCCGTTAGCTCAGCTGGTAGAGCAGCGGACTCTTAATCCGTTTGTCGTAGGTTCAATCCCTACACGGCCCACCAAATATAAAACGGCTCTCCTTCGGGAGGGCCGTTTTTCTTTCTGTCACTTCAAAAACGGGTGATCAGTTCCAGCCAACTGTCGGGCAGGATGGCAATCAGTTGGGTCGCAATCTGTTTGTCGACACCGGTAGCGATAAAAAATCCGGAGAGGATGGCGAGCAGGCCAAAGCCATGGCGCAGGCGCGTGGTGTTGCCCATGGCCCAGTTGCGCAGGCGCTTGAAGCCGGCACGCGAGGCATAGGCAGCCATGACCAGCGGGGTCGCCGCCCCGAGTCCGAACAGACCCAGCAACAAGGCCCCCAGACCACCATCCTGCCCGGTCGCGACAAGCGCGACCGAAGACACCAGCATGGGGCCGGCACAGGGGCTCCAGGCCAGGCCGAGCAGGCCGCCAAAGAAGAAGGCGGCCAGTGGCGAACGATTCTGTCCAATTTCCTCGGCCAACAGGTCCGCACGGATCGCCAGTGGTTGCACCATGCGCGACACCATACGTGTCAGCGGTTCGTACCAAAGGGCAAGACCAAAGATGATCAGGCTGATGGCCGCTGCCTGATGCATCCACTCGGGATCAAGGCCCAGGATCGGCCCAAGCGTGCCCAGCAGCCAGCCGCCCATGGCAAAGGCAGTGGTCATGCCGAGCCCCATCATCAGGGGCGCGGCGCGGTGCTGCTCCATGGCGCCGCCAACGACGATCGGCAGCAACGGCAGTACGCAAGGCGACAGGGTGGTCAGCACGCCTGCCGCATAGGTGATCCCGATACTGGCCGGCAGGAAGGGTTCGACGCCGATGGTCACGCGTGAATCAAAGCGCTTTGGCGAAATGCTGCTTGAGCTGTTCGGGTTTGAAGTCGCCCGTCGTCCGGGTGCGCTCCTGCTCGCCTTTGAAGAAAACCAGGGTGGAGAAACTGCTCACATTGAAGCGCTTGCGCAAGGCCTCTTCCTTGAAATAGTCGGCCTGGAAAACAGTGACATCCACCAGCGCCTTGTCATCCATGAGGGACTTCACGCCACGCTCCTGCATCACGCAAATCGGGCACCAACCGCTGTGAAACTGCAAGGCCGTTACCTTTCCTGCCGCGCGTGCGCGCGCAAAAGCCTCTTCCTGATAGGGCACAACATCAAGGGCCAGCGCCGACATCGGCCACAGGACGGACAGTACCGCCAACAATAAAGGGGAACGGCTCACCGGATTGAATCCTCATGTAACGACTGCAAAAGGGCGCTCATTCTCGGCCTTGCACCTGGCAAACGCAAAACAGGGCGGTTTATCGCCACAAAAACATTACTTTGGGTGGCTGCACATTTCTCACCCGAGGCAAGGCCGATACCGGAATCGGCAGGCTCAATGACAGCCGCTATCGCCGCAGCCGGACTTTTTGTTCGCGCAGCAGCCGCAGCCATCTGGCGAACGGAAAGGCCCGAGTTGGGGATTACGCGCCGCGAAGGCCCGATACCAGCGCTCGACAGCGATAGCGCCGATCATCAGGCTGAAAATCAAGCCAATGGTAACGAGGTAAGTCCCCACTCAGCCTCCCAGTCCGGCAAAACCCATGAAGGCCAGCGACAGCACGCCGGCCAGCATCAGCGACAGTGCCGTGCCTTGCGCCACCGAGGGGACGTCGGAGAGTTGCAAGCGTTCGCGCACGCTGGCCATCAGCACCAGCGCCAGGGTAAAACCCGCACCGCCACCGATGGCAAAGGTCACTGACTGAATAAAGTCGTAATCACGCGCCGTCTGGAACAGCGCCACACCCAACACCGCACAGTTGGTCGTAATCAGCGGCAGGTAGATGCCCAAGGCGCGGAACAGGGTCGGGCTGTATTTCTTCAGCACCATCTCGACGAGTTGCACCGCCGAGGCGATGATGACGATGTAGGAAATCAGGCGCAGGAACTCCAGCCCGAAAGCTGTCAGCAACAGGTTCAGGCCGTAGGCACACAGCGAGGCGACCAACATGACGAAGGTGGTCGCCACGCCCATCGGAAAAGCCGTGTCGAGTTTGCCCGAGACCCCGAGGAAGGGACACAGGCCGAGGAACATCGCCAGCACAAAGTTGTTGGCGAGCAGGGCATTGATGAAAATCTGGAAGGCGGACTCAGACATTGCCAGTCTCCTCCACCAGCTTGCGCTGCTTGCGCCGCTCGATCGCCGCGAACAGCAGCAACCAGCAACCCAGCACGAAGAAGCCGCCCGGCGGCAGCACCATCACCACCCACGGCTGAAAACCTTCGCCGAAGAGCGGCACGCCGAATAATGCGCCGGCGCCGAAGATTTCGCGCACCGAACCTAGGGCGAACAGGCCGATAGTAAACCCAAGACCCATGCCCGCCGCGTTGATCATTGCCGGGAGCGGAGGATTCTTGGCGGCATGCGCCTCGGCACGGCCAAGAATGATGCAGTTCACCACGATCAACTGGATGAAGGCGCCCAGTGCATCGTAGAGCGCCAGGCTGATGGCCTGAATGGCGTAATCGACCGCTGTCACGAAGGTGGCGATGATGACGATGTAGACGGCAATCCGCACTTCCTTCGGCGTGAAGCTGCGGGTCATCGATACCAGCGCACAGGAGCAGATCAGCACGAAAGTGGTCGCCACCCCCATGGAAAGTGCATTGATCGCCGATACGGTCACCGCCAGCGCCGGGCACATGCCCAGCACCATCACGAATACCGGGTTCTGGCGCCAGACGCCTTCCATGAACTCGTCCCAGGTTTTGACGGTCGGCTGGCTCATGATTTTTCCTTTAATTTCTCGAGGTGCGGCGCGATCCGCGGCAGGAGGATCTGTACCGACTCGTTGATCCCTTTACCGACGGCACGCGAGGTGATGGTCGCGCCGGCGATGGCGTCAATTTCCCAGGGATTGGTCTTGCTGCCATTCTTCACCGTGCGAATCTCGTGAGCCAGCGCTTTGCCGTCGTCCGCCAGTTTGGCCTCGAGCGGGAAGTTGGCGAGGAACTTCTTGTCGATGGTGATCTTGTCGCCGATCCCCGGTGTTTCGCGCGCGGAAACCACGCCAAAGCCCGTGACGGTCGCTGCCAGCGGATCGTAGGCAAACAGGATGCGCACATAGTCCGAGTAACCCTTGGCTGCGCCTTCGGCGGCGAGGCCGGCAAGCTTGCCGTTGCCATCGTAACCCACAAAAAATTTCACCGCCCCTGCAGCAGATGCCGTCCCGCCAGCGCCGACTTTTTCAATCTGGCCGTCCGATAAGGCCCAGTACTCACTGATCGACTTGGCCGAGGGAATCACCTTGAACACGGCACGTTCGACGGCAATGCGCTTGTTTTCCTGCACGGCATCGTAAGTGCTTTGATAGGCACCGACGATGATCAGGCCGCAGATCGCCGAGATCAGGCCCAGCGTGCGGATCATCGCCCCCGTCGGGGTCGTGTCTTGAACCATCGTCTCGGCGCTCATGATTCCCTGTCCTCACGCTTGGGCTTGTTCGGCAGGAAACGTTTCTTCGGCGTCACTGCCCCGGCATCCTCACGCGAAATGTAGCCCGGATGCAGCGGGTAGGAGGCCCCGCGCTTGGCCTGACCAAGCCGCGCCAGCGCGCTCTTGCCAAAAGGTGTCGGCTGCGTGATCCGCTCGATCAGCGGCGTGGCGGCATTGCCGAGCAGAATCGCATACATCACGCCTTCCGGCAGGCCGCTGTAGTAACGGATCACCACCGTCATCAGGCCGATAAAGGCGCCATAGACCCACATGCCCTTGGGCGTGACTGGCGACGTGGCCATGTCGGTCGCCATATACACCGCGCCGAGAATCAGGCCACCGGAGAACAGCATGAAGAAGGGGTTAGGGAAGCGCTCCGGGCTGAGCGCAAACAAGACCCACGCCGTCAGGCCGGCGCTGCCAAGAATCGCTGCCGGGATACGCCAGTCCATGAAGCGACGCATCGCCAGGTAGATGCCGCAGACAAGGATCAGCGCCGGCGACGGGCCGACCGCCATGTGGCCGGACAGCGAGGTCACCAGTTCTTCGGCACCCGCCAGCACGCCCTCGAACTTCCACTTGGCGAGCGGGGTTGCGCCGGCCAGCGCATCGAGTTGTTTGAGCTTCAGCCACTCGAGTACGTCGGCCGGTTGCATGAACGGAACCGCCATCGACGAAGGAATCATCTCGTGGAAGCGGCCGGGCAGGAAAGACGGCGTGTAAGTAGCAATGGCCTGCGGAAAGGCGGCTTGCACGAAGGCGCGGCCCACCAGCGCCGGGTTGAAGACGTTGAAGCCGATACCGCCAAACAGGGCCTTGCCCAGCGCGATGGCGACAAAGCCGGCGACCGCCCCCATCCACAGCGGGAAGCCGGGCGGTAGCGACAGGGCCAGCAGCAGGCCGGTGATCACGGCCGAGTAGTCGGAAATATCGCCGGACTGCGTACCGGTTTTGGCGAACCAGCGCTCGGTCAGCAGGCAACTGCCGGTCACGACCACCAGAGAAGCAAAAGCCGACAGGCCGTACTGGTAGATATAGAACGCACAAATCGGCATCAGCGACCAGACGACATGGCGCATGATCATCTCGACGCTACGGGGCGCCTTGATGTGCGGAGCGGAACGGATTTCGATCATCGACATTATTTGGCCACTGCTTTCTCGCGCAGGATCTGCTTGGCGACCCGGAACTGCTGCACCAGCGGGATGTTCGAAGGACAGACATAAGAGCAGCAGCCGCACTCGAAGCATTCGCCGAGATAGTACTGCGACCCCATCAGGTCGTATTCGCGCTTGGCGGCCAGCATGCCGAGCGTCGAGGGATTCAGGCCCATCGGGCAGGATTCGACACATTCCGCGCACTTGATGCACGGATAGGTCTTGCGGTCCGCCTGCGCGGCCATCTCGTCGCCACGCATCACCAGCACACCAGACATGCCCTTGGTAATCGGCACGTCGAGCGAGGCCGCCGCCTGCCCCATCATCGGCCCGCCAAGAATGATCTGCTTGGCATCGACATCCGGTGCACCGGCATAGTCGAGGACAAAGCGCAGCGGCGTGCCCAGCGGCACGATGTAGTCGCCCGGCTTCGCCACACCCGGGCCGGTGATGGTCACCACGCGTTCGGTCAGACCACGACCGGCCGGCAACAGCCTGCCCAGCGCCGCCAGCGTACCGACATTGTTGACCACCATGCCGAGCGCCACCGGTAAGCCACCCGCCGGAATCTCCACGCCGAACAACGCCATGATCAGCATCTTCTCGGAACCCTGCGGATACTTGGTCGGCACCAGTTCGGCGTGAATCTCCCCCTCCGGTACTGTGCCTGCACGCTCGATGGCGGCACGCACCGCCAGCAAGGCATCCGGCTTGTTGTCCTCGATGCCGACGATGGCGCGTACCGCACCGGTTGCTCGCATGCCATAGCGAATGCCGGTGACCAGATCGTCGGCCTGTTCCACCATCACGCGATGGTCGCACGTCAGATATGGCTCGCACTCGCAGCCATTCACCACCAGCGTGTGCACCTTGGCCTGCTTCGGCACCGTCAGCTTGGCATGCGTCGGAAACGCCGCCCCACCCAGGCCGACCATGCCGGTATCCCAGATCATCTGCAGGATGTCGGCATTCGTGGCTTCAGCCAGATCGCGCGGCTGGCCCCACAGATCCTCCTGCGTGGCACCGGGATGGGCGCGGATGACAATCGACTCGATCCACGGGCCACGCGCCGAAGGACGCAAGCCGACAAACTCGATCACGCCCGTCACCGGTGCATGGTGCGGCACCGACAGCCAGTCGTCCGAACGGGCAATCGGCTCGCCACGCACCACTTCCTGCCCGACCTTGACGATGGCGCGCGGCACCTTGCCGATGTGTTGCGACAGCGGCACGACTACCCGGGGCGGGAACGGCAGACGACGGATGCGTGTCTGCGCCGTCAGCTTCTGTGACGGCGGATGCACGCCGCGCTGGAAGGCCTCGCCGCGGAAGTATGAAAGCAGTTTCATCAGTTGAACTTTGCCGCACGCGCCATCAATTTTTCAACCCCCGACTCGCTCATGTTCCACGGCGTACCCGGATGGATGCAGGCAGCCGTGCACTTCTCGGCGGCCTTGACGATGTCGGCAAACTTGCCGCCCTTCGGGTTGATGACGATCGCCAGCTTCTGGTCGTTGTAGGCAAAGGCCTTCGGCGCAATGGCGATGCACTCGTCGCAGGCCGTGCATTCGGGTGACTCGATCCAGACCGGCTCGTAATCACCGCTGGCAGCCACTGGTGCCGTCCCGCCAGCGCCGACATTTGCCGTCGACACCGTAAAGTCGCCGGCGCCCAGCCCCAGGCTGGCCGAAATCTTCGCCAGCAGCTCGGCGCGCACCCGTTCGGCCACCGCGCTTTCGTCGCCCGCACGCGCATCCACACCGGCGATGCCCTTGAGCTGGCGCCAGAAGGCAAGACGCTCTTCGGCAGAACGCACGAGGTCTTCGGTCACCAGCAGGCGCATCAGGCGGTTCTTCTGATCCACCGCCCAGATGAAGGGGAACTTGCCTTCACGCTCGTCGGCATCCAGTTGCAGGAAGTCGGCCAGCATGACCATATTCTCGTTCCAGGTCTCGGGCGGCGCCTTCTTAAACTGCTTGAGGAAGCGCGCCTCGGTCGCGGCGAAATCCGCGAAGGTCATCGGCAGCGTCATGGTTTCATGGCTGCCATTTTCCGCAACGTATTTCAGCGTATAGGTCGGCCAATCCGCGTCGAGCGCCGGGTTGCCTTCGAGCGAAACACACTCGGCAAACGTGGTGCCCGCATCGGGATTGAAGCGGAACAACGGATAGGCACGACCTTCGACCGCCAGCTTGCTCTGATCGACGCTCTTGTCGTCACCGACGCCATGCTCGGGCGGGCAGACGGCATAGATGTTGAACAGCGCCGGGCGACGGCTGTTAAGACCGTCGATGTAGCTTTCGAGCAGGTGATTGACGTGCGCAATGGTGCCCGACATCACATAGGACGTGCGGTGCGCCATGCCGATCAGCGAGATTTCCTTGCGCGTCTCCTGCTTGCCGCGCATGGCGGCGCCGAAGGGCGCCATGTCGGACACCTGCGAGATGAAGCCCGAAGTACAGGCCTGGCCGCCGGTGTTCGAATACACCTGCGTATCGACAATCAGCACCTTGATCGGCATGCCGGACATCATGGCACGCGACAGGTTCTGGAAGCCGATATCGTACATCGCGCCGTCACCGCCTATCGCGACGACCGGCGGGCACAGTTGCCATTCCTCTGCCGAGAACTTGCTCCAGGTGAAACGACGGAAAAAGTCGTCGTCGCGATCCGGCAGGTAGTCGCCGGCCAGCTCCTTTTCGGCCATGCGCACGGCTTTGAAGCCTTCGGCCATCTTGGCCATGTGACCTTCGAAGAGGCCCATCGCCACGCTCGGCGAATCCTGGAACAGATGCGAGGTCCAGGGGAAGGGGTAGGGGTGGAAGGGATAGGTCGCGCCCCACACGGAAGTACAGCCGGTGGAGTTCACCACGCCCATGTTGGCACGGCCACGGCCGGTCGGGCCTTCGACATAGCGCCACTTCAGATCCTTGAGCTTTTCGAGCAGCTGGGCAATGTTTTTCACCCAGGCCGGGTCGAGCAACTGCGAAGGCTTGTTCTCGTTGAGCTTGGAGGCTAGGTTGGAGAGGGTGAGATCGTGCTGACCGGTGGCTTCGACCGCACGCACAACGGCATTGGTATCGGTCAGGTCAACCGCCGAGGCCAGCTTGATGCGCATGTGCTGCTCAAGCTTTTCGATCAGTGTGTCGAGTTTCTCGACGAAAGCCTTGACGCGCGGCTGCATCAGCGCGGTGACGGTCGAGGTGAACAGATGGATCGCCGTTTTCTCGCCGCAACCAAGGCAGGCACCGTCGCCGCAGGCCATCGAGTTGTAATTCTTCTTGTCGAGCAGCAGCGTCTCGAGTGCGCCGATCTTCTCGTCGAGGCTGTCGATGCGGCTGTACTCGGGCGGCGTGGTCGGCAGGTCGAGCCAGAAGGCCCAGTCGCGGCGCAACTTGCCAGTCGAGTCATCGGTCTGCGTCACCATCTGCAAGGCATTGTCCTCGCAGACCGTGACGCACAGCGCACAGGCCTTGCAGGTATAGGGATTGATGGTGATCGAGAACAGGCCGCCGCTGCCCTTGGCCTTCTTCTCCTTCTGCTGCCAATAGGGCTTGGTGGCGGCAAACTGGAAGCCGGCGAGTTGCACCTGCAGCAACGTGAATTCGGCCGACATCGCATGACGATCCGCCTCGGGGGCTGCGGCCACGGTTTCGCTCATGGCACGATCCATCAGCGGGCGCACGGCGCCGCCAACCGTTTCGATCAGACCGCGCAACTTCTTGTCGACGGTACGTGCCGCGCGGCGCAGGAAGCGTGTCGGCGTGCCGCTGGTTTCGATACGGTTGATACAGGTGTTGAGCACATCGCCGATCGAGCTGACCAGGCCGGGAATCGCACTATCCGGACATTCCGTATAACAGTTGCCGCAAGCCGTACAGTTCTCGGCGAGCCACACCGGATGTTCGAAACGGATGCCGGTCATGTCGCGAAACACGCCGGTGGCGGCAGGCATCAGCGAAGCGCCGATGAAGGGATCAACGAGGTTGTCGTTGCCCTTGCCGGTCAGATAGAAATTGCCGGTCTGCTCCCAGAAGCGATGAATATCGGCGACCTTGCCATCGGAAGCGGGAAACTGCTGCAGCATGATCGGCAGACCGGCATCCTTCTTCACCATCTGCTTGCGCGTCTTGCCGACTTCCTTGTCGGTGATTTCGTTCAACTCGGTGAAGCCGCGCTTGACCACGCGCAGGTTGTCCTGCACCACGCGCGCGCCCTTGCCACCAAACTTCGACTGCAGTTGCGCCTCGATGGCGGCAAACAGCGCGTTCTCGGTCAGGCCGGCATTGGCCATCGTCGGGCTGGCCGCAAAAAAGGCGCCCTGGAAGGCAATGCCCTGCATGCGCAGTTGCAACTCGGCGGAGCCGGCTTCCTCGCGCGCCACCTTGAAGGCGTCGATGTAGAAAACCTTGATCTCGTTATCGACGATGAACTTCTGCGCCCAGAGCGGGAAGTTCGCCCAGGTCTCGTCGCCGAGATTGGACTGGATGATGAAGACGCCGCCCTTCTTCAGGCCGGAGAGCGGATTGGAGTGGCCAAAGACATTGGGGTCGGGCGAGAGCACCACATCCACGAAGGTATATTCGCAGTTGATGCGGATCGGCTCCGGTGCCGCCGAGAGATAGTAGGTGGTCGGCTGGCCCTTCTTTTCCGAGCCGTATTTCGGGTTGGCCTTGATGTCCCAATCGAGCAGTTCGAACAGCGTCATCGCCAGGTTCTTGCCGGTGGTGATCGCGCCCCAGCCGCCGACGGAGTGCATCCGGGCCGTAATCGCGCCCTTGGGCAGCAGATTGGGATTCTCGCTGCCGCGGATGCCGAGCGCCTTGATCTGCGGATACTTCTCCTGCAGATCCTGCTGATGCACCTCGTCCTTCGGATTGAGCGGATCGCGTGCGAAGTCGATCGAGAGGTAATAAAACTTGCGCTTCGCGCCGTCGGGCAGCATGTTCTCGATCGCGGCGATCAGACCCTCGGGCTGCAGGTCGCGCGAACCGAGGCCGTAGCAGCCGGAGTACAGGCGCGGCATTTCGTTCGGTGCGTAGGACGCATAGCCGGCATAAGCTTGCTCCGCCGCGCTGCCCATGCCGTTCTCGAAACACTTGCTGATGGTTGCGCGCACTTCGCGCATCAGCGGCAGGTCTTCGGCCAACGGCTGGTCGGTACGCTCCAGCACGGCGACGCCCTTGCGGCCCTTCAGGATGCTGCCGAGCAGGTCGCCCGGGAAGGGACGGAACATGGTGACATTGACGACACCGATCTTGAGCTTGCGCGTTTCGCGCAGATAATCGGCAACCGCCTCGGCCTGCACGATCATGCTGCCCATGCCGACGATCACGTACTCGGCATCTTCCATCTTGTAGGTCGATACACGCTGGTACTGGCGGCCGGTCAAGCCGGCATATTCGGCCATGCAGGCATCGGTAATCTGCTCGATATGGTCAAAGAAGTAGGGACGCTGACCCGCAGTGGCCTGCATGTAGGCATCCTGGTTCTGCACCGTACCGGAAACCAGTGGTACATCGACATCCCAGATCGCCGGCACGCGGCGGCGCTTGGGGCCGTAAAGCATCTGTTGCGCGGGCGTCGGCGTATCGATGATGTCATCGGGTTTGCCGCAGAATTCGGCAACCAGTTCGCGCTCGGGCAGCAATGCGGATTCGATCAGGTGGGTGGTCAGGAAACCGTCCTGGCCGATGATCGCCGGCGTCAGCGAAAGTTCGGCAATCTTGCGGCCGATCAGGTTGAGGTCCGCCGCCTCGGTGGCATTCTTCGCCAGCACCTGGATGAAACCGGTGTCATCGACGCAATGGTAGTCGTCATGGCTGCAATGCACGTTGAGCGACGCCTTGGTGATGGCGCGACAGCCCATGTTGAGGATGTAGGGCAAGCGCTTGCCAACCGCACCGTAGAGCGACTCGTGCATGAAGGCCACGCCCTGCGCCGAGGAAAAGTTCGTCGCCCGCAGGCCGGTCATTGCCATGCCGGCGGTGACGCCTGCCGCCGCGTGCTCGGACTCGGGCTCGATGAAGATCAGCGGCTTGTCGGAGATGTTGAGGTGGCCCTTGGCGACTTCCTCAGCCCAGTACTCGCCCATCTGCGTCGACGGCGTGATCGGATAGGCACCGGCGGCATCCGACGCTTCGCGCTCGACGTGGATGACGGCGGTATTGCCATCGACCGCATCGCGGACGCCGGGATATTTCACCTTTTCATTCGTCTGGCCGGTTTCGTTTTTGGCGGACTGGAACAATTTCATCAACATGGCAAACTCCTAAAGAATCCGGTACATCTCAATGCAACTGGGGCAGGGCGTCCTGCCTCAGGATGCGTTTCGCAGCTGCGCCCTTGAGCGCGCGATTGGGGGTGTCGAACCAGACAATCGCGCCCGTCGGGCAACGCTCCGTCGGCCCCTTGGTGGCCCACTGGTTCAATTCGTAGCGCACGGTCGCGAGCAGGCCTTCGAGGCGAATCAGGCCGGGTGCCGCATCGGCCACGCACTTGCCGCAGGCAGTGCAGGCCACTTCGCAGGATTTTTCCGCCGTATCGCCATCTGCCTGGTTTTTGCAGGCGACCCACAGGCGATGACTGATCGGCTCCAGGCTGAACAAGCCCTTGGGGCAAACTTCGACGCAGTCGTTGCAGGCCGAACATTTGTCGGCATCGACCACGGGCAGGCCATGCGCGTCCAGATGGAGTGCATCGAACCCGCAGACCACCTCGCAGTCGCCAAGACCGAGACAGCCCCAGGCGCATTCCTTGCCACCCCCACCAACGACCGCCGCCGCACGACAGGTCTTGAGGCCGGCATAGCGGGCGCGGATGAAGGCAACATGCTTGCCGCCGGCACAGGCCAGTCGCGCCACCTTCTTCTCGATGTTGCCGGCAACGACGCCGAGCAGATCGGCAATGCCCTGACGCTGCTCGGGCGAACTGACCGTACATTGCGCCGGCACGACATCGCCGGTCACCACCTTTTCGGCAAAGCCGCGACAGCCGGGCTGACCGCAGGCACCGCAGTTCGACTTCGGCAACAAATCCTCGACCTCACCGATACGCGGGTCTTCATAAACGAACAGCTTGCGATTGGCAAAAGCGAGCAAACCCGCCAGCACGACGCCCAATGCGGCCATGAAAACCCCAGCCGTCGCAAGACTCGAAAGCGCTTCCATGAGAAAAATAACTCTCCCGTTGAGACACCGTGACCGAAAACGTCCTTGCCTGAGACAAAAACGAACTTTGTGACCCAAGAAAGGCGCGCCTTGCGAGCAGGCCTTTCCAAGACCATCACGGCGTGGCCGGGGTTGCCCGGCCAACGGGAAGAAAAAGGCGGCTTATTGCCTTTTCATGAAGACACGCGCCGGATTGCGCCCTGCGCCTGTTCGTGATCGGTCGGAGTATAGGCAGCATTGCGGCAGTGCAGCAAACGATGATTTTAATGCTTAGGATTAATAAATTTAATCCGCTATTTTGCTTGGCTATCGCCGTCCTGCCAGCGCCGACTTTTGCATACTTGAGGGAGGACAAGCCAATCAGATGTTATTTCAGGCAAAATTCGCCCCCCATGCTAACCGCTACCGGCCTCTCCTGCATTCGCGGCGAACGCTGCCTGTTTTCCGGGCTCGATCTTGCGGTCGGGCCGGGGGAATGGCTGCATGTGCAGGGTGAGAATGGTGCCGGCAAGACCAGCCTGCTGCGTATCCTCGCCAGCCTCTCGCCGCCGGCCGAAGGCGAAATCCGCTGGCAAGGTGCCCCGATCAGGACACTCGCCGAGGACTATCACCGCGACATGCTGTTCCTCGGCCATCACGGCGCGGTCAAGGAAGAGCTGACGCCTTTCGAGAACCTGACGCTGGCCGCCAAGCTCGACGGTGCGCCGCTCAATGAAACCGCCGCGCTCAAGGCCCTGGCCCGCTTCGGCCTGCGCGGCCGCGAAGACCTCGCCGTACGCTTCCTGTCCGCCGGTCAGAAACGCCGCGTCCTGCTGGCGCGTCTGGCGGTACGTCAGGCCACCCTGTGGATTCTCGACGAACCGTTCACCGCGCTTGACGTCAAGGCCGTCGACATGCTGTCCGGCCTGATCGAGGAACACGTCAAGGCGGGTGGCCTCTGCATCCTCACCAGCCACCAGAGCATGCCCCTGCCGAATGGCCGCACCCTGAAGGTGGGCGCATGAACGCCGCATTTGCGCCGATTGCCGCCATCGTCCGCCGCGATCTGCTGCTGGCCATGCGCCGGAAGAGTGAAGTCCTCACGGCACTGTTCTTCTTCGTCATCGTCGTCAGCCTGTTTCCGCTCGGCATCGGGCCGGAAACGGCGCTGCTGCGCAAGATCGCGCCGGGCATCCTCTGGGTAGCCGCCCTGCTTGCCACTATGCTCGGCCTCTCGCGCCTGTTTGCGCCCGATCACGCCGACGGCACGCTCGAACAGATGGTGCTGGCCCCGGCCCCGCTGGGCCTGCTGGTAACCGGTAAAATTATCGCCCACTGGATCACCACGGGTTTGCCCTTGGTTCTGCTGGCACCGGTGCTGGGCATTCAGTTCGACCTCGATAGCGGGGCGCTGGGCATCCTGATGGTCGCGTTGCTGATCGGTACGCCCTTGTTGTCGCTGATCGGTGCGATTGGCGCAGCCCTGACACTGGGCGTACGCGGCGGCGGCGTGTTACTGTCCCTGCTGGTGTTGCCGCTGTACGTGCCCGCCCTGATTTTCGGTGCCGGTGCCGTCGAGGCTCACATTTCCGGGCTGGGTGCCGGTGGGCATTTGTCTTTATTGGCCGCACTGCTGGCGCTGGCCGTATTTTTCGCACCGTGGGCAACCACGGCGGCATTGAGGATTGCGCTTGAGTAATAACAAGATCATTCACTGGTTCAAATACGCGTCGCCGCAAAGCTTTTACCCGCTTGCCGGCAAGATGATTCCGTGGTTCTGGGGACTGGCCGCCGTGTTTCTCATTCCCGGCCTGTGGATCACGTTTTTTGCCGCACCGACCGACTTCCAGCAGGGCGAGGGCTACCGCATCATCTTCATCCATGTGCCAGCCGCCTGGATGTCGATGTTCATCTACCTCGTCATGGCCGCCTGGGCCGGTCTCGGCCTCGCCTTGAACACGCGCCTGTCGGGCATGATGGCACAGGGACTCGCTCCCACCGGCGCGATCATGGCCTTTCTGTCGCTGTGGACCGGCGCCTTCTGGGGCAAGCCGATGTGGGGCGCGTGGTGGGTGTGGGACGCGCGCCTGACCTCGGCGCTGATCCTGTTCTTCCTCTATATCGGCTTCATCGCGCTACAGGCCGCCATCGACGATGCGCGCCGCGCCGACAAGGCCGGGGCGATCCTCGCGCTGGTCGGCGTCGTCAATGTGCCGATCATTTATTTCTCGGTGAAGTGGTGGAACACCCTGCACCAGGGCGCCTCCGTCTCGCTGACCAAGGCGCCCACCATGGCGGCCACCATGCTGTGGGGCATGCTGCTGATGGCGCTGGCCTTCTGGATGTACTCGATTGCCGTCGCGCTAACCCGGGTTCGCGCCATCATTCTCGAACGCGAAGCCCATACGGAATGGGTCAAGGAGCTGGAGGAAGTCAAAGCATGAACTGGGAATCCCCCGCTGCCTTTTTCGCCATGGGCGGCTATGGCCTCTACGTGTGGGGCAGCTTCGGCGTCTGCGCCGTGCTCATGCTCGTGGAACCAATTCTGGCTTCGAAGCGTCGAAGCAATATTTTGCGCAGCCTGCGCCGTGAACGCATCGCGGAAAACCTGGAACAACCATGAAACCTCGCCACAAACGGATTGCCCTCATCGCCGGCGGACTCGCCACCCTGGGTGTTGCCGCCGCATTGGTATTGAATGCGCTCAACAGCAACATCGCCTTTTTTGTGACGCCTAGCGAAGTCGCTGCCGGCAAGGCGCCACAGGGTCAGATCTTCCGGGTTGGCGGCATGGTCAAGGAAGGGTCGCTGCGGCGCGACAACCTGACCGTGCATTTCGCCATCACCGACACGGCCAAGGAAGTACCGGTCACCTATACCGGCATCCTGCCTGACCTCTTCATGGAAGGGAAAGGTGCCGTCGCCCAGGGCCGCATCCAGCCGGATGGCACCTTTGCCGCCAGCGAAGTGCTGGCCAAGCACGACGAGAACTACATGCCGCCGGAAGCACAGCACGCCGTCGATCAAGCGCAAAAAGCGCAAAAAACCATCAAACAATAGCCCGCCAGCTAAAAGGTTCCCCATGATCCCTGAACTCGGCCACTTCGCCCTGATCCTCGCCTTTTTTGTCACGCTGGTGCAAGGCGTCCTGCCCCTGCTCGGCGCCCAGCGCAACCGTGCCGAATGGGTTGCCGTGGCACGACCGGCCACCGCAGCCGCGTTCCTGCTGGTGGCGTTTTCCTTCGCCTGCCTGACCTGGGTCTTCTACACCAACGACTTCACCGTGCAGTATGCCGCCGCGCACTCGAACACGCAGATGCCGACGATGTACCGCATCTCGGCGGTCTGGGGCGGTCATGAAGGTTCGCTGCTCCTCTGGGTTTTCATGCTGACCGGTTGGGCAATGACCGTCGCGCTGTTCTCGCGTCAGTTGCCCGAAGTCATGGTGGCCCGCGTGCTGGCCGTCCTCGGCCTTGTCGCCGTCGGCCTGCTGGCCTTCGTGCTGCTCACCTCCAACCCCTTCGACCGCATGATCCCCGGCGCCGAGGAAGGCCGCTCGCTCAACCCGCTGCTACAGGACCCCGGTCTCGTCTATCACCCGCCGCTGCTGTACATGGGCTATGTCGGCATGTCGGTGGTCTTTGCCTTCGCCATCGCCGCCCTGCTCGCCGGCCAGTTGGACGCCGCCTGGGCGCGCTGGTCACGCCCCTGGACGACGGTGGCCTGGGTCTTCCTTACCCTCGGCATCGCCCTCGGTTCCTGGTGGGCCTATTACGAACTCGGCTGGGGCGGCTGGTGGTTCTGGGACCCGGTCGAGAACGCCTCCTTCATGCCCTGGCTGGTTGCCACCGCACTGATCCACTCGCTGGCCGTCACCGAAAAGCGCGGCAGCTTCAAGAACTGGACGGTACTGCTCGCCATTGCCGCCTTCTCGCTCTCGCTGCTCGGCACCTTCCTGGTGCGCTCGGGCGTGCTCACCTCGGTGCATGCCTTCGCCACCGACCCGCGGCGCGGCATCTTCATCCTGATCCTGCTTGCCATTGTTGTGGGCAGTTCGCTGTTCCTGTTCGCCCTGCGTGCGCCAAAAGTCAGCCTCGGTGGCCGCTTCGAGCTGATCTCGCGCGAAACCTTCCTGCTGGTCAACAACGTGCTGCTGGTCGTCGCCTGCGGCGCGGTGCTACTCGGCACGCTCTACCCGCTGATCGTCGACGCCTTCGGCCTCGGCAAGATCTCTGTCGGCCCGCCCTACTTCAATGCTGTGTTCGTGCCGATCATGCTGCCGCTGCTGGTGCTGGTGGCCATCGGACCCGTCGCCCGCTGGAAGCAGGCGGACCTCAAGGTCATCCTCTTCAAACTCTGGCCCGCCGCCGTGGCTGCGATCATCGCCGGTATTGCGCTGCCCATGCTCGCTGGTGCATGGCACGCTTACGTGGCGATTGCCCTGGCGCTGGTCGGCTGGATGGTCGCTGCCCTCGTGCTGCAAACCATCGAGCGCATCAAGGCCGGCTCACCCACCGCCTCCTGGTGGGGCATGCAGATCGCCCACTTCGGCCTCGCCGCGTTTGTCGTCGGCGTGGCCATGGTCAGCACCTATCAGGAAGAGCGCGACGTGCGCATGGAACCGGGCGATACGGTCAGTGTCGGCGGCTACAGTTTCAAATTCAATGGTGTCCGCCTGGCCGACGGTCCCAACTACCGCGCCTCGGTTGGCAGTTTTGATCTGGTCAAGGACGGCAAGATGGAGCGCATCCTGCATCCCGAGAAGCGCGACTATCAAAGTTCCTCGATGCCGATGACCGAAGCGGCCATCGATGCGAGCCTGACGCGTGACGTCTATGTGTCGCTCGGCGAACCGCTGACCCCCGACCGGGAAAACGGTGCCTGGGCGGTGCGCGTCTACTTCAAACCCTTTGTCGACTGGATCTGGGGGGGCTGTTTCCTGATGGCCCTGGGCGGCCTGATCGCCGCCGCCGATCGTCGCTATCGACTGAAAGTAAAAGCGTCAGCCCCCGTGACTGCCGGAGCCATTGCATGAACAAGTTCCTCCTCCCTCTGGGCGCCTTCATCGCCCTCGTTGCCCTCCTGGCCGTCGGCCTGGGGCTCAATCCGCGTGAAGTCCCCTCGCCGCTGGTCGGCAAACCGGCACCGGAATTCAATGTGCCCTTGCTGGGCAGCCCCGATAAAAACTTCTCGCCCAAGGACATGCAGGGCAAGGTCTGGCTCTTCAACGTCTGGGCCTCGTGGTGTGTTTCCTGCCGCGAAGAGCATCCGATCCTGGTCGAGTACTCGAAAACCGCCGGCGCGATCCCGGTCGTCGGCCTCAACTACAAGGACAAACGCGATGACGGCCTGCGCTGGCTGGCCCGCTTCGGCGATCCCTACCTGCTCTCGGCCTTCGATGGCGACGGTCGCGTCGGCATCAACTACGGCGTCTATGGCGTTCCGGAAACCTATCTGATCGACAAGGCCGGCGTGATCCGCTTCAAGCAGATCGGCCCGATCACCCCCGAGGTGCTGGAGAAAAAGATTCTGCCCCTCGTCAAGGAGTTGAATACATGAAACTACTGATTGCGCTCGTGCTGTCACTCACGCTCTCGGTCGCGGTGGCCAAGGAAGCTGCGCCGCTGGCCGCCGATCCGGTGGTCGAGCAGCGTCTCATCCATATCGCCGAGGAACTGCGTTGCCTCGTTTGCCAGAACGAGTCGCTGGCCGGTTCGCAGGCCGACCTGGCCAAGGATCTGCGCGAAGAGGTGCGCGGCCTGATCAAGGAAGGCAAGACGGATAACGAGGTCAAGGACTTTCTGGTCAGCCGCTATGGTGATTTCGTGCTGTATCGTCCGCAGATCAAGCCGGCCACCTATCTGCTGTGGGCCGGTCCCTTTCTGCTGCTGATCATCGGCCTGTTCGCGCTGATCCGCTATCTGAAGCAGCGCAGCAAGGTCGTGGCAGATGCCCCCCTGTCGGAAGAAGAAAAGCAACGCGCCGAAACCCTGCTCAAGGATATCCAATCATGATCGGTTTTCTCATCGGGGCCGCGCTGCTCATCCTCTGCACCGTCGCCGTCATCGTCTGGCCCCTCAGACGCCGTCCGGCCAGCGCCGACTTTTCGCGCCAGCAACTGAATGCGGTGATCTATCGCGACCAGTTGGCCGAACTGGAGCGCGACCGCAGCGAAAGCAGCGTTTCGCAAGCCGACTACGATCAGGCGCGCGCCGAACTGCAGCGGCGGCTGCTTGAGGACACAAGCGCGGAGACGACCGCCACGGCGCCTGTGGCGCCCGTAAGCCGTGCCCTGCCAATTGGCCTGGCACTGACACTGCCTGTGGCGGCAATCCTGCTTTATCTCGTGATCGGCATGCCACAGGCCATCAATGCTCCGACGCATCAGCAGCGCTTCAGTCAGGATGACATTGAAAAGATGGTCGCCGGCCTGGCCGCCAAACTGGAAAACGAACCGCAGAACTTCAAGGGCTGGGCCATGCTCGCCCGCTCCTACAAGATGATGGGGCGCTTCCCGGAAGCCGTTAAAGCCTATGAGCGTACCGGCGACATGCTGCAAACGAGTTCCGAACTGCTGGTGGATTATGCAGACACACAAGCCGCGATCAATGGCTTCGACGCCAAAGCACTCGAATTGCTCGAACGCGCGCTCAAACTTGAGCCCAACAACCTGCAGGGCCTCTGGCTACGCGGCACGGCGGCTTTCGAAGGCAAGCGCTACGACAAGGCAATTGCCGACTGGGAAGTACTGTTGAAGGGGTTGCCGCCCGAATCCAAAGAGGCCACTGTCATCCGGGCCAACATTGCCGAAGCGCGCAATCTGAAGGCCGGTAAAAAGAAGTAAGAAAGTCGGTGCCGACAGGACGGCATCCGCCATGCTTGCCACAGGAAAAGCCATGACCCAGAAAGTCTTCATCCGCACCTTTGGTTGCCAGATGAACGAGTACGACTCGGATAAGATGGTCGATATGCTCGGCACCGGGGGGGTTGTCAGGACGGACAAGGTCGAGGAGGCGGACATCATCCTCTTCAACACCTGTTCGGTGCGCGAGAAGCCGCAGGAGAAGGTGTTCCATGACCTCGGGCGGGTGCGCAAGCTGAAGGAGACGAAGCCCGGGCTAATCATCGGCGTTGGGGGCTGCGTGGCCAGCCAGGAGGGCGAGCACATCATCGAGCGTGCGCCTTACGTGGATCTGGTCTTTGGCCCGCAGACGCTGCACCGCCTGCCCGAACTGATCGCGGCGCGGCGTGCGTCCGGCAAGGCGCAGGTGGATGTGTCTTTTCCCGAAATCGAGAAATTCGACACCCTGCCCGCTGCCCGCGTGGCGGGCGAAGCCGGCAGCAGTGCGTTCGTTTCAATCATGGAAGGCTGCTCGAAGTTCTGCACCTTCTGCATCGTGCCCTACACGCGCGGCGAGGAAGTGTCGCGGCCGTTTGACGATGTACTCGCCGAAGTGGCCGCACTGGTGAAGCAGGGCGTCAAGGAAGTGACGCTGCTCGGCCAGAACGTGAATGCCTATCGCGGCGAAACGGGCGACGGCGATACCGTCGACCTCGCCTTCGTCATCGAGGCGATTGCGGCGATGCCGGAGATCGAGCGCATCCGTTACACCACCTCGCATCCGCGTGAGATGACGCAGCGGCTGATCGATACCTATGCGACCACGCCCAAGCTGGCGCCGCATCTGCACCTACCGGTGCAGTCCGGCTCCGACCGCGTGCTGGCGGCGATGAAGCGCGGCTATACGGTACTCGAATACAAGTCGCTGGTAAGGAAGCTGCGCGCGGCGCGCCCCGAACTGTCGCTATCCACCGACTTCATCGTCGGCTTTCCCGGCGAGACGGCCGAGGATTTCGAGAAGACCATGACGCTGATCGACGAGATCGGTTTCGACGCCAGCTTCTCCTTCATCTTCAGCCCGCGTCCCGGCACGCCCGCCGCCGAGATGGCCGACGACACATCGCTGGAACTGAAGACCGAGCGCCTGATGCGTCTGCAAAAGCGCATCGAGGAACTCGCCTTTGCCGTTTCGCAATCGATGGTCGGGACGGTGCAGAAAGTACTGGTGGAAGGCCGCGCCCGCAAGGACGACAGCGAACTGGCCGGTCGCACCGCCAACAACCGCGTGGTGAATTTCAAAGGCAGCCCTCGCCAGATCGGCCAGTTCATTGATGTGACGATTACCGCCGCGCTGCCGCACAGCTTGCGCGGTGAAGTGGTGATCCGCGAAGACTGAAAGGTGTAATCTCGCCGGCATGAGTGATTGCGAGCTTTGTGAAAAGTCGGGTGGCGAGGTTCTTTGGCAGGATTCGCGTTGCCGTGTCGTCCGCGTCGGCGGCGCCGAAGGCGAGGCGTTTCCCGGTTTCTGCCGCGTCATCTGGCAGGCGCATGTGCGCGAAATGGCCGATCTTGCGCCGGCCGACCGTGCGCATTTGCGCGAGGTGGTCGATGCCGTCGAGTCGGTCGTGCGCGGTGTAATGAACCCGGACAAGATCAATCTGGCCAGCCTCGGCAATGTCGTGCCCCACCTGCACTGGCATGTGATTCCGCGCTGGGCGGATGATAGCCATTTTCCGGCGCCGATCTGGGCCAATCCCTGCCGTGCCGTACCGACCCGCAAGGTACCGGAATCCAACGCATTGGCAAACGCCCTGATGTCATTTCTCGGAGACTCGCGATGAACTTCGACCTTCCGCCCACCGGCCGCGATCAGCCGCCTGCCTTTGTCGATACCGAGCAGTGCCGTGCCTGGTTGGCGCAGTTGCCGGTATCGAGCCCGGTGCAAGCACAGGTGCACTTCCTGCGCCAGCTGCATCTGCTCAACCGCCATACGCTCGGCGGACCAACGCGCCTGGCGATGCTCGAAATGCTGCGCGAATCGATTTATTTCGTGCAGGCCGAAAGCGCCAAGAAATATGCCGGCAAGCCGCTGCCCCTGGCGCCGCCGGAGCAGGCCGCCCTCGATAGCGCACATGGCCTGTGGCAGGCGCTGGCAACCGGCTATCTGCGTTGTCTGGAAGCTTGCATGACCGAGACGGACTTGAAGGGGCAGGCGGCGCTGATCTGCCAGCGCGGCCTGGCGACCTTGGTGGACGATCATGCCGATCTGGTGCGCGCCGGCATCCATCCGGTAGCGGATCACTGGCGCCAGGTTCATCGCATCTATGCCACCGCCGAAGCGCTCGGCGTGGCGGGCGCAGTCGTGGCCGATGGCCTGCGGATCGACAAGCCGCAAGCACCGATGGCGGCCTATGCCGAACAGATGCTGCTGGCCGCAGCCAGCCTGCATGAGCTGACACCGCGACATCAGAGCTGGGTGATGCGCTGGGCGCGGCGTTGGGCGCCCAAGATTGCTGTCGTGACGGCGCCCCCCTCCTTCGAATCGCGGGCGCTGCCCTTGTGCGTCGATCTTGAAAGCAGCCTGCCGCCGGCCTTCAAGCCCTTTGCCGGCGCGGGCGCGCGCTTCCTCGATACGGCCGAGTTGCGCAAGAGCATCAAGGGACGCATCGAATTGCTGGCGCGCGGCAGCGCGGAGGACACGCCGACGCGGCTGGGGCTGGGCGAGGATTGCACCCAGCCGGCTTGCGAAGAGGTGCTGCGGCGGCTCTACCCGCGCTGGATAAAGGGCGGCTTGGCGCGGCGTCACGATCGCCGGGTTATGCAGGGCGCCTGCCGTTTTGTGGTCGGGGTCGATGCCATTCATTACTACGTCTCCGGCAATCAGCCCTTCAAACCTCCCGGGAAGCCGAGCTCCGAGGAATTGCACCGCCAGCGCGAAGAATTGGCGACCTTCGGCCGCGTCGCAGAACATTTCGAGGACGAGTACAGCCGCAATCATGGCTACCAGCTCGAGAACTGGGAAGTCGCCGAAGAATGGGGGCTGCTCGATCAGTCGAGTGGCGGCTTGCGGCTGGTGCGGCCCCTCAAGCAACAGGGCGGACGGTTGGCGGTTGGCCAGTTGATCGCCGTGCAACCCAAGGGCAACAGTAGCCTGATGCTCGGCGTGGTGCGCTGGGTGCAGATCCATGCCGAGGAACTGACTGCAGGGGTACAACTGTTTCCCGGCAAAGCGTGGCCCGTTGCCGTGCGCGGCACCGGGGTCATGGCCGGGCGCGAGCCTTACAAGCCGGGTTTCATGCTGCCGGCCGTAGCGGCGCTCGAACAGCCTGACAGCATCATCCTGCCGCCGGGCAGCTTCAAGCCCGAACGCATCATGGAAGCCTGGTCGGCGACAGGTGCCGTGAATGTCAAGCTCAAACTGCTGCTGGATCGTGGCGTCGATTACGAGCGCGCCAGCTTTATCGAGGTTGCCGCCCGCTAGTCGCCGATTCGCCGGCATCCGGCGGCTCGAACCAACGCAGTTGATCGGCCAGCACCGCCGGTGTGGCTTCCGAGGCATCGCCGCGGCGTGCGGCCAGGCGGGCGGCACAGGTTTCCGGCGTGGCTTCCGGCGCGAGGAGGGCAAAGCCCACGCCCAGCGCGCCGGCGAGACGGGCAAAGGCAGTGCGTTCGGCGCGCTTGAGGAAGGCGGCGTCGACAATCACCGACCAGCCGGCGCGCAAGGCATGCTCCGCAACCTCGGCCAGGTGCGCGTAGGTGCGCAGCGTCGCGGCCGGACCATAGATCGTGCCGCCGCTGGTCGCTTCCGGGGACAGGCCGTGCAGACGTTTCCTCTCCACATCGGAACGGATGCGTACCGTGTGCAAAAAGTCGGCGCTGGCGAGACGGCGGCTGGATAGATACGTCTTGCCGCTGCCGGAGAGGCCGCAGGTTATCGTCAGCGTCGGCGTCGGCGGCTGGATGAGACGCAGGGCGAAGGAAAGGTAGTTCAGGCTGTCGTCGCGGTTTTCCTGCAACGCCGCCACCTTGGCGCGCACCAGGGCGCGATAGACGAGGTAGAAGCGCAGCACCGTCAGCGCATCGAAATCGCCGCTGTAGGTCAGCCACTCGGACAGCAGCCAGGTCGCCAGCCCCGGGCGCTGGTGGTCGAGCAGGTCGAGCAGGGTAAACGCGATCTCGCTGGCGACATCGATATGGCGGAAGCCGGCATTGAACTCGATGCCGTCGAAGGGCACGATGCGCCCGTCGAGCAGCACGAGGTTGCCCAGGTGCAGGTCGCCATGTCCTTCACGAATGTAGCCCTGCGCTCTGCGGCGTACGAAGTCACTTTGGCGGCGGGCGAATTCCTCCTGCGTCCATTGCTTGAGGCGGCCCAAGTGGCCGACGGCATCCGGCAGCAGGCGTTCCAGTTCCTCGAAGTTTTCCAGCGCGTCGGCGAGAATGGTATCGGGACTGCCAAAAGTCGACGTTGGCGGGACGGCGGCCTGGAAAGCGGACAGGTCTCTTGCAAAGGTCGACAACTGTGCGCCAGTCAGGTCGCAGTTGGCGCAGACATGATCGAGCCGTTGCGCTTCGTCGAAGCGGCGCATCTTCACGGCGGGTTCGCCATTGAGGTCGACCACCTCCAGATAGAGCTGCGGCGCGAAGCGTCGATTGAGGCGCAACTCTTCTTCGCAGCAAACGCGCCGTTTGTCGACCGTGCTGTAGTCGAGGAAGGGCAGGGTGAGCGGCTTCTTCACCTTCCAGGCGAATCCGCCGGCGAGCAACACCCAGGAGATATGTGTCTCGATGCAGCGCTCGATGGGGGGCAGTGCGGCAAGAACCTCGGCAGGGGCGTTCATGGCAAGGTGGCTCCAGTGGGGACGCGCAGCGGCAGCGATTTGGCGAGTGCGCGGATGGCGGTGGCGATGTCGCGCAGTCCCCACAGGCGCCAGACGACGACCAGAACGAGGGGCACGACGAGCCAGAGCAGGAAGCGGTTGGGCAACATCTCGCCGGCGAAGACGAACAGGAAGAACAGCAGGCCGCCGACGCCCTGTCCAAGCTGGCGGTTGCGCCACAGGGCGTTGAGGCGCGCCGCGTGCTCCCACTCGTCGAGCCGTTCCTGGATGCGCAGCAGGATCGGTTCGGCGCGGTGGAGCGCGCGCATCAGCGGCGTGTCGGGCGGCAGGCCTGCGGCGCGCGCTTCCTCGGTCAGCGCCAGCAATCCCCGGATCGTCGCTGCGGCATGCAGGCGGCGCGTGTCGTCGGCCAGCATGCCGATATCGCAGGCGGCCTGCGCCATGACCAGTGCCTGGTTGGTGCGGCCAAGCAGTGCGTTGCGCCCGGCGGTGCGGGCGGCCACTTGCGCTTGCAGGTGCTGGCGGGCCGCTGCGGCGGCTTCGCGCGCGTGGGGCAGCAGCAGACGCGCGACGATCCAGCCGGCCGGGTCGTCCGGCTGCAACAGCGAGGCGAACCACGGCGCGTCTTCCAGATGAGGAGCCAGTTCGGTTTGCAGGTGCGCGCGCAGCGATGCGGCATAGGTCTCGTCGGCGAGCGCGAGCAGCAGGGACGGATGCAGCCGGGTCGGCGCCGGCAGTTGCAGCCCCTGCGGCTGGCCGAATACCAGCGCATCGAAGTCGGCGACGCCGGGGCTGTGTCGCTGCCAGCGTGTGCGCTGCGTCTCGGCTTCGCGCCACAGGGTGTCGACACGGGCGCGCGCCGCTTCCCAGCGCGCTGCCAGCGCCGCCTCGGTCGGGAACCGGGCGGCGGGCAGTTCGCGCAGCACCTGCTGCGTATAAACGGAGACCAGCCATTCCGCTGCCTGCGCATCCTGTTGTTCGGCCCGGACGGCTTGAGCGACGAGTGCCGCCAGCATTACGCTGCGGCCACGCCAGACCGGCGGCACCTCGGGCGCAAGGCGACGAATCACGCGCAGCAGGCGCAGGTCGTCCGCGCTGTCGCCCCGGTCACGCCGGTCAAGTTCGTCCTGCACGAAGCGCAGCAGGTCGTCGTCGCGCAGTTCCTGGCCGATCCAGACCGAGAGCTGGCCGCGCATCAGATCCTTGCGGCCGGATTCCCAATGTGTGGCAAGCGCCAGCGCCAGTTCGAGCGGCGTGGTGCACAGGCTGCCTTCGAGACGATATGGGCGGGCGGCATGTTGGACGCTTGCCGGACTGTCTTCGACAGGGGCTGCCAGCGATTCATCGCCAGCCAGCCAGCGGCGGATTTCAGCCATGCCCCAGCGTCGTTGCGGATCGCGCAGCAGCAGACCGCGACACAGCTTGCGCCATTCGGCATCGTCGATCTCGCCGCAATCGAGTGTGCTGGTGACAAGACGATGGGTAATCACCGCGTCGGAAAGCCCTTCGAAGGGATGATGGCCGGTCAGCAGTTCGACGAGGATGAGGCCGAGCGACCACCAGTCGGCCGCATGGTCGAGCACGCCGGCGAGCGTTTCCGGCGCGCCGTATTTCACCGTGCGCGCGGTGCTGGTGAACAGTTGCGTGGCATCGGCCACCGAGGCGATGCCGAAATCGGTGAGCACCAGATCGAGCGGTTCGGCGCGGCGCACCAGGATGTTTTCCGGCTTGAGGTCGCGGTGGATCACCTGCAATTCGTGCAGCGCGGCGAGCGCTTCGGCAATCTCGCCGATGATGTCGCGCAACTGGTCGCGCCGCAAGGGTGCCTCGCGGGCCATCCACTGGCGCAGCGAACCGCCGGCACAATATTCCATCACCTCGTAGCCGACGCCTTCCGATTCGCCCCAGGCGATCAGATGCACGACATGGCGGAAAGCCGCTTTCGATACGCGCTCCAGCACCTCGGCCTTGGGCATCAGGCCGGGCCGATACAGCTTGGCAATCACCTTGACGCCAGAGCTGAGTCCTTCGAGCAGCATGATCTCGGCTTCGGCGCCGCCGGCGGGCAGCACTTCGGCGATGCGGAACTTGCTGGCCAGGGCGGCAGGCAAGCGGTAGCGCATGAATGCCGTCTCGCCATCGCCGACTTTTTCAGGCGCAGATGCCAGCGACCGACCGCAGTAAAGACACTGCCCGCTGCCCGGCGGATTGGGCATGGCGCAATCGGCATGTGGGCAAATCAGTTCTGCGACGACCTTAGCAGGTGCCGCCACGGGAGCGGGTGGCGGGGCTGTGTCCTTCAGCGTCAGATCGACGCCCTGCAGCAGCGTGCCGCAGTGGCCGCATTGCGCTTCCTCGGGCGGCGCCTCGGTCGCGCAGACGGGACAGCGGCGAATGTAATCCGTCATCGCCAGGACACCTCGTTGAGGGCCAGACCGCGCTGCCGGCACAAAGCTTCGAGCGCCGCCATGTCGCCGCGGTGCGGAATGCCGATGAACCACAGCTTGCCGTTTTCGACGGAAACCTGCATGCGCTTTTCGTCCTCTGCCTGCGGGGCTTCGCGATAATCCGCATAGCGTGCTTCGCCAAGTGCGGAGAGCGGCACCAGCGTCTGGTTGTCCGAGCCGCGCCACAGGTGGCCGAGCGGCCGGCCGTCGGCATAAGGCTCGGGAATCACCGCATCGAGCCGTGCGAGCAGCTTCGCGTGCTGCTTTTCAAGTGTCTTCAACGGATAGCCGCTGTAGCAGAGGAGATCGAAATCGAGGCCGGCCGTTTTACGCCAGGCGATAACCCCGTCGAGCAGCGCGGCCAAGGCCTGCGGCTGATCGAAGGGTTCGCCGCCACTGATCGTGATGCCATTGATCCCCTCCTCGCCGACCTTGCGGCACCAGGCCAGCAGCTTCGCTACCGGCAGGGCACGGCGACGGTCGACCGGCCAGGTGTCCTGCGACACGCACCCCTTGCAGCGGATCGTGCAGCCCTGCAGCCACAGCCCGATGCGTCGTCCCGGCCCGAGCACGGTGACGGGAAAGTGGGCCTTGTTGAGGAGGATGTTCAATGGAACTTCCTCGAACCAGGTAGGCCCCCGCCCTTAGGGCGTGGCGTCGATGAAGGCCTGTACGCCAGCCTTGTGATACTCGGCATTCGTTCGATAACCGGCATGTTTGCCGTTAGGATCGTCGATCAGACGCACCACCGTGCGCCGTATTTCAGGATCTGGGTATTCGCATAGTTGATCTGCTGGCACATTTCCGATCCCCATTGCTCGTCCTTCTCGCCGCAGTAAAGGAAGAACTTGCTGCCGCTCATGGCTGTCGCGGCAAGCTTGCGCGTGCCGGGATTGAACACCCACGCAAACTTGGAGGGCCATCCCGCCAACGTCGACTTTTCAAGGCAACGCATCACGATAGACAGCCCTCCGTTGCGCGGAATTACTTCCAGCCGGCCTGCTTTTCGCAGTCCCGCATTGCGTTGGGGTTGGCTTTTTCCCACTGGCTGATCGAGCGGGTCTCGTTCTCGTCCATCTTGTCGTTCATGCAAACGCAGTACATCCGCTTGAATTAAAGCCTGCAATGCCGAACAGGCAGCGACGCCCGGCGACCTACTTCTTCCATTGTTCGAGTCCGTTGCCTGCGTAGGTACGCTGTATCCACTTGCCGGAAATCAGGCCGCCGGGTTTGATATCCATCGACATCACGATCGATTTCTTCTCATACACCATGCCGACATACAGCTTGCTGCCTTCAATCATGCCCAGGCCGACACTGCCATCGTCCCAGCGGATGGTAACGCCACCCGAGGCATCGGGGGTAATCTTGACCGTGCCATCGTAGCTGGTGCCATCGATATCCGTGCCCTTGACAAGGTAATTGCCGACGATATCGGCGGACGTAAATTGCGCCCACGCGCTGGAAACAAAGGCGGTGGAGAGAGCTAGGCTAACGAGCAGAGATTTCAACAACATGGGGGATTCTCCTTGTTAATCAATCAAAAAATTTGCGGTCAAACTACGCTATTTGCTGCCTGCATAATATACCGCGCCGCTGCGGATATGAGTTCTCTTGCCTCCTGCACTAAGGGAAGCCCGACAATTCTCTCGCCGTACCGATAACATAGCGCTTTCTGCCAACCACTTTGTCTATCATGACTGCACCCAATCACGCATGGCGCTTTTTCCGCGCCGGCGGCTTCGACCAGCCGCGCATCGACACCGCCGCCGACCTGCTGGTCATCGGCGAACTCGACCAGAAGCTCTGGGTCGCGCTGTCCTGTCCGGTCGGCGGCTCGGAATTCGATGCGCGTACCCTGGCCTTGATCGATGCCGATGGCGATGGTCATATCCGTGCGCCGGAACTGATTGCCGCCGTGCGCTGGGCCGGTGAGCGTCTGGCCGACAAAGCGGCGCTGGCCGGCACGGCGCTGACGCTGGCCACCATCCGCAGCGACGACGAGGAAGGCGCCGCCATCGCCGCTGCGGCCAAAGAAATCCTTGCCGAGTCCGGTGCCAATGTCATCACGGTCGACGCAGCCAGCGCCGCGCAGGCACGCGCTGCCGAAAAAGCGGCCGCCGCCTGGGAGGCGGCCGGCCCCACGGCCCAGCCGCTCGGCGCCGCCAGCGCCGCCGCATACGAAGCCCTGCAAACCGTCGCCGCCAAGATCGACGACTGGTTCGCGCGTTGCCATCTGGCCGCCTTCGACGACCGCGCCACGGCCATGCTCAATGCTTCGGACGACGATCTCAAGGCACTGGCCGGCGGCGTCATCGACAGTGCAGCTGCAAGCTCCCTGCCCATCGCAAAAGTCGACGCCGGCAGGACGGCGCTAACATTGAACGAAGGCGTCAATCCGGCCTGGACGACTGCAATGCATGCATTCGTGAGCGCCGTAGTCGCGCCGCTACTCGGTGCCCGCGACAACCTGAGCGAAGCTGACTGGCAACAGATCAAGGCCAAATTCGCGCCCTATGCCGACTGGCTGGCCGCCAGGCCGGATGTCACCGCCGTCGGCGATAGCGCGCTGGCTCTCGAAAAACTGGCGCGCTATTGCCGCGACCTGCTGACGCTCGCCAACAACTTTGTCGCCTTCAAGGATTTCTACATGCATCGGGGGCCGGGCATCTTCCAGATCGGCACACTTTATCTCGATGGCCGCGCCTGTGAGCTGACGGTTGCCGTCAATGATCCCGCCAAACACGCCGCCCTCGCCTCACTCTCGCGGCTGTGCCTGGTCTACTGCGATTGTGTCCGCGGTAGCGAGAAACGCAGCATCGCTGCGGCGTTTACGGCCGGCGATGCCGACCAGTTGATGGTCGGCCGCAACGGCGTCTTCTACGACCGGCAAGGCAAAGACTGGGATGCCACCATCACCAAGATTCTCGACCATCCGATCAGCCTGCGCCAAGCCTTCTGGTCGCCCTACAAGAAGCTGGCGCGTCTCGTGACCGAGCAGTTTCAGAAGCTGGCGGCCAGCAAGGCGGCAGCGGCCGAGGGCAGGCTGGACGCCACCGCCAGCGGCATCGCGGCCCCGGCCAAGCCTGCCGCGCCGGCGCCCTTCGACGTCGGCAAATTCGCCGGCATCTTCGCGGCCATTGGCCTCGCGGTTGGTGCGCTGGGCACCGCCGTCGCCTCGATGGTTACCGGCCTGTTCGGCCTCGCCTGGTGGCAACTGCCGCTGGCCCTGCTCGGCATCCTGCTGCTGATCTCCGGGCCGGCCGTCGCCATGGCCTGGTTCAAGCTGCACGCCCGCAACCTCGGCCCGCTGCTCGATGCCAACGGCTGGGCCATTAACGCCCGCGCCCGCATCAACATCCCCTTCGGCACCTCGCTCACCCAACTGGCCACGCTGCCCAGCGGCGCCGAACGTTCGCTGACCGACCCCTACGCCGAGAAGCCGGCGCCCTGGAAAGGCATCGTCATGGGCCTGTTCATCCTCGCCGGCATCCTACTCGCCGGCATTGCCTTCGTGGTGAAGTAAGCATGGAATACCGCATCCTGCCTGTGACCCCCTTCGAACAGAACTGCTCGCTGCTCTGGGACCCAGCCACGCAACAAGCTGCCGTGGTCGATCCCGGCGGCGACGTCGATAAAATCCTCGCCGCCGTCGCCAAACTCGGCCTCAAGGTCGAGAAAATCCTGCTCACCCACGGCCACATCGACCATGTCGGTGGAACGGCTGAACTGGCCGCCCGACTCAATGTGCCCATCGAAGGTCCGCAGCGCGACGAAGCTTTCTGGCTCGACCAGTTGCCCGAGCAGTGCCGCATGTTCGGCTTCCCCGATACCCCGGCACTGCAGCCCGACCGCTGGCTCGACGAGGGCGATACCGTCAGCGTCGGCAGCCTGATACTCGATGTCGTGCATACGCCCGGCCACACGCCCGGCCACATCTGCTTCATCGACAAGCCGGGCAAACTCGCCATCGTCGGCGACGTACTGTTCGCCGGCTCGATCGGCCGCACCGATTTTCCGCGCGGCAATCACGCCGATCTGATCAACGCCATTCGCACCAAGCTGTTCCCGCTCGGCGACGAATTCGAGTTCATCCCCGGCCACGGGCCGATGTCCACCTTTGGCGAGGAGCGGCGCAATAACCCCTTTGTGGGCGACTGAACGATGTTCGAACAGGCCTTCCGCAACATCGACGACGTCCTCTGGAAAGAAGCCGGCTGCACCACCGAACTCGATTACACCGAGCAGACCTCGTGGCTGCTGTTCCTCAAATACCTCGACGGGCTGGAACAGGACAAGGCAGCGGAGGCCGCGCTGGAAGGCAAACCTTACGGCTACATCCTCGACGCCTCCTACCGCTGGGAAAGCTGGGCCGCGCCGAAAGATCAGGATGGCCAGCTCGACCACAACCGGGCGCAGACCGGCGACGACCTGCGCGACTTCGTCGACCGCAAGCTCTTCCCCTATCTGCACGGCTTCAAGCAACGCGCCAGCGGGCCGAACACCATCGAATACAAGATCGGCGAACGCATCTACGACGGTGCCTGCGGCTCCGCCGGCTTCCTCTGCGAAGCCTTCGACTATCTCAAGACCGGCAAGCTGACCACGTCCGATCTCAAGACACTGCAGGAGCGCAGCTTCTACGGCATCGAAAAGAAGAGCCTCGCCTATGTGATCGCGATCATGAACATGATCCTGCACGGCATCGAAGCGCCGAACATCGTGCATGCCAACACGCTGGCGCTGAACCTCGCCGACGTGCAGGACAAGGACCGCTTCGACGTCATCCTCGCCAACCCGCCCTTCGGCGGCAAGGAGCGCAAGGAGGTGCAACAGAACTTCCCGATCCGCACGGGCGAAACCGCCTTCCTCTTCCTCCAGCACTTCATCAAGCTGCTCAAGGCCGGCGGCCGCGCCGGCGTCGTCATCAAGAACACCTTCCTGAGCAACACCGACAACGCCTCGGTCAGCCTGCGCAAGCTGCTATTGGAAAGCTGCAACCTGCACACCATCCTCGACTGCCCCGGCGGCACCTTCCAGGGCGCGGGCGTCAAGACCGTCGTGCTGTTCTTCGAGAAAGGCGCACCGACGCGGCAAGTCTGGTACTACCAACTCGACCCTGGCCGCAACCTCGGCAAGACCAACCCCCTCAACGACGCCGACCTCGCCGAGTTCGTCGAGCTACAGAAGACCTTTGCCGACTCGCCAAAAAGCTGGAGCGTGAAAGTCGGCGCTGGCGAGACGGCAACTTTCGATCTGTCGGTAAAGAACCCCAACGGCAACGAAGCCGTCGCCCACCGCAGCCCGCAGGCCATCATGGACGAGATTGCCGCGCTGGATACAGAGAGTGCGGCAGTGCTGGCGAGCATTCGCGAGTTGCTATGACTCGCAATCAGCAAATGACCCCGCTGGGCCATGTTGTCGAGTTGGTGATGGGCCAAGCGCCGCCGAGCAAGGACTGTAATTTCGAGGGCAAGGGTACCCCCTTTGTGAAGGTTGGCGAGTTTGGTGAGGGTCGTCCCGTGATCCGCGAATGGACAACCAATCCTCTCCGATTGGCGCGAAAAACTGATGTCCTGCTCTGTGTTGTCGGCGCGACGTGCGGAAAGATCAACTTGGGCGAGGACTGTGCAATAGGGCGATCGGTAGCGGCTATTCGTCCAAAAGTTTCCGCACTCGATCAGTATTACCTTTACTACTTCATGATGACGCTCGTCGAGCATCTGCGTTCCGGGTCGATTGGTGCTGCCCAAACGGTAATTTCAAAAGACATGATTTCGTCGGTAGAAATTCCTGTTCCCCCACTCCCCGAACAACACCGCATCGTCGCCATCCTCGACGCAGCCTTCGACGGCATCGCCACCACCAAGGCCCACGCCGAACAGAACCTCCAGAACGCCCGCGCCTTGTTCGAGAGCCATTTGCAAGCGGTTTTCACGGAGCGGGGCGAGGGGGTAGAGGAAACGACGCTTGGCAAGGTCTGCGAATTTGTCGGTGGCTCACAACCGCCGAAAGCGGTATTCGAGAAGGAGCCAACTGGCGGCAACATTCGCCTTATCCAGATCCGGGATTACAAGAGCGATAAGCACATCGTCTATATACCCAAGAGTATGGCGAAGCGCTTTTGTGACGCAGACGACGTAATGATTGGGCGGTACGGGCCACCCCTGTTCCAGATATTGCGCGGCTTAGATGGAGCGTACAACGTAGCGTTGATGAAGGCCGTACCAGACGAACTCAAACTGTCCCGCGATTACCTCTTCTACTTTTTGAAGCACTCCGACATTTTGCAGTACGTTATCTACCATTCGGAGCGCGCAGCAGGTCAGATTGGGGTAACGAAAGAAACGCTGGAGCCTTATCCGATTTCGTTGCCTTCGCTTACGGCGCAGAAAGGCGTTGTTGCGACCATCATGGAGCTTGAATCCGAAACCCAACGCCTCGAATCCCTCTACCGGCAAAAGCTCGCGGCGCTGGATGAGTTGAAGAAATCGCTGCTGCATCGGGCGTTTTCCGGGGCGCTGTAAAACAGCATCGCCGTCCCGCCAGCGCCGACTTTTCAGGTCGGCAGGCGGGATGCGTCAGGCAATGGCGGACTCGGAATCCTCGCTGGCCCGTGCCTGCCAGCCTTTTGTCGATTGTTCCAAGACAATGCGCTGATTGATGAGTCGGTCGACGTCGTTGATCCGGTTCACTACGCGACGAATCGCCGCATTGCCGTCGGCGTGCGCTTCGAATACCAGCCGGATCATGCGATTTGCCCACTTGGGCACCTTACCGATTTTCTCCCAGCGGGCAATCGATTGGGCATCGATGCCCATCAACTTGCCCAGGCCAGCTTGTGACAGGGCCATACCGGCGCTGCGCAGGTAGCGGAACTCGACACCCGAGAGCTTGCCGGGCTTGCGAGCCAGCGCCGTGCAAACCGTCCGCGTCAGACCTTCCACATCGTCAAAGCGCAGGCCGCTGCCATAGGGCGTTTGCACGCGCTCATAGCCATTGGCCAGCCATACGTTTTTCAGTCCCATATCGTCCCAGCGAATCATGCTCAACCCCTATCCAGATCAATCGCCGTAACCACCACCACGGCCGGATTGGCGGCATCTACCGCCGCTACCAACGCCAGGTGCCGCCCGACGATGTAATACTCCATGCGGCATTCCATGGTGCCGCGCCGCTGATTCGGTTCCGGCTCGCGGTGCAATGTGCCTTTCCGCAATATCTGCATGGCTGCATCCCGTGAAATCTGCCGCTGACGCATGCGCAGCAAGGCGTGTTCCGTAAAAATCACGTTGCTGGCCTCGCCCGCCGCTTGCCGGATGAATCGCTGCCACTGACTTTTCGACCACCCGGCCATGTGCTGCGTACCTATCAAAATGATAGGATCGAATCATCCACCCTAAACCCCGCCGCGTCAACTCTCTGGCCAGCGCCGACTATTGCCGGCCACCGCGTTCCAGTATGATTACCCGAGGCCCAAGCTCTACGAATATTTCGGCCTGATCGTGCTGATCGATTTTTTCGTGATGCACAAGCCGATCAAGACCGAGAACATTACCCGGAGGCTCAAATGACAGCCAGGATCATCAACATCGTTTCCGCCGAGCCGGCCGGCGACCTGTGCTTGCGCCTGCGCTTCGACGACGGCGTCGAACAGGTGGTGGACTTCAAGCCCTTCCTGTCGCGCTCGGTGCATCCAGACATCCGCGCCTATCTCGACCCCGAGCGCTTTGCCGCGTTCCGCATCGAATACGGCGAATTGGTATGGGGTGACTACGATTTGTGCTTCCCTGTCATCGACCTTTACCGCAACCAACTGGAAAAGTCGGCCGCGCTAGAAGCAGCGGCCTGAAATGGTAAATCTGCGCCGTCCTGCCAGTCCCCCCAAGGGGATTCCCTTCGGTCACGCTGTCGACTTTTGATCATGAACGAAGCCGAAACCCGCGCCGAACACATTGACCCCGCCCTGGCCGCCGCTGGCTGGGGCAAGGTGGAGGGTAGCCGTATCCGGCGCGAGTATCCGATCACGCTCGGGCGGCTGGAGGGTGCGGGCAAGCGCGGCAAGCCGCTGACGGCGGACTATGTGCTGGAGTACCGCAACACCAAGCTGGCGGTGGTGGAGGCCAAGGCCTGGGACAAAGAACTCACCGAGGGCGTCGGCCAGGCCAAGGATTACGCCGCCAAGCTGGCGATCCGCTTCACTTACGCCAGCAACGGCCAAGGCATTTACGGTATCGATAGGCAGCGCGGGGCCGAGGGCGAATTGGCGCGCTATCCCACGCCGGATGAACTCTGGGCGCTGACTTTCGCCACGGCCAACGCCTGGCGCGACCGCTTCGCCGCCGTGCCGTTCGAGGATCGCGGCGGTTATTTTCAGGGCCGCTACTATCAGGACATTGCGGTCGAGCGCGTGCTGGCGGCCATTGCCGAGGACAAACAACGCATCCTGCTGACGCTGGCGACCGGCACGGGCAAGACCTTCATCGCCTTCCAGATCGCGTGGAAGCTGTTTCACAGTCGCTGGAATCTGTCGCAGGAACCGACGCGCCGGCCGCGCATCCTGTTTCTTGCCGACCGCAACATCCTGGCCGACCAGGCCTACAACGCCTTCTCGGCTTTTCCCGAGGATGCACTGGTGCGCATCGCGCCGGACGACATCCGCAAGAAGGGCAAGGTGCCGAAGAACGGCAGCGTCTTCTTCACCATCTTCCAGACCTTCATGAGCGGTGATGGCCAAGACGGCCAGACTGGGCCGTACTTCGGCGAGTACCCGCCGGATTTCTTCGACTTCATCGTCATCGACGAATGCCATCGCGGCGGGGCCAACGACGAGGGCAACTGGCGCGGCATCCTCGACTATTTCGCGCCGGCCGTGCAGCTCGGCCTGACGGCGACGCCGAAGAGAAAAGACAACGTGGACACCTACGCCTACTTCGGCGAGCCGGTGTTCGTCTATTCACTCAAGGACGGTATCAACGATGGCTATCTGACGCCCTTCCGCGTCAGGCAGATCGCGACGACGCTGGACGACTACATCTTCACGCCCGACGACACGGTGGTCGAGGGCGAGATCGAGGCCGGCAAGCGCTACGAGGAAGCCGACTTCAATCGTATCATCGAGATTCGCGAACGCGAGAAGAAGCGCGTCGAGATTTTCATGGACCAGATCGACCCACGCGAGAAGACGCTGGTGTTCTGCGCCAACCAGACGCATGCGCTGGCGATTCGCGATCTGATCAACCAACTTAAAACCAGCGCCGATCCCAATTACTGCCAGCGCGTGACGGCCAACGACGGCGCGCTTGGCGAACAATGGCTGCGCGACTTCCAGGACAACGAGAAGACCATCCCGACGATCCTGACCACCTCGCAGAAACTCTCGACCGGTGTCGATGCGCGCAATGTGCGCAACATCGTGCTGCTGCGGCCGATCAATTCGATGATCGAGTTCAAGCAGATCATCGGGCGCGGCACACGACTCTACGATGGCAAGGATTACTTCACGATCTACGACTTCGTGCGGGCGCACCATCATTTCAACGACGCCGAATGGGATGGCGAACCGCTTGAGCCGGTTGTGGAACCCGCACCGGCGCCGCGCTTGCCGAGGGAAGCGCGCGAGCCGCGTCCCGACGACTACCTGCCGCCGCGCAAGGTCAAGGTGAAGCTTGCCGACGGCAAGGCGCGAACGATCCAGCACATGATGGCGACCAGCTTCTGGCACCCCGATGGCACGCCGATGTCGGCCGCCCAGTTCATGGAAGCCTTGTTCGGCAAGCTGCCGGAATTCTTCAAGGACGAGGACGAATTGCGCGCGCTGTGGAGCTCGCCCGACACGCGCCGCAAACTGCTCGAAGGCTTGGCGGAAAAAGGCTTCGGCAGGGATCAACTGGTCGAGATGCAAAGGCTCATCGACGCCGAAAACAGCGACTTGTTCGATGTGCTCGCCCATGTCGCCTATGCGCTGGAACCATTGACCCGCGCGGCGCGGGCCGACCAGGCAAGAGAACCCATCAGCGCACTTTTCAACGACAGGCAGCGTGAGTTTCTCGATTTCGTGCTGTCGCACTACGTCGGCAGCGGCATCGAGGAACTCGATGCGACCAAGCTGACGCCCTTGCTGAAACTCAAATACCACGACTCGATTGCCGATGCGCTTGCCGACCTGGGCAAACCCGACGAAATCGGCCGGGTGTTCGCCGGATTCCAAAAGTATCTCTACGCGGAAACCCGCGCGTGAGGCTGGGCATCGACCTCGGCGGCACAAAGACCGAAATCGTCGCACTGGCCGATGAGGGTGGCGAGTTGTTGCGCGAGCGCGTAGCGACGCCGCGCGGCGACTATGCGGCAACGGTTGCCACGATTGTTGCGCTGGTGAAATCGGCTGAACAAAAAGTCGGCGGTGGCAAGACGGCATCCGTCGGCGTTGGCATCCCCGGCGCCGAGTCGAGAGTCACCGGCCTGATCAAAAACGCCAATTCCACCTGGCTGATCGGCAAACCCTTGCGTGCCGACCTCGAAGCCGCGCTCGGCCGCCCGGTGCGGCTGGCGAATGACGCCAATTGCTTTGCGCTTTCCGAAGTCGCCGATGGTGCGGCAGCAGGTGCCGAGGTGGTGTTCGGCGTAATCCTCGGCACCGGTGTCGGCGGCGGTATTGTCGTCCATGGGCAGATGCTCGCCGGCGCCAATGCGATTGCCGGCGAATGGGGGCATAACCCCATGCCCGGCGAGGAAGCCGTGCGGCCGCGCTGCTACTGCGGCCGGCTTGGCTGCATCGAAACCTTCCTGTCCGGCCCGGCGCTGGCGGCCGATGGCGGAGCGGAGGATGAGGCAGCCATGCAGCGCTACGAGCGGCGACTGGCGCGCGCGCTGGCGCAGGTGATCAACATTCTCGACCCGGAGGTGATTGTCCTCGGAGGCGGCGTATCGAATCTCGACCGGCTGTATGATCGCGTTCCCCGGCTGTGGGGCGAATTCGTGTTTTCGGACGCGGTCGCCACGCGGCTGGTGAAAAACCAACATGGCGATTCGTCAGGCGTGCGCGGTGCCGCCTGGCTGTGGCCGCTGAAAAACAACAGGAGCTGAAGCGTGCATGCCCATCACCCCACCCCGGACACCATTTTTGAGGTCGATCTCGCCGGCTTTGAAGCGGCCGTGATCGAAGCGTCGCACACGACGCCGGTGATCGTCGATTTCTGGGCCGACTGGTGCCCGCCCTGCCGTGCGCTGACGCCCGTACTCGACCGCGTCACCACGGCGCTGGCGGGCAAAGTCAAACTGGCCAAGGTCGAGGTCGACGAAGGCGCCAACATGAAGCTGGCGGGCCGCTACGGCCTCAAGGGCTTTCCCACCGTACTGCTGTTCATCGGTGGCGAAATCAAGGGACGCTTCTCTGGCGCCCGTGCCGAGCATTGGGTCAAGGATTTTTTGAGCGAACATGGTGCCGCTTGACTGAATCCCTGACCGCGCCCATCAATCTCTGGCGGCGCATCTTCGCGCCCTTTGCGGTTGGCTATTTCCTTTCCTACCTGCTGCGCAACGCCAATGCCGTCATCTCACCGGAGCTGACGCGCGATCTCGGGCTGACCGCCGCCGACCTTGGCCTGCTGACCTCCGCTTACCTGCTGGCCTTTGGCGCCTTCCAGCTGCCACTCGGCATCCTGCTCGACCGCTACGGCCCGCGCCGCGTAGAAACCGTTCTGCTGCTGATCTGCGCGGCCGGCTGTGCGCTGTTCGCCGCCGGCACGGCGCTGCCCCAGCTGACACTGGGCCGGGCCATGATCGGCCTCGGCGTCTCCGCCTGCATGATGGCAAGCTTCAAGGCTTTCTCGCTGTGGTTCCCGATCGAACGCCAGGCCTCGCTGAATGCCGCCCTGATGGCGGCCGGCGGCCTTGGCGCGCTGGCGGCCAGTTCGCCGCTCGGCGCCCTGATGCCGGTGATCGGCTGGCGCGGCATCTTCATTGCCATGAGCGTTTTTGCGCTGCTCGCCGCCGGGCTGATCTTCACCACGCCGGAGAAATCCGCCGCCCATTCGACTGAAACCCTGCGCCAGCAGCTGGCGGGGCTGGTCGCCATCTTCGCCAGCCGCGTGTTCTGGCGCTTTGCGCCGCAGACGACGTTCATCGTCGGCGGCTTCATGGCCATTCAGGGGCTGTGGGCGATGCCCTGGCTGCTGACGGTGAGTGGCCTGTCGCGCGAGGCAGCGACCTTCCATCTGCTGCTGATGGCGGCCGCGCAACTGACCGGCTTTCTGGCCATCGCCTTCTTTGTGCGGCGTCTCGCCCAGGCCGGCATCCCGCCGGTGCGCCTGCTCACCATCGGCATGGGCTGCGGGCTGCTGGCCATGCTCGGCATCCTGCTCGACCTTGGGCCTACCTGGTTGTTGTGGCCGTCACTCGCGCTGGTGTTCGCGGTGGGTAACTTGGCCTATGCGCTGCTCACCGCCCAGTTTCCCGTCACGCTTGCCGGCCGTGCCAACACGGCCCTCAACCTCGGCGCCTTTCTCGGTGCCTTCGTGATCCAGTGGTTATTTGGTGTGGCGGTGGATGCCGGCCAGGCGGCGGGCTTCGATGCGGCAACGGCCTATCGCGCCAGCCTGGCCGGGCTGCTGCTGCTGCAGGCCCTCGGCTGGGGCTGGTTTGTGTTGGAGGGGCGACGCAAGCCGGGCTGAACGATGTCCGGCATCCCCATCGTCTATTCGACCACCGACGGTCATACGCTGAAAATCTGCGAGACACTGCGGCAGACGCTTGAGGCGAACGGTCATAGCGTAACGCTGGTCCGGGTAGAAAAGGCCGCTACATGCGACCCCGTTGCGTTTGACAAGATCTTCATCGGCGCCAGTATCCGCTATGGTCATCATGCGCCCGTGTTCGACTTCATCCGCGCGCATCGACTGGCAGAAAGTAATAGATTTTGCCGATCTTATCGCTACTTCCAGTCGCCCCTAAAATGGGATGATTACCATTTCAACTGCGATTAGAGACGCATCGCGTGTATTATCCGGCCTGAAAATAATTCATGGCAAACGAACATGGATTCGAGAAAACATAGAAACGCGAGTACGCAGTTTGTCACCCAGTCAGGCTAATTACTACCTGCCCATTCACCTGCGTTCCCTGATTTGGCAATTTGCGCGCCGAGAGGTGTTGGCAAAATATCGCGGGTCCCTGCTCGGACTAGGTTGGTCGTTTCTGACCCCTTTATTGATGCTGCTCGTTTACACGTTCGTATTCCGCGAAGTCTTTAACGCGCGCTGGCCTGCCGCCTCCGGTATCAACGCGACCGACAGCAATCTGTCATTTGCCTTGCAGGTTTATGCGGGAATGATTGTCTTCAATTTTTTCTCGGAAGTCATGGGGCGTGCGCCAAGACTTATTTTGGATCAGCCAAACCTCGTCAAAAAAGTTGTATTTCCTGTCGAGGTCTTGTCCTGGGTCGCCGTCTTGGCGGCCGGCTTTCACTTTCTTGTCAATCTCGCAGTGTTATTGGTCGCGATTTTGTCGATGTCCGGCTCCTTGCCGGTGGCACTCCTAGCATTGCCCCTGGTCGTCATTACCTTTATACCCTTGCTGCTTGGGTTGGCATGGTTTCTGGCCTCGCTCGGCGTTTTCTTAAGAGACATTGGTCAGTTAATCGGCATGATCTTGACGGCACTGATGTTTTTGTCGCCAATTTTTTACCCGGTGCAGGCCATCCCCGAGCAATGGCGTCCTTTGCTTGCGGCAAATCCCCTGACGGTTCCAATCGAGCAATTTAAAGGTATCGTTCTGGAAGGTCTTTGGCCGGATTGGCAAACGCTTATTCTCTACTTACTATTTTCTTCCGCTGTCTGCTGGATGGGCGCTCAGTGGTTCAGGGTAACGCGCAAGGGATTTGCCGATGTTATCTGAGTGGGCGATTCGCGCCGAGAATCTTTCGAAGTGCTATACCTTGTTCGATCGACCTTCGGATCGGCTAAAGCAGATGTTGTCGCGCGGCAGAAGGAAGTATTACCGCGAATTCTGGTCGTTGCGCGATATTAACTTTGATTTGCCGCATGGAGAGGTATTGGGCATCATTGGGAAAAATGGCGCTGGCAAGTCGACGCTTCTCCAATTGATTTGCGGCACGCTGACCCCCACGATTGGGCGGGTCGAAGTTCAAGGCCGAATAGCAGCTTTGCTTGAGTTGGGGGCGGGGTTCAATCCGGAATTTACTGGCCGCGAGAATATCTTCATGAATGCGGCCGTACTTGGCATTCCCGAGGCTGAAATTGCAGAACGTTACGCGGCAATTGTCAGCTTTTCCGGTATCGAAGATTTCATTGAACAGCCGGTGAAAACGTATTCGAGCGGTATGTACGTACGGCTGGCATTTTCGATTGCAACCAGTATCGATCCCGACATACTGGTCATTGACGAAGCTCTCTCCGTTGGCGATGGACAGTTTTCCCGCAAAAGCTTTGAACGCATCATGTCGCTCAGGGATAGCGGGGCAACCATCTTGTTTTGCTCACATTCGATGTACCAGATTGAGGCGCTCTGTAGCCGTGCAATTTGGCTGGATGAGGGAAGAGTTCGGGCTCAGGGGGAGCCGGCAACCGTCATTCGCGAATACAACGCTTTCCTCGATCAAACCAGCGAGAGCGCTATTGCAACCGATGAGTCGCTGCCATCTCGACAGAAAGCGCTATCCGATGCGAGACAGGCATCGATTACCTGTGTCGAAGTTCTTGTGGATGGCCAACGCGAATCGATTGCCCACAGTCGGAAAAGCCGGATTGCGGTAACGGTGGCATTCAAGGGCTTGCCGATTGAACCATGTACCGTCGCGGTTGCCTTGCTGACGCTAGATGATCGATGGGTGGCGAGTTGCAGTACGGCCAATGACGGCCTAACGCTCATGACCGACGCTCATGGAGCAGGACAGGCAACCATCATCTTCAATCCAATTCTCCTGCTGCGCGGTGTTTATCGTGTGCGCGTTTGGCTGCTCGATGCGCAAGGTCTTTTTTTACACGAGGAGGTTGCAGAGGCTGGTCGCATTACAGTAGAACAGTCTGGTCTGGAACAGGGCCTCGTTTCGCTTCCGCATGAATGGGAGTTGGGATGTCGTGACAAAGCCGGATTGCAAGTCTGATTTCTGTTTTCCCCTGAATGTGTATGCGCGCATCCTTGAGCTGGAGGAGGGTGCTGTCGAATACCTCCATTACGGAATCTTCGATCATCCCCAAGAAGCCGCATCCAGCGCGCAACGACGCGCTGCGGAAATGCTGTGGCGTCGTTTGCCCCCCCCTTGCAAGACGCTCGATGTTGGAATCGGCCTGGGGACCACATTGGCACGCCTTGCGAAGGCAGGCTATGTAACGACGGGGATTACGCCCGATGCAGCACAGATACGCCATGCCCAGCAGCGTATCGGCAACGCGGCGACTCTGGCCGAATCATGCCTCGAGGATTTCAATACGGAACCCGGCTCCTGGGGGCTGATTCTCTTTCAAGAAAGTGCGCAATACATCGACCCAATCGATCTGCTTGAGGGGGTGGATCGTCTTCTCTCGGCAGACGGCGAGGTCATCATCATGGATGAGTTTGCGCTACGTCGCAACACTCCGGGCCGGCAGCCTCTTCATTACCTGCCACATTTCCTTGCTGCAGCAGAGCGATTTGGCATGACTGCGATCGAGAGCATAGATCTTTCGGTTCTGGCAATGCCTACGCTGAGTTGGCTACTCAATGCCGTTACTCGTCACGCCGACTTGCTGAAAGATGAACTCGGCCTTGGCAATGAGCAGATCGAACTATTGACTTCCTCTAATCGACGTTATGCCGAGCAATATGGTGCAGGAGTCTATGGATATTTTCTGCTTCGCCTCAAGCGCATAGCACCCCCACGCTGGCGACCAGGGCGAATTGTTGGCGATACCCGTGCTGCGCAAATGCGCTTGCTTTTCTCACAGGTTTTTCGACAACAAATGTCTCCTGAACACTGGGAGTGGAAGTATGGGCATGGTCGTGGGGCCGGTATAGGCGTTTGGCGACAGAGCGATGGCGCGCTAGTTGCCCACTACGGTGGGATTACTCGTGAGATTATGCTTTTTGGCGAACCTGAACGTGCATTCTTGGCCTGCGACTTAATGGTTGCCGAAACTGATCGTGGATCATTAACGCGTAAAGGCCCAGCATACCTTGCAGCCGCAACATTTCTCGAACATGAGCTTGGGTATGGAGCCCCCCATTTATTGGGTATTGGATTCCCCAATCCACGTGCCTATGCTTTGCCTGAGAGACTCGGCCTTTATGTGGGAAGTCTGGCAAGAATTCAGGAAGTTTATTGGCCTAGCCTGGACGCCCTGCCATCGCTCCACCAGAAAGTCCGCGAGATTGATTTGCAAACCACATCTGGGTCTAGCATTGCCGATGTGTGCTGGCGACAAATGTGTGAGGCTACACGCGAATTCGTTATTGGCGTAAGAGACTCCAGCTACCTTCATCATCGGTATATGGCACATCCGGATAAGGCATATCGTGTATTTCATGTTCAAAATCGGCTGAACAGAAAGTCTCTTGGCTTGTTCATTTTACGTTTTCCGGATACCCCAACGGATCGCCGCTGCGAATTGCTGGATCTGGTCGGACAACCCGGCAAGGCGCCAACCCTGATTCGGCATGCGCGCCGCATTGCACGCTCCTTTGGGTTTGATGGGGTATATGCTTGGTTTTCTGACAATGTCATCCCCAAACTTTCTTTGCCAAAAGAGGCCACGATCAAAGATGTCGATGTGGTTGTCCCCGGAAACAACTGGACGCCAAGTCTTCCCAATGAGGCAGTGACGGGTAAGTGGTGGCTCACAGGCGGCGATACGGATTTCCGATAACCCTGTTGTATTGAGACGGTTTGCTTTGTTGTCGGCCCATTGTTTCGCTATTCGAATAAACTAAAGAACCAGCCACTGCCCCAGCCCGAATTTTTCGTTTCAATGCCCTCAGAACAAAGCCTGATTCCTTACCATCCGACTGAACTCCTTCCGCAGCTGAAAATTCTGGTTTTTGCGCCACACCCCGATGACGAAATATTCGGATGCGGTGGAGTGCTAGCGCTTCATAGAAGAACTGGCTGCGATATTGATGTTGTAATTCTTACGTCCGGCGATCTTGCGGGCGTCCCATCTGCCCGAGAACAAGAAAGCATTGCTGCTGCCGAGGTACTCGGGCTAAAGCCTCCTGAGTTCTGGCGCCTACAGGACAGAAGCTTGGTGTATGGCGAACCCCTAGTATGCAGGTGTGCCGACACAATCCGATGTGCTGCCCCGGACCTTGTCTATGCGCCATCGCTATGGGAAATACATCCCGATCACCGTGCGGTTGCTTTAAGTGTGATCGAAGGCTTTCAAAGAAGCGGTTGTCAGGGAAGTATTGTTTTTTTTGAGGTCAGTGCGGCACTTCGCCCGAATCGCCTGGTTGATATCAGTTCCGTTGCAAACTTAAAGCAGTCCGCGATGCGCCAGTTTGCCAGCCAGAATATCCAACATGGCTACCCTGATCTCATGCTGGGACTCAATCGCTTCCGAACCTATACGCTCGGCCCCGATGTTTTGGCTGCAGAAGCCTTCGAGGTTATTTCAGCAGCGGATTTGTCGCGCGGTGCGCTGCCTTACTATCAATCCCAGTATTCCCGCGAACTTTCTACCGGTACGGCGATCGAGGTTGATGCCCCCTTGGTTAGCGTATTGATCAGGAGTATGGACCGCCCACAGTTGGTCGATGCAATGCAATCGGTGGCTATGCAAACATGGCCACGTATCGAGATGGTCGTGGTGGACGCGACGGGGGGCAAACACCGCCCATTGGCAAATCACTATGGGCCGTTCCCCGTACGATTCATAGCTGGCAATACCCCTTTAACGCGCAGTCAGGCAGCAAATGTTGCTCTTGGGCATGCGGGTGGAGAGTTTGCATGCTTTTTGGACGACGACGATTGGATTGCGCCCGGCCACATTGCAGGATTGGTCGGTACGCTTAGGCAGCATCCCTCCCTGATCGCAGCCTATAGTGCCGCACTGGTCGTACTCTCGGATGGCTTGGTCGTCGACCGCTACGCCGAACCCTACGATCCTGAACTGCTGCATGCCAGAAATTATTTGCCCATACATTCCGTAGTTTTCAGACTTGGTGCACTAGGCTCGTCCCATTTTGATGAGTCGCTTGAAGTATTCGAGGACTGGGATTTCTGGCTGCAACTCAGTGCTAGCGGTCCATTTAGATTGCTTGCACAAGATACCGCCTTCTATCGGGCAGATTATGGATCTTCCTCCATCGGCGTTTACAAGGATGAAGGTATTGAGCGGACGGCTCGACTGAACATTTTTCGGAAATGGTTCTCATGGTGGTCGGATGAGAAGCTGGAGCGTCTGGGCAGACGTTTGATTTCCTTAGCGAATGCAAATGATCGCTTAAACGTCAATCAGGTTAGTCTTGAAAAGCTTGCTGCGGAGCGCGCAACCCAAACAGAAACCATCAAACAACTTAATGCCGATTTAGGGTCTTTGAAGGCTGAGTACCGTCGCACTCAGGATGAAACGGCGCTGCGTGACCGCCATATTGCAACTTGCGAGGCACGCATTCGCAATCAGGATGCGGATGCCGCACTGCGGGATGATTATATTGAGGAGCAACGTCAGCACATTGTTCATCTCGAAACAAATGTACGAGCTGCCTGGAAAGAGGTGGAAAGGTTAAATGCCGAAGTTTCACGTTTATCCCAAGAGGAGAAATCAGCCCGTGAAATACTGGAGGCACGGATTTCTCATCTCCACGAAAAGATTCAGGATATTTACCGGAGCAGCTCTTGGCGAGTGACTGCCCCTTTACGATATTTGCGCAGATTGCTTAAGCCAATATCCCGGACCATAGATCGCGCAAACCCGATTTATCCGGATCGTGTTGAATTGCCCGAGTTTTCCGAGTTGCCCAAGGCGACACCTTGGATTCCCCCCGTTATCGATCAAGGATTGCACACCCACCCAGTAATCGAGCCTTTTGTATCAACAAAAGCCTTTACCTCCGCCATTGTCATTCCTATCTATAACGGATACGAGTACCTCGATAGTTTGTTTGCATCTCTCGTGTCTTCGCTGTCCGCCGCTAAAAACTGCTGCGTTTTTATTATCGATGACGCCAGTAGCGATACGCGCATCGGTACCGGTCTTGCGGGTTGGATTCAAGGTCTTCCGGAAGCTGTTGTGCTCACTAACGATCGGAATCGCGGCTTTGTGCATAGTGCGAACAGGGGGTTAAAGGCGGCTCTCTCGAAATTTGTTGATGTTGAACATTTTCCGGTTGTTATTCTTAATAGCGATACCGAACTGCCGAAACACTGGCTGGAACGATTATGTCAGCCTATTCTCGATCAGCCAGAAAGCGTTGCCAGCGTAACCCCCTTTACCAATGCCGGAACCATCTGCAGTTTTCCACGGTTTATCGAGGATAACCCGATGCCCGAAGGGGCTACTTTGGCTTCACTGGATGCAGCCTGTTCTCATCTTTCTCCGTTTTCTATTGAGATTCCTACAGGGGTCGGCTTTTGTATGGCGATGAATAGTGCTGCCTTGCGGCGAATTGGCCTCTTCAATGAGGAGCTATTCGGGCGCGGCTATGCCGAGGAGAATGATTGGTGTCGAAGAGCCGCTTCTTCGGGGTATTCAAACTTGCTTCAGCCTGGTTTATTTGTGTGGCACAAGCATGGTGGCAGCTTCCCCAGTGAAGAAAAGCAGCAATTAATTGAATGCAATCTGAAACGCCTCACCGAGCAACACCCTGATTATCATCATGTTATACAGATGCACATCGAAGCCGATCCCGCTGCCCCGTTACGCGCATCCGTTGCCTTGGCTTGGTTGCTCGAGCGCGGTCAGGTTGCGCTCGTGATTGACCACAACATGGGGGGAGGAGCTAACGACTATCGTCGGCAGCTAACCGAACGATTACTGCAAACGCATGTGGGTGTTCTTATTTACCTTGAAGACTTTATCAAGACACCACCCACGCTTGAGATTCGAGTATGGGATACGGTATTCAAGCTCCCACTTGACTCTCGGAAAAACCTCCTGGATCTATTGCCAGCCGGAGCAATCAAATCGATTTTTTATAATGAAGGCGTTTCTCAAGCAATACCAGAAGAAATCCCTGAGCAATTGACGAAGCTTGTGGAGTTGCATGGTGCAGAACTCACTGTAGCCATTCACGATTACTATCCACTTTGTCCATCCTATACCCTGCTGGATGATAAGCAACATTTCTGTGGCGTACCTGATGACCTGGAGATCTGCCGAAAATGTCTGCCCCGCAATGGTTTTATGCTTTCCTCAACAAAACCATTTACCAATATTAATTGTTGGCGTCAGTCTTGGAAGAAAACCCTCTCGATAGCACATAAAATATTGTGTTTTTCAGAATCCTCAGCAGCTCTTGTGCGCCGCGCTTATCCAGCCTCTGCTGAAATATCAACAAAAATCGAAGTCCTTCCGCATGAGGTTGCCACGCTTGCGTCAAGAATTCCTACGATACGGTTCGACCAGCCTTTGGTTCTGGGCGCAATCGGTGCCATTGGCATGCAAAAAGGCTCACGCATTATTCGACGCATGGCAAAGATTATTGAAAACAAAAACCTCCCCATTCGTATTGCGGTCATAGGAAATACAGACGTCCAAGATATGCCGGGATGCGTCACGGTGAGTGGCACTTACGTCCCCGCCGAGCTGCCAGATCTTATCGAGAAATTCTCAGTCAATATGGGCTTGATGGCCTCGATCTGGCCGGAAACTTTTTCCTATGTCACCGCCGAAATGATGTCGATGAACCTCCCCATTCTGGCCTTTAATATTGGCGCCCCGGCAGAGCGCTTGGCAACCTACCCGCTTGGCAGACTGGTCGAATCGGTCACCGCAGAGGCCATGCTGGAGGCGGCAATCTCCTGGCACAACGAATTACGTGGCCTCAATGATTGATTGGTCGCTCTCCCGTAGGACACTGCTTTCTACAATCCTGGCAGAAAACCACAGAGAGTCCTCTCTATGAATTCGATACTCGTAATCGGTGGCGCCGGCTACATTGGTTCGCACATGGTGAAGCTGCTCCGGAACTCCGGCTACGGTGTCATCGTTCTGGACGACCTATCCGGTGGATTTGGCGATGCCGTGCTCAATGCAGAACTGGTGGTCGGTTCGATCGCGGATGCTGCAATGCTTGATGCATTATTCATGCGTTACCGCTTCGACGCGGTGATGCACTTTGCCTCTTTCATCCAAGTAGGCGAATCGGTGCAAGAACCCGGCAAGTATTACGCCAACAACCTGAGCGCAACCCTGATGCTTCTTGAGGCGATGCGCAAGGCTGGGGTGGCGCGTTTTATCTTTTCATCCACCGCCGCAGTTTATGGCGACCCCGAATATATTCCCATCGATGAGCGTCACCCGAAGCAACCGATCAACCCGTATGGGCGCAGCAAATGGATGGTCGAGCAGGTTTTAGAGGACTATGACCAAGCCTATGGACTGAAATCCATCTGTTTGCGTTACTTCAATGCAGCAGGTGCCGATCCAGCGGGAGAACTGGGTGAGCGACATCATCCTGAAACGCACCTGATCCCGCTGGTGTTACAGGCGGCGTCCAGGCGGCGTGCGGACATTGCGGTTTTCGGGACAGATTACCCGACGCCGGATGGCACCTGCATCCGCGACTACATCCATGTCGTCGACCTGTGCGCAGCCCATCTGCTTGCGCTACAGCGACTGCTCCATGGCGGTTCCAGCGCCCGTTACAACCTGGGCAACGGCGAAGGATTCTCGGTCAACGAAGTCATTGAAACGGCGCGGCACATTACGGGACGACCCATTGCAGTGCGTTACGAATCCCGCCGCGCCGGCGACCCACCGCGCCTGGTCGCCAACGCGCGTCTGGCGCGCAACGAGCTAGGCTGGCAACCGCAACGGGCACAACTGGATACCATCGTTGCCGATGCTTGGGCATGGGAACAGAAGTTTCCATGGAACTGAAAAGTCGACGCTGACAGGACGGCGAGATGGCGGAGTATCAGGACACGGCAACAGAACCGCTGCCGCATCGGGAGCTGGCGCAGTGCTTGCTGTCTGGAAACGGCTTGGAAATCGGCGCATTCAATCGCCACATGCCACTCCCCGCAGGTTGCCATGTGACCTACTTCGATCTGCGCGATCGCGATGGGCTGACTGCCTATGCGAACGACTCGTTCGACTTCGTAATCCTGAATGACGTATTGCCTCGCCTGGCCAATCCGCTTTCCGCACTCGCCGAAGTTTTTCGTGTCTTGCGGCCCGGTGGAATGGCTGTTCTGGCTGTTCGGGATAAGCGCTATGCTCTTGATCGACGCCTCCCCTCGCCCTCCTTCCTCAAGCTATTGGACGCATGGAATCAGGGCGCGCAAAATATTTCTGACGCTGCCTATCGGGATTACCTCCAAGTCGCCAACCCACCGATTTTCTGGGCGGACAAGGAAAAGTTGTCGGCCGCACTTGCGGCCGCCCGTCAGCGTCGGGAATCGATTCACGCATGGGATAGCGATGGCTTTCGTCAATTTCTTGGCGACGCCTTCGCCGCAATCGGTATTAAGGCCGCCTGCTGCTTTGAATCCCATGGTAACGATAATGGCAGCGAGTATTTCGCCATCTGGCGAAAATCCGGTGGGTCGCCGGAAAGCCTGACCGATTGCTGGCAGCGTTTGACATCCCAGTCGCTCGCCCGTTGGCGCAACGACCAAAACACCATTAATTCGCTAACGGCTCGTCTGCATGTCCTTGAGAGGGCAAGTGCCGATGGCGTCGCGCGACTAGACGCACTTCGCAATTCGACTTCGTGGCGTCTTACCCGACCGTTGCGCGCGGCGCGACGCATCATACGACTGGCATACCGCCTGCTCGACCCAGCGGGAAGAAACCGCTTTGCGCAACTGGGTGCAGCACACGGCTGGCGACATGCCTTATGGGCTGGCCTAGGCGATGCCTATATGCTCCCCCCCGCCTCGTTCGGCACTTCGGCCGCAACATGGCGCCTGACATCGGTGGTCGGCAATCCATCCGCCAACCACCAGCATGCAGAGACGGACATTATCGTCTGTGTCCATAACGCGCTGGAGGACACACAACGGTGTCTCTCTTCCATCGTACGCCACACGCTGCCACCCTACGCCCTGATTCTGGTAGACGACGGCAGCGACAGCCCGACGCGCGAGTTTCTTGCCGCCTTTGCTCGCAATCAAGGTGCGCACCTGATTCGCAACGAAATCGCTTGTGGTTACACGCGTGCCGCCAACCAGGGCATGCGCGCGAGTACCGCCACATATGTTGTTCTGCTTAACAGCGACACCCTCGTCACCCCCGGCTGGCTCGACCGCATGGCGATGTGTGCCGCCTCCCATCCCGCGATTGGCATGGTGGGGCCCCTGAGCAACACGGCCTCATGGCAATCGATACCCGAACAGGAAACCGCAGGCGACTGGGCAACCAACCCTCTGCCCGCAGGCATCGACGCGGACGCAATGGCAAAGCGCGTAGCCGACCGTTCCCCCAGAATCTACCCACGCATTCCATTTCTTAACGGATTCTGCCTATTCGTCAAGCGCACACTAATCGAATCGATCGGCTACTTCGACGAAGAGAACTTCGGCCGGGGCTACGGAGAAGAGAACGATTACTGCCTGCGTGCCCGCCACGCCCACTGGGAATTGGCAATCGCGGATGACGTCTATATTTTCCACGCCCAGTCCAAGAGTTATTCGCACGAACGCCGCAAACAATTATGCGACGCAGCCGCCAAAGCGCTAGAGGCCAAACATGGCGCAGCGCTCATCAGTGCAGGCGTGGCCGCTTGCCGTAGCGACCGCGTATTGCAAGGTCTGCGTGCGCGTGCGCGCACCTTGACAGAGCGTCACGAATGCCTAGCGCGCGGCCGACAAGCCTGGGAAGGCCGCAGCGTGTTGTTCGTCCTGCCCGTTTCGCAGGCAGGGGGGGGCGCAAATGTCATCGTCTCCGAAGCACGCGCCATGCTGGCCATGGGGGTAGATACGCGTATCCTTAACCTCGAACGGATGAAGCACGACTTCGAACTGGCGTATCCTGCGCTCGAGGTTCCGGTGCATTACATTGAGGACGAAGGGGAAGCACCGGCAATTGCCAGTCGCTTCGACGCGGTTGTCGCCACCGTGAATTTCACTGTCGAATGGCTGCGCCCACTCTGCACACGGTCGCCTTCACCGTTGATCGGCTACTATATCCAGGATTTCGAGCCGTGGTTCTATGCGCCGGGTACGCCCGATGAGTACGCCGCCCGCGCTTCCTATGTTGCCCTCCCGGCCATGCGCCGTTTTGCCAAGACGGAATGGAACCGTGACATGGTGCAAAACGAAATCGGGGTCTCCTGTACCGCAATCGGGCCAAGTTTCGAGCTTGACCGCTTCATGCCCAGGCCGCGCCAACTACCGCCCCCTCCAGAGGGACGCGTGCGCGTTTGCGCCATGGTACGACCCGATACGCCGCGCCGTGCCCCGCTGGCGACGATGCAAATCCTCCGCGCACTCCAGCATGCCCATCCCGGCGCGCTTGAAATTGTGATTTTCGGTGCCTGGCCGGACCATCCCGGCTTCCTCGCCTTGCCGCGCGACTTCGACTATATCTGCGTTGGCGAGCAAACCCCTGAGCAAATGGCGGCCCTGCTCAACGAGATTGATATCTTTGCCGATTTCTCTCCCCATCAGGCGATGGGCCTGACCGCAATGGAAGCGATGGCCTGTGGCGCAGCGACTATTGTGCCGAGCAACGGGGGCGCACATGCCTTCGCCCGTCATGAAGAGAACGCCCTGTTGGTCGACACAAGCTCGATAGATGCCTGCTTTGCTGCCCTGGAGCGCCTTGTGTGCGACTCAAACCTACGCGCACGTTTGCAAAGCAATGCGCTGACGGACATCGTGCGCTATTACCCCGAACGCGCAGCGCTTCATTTGCTCGATACGCTATTGGGAGAATGACCGATGAGCATGCGCGTGCACGTTCTATACGAAACAGATCGCCTCGGCCAACCGCATGGTTGCAGTCATATTCGTCTGCTCAGGCCGCTTCAGCATCCTAGCTTGGCAGACCAGCTAAAGGTCAGCCATGGCACGTATTTGCCTGACGGCGTCCTCGATGCCGTTATCGTCGAGCGCTACTGGCGTCCGGACACGACGCTAGAGGCCATCGATGAGTTGGTTGCCGCCCTGCGGCAACGCGGTATCCGGCTGATCTATACGCTTGACGACAATCTGCTCGATGTCGAGCGACATCAAGCTTGGTACGCGACGGCCGACAGTGTTCAGTGCCATAAAGTTGCCCGTTTCCTCCGTTTGGCCGATGGGGTCATCGTCTCCACGGAAGCGCTAAAACAACGCTGCAAAAAGCTCAACCCACGCATTGCGGTGGTTGAAAACGCGCTCGATGAGCAGTTGTTTCTGCCCGCCGACAGCCACGAGCCTCCCCAGCCATGGCGGAACAACGAACGCCTGACGATCGGTTACATGGGCACATTCAGTCATCTGCAAGACTTGATGATGGTGCTCGAACCGCTGCGGACGGTACTGCGCGAAGCCGCCGGACTAGTGGAGTTTCAAATCGTTGGTATCGCCCAGGAAGAATCACTGGCTGCCTGCTTCGACGGTTTGCCTTTTCGTGTTCTCGACACCGGAGGCAAGCACTTCTATCCCGATTTCGTCGCCTGGGCTCGACAAAATCTCTGTTGGGATCTGGCAATTGCGCCACTTGTGGATAATGCCTTCACACGTTGCAAGTCGGACATTAAGTTTCTTGATTACTCGCTTCTGGGAATACCTGGCATTTATAGTCAAGTGGAAGCTTATCGACAAAGCGTACATCACGGGGAAACTGGCTGGTTATGTCCCAATGACCCAGCCGCGTGGATAGAGTCTTTGCTTCATGCGATTGGTCATCGGGAACAAAGAGGTTCAATCTCGGCAAGCGCCTTCAAGCAAGTCGAAGAATCGCGTATGCTAAGAACATGTGCCGGCCGCTGGTTGTGCGCTCTCGACACTTTTCAAGTCAACTAATATTTGTTCGCTATTCGGAGTTTTTCATGAACATTCGGATCCATTTTGCCACCGCACTGCTGTACCTGTTATCCCTAAGCGCTTACGCGGAACTTACCCCCTTGCTGGTACCAACACTGGATACGCCCAGTGGCAAATACACCGGGAAAAGTGTAATTGCCGATTCAATCGACAACCAGATCCAGTCCTTCCGCGACCGCATTTATCATTACGATCTCGCGCTTGACACCAATGGCAAGGCCTATGTGCTCTATGCCAACCCGAAGCCTGCTGCCGCCAACTCCGCCGCTGGGATCGATTATTCCAATGAAAAATCAGACATCGTTCTAGCGATCGAGACCGATACGGGCTGGAACAAGACGACCCTGACCGCCGAGGGTCTATACAAACCAGCCGCGCTGCAAATCAAGATGGATGCCGCTGGCACTTTTCATCTGATTTATGTGCGCAAGCTGACCAAGAAGATGGCCGGCACAAACCAGGTGGTTGACTATCTTGTCTATCGCACGATCACTAACGGCGTCGTCTCTGCCGAAAAGGAAGTCGGCAATCTGGACGCCAATCCCGCCAACTTCGCCGGCCTCGGTGGTTGGCGAACGCGTCTGGCAATTGCCCCCAACAATTCGGTCTATATGTTGCGCGAGGGCGCCAATACGGACTCCACCGCGCCCCAGCTCAATCTGCTTTCTCCTGATGGCAAAGGCAACTGGAACATGACGACACTGACAGGTCTTGCCAGCGCGAACTGGTTCCATCTGGCCGAATTTCTTATCGACACGAAAGGACACGGACACATCGTTTTCGGTGATTTTGCCTACAACAGCAGTGGTCAGGCCTATGTATCCAATGGCTCCGCCAAACGAGATGACTTTGGCTTCCACAATCTCTGGTATGCGAGTTCAAACACACTGGACGGCAAGGGTTGGTCGCAGACACAATTGAAGGAGGATCCAGCAGCTTCCGTCCCTGCCTTGTACGAGCAGCAATTCTGGACTTCAATGGTGCTGGACGAAAAGGACAATCCGGCTGTGGCAACCTGGGCATGGAAGGTCGGCACCGCATTCCCTGGAAATGGCACGCCGAATATCCTTTTTTATCGCAACTCCGACGGTAGTTGGAGCAGGACGCAGACAACGCGCACCTTTGAGAACCTGAGCTACCAACCCAAAGCTGCACTGGCCGGCATGGGTACTGGACTGATCAAGGACACAGGTGGCTGGCACGGCGTTTGGGACAGCTCCCATCCCCGGCCTTTCGAGCATGAATCTCCGCGCGGCGGACTTCAGTATCAATTCAGTCCGGACGGCAAGAATTGGAGTAGCTATCAGGTATTGCAGGGGTTCTCGGCAGAGGGAGCATGCCTAGTCAGACTCGATACGCAAAGACGCCTTAACATCTTGGTACTAGGTGACTATACCGATACGCAACTGTACCTGTTGCGCTATCAGTTGCCCGGCAACAACCTTATGGAAATTTACCCGGACCGCCGCTTTTACTACAAGGGAGAAAGCGTGACGATGCATGCCCGCGTACAGAGCGCAGCGGTCGGTGACTTCTATGTCGCAGCCATCAGCAAAGCGCGGCCAGAAATCAGTCAGCCTGCTGAAACCTGGCAACTGACAAGCACTCTGTCTTGGCAGAAAATCGACAATCTAAGTCAGTTACGGCCTGCGCTTACACTTTCTGCTGCGGGAGGTATCGACTTCCACAACACAATCGGTCAAGTAGGCGCAGGGCAGCAACCATTTGACCGGCCCGACACCGATTACACGGTGTACTCCTTGGTCGTCAAGTCAGGTGCCAATCCGCTTGATTCAACACAATGGGTGACGCCGCTTTTCTCACGCGAACTAATCGCGAACAAAACTTTGCCCTGATAAACAAGATGAAGACCTTGCGTCGTCTTTACTCTGCCTTGACGCCCAGGATAAGACCGGCGCCCACCGTGCCCCGTAGCTTGGTGCATGAGGCGCCCGTGACGTTGTCCCCTACACCGCCATTAGATTGGCCGCTCATTGCTCGCATGCAACAAGCTGCTGCTCTTCCCATCCGTCAAGGTACAAACCAGCTGACAGCCGATTTGCCTGGTGAGGAAAGTCGATATTGTGATCGCCATATTGACCCGAAAGATTTTTCTGAAGAGCGATTAATTCGCGAACTTGCCAATATTCCGCCGGGAGGGGCAAGAATTTTTTTGCCTCCTGGTCGGTTGGTAATAACTCGGACGCTCAACATACCCAGCCACGTCGATCTGATCGGCGCCACGGGAACGGAATTGATTTTCCGCACCGGTAGCGCCTTCGGTCTTGTGGTTCAAGGCAGTTCTGATTCGCCGGCCAGCGACATTCGTCTGGAAAATTTTGATATTCGTCACGAGGGAGCGCATTGCTTTACGGCCGCCGTTTTCATGACTGAGGCACACGATATTTTCCTGCACAATGTGCGCATTCAGGCACCGTTGGCGACGGGATTTTTGTTGGCCGACCATGTCCATCGTGTCCGCATGGATCATTGCAGCGTATATCGCGCCGGGCTGACCGGCTTCATGCTGGTTCGCGACGTATCCGATTGCGTGTTCCAGGACTGCGCAGCCGAATACTGCATGCAGGGTGGGGTGTTTCTGACCGACCTTGTCTTGCCGCCCGGTATCGATCCACTGGATTTCGATGCCCAGATTCACCATACTTTGCGGGTAATCAAGAATTTTGCGCCCTTCGCCCCGGATGAGCCGGCACCACAACGCAATTCCCTGCTCAACTGCACTTTCGCGCGCAACCGCAAGATGGGCATTACCACGGATGGCACCGGGAACCTGCGGGTGATTGGCTGCATCATTGCGGAAAACGACTGCGAGGGCATTACGCTCGACAACGGCAGTTGGCAGTGCGAGGTTCAAGACTGCCATATATACGGCAATGGCTGGCGCGGCCTGCAACACGACGTCGAGTTGACCGAGGATTTTGTCGCCAGAATGGGCTTGATGCCTGACGGGAGTTCCAAGGCCAAGCTTCCCGGCATCAGCCTCGACAACGCAGCCTACTGCCGCATCCAAAACAACCAGATCGAGAAAAACTGGGGCGATGGCGTCAAGCTGGTGCGCGCCGTCCATGGCTGTACCATCGCCGACAATTTGATCTGCCATAACAATCGCGGCATTAACGACCGATTCCATTTCTTCGGCGTTCTGCTTGATGCCGCCAAGCGCCAACATCCGCAGCAAAGCGACTTCGCCTGCTGCTGTAACCGGATTGTCGGCAACGATATCGTCGGCACACACTATGCCGGCATTCATTTATTGCACGGTGCTGTCGGCAACCAGATACGTGGCAATCGTATCGTCGGCGCGACCTGCATGCCGATTGAGGATCATTCCGGTGTCTCTAACCGCATCGCGGACAACGACACCGCCCAAGCGGCGTGAAATACGCTATCTTCCGCCCCCGCCGCCGTCCCGCCAGCGTCGACTTCCTGCGTTGCCTCGCGGCCCCCTGCAACTGAAACGGATTTTCTTGGTATGACCGTCGATAAACCAGCCAGCGATTTTCCCTCGATCCTGGTCATCATCGTGACCTGGAACAAAAAACAATACGTACTCAACCTGCTTGAGTCGTTCCAAGCGCTTGATTACCCTCGTTCTGCCCTCGATGTTCTGGTCATCGACAACGCAAGCGAAGACGACACGGTTGAAGCGATCCGCGCCAACTATCCCGACGTGCGGCTGATCTGCAATCCCGAAAACATTGGCGGTACCGGCGGCTTCAATACCGGCTTGCAATGGGCCTTCGAGCAGCCTGCCGATCGCTATCGCTATCTATGGCTGCTCGACAATGACGTCGAACTGCACTCGCGCACCCTCAGCGAATTGGTCGATTTGCTGGAAGCGCAACCGGACGCGGCTGTGGCCGGCTCAACCATGATGCAGCTCGACTTCCCCTGGCGCCTGAATGAGATGGGGGCCTTTGTCGACCGTCACTGCGGCGAACTGGTACTCAATCGCCACCTGGAAGAGATCGCTGCCTGGAAAGGCCTGACGCTCAAGCAGTTGCGCACCATGGACGTTGCGCTGAACAAGCAGCTTATGCATTGTCGTCCCTACATGGATGTCGATTATGTCGCTGCCGCCTCCTTGCTGATCCGCGCCGATGTAGCGCGCGAGATTGGCCTTTGGCGCGATTTCTTCATCCACTTCGACGATGTCGAATGGTGCTTGCGGATCACGCGCTCCGGGCGGCGCATCCTCGTGTCGGCACGCTCGCTGATCTGGCATCTGTCGGCTGCCGCCAAGGTTCCAACCTGGGTGCTCTATTACGACAACCGCAACGTCCTGTATCTGGTCAAGGATCACGGCAATGTTGCCGACGTCGCCCTGGTTCGACGCCGCGTTTTGCTCAAGGCGCTCTATTACACCTTGGTCGGCCACGCCGAGCTGGCCGAACTGCATATCGATGCGGTTGACGATTTCACCGCCGGACGCAAGGGCAAGAAAGATATTCGGTTGGCCACAAAATACCGCCCGAATGGCGAGATTGGCGAAATATTCCGCGACCCATCCATCCGCCGCGTATTGGTGCCCTGGTCAGTCAACATGCAAGCTGGCGGCATACAAGCGCCGATTATGCGTGTCATGTGCGAGCGGAAAGACCTCGAATTCCACTTCCTGCTCGATCCACTCGGCAGCCGCCATCACCAACTGCCCAAGGCGGAACATATTTTTGTGCCACGTACGGCCTGGAAGCGCTGGCTGCGCTATGTCGGCCTGCGCGGGAAATACGACCTGGTATTGCAGTCGGACTATCGCAAGATCATCCCCCTCTCCTGGCTCGGCTCACGCGTACTCTTTGTCAACGACGAGGGCTTCTATTTGCGTACGCCGCTCGCCGTTGCCGAGGTATGGCAGATGCTTCGCAAGATTCTGGCACGCTGGGCCGGGTAAAATAGCCCGTTTCCAACTTTAACCGGCGTGCTGGTGCTTATCGCCTATCGCCAGGAGGATTTCGATTGAGCGAGATCGATTGTCTCGTGGTGGGTGCGGGCTTTGCCGGCGCCACCATTGCCGAACGCATGGCGACAGAACATGGCCGTAAGGTCGTGGTCATGGAACGGCGCGATCACGTTGGCGGCAACGCCTTCGACTGTCCCGACGCACACGGCATCCTGATCCATCCCTATGGACCACATATCTTTCATACGAACGCCAAGCAGATTTTCGATTATCTGTCGCGCTTTACCGAATGGCGCCCCTACGAGCACAAAGTGCTGGCCGAGATCGACGGCAAGCTGGCGCCAGTGCCATTCAACCTCAACTCCTTGCATGCCCTGTTCCCCGCTCCGCAAGCCGAAAAGCTCGAACGACTGCTGATCGAGCAATACGGCATGGAAGCACGCGTACCGATCCTCAAGATGCGCGAAAGTGCTCACGCCGACCTGAAGGAGCTGGCCGAGTACGTCTACCAGAAAGTTTTCCTCGGCTATACCGTCAAGCAATGGGGCTTGCGTCCCGAAGATCTGTCGCCCTCGGTCACCGCGCGCGTACCGGTTGCCGTCAGCCGCGACGACCGCTACTTCCAGGACACCTATCAAGCCATGCCGGCGGCCGGTTATGGGGTCATGTTCGAGCGTATGCTCGATCACCCGAATATCGAACTCAGGCTAGGCGAGGATTACCTGGCCCAGCGCAATAAAATCAAGGCAGACCATGTATTCTTTACAGGCCCGATCGACGCCTACTTCGATTATCGCTTCGGTCCGCTGCCTTACAGAAGCCTGCACTTCGAGCATGAAAACCTCGCCCAAACTTCTTTCCAGCCGGTGGGTACGGTTAACTATCCCAACAGTCATGCCTACACCCGCATCACCGAATTCAAGCACCTAACCGGCCAGAGCGCTGCACACACCTCCATCGTGAAAGAATATCCGCGCGCCGACGGGGATCCCTACTACCCAGTGCCGCGTCTCGATAACGAAGCGCTCTACCAACGATATTTGCAGTTGGCCGATGCGGAAAGCAAGGTCAGCTTCGTCGGTCGCCTGGCAAACTACCGCTACTACAACATGGATCAAGTCGTTGCTTCTGCATTGACCGCTTGCAAGTCTGCGGCCTGATGCCTACTTGCAAGCTCAGCATCGTCTTTCTGAATTTCAATCGCATAGCCGAAACGCGATATACCGTCGATTACTTGCGCAATATTCTTGTAGGGCGCGAGGATATCGAGGTCATTGCGATTGACAATGGATCGGGAGACGGTACCGGGGTCTATCTTGAGTCCCAAGCCGATTTCCTGACCGCCATACGGCTTGCGGATAACTTAGGGATTGCGGGATACAACGAGGGTTTTGAAAGGGCGGTAGGCGAATACATTTTCGTTTTGGACGACGACTCACATCCCGCAGACATTCAAACGCTCAATCGACTGATCGCCAAGCTGGACGCATCCCCGGAAATTGGCATATTGGCTTGCGGTATCGACGACAAGTTTGGCCAGCCAGTACAAAGTTGGCATCTGCCAAAAAAATTGGCTGCGGGACCCTCAATGTCATTCATCGGTTGCGGTTTTGCGATACGGCGCCAGTTGTTTTCCGAATGTGGATGGTATCCGGCCAAGTTTTTTTTGTATCAAAACGAGGTCGAAGTCGCGATGCAGGTACGCATGCGCGGCTACGCTATTCAGTTTGCCCCTGACTGTCGGGTGGTTCATCGAGTTGCCCCGGGTAATCGCGGGGGATGGCGCCAAGTCTTTTTTGCCACCCGTAACAGTTTGTGGTTGATTCGATCCCACTTTGCAGGCTGGAATAGATACTATCTGCTTGTGTCCAGGATCGTTATCGGATTGATACGGGCCACGCAACTCAGGCAGTGGGCGGCGTATTTGCGCGGGTTACGCGAGGGTTTATTTGCCAATGTGACGTTCCAGCCTTTGCCAAAGCGCTTGCTAGCAGATTTCCAGCCTTTCCGGGAACAAAACAGCCTGTGGCATCGAGTAACCAAGCGCACATGAGTTTTTCAAACCCTACCGGTCATCACAATTTATTTCGTCGGATCTGGTGGCGTTTGCTCGCCATGCCCAATTCTTTGGGAAAGCTCAACGATCTGCACTTGATCGATGAAGATACTTTTGCACACCTGCTCTTGGCCTGGTCCCGAAGTTGTTGGGCGGATTACGACCGCTGGTTGGTCAAACATGCCCTGAATTCGCTGCCTGAGTGGCATCGGCAGCGTGTCGAGGCAAGCAGTTGGCGAAACCGCCCCTCGATCAGCCTGCTTACGCCCGTGTTCAATACCGACCCGGTACAGCTTGCCGAATGTATCGACTCGGTACGCTACCAAACTTATCCGGACTGGGAGCTGTGTCTGGTCGATGATGGCAGCACCAGGCCCGACACATTGGCCGCAATGGAGCAATTAGGGCGCAAGGACCGACGCATCCGCATCGAACGCCAGCCAGGCAATTCGGGAATATGTGCCGCTACGAATGCGGCGCTCTCGATGGCACGTGGCGCATATATCGCTTTCCTCGACCACGATGACCGCCTGACTCCCGATGCTTTATTCCATATAGCGGCAACCCTTAGGCAGGATCCCGATACCGATATCGTTTATTCCGACAAGGATATGGTTTCCGAACAGGGACAGCGCTTCATGCACCTGTTCAAACCGGACTGGTCGCCGGAAACCCTGCTTTCCGGTAACTATCTGTTCCATGTCATGGTCTATCGTCGGAGTTTGCTGGAACGCCTGGGCGGCTTGGATGCCCGTTACGAGGGCTCTCAGGACTATGACCTGATTCTTCGTGCCAGCGACCATGGCCGTACAAATGTCAAGCATATTCCCCGGGTACTTTACAGTTGGCGCCAGCATGTACGTTCCGTTTCGCTGAATACCGATGACAAGGACTATGCATTTTCATCGGGTCTGCGTGCCTTGACCGATACGCTGACGCGCCGCGGACTAGATGGCATGGTGGAAGAAATTCCGCATCTGTGGCGAGGAAACTACCGCATTCGATTGAGGCCGCCTGCAGCCCTTCGGGCGAAGGTCTTCCGCCTACCTGAGGAAATTTCATGTGACGGATACGGGAAACATGTGTCTTCCCTGATCGCGTCGACGACGGAAGAAATATTGATCCTGTTGGGTAAGGATTTGGATCCGGATGACGATGCCATCGAAGAGTTGCTCTCCTGGTTCGCAATTGAAGAGATCGGCATGGTTACGGGGAAAGTAATTGACTGCGATGGGCGAATTCAGCATGCCGGACTTGTGCAGCGTCCGCAGGGGCAACCTTTGAGCTTATTTCAAGGGTTCCCGGAAAGCGAACCGGGATACATGGCGGTCACCTCAATTGCACGAAATGTCAGCATGCCGCACCCATACTGTGTCGCGATACGGAGAAAATTCCTGCAATCGCTGGGTGGATTGAGCGAAGATTACGATGGCCCTCAAGCACTGCAGGATTTGGCTCTGCGCGGACTGATAGCGGGTCACCGCTATATATACAATCCGTTCAGTCGTTTTCGCAACGGAACGATCTGGGCCGATAACGAAATATGGCCTGAAATTGACAGGCAACGCTTCGTTAGCAAATGGCATTCGCACCTATTGGCAGGCGATCCTTATTACAACCCCCATCTGAGTTTGGATCACTTGGATATGAGGCTGGCGCTTAGTCATCCTGAAGCGCTTGAATAGCTGCAGCGAAGCTTCTAGCGTAGGCCGCATTACCAGCCCCGGGTTGTGAGGATATTCAAACATGAATCTGCTTGGTGTATTCTCCAAAGATTACCGCAGAAACAACCGGATCAGGAAAGCAATATTATGATCAAGGCAATTAGCAGATATCGCTACATATTGGTTGCATTTATAGTTCATATGCTCCCTCTGGGCGCCATGGCCGGATACGATGTGAAAGTATCAATCAGTTTTCCATCTGGTTCTGCTGGCAGCAAGAATACTTCCATATACCCGTCCAGTACCAAGATTTCCCCTTGCAACTCGCCTGACTTTGACGCCCTGTCCTTTCAGGTCACGTATAGCGCAACGAACGAGGCCGGCGTTGTTGATCGCGATGTTTATTTTATGTTGCACAATCCGGAAGCAAGAGGCGCCCCTCGCTTCATGGTATTGCGAAAACAAGGTTTGGGGTCTAGCCTGGCATTGGCCGCGCGTAATAATGTCGCAGAAATATCCCCTAGCCAAGATGTCTATATGTTGCGCTCGGAAAACCTGAGCAGCGCCGGACCAATCACTGAGTCGTTAGTGAGTCATTCGGTTTCAGCGCAAAGCGCTGCGGCAGGAATTTGGCAATTGATCGGGATTGTTGCCGATGGGACCAATCCTGCTTTCAGCTTTGACGACCCAAGCACCTGGAACGCATGGGATGTCGCAACCGTAATGCTCAGGAAGCCTTGGATGGGCTACTACAAGAACTATTGCGAGTAGCGGCTTGATGGCACCGAGCATTGATATGCTGGGTGGCGGCATTGAAGTCGCACTTGGCAAGTAGCGGCCAAACGAGCAAGGCGCGGTCGAGGGCAGCCTCAATCTCGCCCGCTTCTTCCTTGCGTGGCGGTTTCAGTACGTAACTCACCACTTCGTTGCGGTCCCCAGGATGGCCGATGCCGACGCGCAGGCGCCAGTAATCCTGTGTGCCGAGGTGACTGGTGATGTCCTTGAGGCCGTTGTGGCCGCCGAGGCCGCCACCGAACTTGAGACGCAACTGGCCGGGAGGAATGTCGAGCTCGTCATGCACCACCAGCATTTCGGCGGGGGCGATGCGATAAAAATGCATCAGGGCCTGGACCGACTGGCCGGAACGGTTCATGAAGGTCTGGGGCTGCAACAACCAAATGTCGGCGTTGGCAAGACGGCCCTTGGCAACCAAACCATGAAAGCGCGATTCCCGGCTGAAGCTCGTGCCCAGCTCGCGCGCCAGACGCTCACAAAACCAAAACCCGGCGTTGTGCCGGGTTTCGGAATATTCGGCCCCGGGGTTGCCGAGGCCGACAATAAGACGCAAGGCCGATTGCAATTACTTCTTCTCGGCCGGCTTCTTCTCGGTGATGATCTGGGTTTCGGCGGCGGCCGGCGCGGCTTCTTCTTCGGCAGCAGCACCGCCACCACGCACGACCACACCCGCAACGACCGGATCGCCTTCGCCGTGATGCACGGCGGTCACACCAGCCGGCAGCTTGAGCTGGGAGATGTGGATCGACTGACCAGCGGCCAGATCCTTGAGATCGACCTCGATGAACTCGGGCAGATCCTTCGGCAGGCACTTGATGTCGAGTTCGGTGAAGACGTGCGTCACCATGCCGCCGGAAAGCTTGACGCCCGGGGCGATATCGGCGTTGATGAAGTGCAGCGGCACCTTCTGGTGAATTTCGTGGGTGGCGTCGATGCGCTGGAAGTCGACGTGCTTGATCTGCATCTTGTACGGGTGCATCTGTACGTCGCGCAGCAGGCACATTTCCTTGGCGCCGTCGATGTTCATGTTGATGACGGAGGCGTGGAAGGCTTCCTTGCGCAGGGCCTGGTAGAGCGTGTTGTGATCGAACTCGATCATCTGCGGCGCGGTGCTGCCGCCGTAAAGGATGCCGGGCACCCGGTTGGCGCGACGCAGGCGGCGGCTCGCACTCGATCCCTGCAGTTCGCGCTTGGTGGCGTTGATTTCAAATTGCATGATGTACTCCAAAAAATGTCCTGCCCGCGACCAGGCAGAACGGTTAAGAAAACTGTTTATTCCATGAACAGCGACGAGACGGATTCTTCGTTGCTGATGCGGATGATGGTTTCGGCCAGCAGGCCGGCGATGGGCACGACGCGGATGCGATCGCAGGCGAGGGCTTCTTCGCGCAGCGGAATGGTATCGGTGATGACCAGTTCGTCGAGATCGGATTCGGCGATGCGCGGAATGGCGCTGCCCGAAAGTACCGCGTGGGTGCAGTAGGCCATGACCTTCTTGGCGCCATGTTCCTTGAGCGCGCGGGCGGCCTTGCACAGCGTGCCGGCGGTATCGACGATGTCGTCCATGATCACGCAGCTGCGGCCCTCGACGTCGCCGATGATGTGCATCACTTCGGAGACGTTGGCGCGCGGACGGCGCTTGTCGATGATCGCGAGGTCGGTTTCAAGGCGCTTGGCGGCGGCACGGGCGCGCAACACGCCGCCGACGTCGGGCGAAACGACCATCAGGTCGTCGTGGCGCTGCTTCCAGATGTCGCCGAGCAGAATCGGCGTGGCGTAGATGTTGTCGACCGGGATGTCGAAGAAGCCCTGAATCTGGTCGGCGTGCAGATCGACCGTCAGCAGGCGCTGGACGCCGGAAGCCTGCAGCATGTTGGCTACCACCTTGGCGGCAATCGGCACACGGGCAGAGCGCGGCCGGCGATCCTGACGTGCATAGCCGAAGTAGGGCACGGCAGCGGTGATGCGGCCGGCCGAGGCACGCTTTAATGCGTCGGCCAGGATGATCAATTCCATCAGGTTGTCGTTGGCCGGGGCGCAGGTCGGCTGGAGGATGAAGACATCCTTACCGCGCACGTTTTCGAGCAGTTCGACGCTGCTCTCGCCATCCGAGAAACGGCCGACGGCGGCGCGGCCGAGCGAGATGTTGAGACGCTTGGCAACATCGGCGGCCAACTTCGGGTTGGCGTTGCCGGTAAAGACCATCAGACTGTCGTAGGCCATGGCGTGCTCAGAAGTGTCGCTGGTGATAAGCGTCTCGTAGACAAAACAGGCAGACGCAGGATTTTGGTCTGGGTCTGCCCGGGAAGGTTCTGGCTGGGGAGGAAGGATTCGAACCTTCGCATGCTGGAATCAAAATCCCGGCGGTTCAAATACTTACAACAATCCAGCGATTAAAAAAATAACAAAAACAACGGACGCGGATTCTAATGTAATTGTTGCTGTTTGTGGATAACTGTCATTATTTTTTTGTCAGTGCACCAAAAAAGCACCTTAGTGCACCATGCTATTCCATAGCAATAATCTAAAACAATCCGCATACGATAAACGCATAGCCATATCGGACTATGTTGCACCATGTGGGACAGTACCAGCAGTGGTGCGGGTTTCCGGGGATGGCGGACACCGGACAGAAAGGAAAGCAGCCAAGCCCAAGGAAATCGCGGCAAACGCCCACAGGGAGAGCGATTGCCGCGTTCGGGGTTGGTGATGGTGATCGCTATAGAAAACCGCGTTCCGCAAACGATAGCGGGCACTCGCGGCCGGCGACGATGAAATGATCCAGCACGGAAATATCCACCAGCGCCAGCGCGGCCTTGAGTGAGCCGGTAAGCGCCCTATCGGCCGGCGAAGGGTCGGGCCGGCCTGATGGGTGATTGTGGGCGATAATCTTCCCCGGCATTGTAGCACCTTGATATATAAGGAAGTTATTGATATAGCGTTGCTATGATACCCGCAACAATACCCGCTAAATGAAACGCTACCCGCCTTGCCTGCACTGCGGATGCCTGTAATTACCCTTCGCCCCGCCGTATTGCTTCGGCAGGCTTGCAGGGGCTTGATACCCGGCCCCTAACCCCAAGTAGACTAGCACTGCAAAGGGGCATGCCTTCAGACCTCGGCAAGCAAAATCGGTTCGTCCGCCATTGTCCGCCATAGAAAGTAACATTTGTGACCAGTGCATCCCTCGCCGCTCCCTTGGCTGACGCGAACATCATCCGCTAGGCTATACCGCGCCAAAACAGATTATTGCCGGTTTCTGCCGATATGCACTTGACAATTTAGCCAATTTATGATAATGATTCTCATTAACATAAATACCAATGGCAGGCTAACATGATGGCGCGACCGACAAAACATGACAAGATCAACCTAGACCGGCTCCGGGAATCTGCGGCCTCCTGCGGTTCGCTGGAAGATATTGCCGCTGCGCTTCGGCTCAGTGTGAGGACTTTCTTTACCGCCCGCGAAAACGATCCCGAGATTGACGAAATCATCGCCGAAGCTCGGCAGGAAACGCATCAGGTAATTGCAAACAAGTTGATTGATGCCGCGAAAAATGGCTCGGTTGAGGCTGCAAAATTCCTGCTAGAACGTAAATTCGCATGGCATAAGGTTTCCAAGCAGGAACTAGAATTCGGCGGCAAGGCTGCGCCTATGATCTCGATTCGTTTAACGCAAGCTGAACCCGCACCAGCACAGCAATAAATCCGCTGCGCCGGCAAGTCAGATGCCCCTCTGATAAGCCCCTCGCCCCAGAAGGCCTAACCTCTGGGGCGTTGTATTTCATGCGGGCGGCAGTTCAAAAATCTTGAAGTTCAGCAGCAACTCGCCATCGCGCAGCACATTGATAACAGGCGCACCCTCAACAGTTTCAACGCTGGTAGTAAATACACCGCTGGCGGGCTGGCTTCCCGAAGCTGGCGGGCAGTTGATGCTGATAGATGAAATTAGCGTGCTCATCATGCCACCTCGTAATTAACGAAATCGCCCAAAACGTCGAGGCGCTTCATCCTGCCGTCAACGATGCCGAAGCCATTGGCTTCACAGCCTTGTGGCACCCAAAATTGCACTACTACTTTGCTACCATCCTCAAATTTTGCAAATGACATTGTCACTCCTTGATATTGGGTTGAATTCATCTTAATATCTCCTATGCAAGTTGATCCCGCCCCCTCGCCGCCCTAACGGCTTTGGGGGCGTTTGTTTGTTAGGCTCTCGCCACTGCTGCTTTAGCCTCAGATCGGCGGCGGAAAAAATCCGCTACGCCGTCCATCAGTTCCTGTCGACCGTCCGGCATTGCGGCAAGTGCTTTCTGCGTTGCCAGCGGATCGGGTTTCTGTTCCGCGAAACATTGGGGAACCTGAGATTTAAGTTCTCCGATTACCGTATCCAAGCCGGTAGCGCATGCCCCGTATTCATTGCGAATTCGGCGGGCTAGAAACCCCAAGGCGGAATCAGTTGCACCGGATCGGGCCAAGGCTACGGCTAATCGGGCTTCGGTTCCAAGGTCTTGCAGATCGTCAAAATTTACATTTTCCATCTGTGATACTCCTTACTTGGTTAAAAAATTGGTTGTTTGATGAAGCATCGCAACTCGATAATTCGAGTCAAAATCTCCAACATCTGCGGCACGGTTAGCCGACCTTCGGCCTCTCGAACCAGCGTTTCTAATTGCCCCGTCCCCATCGCTGCACCCTCCTACTGTTGAAAAACCTGAAATTGCCCTGAATCCCTTGCCCTGCCTATGTTTCCGCGAAATGTGCACAGGACTGCACAGGTTAAAACTAGCGTTCCCTATAGAAGCACGACATGGAGAATAGATAGCAATGAACCTGTGCAGTCCTGTGCAGCACCCCATGCAAACCATTAGCAGCCCTCCTGTTCGGCCTGCAATGCTTCCTCATAGGCTGCCTTGCGCTCATCATCTGTAAGCCTGCGGATGCCCGTATAAACCCATTGGCGCTTCTTTGTTGTTCGGTTCGTTTGCTGCTTCGTGCCGAATCCACGCCCGCCCAGGTCGCGCCCAAACATGCTATCTGCCAGAACATAAGCGCCCCGACTTTCGGCCCATGTCTTATAGGCTGCGTATAGGTCAGCTTTCGGGATAGTGCCGGCCTTGTCGCGTTTGTAGTCCTCATCGAGGAACTGGCCGATTAAATCCATCTCGGACTTATATTCGTCGGTTGCCTTCGTGACTACTGCGGGAACCTGCAAACCTTGAACCTGATATTCCTGCCATCCTGCAAGCATCCATTGCGCGATGCCCGGCAGTTCCGCAAGGATTCGCTCCTTTAGGGAATTGTCCCGCTTGCTATCGTCAAACGTCATCAGGAAAGGGATTGTCAGGAACCGCGACCAGATGCCTTTATCTTGTCCCTTGACTACTGGCAAAGCGTTCCCGCACAGGATCAACTTAAAGCGCGGCTCTATGTCCTGCGACTTCTCGAATTTATCCTCAATCGAAAACCTATCCCCGCCCGTGATCTTCTTTATGAATGCTTCATACATAACCAGATCGGGAGATAGTTCCGTCGAGATTGCCAGCAACTTATCGGCAGCCTTTGCAACTTCAGAATTCGGGCCAGCCTTCGCGCTCTTGCTATGCGATAGGACGGTTTCATTCCATGACGTTGATAGATCGCCAAACAAGGTTTCCACGGTCTTAGTAATCGTCCCCTTGCCGTTCCTGCCCTTGCCATAGAAGAACAGCAATTTCTCCTCGCGGGTAAGCCCTGACATGCAGTAGCCGAAAAACCGCTGAAGTAGCCCGATAACCTCGGGACAATCTGCAAACCATTGATCCATGCACCGCTGCCACAGGTCGCAAGATGCGCCGGCAACATAGGGGACATTCAATGTCTGATGAATTAAATCTGACGGTTCAATCTTGTGGGCTTCGTTGCGCTTCAGATCGAAAATAATGCCGTTGTTGAATGCCACCGCCCAAGGATCGGAATTTAGTTCTCGTTTCCTGATCGTGATTGCCGGTTGATCCTTCAGCAGTTCGCGGATGTTGTCGAGTTCTCGCCGCCCGCGCATCTTTGAAAATTGCTTGATACGCTGTAGCCCCTGCTTTCTGGCTTCGGCATTCTCTCCGGCCTGAATCATCGCCTGCGTTTCGGCCTGAATAGCCACCGCCACCGCCGAAGCAATATAGCTGCGTGACTTGTTGCCGGTATCCGTTACCCATACTCCCGAATCATTCAAAACAAGCCAGTCCCCAGACTCATAGACTTGTCGGAAATGCTGGCTATAGGAACCGCCTAGCGATTCGGCAATGCCTGACTCAGTGCATTCAAGGAATGAGATAGAACCGGGAACCTCTGGCGCTTTCGCGTCATCTGCCACCGCTGGCGGGGTTGCATCGGTTTCGACCTTGGCATCGTTGCCCCATGTCGGAAGGTTTGATTTCACGCCCGCCCATGCTGGCGAGATATTGAGAATCTGCGCCGTTTGCTGCACTGTTGGTTTAGTGGCCGTCGAGGCGTCGACCGCCTGTTGTGCCTTGGCTTTGGCAAGTAAAGTCATTGCGCAGCCCTCACTTTCGGTTCCCGCTCGAATCCAAGGGCAATAGGGCTGTTGACGATCCCCGCGAAGCGGCAGTCATGGCATATGCCACCTAAATTCTCGTCAAAGGTGTTGCACCGATGCGGGGCGCTCAGGGTCGACATTTTGTGGACGGCTGTTCGCGGATCGTAATCGGCGTGTCGCCCCGTAAGTTCCTCGATAGTCGCCTCATCCTCGCCGCCGTCCGAGTATTGAAGAATCGACAGCACTGCAAGCCATGTCGCATATCCAGCGGCAGCGCCCCCCGTTTCGGCCTGATGCATCATCTGCGGGCAGCGTGCGACGATGCGGACTAGCGAAGCCCTCTCAAAGTAATCTGGCGAACGCTTGCGCTGCCAATTTGCATACGCTTTGAACGTTTCGGCGTTTCGATCCACTGCCGGAACGCGGTTTGTGAAGTCCGCCGCCATGCACTGCGCCGCAAGTTCGGTAACTCGAAGGCGGATAAATCTGGATAGGGCTTTGACTTCATCGCAAAGTGACCCACCTGGAACGCCATAAACGCCACCGCCCCAATACCATGCAGCATTGTTTCGCTCTAGTTCGGACGTGCGTATCAGCACGCCAAAGCAATCTACCTTCCCCCCAATCTGCCCCGCTGCACCCGCTGCCATCAGTGCACCGCTTTCCCGGTTTCAAGTTCCTGCATCCATGCGTCAAGCATATGCACAGGAAACAAGCGTTTTTTGCCGAGCTTGAAACCCTGCGGAAAGGCTGGATCATTCTTCAGCAGATCGTAAAGCGTAGAACGTGCGATGCCTATATATGTCCCGGCTTCATTTACTCCGAGATTGCGCGGTTTAATTTCTTGCGTGTTAATCATCTGAAAATCCTTATATAAAAAGTTGTTGACAAAACGTATAATCATTGTCACAATTACAGAAACAAGATTAGCGTGTGAATATCGTGTATCACACTTTGCGCATGTTGTCAAGTGCGCATGTGTCTTTGCGAACTTATCGCGGGAATAAAAAAGCCCGCCGAAGCGGGCTAAATGGGTGTTTCAGGGGATTAAGCTACTCGCCTAACTACTGGCAAATGATGCACGGTAGCGCCTTCCTCGCTCGCCTTGCACTTGTCGAGGAAGTCCGCCCAATATTGCAAAGCCTCTGCCCGTTGCGGTAGAAATTCCGCCGCGTTATAGGCTGCAACGGTTTCGTTTTCCTCGCTATGGGCTAACAGTCTTTCCAAGATTTCCCGCGACCAGCGCCCCGACTCGGCAAGAATGGTGCGGCCTGTTCCTCGGATACCATGAGGCGAAAACTTCCCGCCAGCCCATCCGATAGATGCCGTCATTTTCCATAGCGCCCCGTGCGATGTAGGACGGTTCCTGTCTACGCGATTCGGGAACAGGAATTTACCCTTACCCGTTGCGGCATGCAGCCCCCGCAGCAGTTCCAATGCTTGACGGGATAGCGGGATTAAATGGTCGCGCTCCTTCTTCATGCGGCCAGCGGGAATGCGCCAGGTAGCGTTATCAAGATCGAATTCCGACCATTCAGATTCTAGGACTTCCATCGACCTGCCCAGCGTAAGCCATGCCAGCCCCATAGCGGCGCGAACTTCAAAGGTTCCGATATAGGTATCGCATGCCCGCAGGAATGCGCCTATCTCCTCGCTATTCAGCTTGGGGGCATTCTTTGCCTTTACCGTCGCCACCTTTGCAAGCCGAAGGGCGATAGATTCCTTAACGTAGCCTTGTTCCTCGGCATGATCGAAAATCGCTTGGAGTAGTTGCCGAAGCAATAGCGCCATCTGCGGGGCGCGTTCCTCAGTCCGCAGGATTTCCGCGTTTAGCTCGGCACGGGTAATGCTGGCAATGGGACGCTTGCCGATGAAGGGGAATAGATCGGCTTCCAGTAGTCTTTCCCGCTGGCGGTAGGTTTCCCGCTTTAGCCTCTTGCCGGTACGGGTAAGCCATTCGCGGGCCACGCCCTCGACCGTGGTATCCCTCGCCTGCTTTGCCTTGCGCCTATCGTTAGTCCGGGCATGGCTTGGATGGATGCCTGCTTTAACCAACTTGCGGGCCTCTGCGGCTGCCATACGGGCTTCGGCAAGGGTAAGGATACCCGCAGCCTTGCGGATGGCTTCGGCTTCCTCTGTTTCCTTGTTCGGCTTCTCGCCATATTCGCCCATAGCAAAGACATTCTCTTTACTGTCTAGGCGATACCGCCAGCGCCATAGCTTGGCACCTGTCGGGCGGACTTCGAGATATAGCCCGCTGCCATCGGTTAGCTTGATCGGCTTATCGGCAGGCTTTGCGGCCTTGATGCGGGTATCGGTTAGCTTTGTGGTCTTTGCCATGCGGGTATCTCCCAGTAGATACCCTTAATGATGCCCGCTTTATTGTTGGATGCAAGGGAATAATTGCGAACGCTGGCGGACTATTGATGTATAAAACTCTATGTAAAACAAGGCTTCTTTATACGTCTGTCCGTCCGAGAAAGTCCGCCCTAGTGCAAGTAGTGATTATGGGCAAAGATAACCCCGGAGGCGTTGCAGGCCAGCGCTGCCTTGACTACCTCACGGGGATAGACGCTCGTTTGCGTGACGGTGCCGCGAAACATCTCCTGCCATTCGATCATCCGGTTTTGCGAATCAAGGAACAGCGCCATGAATACTTCGTGCTCCAACTCGGCAAGGCGTAGTTGCATGAACTCCCGCACGGCATAGGGCGATCCCAGCGGATCGCCGATGTGACGCAATCGGCGATCCAATGCGGCCAGTGCCTTGCCGATCAGCACGTCGCCACGGCGGCGCGGGATGGTTGCTGATGCTCGGGCGCTCATGGCCGGCCCCCTTTTGCTGCAAAAGTCGATGCTGGCGAGACGGCAGGCGGATCGCCCGCGAACAGATGCCGGGGATTGATGCAGGCCGGATTGCCGCAGCTATGGCGCACCGGCTGGCCAGACTGGGTGGGGGCGACGAAAAGCCCATAGGCCAGACGATGCGCAGGTAGGGTGATGTACTTCCCCTGGTGCGACAGTGACACGCGGGCGAAGCCGTGACGGTCGCGGCGGCAGGGTGCTTCGATACAGCTTTCGGGAAACAACGCCAACAGGCGGGCGCGGGTGGATTGCAGCATGGTCAATGCTCCTTGGTTGCGGTTGTCATTTCCGCTGGCCCGCTGCTAAACGGGGTGGGCGGAACCGTGCGGGTTAGCAGACCGGAACCAAGGGGCCGGCAGGGCCGAAGCCCTCCCGCACGGCCCGCCCATTGGGGCTTGCCGTGCTGCGGACGAAAAAAAACCGCTGGGAGGCGGTCGTCCGCCTTGGTTGTTTCCGGGCTGCTAAACCCGTGTCGCCTTTTTCTCGGCGACGGGCGGAGTATCCGCCGCATTGCGGCGGCGGTCAATACCCGGAGGGCTTCGGTCAGGTTGCGGCGAACACGTCGTAACCGCGAACCGGATCCGATGAACAGCGGGCGCGATGGGCCGCGCCCATCCAAGAAAGCGTCAGCCTCGCCAGTGGGTCAGGCATGCGATCAATCAGGCGCGCAGCCTCGGTATCGGTCAGCCGCTTGACGCGAGCCAACAGCGCAACGGCTCTGGCCCATGCGCCTTCGTAGCTATGCGCGGTAATGGTGAATGCTTGATTGACTTGCTTACCAGCCAGGTCAGCACAGCACACGATGAAAGCGGGCCACTCGTAACGGCGCCCCCGCTTAATGCCGATGGATTTTCCGTACCGGATACCTTTAACCCCCGTGTTGTTGCGACGAGACGGCGCCGCCTCACCAAGCCCGATGCGTTGCGCCTGCTGCTGCCACAGGGCTAGCTTGGCATCATACTTTTCGGCGTTGCGGCGGATCCTTTCCATCTCCCTCGGGCTGGCCCGGCGGAATCCTCCCGAAGGCTTCCTGCGCATGCAGGAATAGTAGCGGCAGCGCGTTACCCCGTTGGCCTTGCGCTGGACACGATAAGCGAAGCTGGTTTCGTAATCGAACAGAAAGACGGACATGTGACCCTCCTATGGCGAGCCATCGCGCAGCCGTAGGATTACGGCCGGATGGTTCTGGGAGTGTCGCTTATGGTGATATGGGAAGGGCGGCAGCAGGGCACCGGCCCAGGGCGGCGGAAGTGAGAAAACCCCATCGCCCGCAAAGCCCCATCTGGCAAGGGTTTCCGAGGGGGTTAAAATTATTTCCCACTCAATCACAGAAACCGGCCGGAAATCGCGCCCCGTTTCCCACTTCGCAAAAGTACTTCATATAACGGGTGTTATGTAAAATCGCGTCTCCCACTTTTACATAGAAAAAGAAAGATATTGTATGTATTCAGTGGATTAGCTATCATGCCTCAATCCCTCGCGCGCGCGAGGGGCGAAGTTCAATAATCATGGGGGCGTTATGACAGGCGAAGAAATGCGGGCGGCGCTGGTGGAACTCGGGTGGAAACAGGCGGACTTGTGCCGGCGAATCGACAAGGACAAGAACACGGTCAGCAAGTGGGCGGCGCACGATCCGCCCGCGTGGGTGGCGGAATACCTCGGGGCAATGCTGGCGCTTGACCGGCTGCACCGGCAATTCGTGCGACCCCTGCGGGCGGCCGATCTGGCCAGCGAGGCGGGCGCGGCGGACGATGAAACGCCATCCCGCAACAGCCGGGCGGCGCAAGCCGCCAAGCGCCTGCGCACTGACAAGCAATTCCAGCCGGCAGAGTAAGCCAGGCGGGCGGCGATCCGCAGCGGCGCGGGCGGGCGCAGCCCAGGGAATGCAGGCGCATGCACCGGGCAGACAGGCCGGCCGGCATCGATGCCGGCGAAACCACCCAGGCCGCTACCGCCATCCTGCCAGCGCCGACTTTCAGACCGGCCGCGGGATGCGTCAGGCGTGCGCTTCGTCCCGGCGCGTGATGGCCAGGCGCAGACCCGCCGCTTCCAGCACGGCGACCAGCGTTTTTAAAGTCGGATTGCCCTTCGGCGATAGGGCGCGATACAAGCTTTCGCGTTGAATGCCGGCCCGCTCGGCAACCTGCGCCATGCCTTGCGCTTCGGCAACATGCCGCAGGGCCGATAGCAACGCTTCGCGGCCCCCCGCTTCGTCGGCTTGTTCCATTGCCGCTTGCAAGTATTCATCGGCGAAGGCGGGATCGTCCCGCAGTAGTTCGATAACCGCTTCGGCATGGGGGCGTGATGCTTGGTGTGCGGCTCGGTTCATTTTCGGTTCCTCTCTTGCCAGTCGTTCCAGTAGTCCACGGCGTTCTCGATATCGGCTTTCTGCTTGCGCTTGTCGCCGCCGATCAGCAACACGATCAAGCGGGCACCGGCCCTCGCGTAATAGACCCGATAGCCGGGGCCATAGTCGATACGCGCTTCCCATACGCCAGCACCTACCGGCTTGCAGTCGCCGAATGCGCCGGCTTCCATGCGCCCGACACGTGCCAAGGTGAAAGCCCGCGCCCGGCGATCTGCCAGCGATGCCAGCCATTCGGCGAACAGATCGCGGCCCGCGCTGGATAGGTAATGCTCAATCTGATACATGCCCTATTGTAGCGTTTAGGTTACAGAATTCAATGGGCAGCAAAACCCCAAAGTTCAAAAAACGCGCCCGCCGAAGGGAGGGGTTCGGCAGGTATCTTTTGCGCGGCCGGGCTACCCACGAAGGGGCGGAAAACCGGAGCGTCGGCGAGGGCGGGCGGGCGCTCGCGTTATTGTGGCTTGTTGCCGCCGTTGAATTAGCCCGGTCTAGCCCGGCCCTAGCCCGATACCATTAGCATTAATGTCTAGGCTACACCCTGCAACCATGCGGGTTTCCGTGCGATTAGCCCGATTAGCCCGATTAAAAATGGGTGAGCAGGGATCGGGGGGCAGGATCGGCGGGAGGGTGAAAGGGGGGAAAGTGTACGGAGTTTATATGTATGCTATGTAAATTAAACTATTCATTCATCATCACACAAAAGACCCGTCAGGGCGATGAAATAACATCCGGTTTTCCCTGCCTACCGATGGGTCGTTATAGCCGCCACCTATAGCCTAAGCCTATTTAGCAACCCCCCCCCTGTCTATACTGCGGCGCTGCGAAGAAAGGGTACCGCCCGGTCTTCAAAAGCAGGGTTCCAAGGATTTTGCCCCCCCTCCCATAGCCATTATCTATAACAATAACCGAGCGTTGATGTAGGTCAATGTATCCTGAAAGGCATATTTCAGTCCGCAAGATCGCCAACCAGGCAAACCAGCCGCAACACCCGCGCAAAATCATTTCCTGTCCGCCCCCATCCTCGGGGCCGCGCTGCATTGTCCAACCCTTACCCATGCAAAAACTACCGGGCTAATCGGGCTAACCGGGCTAATCGCCAGCAAACCAGCACGGTTACAGGGTGTATCCTAGACAAAAATGCTAATGGTATCGGGCTAGGGCCGGGCTAGACCGGGCTAAATCAATAGCGACAATAACCGGCAACTAGGCCGAAGCCCGCCCGCTCGGGCTTTAGGCTGGTTGCCGGGGTGCCAGCAGGCCAGGCGAAGCGGGCCGATAGGGTGGCTGCAATAGCCAGGGCCACCGCTCCACGCCGGGGCGCTGGTCGGGATCGTCCGGCAGCGGGGCGAAGCCTTCGCAGCGGCGCAGAATGTCGGGCACGGGCATATAGCCACGGGCCGCCGACACAAGCCCGCCCGGCTTGGCAATCGTGCAGCGGCGCTCCTGGTATTGCTGGCACTCGGGGCAGATGCGGCGATCATCGCCGGCCCGATCCGCCCACACGGAAGCCCGCCCGCGCTTGCGTTCCTCGGCAGTGGCTAGGGCTTCCGCCGTGCGCCGATCCTGCCCGCCATCGAATTCGATGATGGCGGCGCGTTCCTCCCAGGCTTCCCGGTCGCCATCCTTGCCCGCATCATTGCCGCCTGCGCCGCCCGCGTTCGTGCCAGGTGCATGCGTCTGCACGGCCGCCCGATCTGGCGCGGGCGCTGCCGCTGGCTGGGTGGGCAGCAATGCGCCCCAATCAATCGCCATCGCTGCCGCCCTCCATGATCGCCGGCAGGATGTGATACACCCGCCGCTGCCCCTCGCCGGGCAAGGTATGCCGGGTCACATAGGACGATCTATCCTGTTCCGATGCCTTGACTTCCAGATAGCCGCGCTGGTGCAGCAAGGCGGATACCGTCTTCCAATCGTGGCCCTTGCAGACTTCGGCCTTGAAGCTCTCGGGGAAGATGTACCAATGCGGCCCGTCCGTCTCGTCGTAGCGCCGATAGCCACAGCGATTCATGACGCGGGGCGCGTGATCGTCTTTCGTTGCCGGGCGGTTCCAATCCACGAAACGGGCCTCGCCGTGCGCCTCAAGGAAGCGCCGCACTTGGGCCAGCATCGAACCGGACTCATGATCGCCCGCACCGCCACGGGCAGACAGCCAGCCCTCATAGCAGCGCCGCGCCGCCTGCATGGCTTCGCCTGGTGGCCAGCCAGTCAGCCCCCAGCTTGTCGCCAGTTCGCCGGCCGCGCCGACGAGGGCGAAGCGATCCGCCGCCCGCCGTGCCTGCCCGTGCGCTTCGCTGGTGAGGCAGGCCGCTTCGAAAGCCCGCAAGGCGGCAGACACCGTATCGGCGACTTCATGCTGATGCTTGACCAACTCCCCCAGGTACGCCAGGAACACGCCCCCGAAGTTACGCCGGCAGGCATCGGCCAGCGCCTTGGCAAAAGCGGCCCCGTCCGTGTGGCCATGCAGGTTTTCGAAGATGCCCAGCCCGGCCCCGGCATCGGCGGGAATCTCTGCCATGCGTAGCGATTGCCCGGCCCGCATGATCTTGCCGGCCTCGCCCATGTGTTCAGCCAGGCCGATTTCACCCGCCGACAGGAACAGCACGCGCCATTGCACCACCTCACGCGCCGCGCCCGTGCGACCTGCCCGGATTTTTCCAGAACCATTTGCAAGCATGTAGGCAATCTCTCCGGCCGCCTTGGGGTCGGTTTGGGCGATCTCATCCAGCAACAGGGGCGCATCGCAATGCTGCAAGGCGATGGCCTCGATAGCGTTATCGGTCGCACGCCAGCGCCGCATGAAGTCATGCCCGCCGCACACGCTGGCCGCCACGCGAAGGGCCGTAGTCTTGCCATCCGATGAACTACTGCGGAAGTGGAAGCCGCCGCCCTCGCCGCCCGTCAGGTAGAGCAGCGGGGCCGCGAAGGCAACCGACACGGAAAACGCCAGGCGGGAATTACCGACACAACGGGCGGCGATTTCTTCCTGCCAGCCCTTGAGGGTGCCACGCTGGCGAAACGTGCCCGCCGCGCCCCCTTCGGCTTCGCATAGCCAGGCTTCGGCCGCAGCGCCGATGGCGGTATCGGGCAACACGTACACCCCGCCCTCGGGGCCGGCATCGTGCCAGCCTATCCGATTCGTGACACGCGCCCGCGCCTTGGTGGCTGATTCGATCAGATATTGCCGTAGCAGCGCCTTGCCGCTGGGGGCGATATGCAAGCCATCGTCACGCATGATGCGCTCCAACTCAGTGCCATCGCCGGACAGCAGCGCATCGGGAATCACGCGGCGTTTGGGCTGCCGGTCAGGGTCGGAGAATTCCACCCACTTACCCCAGCCGCTCCCGGCCGGGTTGCGCACCCGTGCCACCACTTGCAGCCAGGAACAGACCCAGCGCGGGGCTTTGTCGGGTTCGTGGTACAGCACGCCCTTTTCGGTCAATTCGAAGCGGCGGGCGGGGCCGTCGCCCGCTTCGCTGTTCGCCTTGACCTTGCCCGCCGGTTCGCCATCGCTGGGTGCCGTCCCGCCAGCGCCGACTTTTGCAGGCGGGGAATCACAAGGAATCAGGGCATCCGGCCGGGCCAGAATCAGCCGCAGGTGATCGGTCGTCCAACCGCGTGCCAGCAAATCGGCGGCATCGTCGCCCGTGGCCAGCGGCTCGCCTTCGGTCAGGATCGCCGCGCCCTCTCCATCGGTGCCCGGCGTGGCGGCAAAGCATGCCAGGTCAAACCGCTTGACCGGCCCCGCGCCCGCTGCGATCAGCCGGGCCGCTGCCGTCTGCATGGCCTTGTCGCCGGGTTCGTCGGCATCGGGCCATAGCCATACCTCACGGCCAGCGAAGGCAGAATAATCGCCCTTGCCGATGGCTTGCGCCCCGCCTTGGAAGGTCAGCACCGGGGAATCAGGCAGCAGGATCGCCGCCGCGTCGGCGGCTTTCTCGCCCTCGGTCAGCACGGCCGGGCCGGATCGGGTTGCCAGCGTCGGCAAGCCGTAGGGCGGGCGTGGTTCCGGGGGTGCCTTGAACCGCCATTCCAGCCGGCCGGCTGCGGTTCGCCACAGGGTCAAGGGGGCGAATTGCTTGCGCTCGCCTGCCGCCTTCGGCTCGTATCGGTCATGGTAGAAATTCACCCGCCCATCGGCCGCCAGGTAAGCCCAGCGATACGATGGTTTGCCGTGCCGTGAGTGCGAAACCGGGGGCGCGGGCGCATCGGCGGGGGTGGGCATGATGCAGGTATCGCCGCCGCTTACGGACTCCGCGCCGCTGTTCGATTTTTTCGGGGCGGATGATGCTTGCCCCTTGCCACCCTCGCGTTCGTGCGCTGGCGGCCGTTTCTGCAATTCGTTTGCATCGATGCCCAGGAACCCAGCCAGGGCGACGGCCGCCGCCCCTTGCTTTTCGGATCGCAGGTAAGCCGCCAGGGAAACCAGATCGCCGCCCTTGTCGCCCGTGGCGAAGTCGCCCCAATGCCCGGTATTCCGGTTGATAGTGAAACTGCCCGGCTTGGCATCGGATCGTAGCGGGTTCAGTGCCAGGTATTCCGGCCCCTGCATCTTGCCGCCACCAATGCCCAGCCAGTCGATTACGGTATCAAAGCTGGTCAGGGCTGCCGCCGCGATGGTGCGGATTTTCTCGATCTTATCGTCTGTCATGGTTGCCCCTTGCGCCGCCCTTGGCGCGTTGCGCCTCGCTGGCGGTCTTGGCCTTGTGGCAGGCGGTACAGATCGCCCGCAGGTTGCTTTCATCATCGGTACCGCCCTCGCACTTCGGGGCGATATGGTCGACGTGCGTGGCGGGCGTGACGCGGCCCGCATCCTTGCAGGGCTGGCACAGCCCGCAATCGCGGCGCATGACGCGATCTCGCAGCTTGCGCCAGGGGGCACCATAGCCGCGCTCGCTTGAACTGCCGCGCCGGGGATCGGCGAAGCGGCCCGCTTTCTTGTCCGCCTGGTGAGCTGGGCAGTAGCCGGAACCATCGCGGACAAGGGCATGGCACCCCGCATGCCGGCAAGGACGGGGAGCGGCCATCGCGTTCATGACTGCCGCTCCTTCCATGCCTTGAACATGAAGCCGCCCATCGCCTCGAAAAACCCGAGAAAGCGAGCGACCGCAAGCAGCGAGGCATCGGACAGAATCGAATCGTTCGGCTTGGGTAGGCGGGCGATTTCTTCAAGCGCCAAGAGGGACAGCAGCGCCCCGGCATCTTCGAAGGTCATGGCCTCTTTGCGATCTTCGAGAACTTGCAGGAACACGCCCGCCGCTCGCACGCCATCATCGTGGGCGGCGATAAAGTCAGGGCGGGAATAGATGCGCTCTTGCATGCCGGCGATGGTTTCCGCATTGGGCACCTTGACCGGCGCGGCATTCGGCAGGGTATGCACGCTCATGATTGCCCGCCCTCTCCCGGCTCCATAAACCGGCTCGGCTTGCCCTTGAATCGGGGCGGGGCCATCGTGTCGAGAATCGCCGTGGCGTGGCTGATGGCGGCGGTATTGCCCTTGAGGGCGTCGGCAATGTCCCGCAGGGCATCGGCGATCCGTTCCGCCGATTCGCATTGCCGTTCTATCGCGTAGGTCTTGGCCGCTGCATCGATCAGGGCGGCGAGCAACGCCGGATGATGCTTGGCGGCCGTCTCATCGCCGATGCGCTTGTGAATGCCCAATAGCTCGAACAGTTGCACCATTGCGGCATCGGCGAAATCGTGAGCGGCGGAACTGGCGTATTCCATGCGTTCGGTTATCGTCGTCATGGCCGCGTCCTCAATCATCGGCCCGCGTGATCTTGCGGGCTTCGATCCAACTATCCAGCGCGGCGAGGTCGACAAGCACCTTGGCCCCGATCTGCACCCACACGCCAGCCGGGCCGGTGCCGTTGCCGGGGGTAATCTCGCCCCGGCTGTTCTTCCGGTCGAAAGCCTTGAACTTCATATCCCGCAAGGCTTGCGCAGAGAACGGCCGGATGATGGCGCACTCGTTGATGGTGACGAAGCGGCGGCGCTCGGGTACCGCCAGGGATGCCGGGGCGCTGGTTGCGGCCGGCGAGCTTGCTACTTGGGTTTGCATGGTGGCTATCTCCGTTCTGTGTTGTGGATTTCGCTGGCGAATAACCAGCGAACAACCCACGAACAGACGCCACTTTTATGCAGTCACTCCCTTGAGAATAGGTGAACTTAGGGGGTGAGATTCACACCCCAAAATAACCTACTGACGCCACACGAATAAACGATCTAGTTGCCACTGGTCTAGGCAAAAATGCGGGTCGAATTTTTCAAGCGCATTTGTCAGTAGCCCGCGCACGCGCTCATCGGATAACGGATATCCGGCGTCTTCTAGCGCAGCCTTGAGGGATAGAACGGCTGGCCCTTTGTCGTATAGCGTCGGCTTGTCATAGCCCGCCGCCAACCAGAGATGCAGGAAGAAATCTGCCGCAATCGGTAACTCCGGTTTGGTGCGCGGCTTCGGGTTCGCATCGGCCATTTGCGTAGCCATTGCTGCGAGGTCGCGCAGTCGCCAGACCAAACCACGAAATCGTGCGGCGTTGCTGATGGGGCAGGGTATCGGATAGCCATCTAGCCCAGGTTCCGGGGGCGGGTCTTTGTCGAACTCACACTCCAAGAATTCCCATTCTGAATCATCAAGCGTTGCTGCCATTGCGGTCAGCCGATCAGCAAGCCCGCGATAGCGCCGCGACTCTTCGGCAAAGTCGAAAGTGTTTTCCCGGCGTGCCCGTAACCAATCCGACAGCCGAGACAGGCTGGCGTCATGGTCAAGGCTGGGGCCGGCCATGGTGGCACTCATTGAAGCCCCATTCGTGCCGCCAGCTTGTCGCCAAGCTCGCTGATGTGAGAGGGCGCAAGGTGCGAGTAGCGGCTTACCATCGCCATCGTCTTGTGCCCCAGGACTATCGATATTTCCAGCGGCGACACCCCTTGCATGGCCAGGTATGACGCGGCGGTATGGCGCAGATCGTGCCAGCGGAAATCCGGACGGAATTTCCGCTTGTCGTCCTCGCCCTCCCAGTGCCCCAGCCCGGCCGCTTCGCGGGCGCGGTTCCATGCAGCGTGTAGCTGGATTGGCTTACCGCTGGCGCTTACCTTCGATGGCGGAAAAACCATTTCCGCGAGGCGGCGGCGCTTCGCCTCGGCTTCGGGGTTCGGTCGCAAGGGACGCACCTTGTCTTTCTCGGCTTCGGCCTGCCGCACCTGGTAGCGGGCTTGCAGCATGTCAAATGCCTTGCCGACAAGGGGCAACACGCGGCCTTCGCCGTTCTTCGTTTCGCCGTCTCGCAGGGTGATAAGGCGGCGCGTGAAATCGACTTGCCCCCAGGTCAGGCCCAATACCTCGGCTTGTCGCCCGCCCGTGGTCAGGCTCAGTATCACGGCCAGGTAGATGTCGGCATTGCTTGAGGCTTGGCAGGCTTTCAGCAGCGCATCGCGTTCGGCATCCGACAGGAACCGCACAATGCCCGGCGACTCTTTGAACTTGGATACCCGCTCGCAGGGGTTGCGCTCTAGCCACTGCTTTTCCTTGACGGCGTAGGACAGTACATCCGACAGGTAAGCCATGCGGCGATTCACCGTAGCACCGCCGCGCACTTGGCCAATCGGCGCACCGCGCTGCACCGTCTCTTTAGCCAGCGTATCGCGGGCGCTGGCGATCTTCGAGGGCGTTACCGCGTCAAGGGCGCAATCCCCTAGCAATTCCTCCCAGCGGGCCAGAATGGTTTTCCGCCCTTCGAAATGCCGGATGCGGTTCGCCTTCCATGCGGAGTAATCCTTTATCAGTTCGCCCAAGGTATGCCGCTTGCCCTCGCCGAAGTGCCGCCCGGCCTTCATGTCGGATTCGGTTTTCTTGGCCCAATCACGGGCGTCGGTCAGGCGGCCGAAGGTTGCCGACTCGGACGGGTAGCCCTTGAGGCGGATCAGCACCCGATAAGAGGTAGTGCCGTCGCTGTTGATGCGCTTCTGAACGTATGCCATTACCGCCCCCTTTTCGATGATGGCAATAGCCTAGCGAAAGGGGCAAATAATGTCAATGAGGGATAACATATCCGGCAACCTAGTAACTGCGCACATTGATTTCAATATGTTTTATGGAAACGCACCCCGGACGATCTGCACTCATGGTGCAGTGAGGGCGAAAAAAGGCCACTTATCCACAGATAGTAGCGCGCAGCAGCGCAAAAAATAAGCCCGCCGAAGCGGGCTTATTGACGGGTAATAGAAGGTGATCAGGTCGCCATCAAAATATCGTTCTGTACTTCAGTTTGAAGTCGACTCGCTATTCTCTTGGGCCTGTTGATGCCATTAAAGGCGATGCTCAACAGGACAATGGGAAGCGACAACATAAGGAACAACAAGCCGATAGCTGATCGCAGGATCAGGCCAATGGCCATGATTTCGGATAGCCGCCTAAATTCCTTGTGCAAATGCTGATCATGAATGAAGGCTGTGCCACTTAAGCTTGATAGCTTGGGAGCTTTACTACCACGCAGCAGCGCAGTAAGGATTACCTTCAGCAAGGTCATATCCTCGCAGTACCGGATGGCCCCATTCACTGAATCACGAAAATCCTTGTATTCAACTGAATCAAGCCGACCGTGATCATGGGCCCACAGCAATGCCGCATCCCGTATTTCAAATGCGCGCTGACGGCAAATATCGACCACAAACTTTTGCCATGCGGTCATGAACAAAACAATAATCCCAACCAGCGCCATAACCTGCATAGCTCCATGGAATAGTTCCTCTGTCATCACCTTCCTCCTATCTTCGCATTAGATGGTGTTTCGCCGGTATCTGTCAATCCGCTGCTTGACCTATTTTTATCGATCCGCAATTCCGCTTCCTTGAGTTGTCTTGACATGTGCGCCACTTTTTTGCGCCTAAGCATGCGCTCTCCGAGCGCCCATAAGCCCGTTCCCGTAGCGAGACCCCAAGGAAGCAAGTGTCCCCCTTCCGCGAAGTACCTGATCGCCACATTAACGATAGTTTCCTGCCCTGAAAGGGCTTCGACAGTTTTGACGAATGCCCAGCATGGAAGCCCTACCTTTACGACTGCAATCGCAAGATCGGTAACCCGATCAATGAGAATAAATTTCAGACGGTAGTCATTGTCGATCATAGTAATTACGCATGACATTGCGAACGCGTCGCAGAGAAGGCAGGGCGAATAGTAGCCAAAATTAGCCAGGGCGGGCGATAAATTGCGGCGGGCGCTCAGCGAAATGCAAGGCGCTCAAGAAGGTGCAATCGAGGTTGCATCGCACCGCCTGGCACAGATCGCCCGCAAAGGGCCATCAATACAGGGATGGCGCGGGGCGTGGCGGCTGGTGCATACGTCTGCATTGCTGCCGCTTAGTGCACCATCGCTGCACCAAATGAAAAGGGGTTAGCGTTTTTTGATCGCTAACCCCTTGAATTTACTGGCTGGGGAGGAAGGATTCGAACCTTCGCATGCTGGAATCAAAATCCAGTGCCTTAACCAGCTTGGCGACTCCCCAATTTCACGGATGCTGCCACGCGAAAGGACGCGAATTCTAGGGGGTTTTACGGATCTATGTCAATCCACAAAGCGGATGTTCTGCCAATCCGCTGACTTTCCGGGCACGGATGCCATCGGGCAGGGCGGCGATGGCCTGGGTTGCGGCAGAACTATCGGTAAAACTGACGAAGCAGCAGGCACCCGAACCGGTCATGCGCGCATCGCCAAAGGCGCGCAGAAGATCGAGGTGACGGGCAACCTCGGGATACAGCGTACAGGCAACCGGTTCGAGGTCGTTATGGCCGAAGCCAGCGTGCCAGTCGACCGGGCGAATGGCGGGCGTATCGCGTTTCAAGTCGGGCGAGCGGAAGATGTCGAGCGTCGGGACATGCGCATCGGGCATGGTCAGCACGTAATCGCACACAGGCACCGCGACATCGGTGAAGCGCTCGCCGATGCCTTCGGCAAAAGTGCTGTGGCCGTGGATGAATACCGGCACGTCGGCACCGAGGGGCAGGCCAATAGCTTGCAGGCGCTCGCGCGACAAGCCCAGGCTCCACAGGTGATTCAGGGCCAGCAGGGTGGTGGCGGCATCGGAACTGCCGCCGCCAAGACCGCCACCCATCGGGATGCGTTTTTCGAGATGAATGGTTGCGCCGCAATCCCTTGCCGCGCATTTTGCCGTCTCGCCAGCGTCGACTTTTTGCAATTCGCGCGCCGCGCGCACGATCAGGTTCTGTTCGTCGGGCACGCCGGGCGTCGGCGTAGCCAGCACGATGCGGCCATCAGCGCGCGGTTCGAAACGTAGCGTATCGGCCAGATCGATGAAGCAAAAGACGGTTTGCAGCAGGTGGTAGCCATCGGCGCGCCGTCCCACCACGTGCAAAAACAGGTTGAGCTTGGCGGGCGCAGGCCACTCGCGATTCCAGCTCACCGCACTTCGCTCCATTCGTCGATCTTCAGCCGCACATGGATGTCGTCGCGCTCCAGCTCGATCACGCTGGGCAGGGCGTCCGGCGTAGCGCTTTCGCGTTCGATCACGGTGGCGCGCCACGGGGCGATGTGGCCGGATTCGCCGAGCAGCCAGCGCGCGGCCTGGTCGAACGGCAGGCGAAAGCCGAAGACCTGCTCGGAGAGACTGGCAGCATCTGCGGCGACGAATTCGCGCTGGTCGGCCAGCAGCAGGCGCGCACCGCCAGCGTCGCGCGTGATTTCCGCTACGCCCTGCCCCAGCGGCGTGGTGAGCAGGATATCGTCGCGTGCAACGTCATGGCGCCAGTCGATTCGTACATGATGGCGCGTGTCGCCCTGACGTATCGCGAGGCGACCGCTCAAGGCAAAAGCGACAATGGATTCGGTGGCAGGACGAGGGGGTAACGGGAGCGTCGCGCAGCCGGCGATCAGCAGCACGCAGAGCAGCAGCGGGCGCACGTCGGGACGAAAAATCAAGGGGCAAGGCGCTTGATCGTCTCGGCCAACACTTCGTTGGCCGGATGTTCGCGGCGGGCCTTGTCCCAGGTGGCGCGGGCTTCGGACTGGCGGCCGAGCGCCCAGAGTACTTCGCCGAGATGCGCGGCAATTTCCGGATCGGGCCGGATGCCGAAGGCACGATTAAGCGTTTCGAGCGCGGCGTCCGTATCGCCTGTGCGGAACAGGACCCAACCCTGGCTGTCGAGGATGAAGGGATCGTCCGGCGCCAACTCCAGTGCGCGCCCGATCAAGGTGCGGGCCTCGGGAAGGCGCACGTTGCGTTCGGCCAGCGAATAACCCAATGCATTCAGGGCATGGGCATGGTCTGGCTTGAGTTCGATCAGGCGGCGCAGGCGGGTTTCGAGTTCGTCATGGCGACCGAGCTTTTCAGCCATCAGGGCGGCTTCGTACATCAGCTCCTGCTGATCGGGATGTTGCTTCAGACCGGCGATAAGCGTTGCATGGGCTGCTGCCACATCGCCCAGATCGCGCAGAATTTGCGCCTCGCCAACGATCAGCTGGATTTGCTCCTTAGGCGAGCCGACGGCTGCATTGGCCAACTGCCGACGGGCTTCGGCAAGCTTGCCCTGCTTGGCGAGGATATTGGCGCCGTGCAGGCGGGCAGAGAGATAGTGCTCGCCCCGTCCAACAGCGCCAAACCAGCGCAGGGCATCCTCATCGCGCTTGGCTTCCTCGGCAATCTGACCAAGATAAAACCGCGCCTTGTCGGCTTCGGCATGGTCGATCTCGATCAGGCGCTGCAACTGTGTCTCTGCGGCAGCGGTGTCATTCAGTTGCAGCGACAGAACGGCGACAGCAAAGATCACGTCGCCATTCGGTGTGCCGGATTTGGCATCCTGCACGAGCAATCGATCGAACTCGCGGCGCGCTTCGGCATAGCGCTTATCTGCGACAAGCGCGCGCGCATAGGTGAGTTGCGCTTCGCGGGCTTGCGGCTGGCGGCCGATGAAACGGGCCAGTTGCGCGAGACCCTCGGACCGATCCTCGGTCAACTGAAACTGGAACAGCGCGGCAACCTCCCAATCAGGCTTGAGCAACAGGACGCGCTGGATCAGTTGGCGTGCCGCATTCGTATCTTGCGTCTCGAAAGCCGCGATCGCGCGAGCATAGTGTGCCTCGGGCAGATCAAGGTAAGGCATTGTCACCGTTTCGATGAGGGAGCGCGCCGCTTTGCGGTCGCCGATGCGCGCAAACAGACGATTGAGGTGAGCGAGATTCTGATCGATGTGTTCCGGCTCGGCAGCCAGCAAGGCAGCAACTTCCCGGGCAAGATCGTCCAGCCGTCCCAGTGCTGCGAGCAGGCGAATGAGGGTCTGGCGTGCCTGGGCGGATTCCGGCTCGATGGATTGCCACAGCTGGGCAGATTCCAGCGCCACCTCCAGCTGCCGTCCATGCAGCGCCAACTCTGTGGCGCGGCGGGCCACGCGCGGATCGCGTGTTTCGCGCGCCAGCTCGCGATAGAGCATGCCGGACTGGGCCAACTGACCACGCTGCCCGGCAATTTCGGCCAACAGGAGCTGGTAAAGCAGCTTGGGCGTGAGATCGAGCTTGGGCAACCGTTTGAGCGACGCTTCCTCCTTGTTTTCATCGGTAGCCGGCGGTTCGTCCGCACGCAGACCGTTACCCGCCATCAACAGGGGAATCGCGAAAAGGAAGGGCAGAATTGGTTTCATCGCAGGGGGCCGGACAAGTAAGGATGCCAGTGCATACAATGGCGGCATGTTAACAGTTTTGCAAGCGCACCATGCCCGAGCTGCCTGAGGTCGAAGTCACGCGACGCGGCATCACCGCCCGTGTCGAGGGTCGGCGGCTCGATCATGCCGTCCTGCGAGCGTCGACTTTACGTTACCCGGTGCCGGCGGGGCTGGTAAAAAAGCTCGCGGGCCGGCCGCTGATCGAGGTCAAGCGGCGCGGCAAATACCTGTTGCTGGATTTCGACGGCAGCCACTTGCTGATTCATCTGGGCATGTCCGGCAGCCTGCGCTTCGTCGCCCCGAATGAACCGCCGGCCAAGCACGACCATGCCGACCTTGTGTTTGACGAAACGGTACTGCGCTTTACCGACCCGCGCCGTTTTGGCGCCATCCTGTGGCTCGCGGGCGATCCGCTGCAACATCCGCTGATCGCCAAGCTCGGCATCGAACCCCTGACGCCCGAATTCACCGGCCGTTGGTTGCAGCAGGCCCTGCACGGCAAGGCGCTGGGCATCAAGCCGGCGATCATGGATGGCGCGCGGGTAGTCGGGGTCGGCAACATTTATGCAGCGGAAAGCCTGTTCGACGCCGGCATCGATCCGCGCCGGCCGGCGGGAAAGGTGAGCCTCGCGCGGCTGGAACGGTTGGTGCCGATCATCCAGCAGACCCTCGAAGCCGCGATTGCGGCCGGCGGCAGCACCCTGCGCGACTTTTGCGGCCCGGAGGGCATGGGCGACTTTCAGGTGCAACACAAGGTCTATGCGCGTGCCGGCGAACCTTGCGTGAAATGCGGCATGCCGATCAAGGCAATCCGGCAGGGGCAGCGCTCGACATTCTTTTGTCCGCGCTGCCAGCGCTAGACGCGATCAACCGCCCGTCAGTTTCTTGAACTTCGCCATCAACTGATCCTTGGTCTCGACATGGCTCGGGTCTTCGGGAATGCAGTCGACGGGGCAGACTTCGCGGCACTGGGGGGTGTCGTAGTGGCCGACGCATTCGGTGCACTTGTCGGGGTCGATGATGTAAATCTCGTCGCCTTGCGAGATCGCGTTGTTCGGGCACTCGGGCTCGCACACGTCGCAGTTGATGCACTCATCGGTAATCAGTAGGGCCATTGCATTTCCTCTCGGATCAAGAATGTTTTCGCATCTTTTCGATCAGCTTTTCAGCGACCAATGGATGCACGAATTTCGAGACATCGCCCCCCAGGCTTGCGATTTCTCTCACCATTGTCGCCGAGATGAACATGTATTGCTCCCCCGGCGTCAAAAACAGGGTCTCGATGTCGGGGTGCAGGCTGCGGTTCATCCCCGCCATCTGGAATTCGTATTCAAAGTCGGATACCGCACGCAGGCCACGCAGGATGACGCGCGCATTGCGTTCGCGCAGGAAGTCCATCAGCAGGCCGTTAAACCCGACGATCTTGACGTTGGGCAGATCCTTGACCAGTTCGCAGGCTATGTCGACACGCTCGTCGAGCGAAAAGATCGGTCGCTTGCTGTGGCTCTCGGCAATGCCGACGATGACATGCGCAAACAGTCGCGCGGCGCGGCGCACCAAATCCTCATGGCCCCGCGTGAAGGGGTCGAAAGTACCTGGATAGACGGCGATGCCGTTGTTCATTTGCGTTCCAGCAAGTGATAAAAAACCTGGCCGGCCTGACCTTGCTTGACGGTCTGCCAGTCCCCCAGTGAATCGATGTGCTGCTCCGCCTCGGTATAAATTCGCGTATCGGGCCGGGTCAGCAGGGGTAGCAGCGGCGCCACCTTGTCCAGCCAGCCTTGTCGATAGGGCGGATCGAGCAGGATCAGATCGAAAGGCTTTCCCTGCCGGGCCGTAGCGGTCGCGAATTCTAGCGCATCCCTACGTTCCAGCCGCAGCGCTGCGCTGGCGAAAATCGCCGTGTTATCCCGCAATTGCGCCATGGTTTTGGGGTTCTTCTCGACCAGCACCACCTCTGCCGCACCGCGCGAGGCGCACTCGATGCCAAGGATGCCACTGCCGGCAAACAGGTCGAGACAGCGCCAGCCCGACAAGTCCTGCCCGAGCCAGTTGAACAGCGTCTCGCGCACGCGATCCGGCGTGGGACGCAGCCCTTCCGCGTCGATGACCTGGATCAGGCGACTGCGCCAGTTGCCGCCGGTGATGCGAATCTTGCTCAAGGCTCGATCGGGTTAATAGTTGTCGAATGCCCTACCGGCTTGACGCCCTCGTCCGCGCAAATGGTTTCATCGCTCATCTTGTGACCATCCTGCATAACGACACGCCGCTGCGCCCGCGCACCCAGCGCGGCATCGTGGGTCACCATGATCACCGTGACACCGCCGGCATTGAGCGTTTCGAGCAGGTGGATGACATCCTCGCCGGTGGCGCGGTCGAGGTTGCCGGTGGGCTCGTCGGCGAGGATCATGGCCGGTTGCATGATGGTGGCGCGGGCGATCGCGACACGCTGACGCTGACCGCCGGAGAGCTGGTCGGGGCGGTGGTCGGCGCGGTTGGTCAGGCCGAAATCGGCGAGGGCCTTGGCGACGCGACGGGTGCGTTCGGCCGGGTCGATGCCGGCAAGCATCAGCGGCAGGGCAATGTTCTCGGCAGCGGTGAGGCGCGGCACCAGATGAAAGCTCTGGAACACGAAGCCGATGCGCTCGCGGCGCACGCGCGCCTGTTCGTCGGCGTTAAGCGTGGTGACATCGCGGCCTTCGAGCCGGTAGATACCGGTGTTGGGATGATCGAGCAGGCCGAGCAGGTTGAGCAGCGTCGATTTGCCAGAACCGGACTGACCCATCACGGCGACGTATTCGCCCGCATCGATGCTGAGATCGAGACCGGCCAGCGCATGCACAGTGCTGTCGCCGAGCGTGAAGCTGCGCTCAATGCCTGACAACTCGATGAGGGCCATTATTTCGCTTCTTCGGTTACGCGGACACCGGGTTTCACCCCCTCTTTTTCCAGCGAGAGGACGATGCGATCGCCGGCGGTCAGGCCTTCCAGCACTTCGGTGTATTCCCAGTTGGCCAAGCCGGCCTTGACCGTGCGCGCGGCCAGCTTGCCATCGCTATCGAGCAGGAGCACGCGGCCGCCTTCCTGCAGCGCGGCGGTGGGAATACGCACCGCGTTTTGGCGTGCTTCGAGGAGAATCTCGACGTCGGCGCTGTAGCCGACCAGCAGGCCTTGAATATCGCCGGGAATGCTGAAGTCGATTTCGACATCGACGGTGCGCGCCTGCTTCTCGACGGCGGTGACATAAGGCGCCACGCGCCGCACCTTGCCCTCGAAGATACGATTGGCGTAGGCGTCGAGGCGGATGCGCACGGTCTGGCCGGGATGAACCTTCGGCGCATCAAGTTCGTCCATCGGCGCCTTGACGTAGAGGCAGGAGGGGTCGATCAGGTCGATGGCCGGCGGCGTCGGCACGCCGGGCGGCGAGGGCGTCGAATATTCGCCGACTTCGCCGACGATCTTGGCGACGGTGCCGTCGAAGGGCGCAATCAGCCGCGTGCGGCCCTGCTCGACCTCGGTGACGCGGATGCGCGCATCGGCCTGGCGGACGTCGGCTTTGGCCGTAGCGCAAGCGGCCTGTTTCGCTTCCGCTTCGGCGCGGGCGGCTTCCTCGCGCGATTGGGAAATGAAGCCATCCTTGCGCATTTTGACGGTGCGCTCCAGTTCGCGCGCGGCATTGGCGGCCAGCGTGCAGGATTCGGCGATGCGCTGCTGGGCGAGATTGCGCTGGGCCACGGCCAGCGATTTCTGCGCCTGCTGATCGTCGTTCCACAGCTTCATCAGGAGCTGGCCCTTCTTGACCTGATCGCCTTCCTTGACACCGAGATATTCGATACGGCCGCCCATGATGGTCGAGAGCTTGGTGCGCTGGCAGGCTTCCACCGTGCCGGCGCGGGTATTGGCGAGGGTAGCTTCGACCGTGCCGGTCGCCACCGTGTGCAGGCGCACCGGGATGGGCTTGGGGCGCGTCAGCCAGAAGCCGGCACCGCTCAATAGGGCGAGAACGAGGACAATCAGGATCAGGCGGGGAGCGGTTTTCACAGGTTTCTCACTTGGTGACCAGTTTCAGGCCGAGGATACCGGCGACGATCAGGCCAATACAGACCAGTCGGGCAACCTCGCGCGATTCGCCAAACAGGAGCATGCCGAGGATGGCCGTGCCAACGGCGCCGATGCCGGTCCACACCGCATAGGCGGTACCGACCGGCAGTACCTTGAGCGACCAGCCGAGCAGGATGACCGAGGCGGTCATGGCGGCGAGCGTCAGCACGCTGGGCATGAGGCGCGAAAAGCCCTCGGTGTACTTAAGACCGATGGCCCAGGCGACCTCACACAGACCGGCAACGAGCAGGATGCCCCAGGCGGCGGCAGGCGAGAGGGCGGGCATTAGTCCGCCTGCGCCAAAGTGGCGTACACCTGAGCGGCCTGTACCCAGTGCGCGGCAAACTCGTCCGCCGGCTGGGGTTTGCCGAACAGGAAGCCTTGAATCTGGTCGCAGCCATAGGCACGCAGAAAGCCGACCTGATGATCGCTATCCACGCCCTCGGCGACGGTTTCGAGCTTAAGACTTCTGGCCAGTGCGATGATGGCGCGGATGATGGCTTCGTCGCCGGCGTTCTGGCCGATGCCGACGATGAAGGCGCGGTCGATCTTGAGCGTGTCGATCGGCAGCATCTTGAGATAGGCGAGCGAGGAATAGCCGGTGCCGAAGTCGTCGATGGCCAACTGGATGCCGAGATCGTTGAGATCCTTGAGGATCGACAGGGCATCCTCCACGTGCATGATCACCGACTCGGTGATTTCGAGTTCGAGCGCTGCGGCCTCAAGCCCGGTGTCGGCCAGCACGCGGCGCGCCATGTCGACGACATCGCCGCGCTCGATCTGCTTGACCGAGAGATTGACCGAAACCTTGGGCATGGCCATCCCGGCCGCGCGCCAGGCGATCATCTGCGCACAGGCCTGGCGCAACACCCATTCGCCGAGCGGGACGATGAAGCCGGTTTCCTCGGCCAGCGGGATAAAGCGCACCGGCGAGACATTGCCCAATTCGGCGCTGTGCCAGCGCAACAGCGCTTCGGCGCCGACCGGACGGCCGTCGATAGTGACCTTGAGCTGGTAATGCACGGACAGCTCGCCGGCCTCGATGGCGCGGCGCAGCAGGTTGTCCAGATGGCTGCGTTCCTGCGCCTGACGAGTCATTTCCGGCGTGTAGAAATGGCTGCGGCCGCGGCCATGCGCCTTGGCCTGGTACATGGCGGTGTCGGCGTTGCGCACCAGCGTATCGACATCCGCGCCGTCGTCCGGGTAAAGGCAGATGCCGATGCTGGCGGCGACGAACAATTCGTGCGCCTGAATGGTGAATGGTTGCGACAGCAGTTCGATCAGTTTTTCGGCCACCCGCTGGGCTTCGTGGCTGTCCTTAATATCCTCAATGACGCAGATGAATTCGTCCCCGCCAAGGCGCGCCAGCGTGTCGGCGGTGCGCAGGTGCGCCACCAGCCGCTGCGTGACGGCGACCAGCAGCTCATCGCCGATGGCATGGCCGAGCGTGTCATTCACTTCCTTGAAACGATCAAGGTCGACAAACAGGACGGCCAGTTGCCGCTGGTGGCGTGCCGCCAGACTGAGGCTGTGGCGTAGCTGTTCGTGGAACATCAGGCGGTTGGGCAGGCCGGTCAGCGGGTCGTGGTGGGCGAGGTGATCGAGGCGAACCTCGGCATTGCGGCGCTCGGCGATTTCCGCCTGCAGTTCGGCGGTGCGCGCCTGCACGCGCTGGTCCAGCTCGCGGTTGTTGGTCTCCAATTCGTCGGCCTGCTGCCGCAAAATGCCCTGCGCCCGCCGCACCACCAGCAGTTGCAGCAGGAACAGCGTGGCCAGGACGGTGAAGACGACCAGCGCGATGCGCCAGAGGGTCCGGTTGATCTGCTGCAAGGTGGCGGTCACGTCCTGATAAAGCTCAATCACGCCGTCGACATGCCCTTTGTCGCCGGTCAGCGGCACATAGCTAGAGACGACATCGACTTCGGCCAGTGTGCCGTCGAAGCTGTCAAAGGTATTCCGATGGATCAGTTCACTGATGGCCTGACCACCCAGGGCAGAGATGAATCCGGCATTGGTTTGCTTGTTTCCGCCGATCTGTGAGGGATCGGTCGACAGGATGATCAGGCCGTTACGGTTGTAGATCTTGATTTTGATGATGGACGTATCAGTCATCATGCGGACGACGGCCTGACGCAGGGTCAGGCTTTCATCGGCATGGCGCAGGGATTCGAGGTCGCGCAGATAGGAGAGTTCAAGAAACTGCGTGAAGCGCGACCACAGCGAGTTGCGAAACACGGTCGTCATCGCCACGTTGTGTGCTTCGGTCGCGGTGACCAACTGGTGCACGGCGTTGTTGCGGTAGTAACTGCCCAGGATGCCGCCGGCCATGACGATCAGGACGAAAGACAGCGTGGAGAAATAGCGCGTGAGGTTGAACATGACCGTACAGTGTCGTCCCGCCAGCGTCGACTTTTCAGCCGGCGGCGAACACCGCGTCGGCCGCAGCCACCGTCGCCGCAATGTCGGCATCCATATGCGCCGCCGAGACGAAACCCGCTTCGAAGGCCGAGGGGGCGAGATAGACGCCCTTTTCCAGCATGGCGTGGAAGAAACGGTTGAAGGCCTCCTTGTCGCAGGCCATGACTTCGGCGTAGGAAGTCGGGCAGGCGGCGGAGAAATACAAGCCGAACATGCCGCCGACCGACTGGGCGCTGAAGGTAATGCCCTGCTTTTTCGCCGCCGCCGTCAGGCCATCGACCAGCGATTTCGTCCGCGCCGTCAGCGCTTCGTAGAAACCCGGTGCGGCGATTTTCTTCAGCGTGACGAGGCCGGCCGCAACGGAGAGCGGATTGCCCGAGAGCGTGCCGGCCTGATAGACCGGGCCGAGCGGCGCGATCTTTTCCATGATGTCGCGGCGACCGCCAAAGGCGCCGAGCGGCATGCCGCCACCGACGACCTTGCCGAAGGTGGAGAGGTCGGGCTTGATGCCGAACAGCCCCTGCGCCGAGCCGGAGCCGACGCGGAAGCCGGTCATCACCTCGTCGAAAATCAGCACCGCGCCGTGCTGCGTGCACAGATCGCGCATCGCCTGGAGGAATGCCGGCTTGGGCGCAATCAGGTTCATGTTGCCGGCGACCGGCTCGACGATCACGCAGGCGATCTTGTCGCCGTGCGTGGCGAAGGCATCGGCCAGTTGCTGCGCGTCGTTGTAGTCGAGGACCAGCGTGTGCTTAGCCAGATCCGCAGGCACGCCGCTGGAAGACGGGTTGCCGAAAGTCAGCATGCCCGAGCCGGCCTTGACCAGCAGGCTGTCGGCGTGGCCGTGATAGCAGCCTTCGAATTTGACCAGCATGTCGCGGCCGGTAAACCCGCGTGCCAAACGAATTGCGCTCATCGTCGCCTCGGTGCCGGAAGACACCAGCCGCACCATTTCCATGCTCGGCACACGCTGCGTCAGCAGCTCGGCCAGCTCGATCTCGGCTTCGGTCGGTGCGCCGAAGGACAGGCCGCTGGCTGCCGCCGTTTGCACCGCCTTGACGGTCTCCGGGTCGGCGTGGCCAAGGATCAGCGGTCCCCAGGAACCGACGTAATCAATGTAGCGCTTACCGTCGGCATCCCAGACATAAGCCCCCTCGCCGCGCGTAAAGAATCGCGGCACGCCGCCAACGGAGCGGAAGGCGCGGACAGGGGAATTGACGCCACCCGGAATGGATTTCTGGGCGCGGGAAAACAGGTCTTCGTTGTGGGTCATGGCTTGCTTCTCAAAAAGTCGACGCTGACAGGGCGGCGCCAAGTATAGAACGCCGCGTCGCCAAAGCCATGTTTCTGCCCAGATCCTCGATCTCAACGCCACCCACGAGCGGCGACACGAACTTGCTGCCAGGATGCAGGCCGATGCGGTACGCGCCTTTCGGCATATGCCATAAGATTTACCCGTAGGTTCCCGAACGGACTCGGGAATGCGCTCAGTGAAATCGTTTATCCCATTCAGATGCCTTACTTTGTACCTACGTCACATTCTTGTTATACGCCATCGTCAAGAAATATTCACAAAAAATAAATTGACATCCCCCCAAAGACGCGACCACCATCATGCCGTATGCGTAGCGTCATCAACATAGAAAGGAGGTGCTCCAGAAGTGTATTAACAACCCAATTGCAATTGGCGAACGAATGGCAAGTATGACAATTTTCGAATGCAGGACTTATCATCACGAAAGGATATGCAATGTTCAAGATGACGGCAACAAGGAGTGTGCTTTTCGCAATGTTCTGTGGTTTGTTTGTATCGCAGCAATCCGCCCTGGCAGACAATGCTCTGGCCGAGCGGTTTCCCAATACGCCGACGGTAGCTACAGCCAGCTTGCCGCCTCTCGGAAATATTCCTACATTTTTTGTCAATCTCGATCCAATTACGATGATGACGTACCTGAGAATGGATCGCGAGGATGGGCGTCGGCATTTCGACAAATCGAAGCCGTCGCTGCTTGATTCTCATATCATCCGCATGGAAAACGCGCCGGTTGGAGGTTCTTCTCCGAACAGATTCTCGCAGGGTAATACAACCATCTGTGCAACCGTCGTGACTGCCTACATTCCAAGCTGGAACGATCCTGCCAGTCCACCCGCAGCCTATAACACCCCGGCAAATGCCACGCGCACATGCTCATTTACCCCTTCGCCGCCTGTGGTTCGAAACAGCACGGCAGAGACATCTATTTTTGACGCATTCAATGTTGCCGTTCACTTTAATTCCACCCAGAAGATGAAAGTATTGATGACAAAGGGGCAAACTCCTAGCAGCCCATCGGCGAACCCGGAACCGAATGCAGGCTGGGGTTTTGCAATTTACGACACCAACGGAACCGGCGGCAGACTGCAGGAAGTAGTGTTTGTAAATGCAAATTACGTCATGAACTGATCTTGCAACTTTTCAATGGGGCTTGGATTTGATATCGAGCCCCATTGTCGAGTATGAGGGCCAGGAAATCATAGTTGAGACGCAGGATCGTCACGCGATCAGGGGCAATCATCGACCGTATGAGAAGTTCCCTTATTTCTGAACATATGTTTGTCGTCCACCGGGTGAAGGGTTCCGCACCCAGATCAGAGGTTATACTTAAATGAACATCAGCAATTTTCTGAGCGTCATCCTCGCCGCTTGGCTCTACGCCTTTTCTGCAAATGCGGCAATACCGCAGATAGCCACCTCCGACTCCCATACCCTGGCCCTTAAGGCCGACGGTTCGCTTTGGGCTTGGGGGGACAATGCGCGCGGTTATCTGGGGGACGGCACGACGATCACCCGAACGAGCCCCGTGCTGATCGGCACCGGCTTCAAGAAAATATCGGCGGGAGCGTACTCCAGCTTTGCCATCAGGGCGGATGGAACGCTCTGGGCATGGGGAGCGAATGGCGGCGGCACGACGGATTCTGCCGGCCTGCTTGGCGACGGCACGACAGTTGACCGATGGGTGCCAACCCTCATCGGCGATGGCTTCGCGGAGGTTGTGGCAAACTGGTATGCCACGGTTGCGCTCAAGCGCGACGGCTCGCTGTGGACCTGGGGCAAATATCCCATGGCGGCATTGCTCGCGTCCGACACGAGCGTCATTCTCTCGCCGAGGCAAATCGGAAGCGGCTTTGCCAAAATTGCAAGCAGCCAAGCGCATGTGCTGGCGTTGAAAACCGACGGCACATTGTGGGCTTGGGGTTCGAACACCGCTGGGCAATTGGGCGACGGAACGCTCAATAACCGCTCCGCGCCGACTTATATTGACGGCGGCTACAAGGAGATTACCGCCGGCGAGGACTTTTCGCTTGGCATCAAGAACGACGGCAGCCTGTGGGCCTGGGGCTGGCATGGCTATGGACAGTTGGGCCTGGGACCTATTGGCACGATAAAGGATTCCAATGCATCGGCAACGACCTTTTCTGTCCTGCGTCCCGCCAAGGTTGGGGATGATTTCGTGGCAGTGACCACGGGCAGCTTTCACACACATGCGATCAAGTCCGATGGATCGCTCTGGGGATGGGGCCTTGGCGTCTACGGCGCGCTGGGGGACGGCATGGAAACGGACAGCGATGGGACCGTACACATCGTTTCCTACCCGAAGAAGATCGGCACGGGATTCTGGAAGCTCACCAATGGCGGCGGGAACAACAACGGATTTGCTTTGAAGACGGATGGCTCGCTCTGGGCCTGGGGCTCGAACTATCAAGGCATGCTTGGGGATGGGACGACGCAAGACCGGCTGAGCCCGATTTCGCTTGGATTCAATGTCTATTCCTCCTCGGGACTCGCCGCAGATGTAACCGATATGGGGCCGGCTGCCCGAAAAACGCTCTACGCCAGCATCGCGCCAAACAGTCAAGACGCGGGAATGTTGGCCTGCGCTTTTGTTGCGGCGACCTTGCCCGATGGCGCATCGCTGGCCGTGTTGGGCGAAGACGGCTGGAATATTCACCGTCAGGGCGCTTTCGCTCCATACGCCTGCGGCGCCGCCGCCGCGCTGGATATCGGCCTGGCGGTTGACGCCGACTTGACCGCGCTAAGCAATACGGTTGTGTATCTGGGCTACGGCCTCGGGCAGACGCCGACGGAAAGTTTCGAAGACATGCTCAAGCGATCCCTCTGGAAGCGTATCTACGCCGTGCCATGACTTCGCGGTCGGCTCGCATCGTCATCGCTGCCTTGATCGTCATGGGATGTCCGGGGCGGGCTGTCGCCCAGTTATCCGAATTGGACAATGGCATCCAGCGCCGCGTAAATAGCGCTACTCCGACGAAGGCCAAGCTCAAGGAATACAAAGCGGAGCCTTGGTGGTCTGCCACGATCAACGCTCGGGCGGCGCGGAAACTGGCAGCCGGCACGGGAGTGACAGTTGCAATTATTGACACCGGGGTCGATTTAGATCATCCGGCATTAAGAGGGCAATTACGGACTGACGGCTACAACTTCGGAGACTGCGCACCGGAACGATCGCCATCGTGCGATCCTGGCAGTTCTCCTTCGCCATTTGACAAGCTTGGGCACGGCACATTTGTCACCGGGATCATCGCCGCTAAAGATACGCAGAATCCGCACGGATACGGGCTCGCCACCGAGGCCAAGATATTGCCCATCAAGGTCAATCCAGGAATGATGGATGATTTCACTGCCGAATCGCTAGCGAAGGGCATTACATATGCGAAGAATCGCGGAGCGAGGATAATCAACCTCAGTTTGGATATGCCCGACATCAGCGGACATGATCGAACGTTGGTTGAGAATGCTTTACGAGATGCCCTAAATGCAGGCGTATTTATTGTCGTCGCCTCAGGCAATAGGGCACGAGATGTTTCGTTCCCGGCCAATCATCCGGGGGTAATTGCCGTTGCCGGTATCGATTCATCGGGCACAATCGATCGGCGCTCCAATCACGGGCACTCGGTCGCAATCGCCGCTCCGTCCGAGAATATTGAAAGCACTATTTTGGGTGGCGGTTTCGGGAGGCGAGGAGGCGGAACCTCGTTTGCCGCACCGTTTGTATCGGCCACTCTGGCAAGTATGCTGCAATTGAAGCCAGATCTGACGTTTAGCCAAGCAAAGAGGATACTCTGCAATTCAGCAACGCCGATCAAGGGCGAGGAAAACGCGAGATGCGGCATGCTGAATGCCGGAAAGGCATTGGAGCGAACTGCGCAAGCTAAAGGGCTATAGCTCTGCAGTGTGGCGTCCCGAAAATATCAGGCGCACTTGAACAGGTGGCGGAACTTCTCGGCCTGCTTCTGGATATCCATCGCGTCGAACAGATCGGAAAGCACGGCGATCATGTCGGCGCCCGCCTCAAGCACCTCGGGCGCATTCTTGACGGTGATGCCGCCAATGGCGCAGACTGGCACCTTGAAGCGCTGCTTGGCTTCCGTCACCAGCTCAAGCGAGGCACGCGTGGCCTCCGGCTTGCTGACAGAGGCGAACACGCTGCCGATGGCGATGTAGTCGGCGCCGGCATCGACGGCCACTTCGGCGCGGACCAAGTCGTTATAGCAGGAGACGCCGAGAATCCGTTTCGAACCGAGGGCAGCGCGCGCCGTGCCGAGGTTGCCGCCGGGCATGTCGCCGCGGCCGATGTGAGCGCCATCGGCGCCGATCTCGACGGCCAGCCAGATGTCGTCATTGATGATCAGCTTGGCGCCATGGGCGCGGCAGATGCGCAGCAATTCGGCGGCCTGGGCGCGCCGTAGCGGCGCCGGGGCGATCTTGTTGCGATATTGCACCCACTGCACGCCGCCCTTGAGGGCACTTTCGACCAGTGCCGACAGCCGCGGCAACAGATTGTCGTCCGGGGTCAGCGCGTACAGTCCGGCAAGGGGCTGGACGCCTTCAGACGGCGTTGACATGGACAACCTCCGCAGCCGCAAAAGAATGGGATGATGGACTTTGCCACTGGCGGTTGGGGATGTGCTGTCCCATGCCGGGCCGAAAACCTGCCGCCAGACTGTGCCAGGTGTAGTGCTGGGCCGCGCGTACCGCCTCGGGCAGGGGCTGGCCCCAGGCGAGGTTGGCGGCGATGGCCGAGGCCAGCGTGCAGCCCGAGCCGTGGTAGCTGCCGGGCAGGCGCTCCCACTCGTCGCGGCGTACGGGGCCATGCGAGCCATACAGCGTGTTGACGACGCGCGCCGAATGCTCGTGCGTGCCGGTGACCAGCACATGCGCGCAGCCGGCGCCGACCAGCAGACGTGCGCATTCGGCCAGATTCGCCCCGTTGGACGATGGGCCGGCGCCGACTTTTCCATCCAACTCCTGCACCAATCGACGCGCTTCGAGGCTGTTCGGGGTGAGGACGTCGGTCAGCGGCAGAATCAGTTCGAGCATGGCGGCGATGATGTCCTCGTCGGCGAAGACATCGCCGCGCCCGGAAGCCAGCACCGGATCGAACACCACCGGCGTGTCGGGATAGTCGGACAACACCTCGGCGACGGCGGCAATCGCCTCGACGCTACCGAGCATGCCGAGCTTGAAAGCGGCCACCGGAATATCCTCCAGCAGGGCGCGCGCCTGGTCGGCGACCCAACCGCCCTCCATCGGCAGCAGGTCTTCGACGCCGACAGTATCCTGTACGGTCAGTGCGGTCACCACCGTCAGCGGATGGCAGCCGTGGGCGGCAAGGGTGAGCAGATCGGCCTGCAGGCCGGCCCCGCAAGTGGGGTCGGACGCGGCAAAAGAAAGGACGGCAGGCGGGGCCAGATGCGACGATGAGCGAGAAGATGGCATGGCGAAGCGGCGGGAGCGCCGGGTAAAGCCTTTGCGGTATGATGTGTTCGATTGTAACCGAAAGCCCGCTTGTCTTTTTCGAGCTCCGATGGCTCACCTCATTCCGCTAAAATCCTCGCCAAAATGGATGAAAAACTGCGAAACCTGAAGGTGATGGTGATCGACGACTCGAACACCATCCGCAAGAGCGCGGAGATTTTTCTGACCGGTGCCGGTTGCCAGGTCATCGTTGCTGAAGATGGCTTTGCAGCGCTCGCCAAGATCGCCGACCATGCGCCCGATGTCATCTTCTGCGACATTCTGATGCCGCGCCTCGACGGCTACCAGACCTGCGCGCTGATCAAGCGCAATCCGCGTTTTGCGCAAACGCCAGTGATCATGCTGTCCTCGAAAGACGGATTGTTCGACCGCGCGCGCGGTCGCCTTGCCGGCTCCGACGAACATCTCGCCAAGCCATTTACCCAGGAAAGCCTGCGTCTTGCCGTGGCAAAGCATACGGCTGCCCGGCCTGACGCCCGGCCCCTGGCCTGACCGACATGCCCATCCAGCGCATCCTGATTGTCGATGACTCTCCCGTGGAGCGTCATATCCTCACCGAACTGCTGACCGGCAAAGGCTATGCCATTTCAATCGCCACCGACGGCACCCAGGGCATCGAGACGGCCAAGCGCGAGCAGCCCGACCTGATCATTATGGACGTGGTGATGCCCGGCATCAACGGCTTCCAGGCGACGCGCACGCTCAATCGCGACGAGACGACGCGCCACATTCCGGTGATCCTGTGCACCACCAAGAACGAAGAGACCGACAAGATCTGGGGCATGCGCCAGGGCGCTCAGGATTACGTCACCAAGCCGGTCGATGGGGCAATACTGCTCGCCAAGATCGCGGCGCTCGGATAACGCGCCGATGGCCAAGCGCATCGACCTTCGCGCCTATCAGGAAAACATCGCCAGCCGCCTTGCGGCCGCACAGACGGGCGCGGCGGTAGCGGCGCTGCTCGGCTTCGAATCCGCTGGACTGCGCTGGCTGGTCGATCTGCCCGCAGCCGGCGAAGTGCTGCCCGTGCCCGTCATCACGCCGGTGCCGCTGATGCAGCCTTGGTTTGCCGGGCTGGCCAACGTGCACGGCGAATTGCAGGCCGTAGTGGATTTTGCCGCCTTTTGCGGTGCACCGCCGACCGCCCGCGACAGTACGGCACGGCTGCTGCGGGTCGGTTCGCGGCAAGGCAACAACACCGCCCTGCTGGTGGCGCGCGTGCATGGCCTCAAACGGACCGACGGCCTGTTCGCGGCCGAAGCCGGCACCGCGGTGCCGGCGCTGGGACCATGGCAGGGCGAGACGTACAGCGACAGCCAAGGCGCGACCTGGACCCGCCTCGAAATCGACCCCCTGCTCGCCGATCCCCGCTTTCTCGACGCTTCGCTGGTCGCCCCCTTCGCTTACTGAGCGCACGGAGAGTCTCATGGCCTTCAGTCTCAAACTACCCACCTTCGCCAAGAAACCCGCGCCAGCGGGAACCCCAGCCCCCGGCGCGAAAAAGGGGCGCCAAATTGGCGTCGAGTTGCAGATTTTCGGCACCGTGTTCCTGATGTTTCTGGTCATCGCCACCTACATCGTCTTTTCGGACAACCGCACTGCCAACCTCACGGCAGGCTACATGGCAGCCAATGGCAACATGCGCCTGACCGGCCAGCAGATCGCCAAGGCCACCGTCAGCGCAACCATCGTCGGCGATGCTGCGAGCATTAAGGAACTGGCCCAGGCGCGCGACCGCTTCGGCGGGGTGCTTGACATCCTGACCATGGGCGGACAGGTCAGCGGCGTCAAGCTGCCGCCGGTTAGCGATGAGGCGCGCACCCAATTGGACAAGCTGCGGGAGTTATGGAGCGCCCACCAGCGCAACATCGCGGTGGTGCTGGCCCACGAGACCCATCTGGCAAAAATTCCTGCGGGAGAGCCTCCCCCGCCGATGGTCGCAGAGGCGGCGACCCTGCTGCTGCGGGGCACAGCCGACCTGGACAGGGCTCTGGAAAGCCTCGCGGAGAGCCATGCCGGCATGCTGGAAGGGCGCGAGTTGCGCACCGGTATCGCCACCATCCTCGTTTCGCTGGCGCTCGGCATCCTGGTACTGATGTTCAAAGTGTTCAACGAGGAAGCTCAGTTACGCCAAGCCGAGACGGAACGCTTGCGGCGTGCGGCCGAGTCGGCCAAGGACGCGACCCAGGAGGCCATCCTGCGCCTGATGAACGAAATGGGCGATCTGGCTGGCGGCGATCTGACGACCCGCGCGACGGTTTCCGAGGACATCACCGGTGCCATTGCCGATTCGGTGAACTACGCAATCGAGGAACTGGCAGTGCTGGTCAAGCGCATCAACGACGCGGCGCGGCGCGTCGACCGCGCCACCCAGGAGGCACAGGCAATCTCCGCCTCGCTGCTGCAAGCGTCGGAGCGCCAGTCGGGCCAGATTCGCAATGCCGGCAGCCAGGTGCTGACGCTGGCCGACTCGCTGCACGGCGTATCCAACCGCGCCGGCGAGACCGCCGAGGTGGCGCGTTCCTCGCTGTCTGCCGCCGACAAGGGCGATGCGGCGGTGGCCGCCACCATTGTCGGCATGAATGAATTGCGCAGCAAGATCCAGGAAACCTCGAAGCGGATCAAGCGCCTGGGCGAATCCTCGCAGGAGATCGGCGAGATCGTCGAGCTGATTTCCGACATTACCGAGCAGACCAATGTACTCGCTCTCAACGCGGCGATCCAGGCCGCCAGCGCTGGCGCGGCGGGCCGGGGTTTCGCCATCGTTGCCGAGGAGGTGCAGCGCCTCGCCGAGCGCTCCGGCGAGGCGACGCGCGAGATCGCTGCCATCGTCAAAACCATCCAGGCCGATACGCACGACACTGTCGCGGCGATGGAGCAGGCCACCCTCGGGGTGGTCGAGGGCGCGCGCCGTTCGGATGCGGCCGGCCAGTCGCTGGCCGAGATCCGCGAGGTCACCAACCGCCTCGCCACGTTGATTGGCGGGATCGCAGGCGACACCCGCGAGCAGGTCAAGGTCACGCGTCAGGTGGCCGGAGCGATGGAAGACATCCTCAAGATTACCGGGGAAACTTCCGAAGGTACGCGCCAGACTGCCGGCTCGGTTGGCGAACTGGCCGCACTGGCCGAAGAACTGAAGGGCTCGGTCTCCGGCTTCAAGGTCTGATGTGAGCGCGCCCGCTTTCGATACCGGCACGTTGTCCTGGGTCAAGGACGAGATCGACATCGCGCTCGAACGGGCTGGCGCAGCGCTGGCCCGCTATGCCGCCGCGCCCGACCAGCCGGCGCCGTTAACCGAAGCGCGCGGCCACCTGCACCAAGCCAGCGGAGCCCTGATTCTGGTGGGGCTGGCCGGCGTCACGCACTGCGCCGAAACGGTCGAGGCCTGCCTGGCCGACCTGGCCGAAGCGGAGACCGAGCTGGACGTGGTGGCCGTGGCCGCCGCTGCCGGTGCGGCACTCGCCGCCTTGCGACGCTATCTCGACGAACTGATGGCCGGGCATCCCGACCAGCCTTTGCGGCTTTACGCCACCTACCGTGCGCTCGGCCTCGCCGCCGGTCAGCCCGAGTTTTCGCCGCTGGCGCTGTTTGCGCCCGACCTGAACCTGCGGCCGCCGCGCCGCGACGCCCTGACGGAACCCAGCCCGGTACGCCTCAAGGCACTGCGTTTGGGCTTCGCCCGCGGGTTGGCTAAGTGGCGCAACGGCGAAGCGCGCGGCCTGACGGAAATGAAGAATGCGGCAAGCAACCTGGAGCAGGGGCTGGCCGACCCCGCACAGCGCATGCCGTGGTGGATCGCGCTGGCCTGGTTCGAGGCGCTTGAACTCGATGGGGCGACGACCGACGTTATCGCGGTCGATGACTCGCTGGCCAGCCTCGACGCACTGTTCGGCGGTCTGATCGGGCAGCCGCAGCACAAGCCGCCCGACGAGGCACTGCTCAAGGGCATGCTTTACGCGATTGCCGTCGCGCCGCCGGGCGGCATGCAACTCGAAAGCGTGCGCGCTGCCTACCGCCTGGACGACCTGATACCCGCCGCCGATGTTGCCGTCGAAACGCGCCGCGAAGCCTGTCGTGCGCCGTTGGCGACGGCGATGGAGGAGTGGGAACGCTTCTCCCAGGGCCAGGCCATCGCGTTGATGCGTTTCCACGATGTCGCCCTGCTGCTCGCCGCGAGCGCACGCGACAGCCTGGACGCTGAGCTGGCGCGGCTGACTGCGGCGGTGGGCGAATTCGCTGCCTGGCTACGCCAGCAGCCGGAGCGGATGGACGCCGCGCTGGCGCTCGATGTGGCTGGCGCGTTGGTGCTGATCGAAGAAGCGATCGAGACCGAGGGGCGGCGCAGCCCGGCCGACGAAGCGATGCTGGCCACCGACGTGGCACGCCAGATCGCGCATCTGGAAACGCTCAAGCGGGCGGGCAGCGCCAGCCCGCTGGGACGCCTGCCTTGGCGCGAACGTCAGTTGCAAGCGCAGGTGGCGCATGAAATCGCCGCCACGCTGTCCCAATTGGAAGCCTTGCTCGAACCCTGCTTCGACGGCGGGAAGGCGGTGCCGGAAGGCGCTGCGTACTTGCTGAACCAGGTACAGGGCGCCTTCGTCATGCTCGGTTTGCCGCAAGCCGCCCGCGTGGCCGAGATCGCGGCACTGCACATCGACAACTTCGCGCTCGTCGCCAATCATCTCGCCGCGCTGGCCCGCTTCGCCGAGTCCCTGCAGCATGGCGTGGCAGACCGCACACCGTTGCAGCCCTTGCTCGAAGCTGCGGCCACTGCCGTTCCAGCACCGACGTCTGTCGCCGCCCCCATGGGCACGGCGGATTCGGCAAGCGCCGTCCCGCCAGCGTCGACTTCTGTTGCCCCATCCGAAACCGACGAGATGCTGGGCATTTTCTTCGAAGAAGCGGAGGAGGTGCTGCAGACGCTCGCTGCAACCCAGCCGGCGCTGGCGGCGAATCCGGCCGACCGCGAAGCGCTGACGACGCTGCGGCGCGGCTTTCATACCCTCAAAGGCAGCGGCCGCATGGTGGGCCTAAACGATCTCGGCGAAGCGGCCTACGCTGTCGAGAAGCTGCTCAACCGCCGCCTCGACGAACGCGTTCCTGTCGATGGCGCGACGCTTGAGGCGATCGAGGCCGGACGCACCCTGTTCGCGGACTGGACCGCAGCACTGCGCCGCGCTGCCGCCGTACCGGATGGTCAGCCGCTGATCGCACGCTGCCGGCAGTTGTTGGGCGAATCCGCGGAGCCGGCTGCGCCGCTCCCGACCGCGCCGACTGTTTCCGTGCCGCCTGCGGCGGATGCCATCGCGATCGGCACCTTGTCCTTGTCGCCGACGCTGTACCAGCTCTACATCGACGAGGCGGACGGCCATGTCGCCAGTCTGCGTGCCGAGCTGTCCGCTACGGATGCCACGCCATCGCGCGATGCAATCCGTGCCGCCCACACGCTGGCCGGCATTTCTGCCGGCACCGGCTTTGCATCGGTGCAGGCGCTTGCCCACGCGCTCGAAAACGTGCTGGTGAGACACTCGCTGGCACGCGTGGCGCCGGTCGATACGGCACGCATGCTGATCGCACGGGCGGCCGGCGCACTCGAAGGCATGGTGGGCGCCATCCGCGAGCGGCGTGCCCCGGCGGACGAACCGGGACTCGCAGCATCCCTGGAAGCGCTAGTGCCGGAGGTGCTGTCAGCAATTTCCGCTTTGCCACCTATTGCGACGCTGTCGCCACTGGCCGAACGACGCCAGTCGCGGCCGGCCGACGAGATCGACCCGCAGTTGGCGCCACTGTTCCTCGAAGAGGCCAACGAGCAGTTGCGCCAGCTCGATGCCGACCTGCGCGCCTGGCGGATGACGCCGCACGATGGCGAGGTCGGCCACCGCATGGCACGCCTGCTGCATACCTTCAAGGGCAGTGCACGTATGTGCGGCGCGATGGGTATCGGCGAACTGGCGCACAGCATGGAAACGCGCATCGACCAGGCGCTGGCAAAGGGCGGTGCAGCCGAACCCATCCTTGACGGACTGGATACCTCGCTGGGCAGAGCCCACGACCTGGTTGCCGAACTGCACTCCGGCTTGACCGGCGGTCCGGCGGCTGTTGCCATTGCCAACGCGCCTGGCCGGACAGATACTGCCGCGCCTGCCGAGGCATCCCCGGCATCGGCTGCCCCGGCTGGAGAGGGCGGTCCGGCAGTCCTGCTGCGCGTGCGTGCCGACCTGATCGACCGACTGGTCGGCCAGGCCGGCGAGATGGCGACTACGCGCAGCCGCATTGAGGGAGAAGTCAAGGCCATCAAGAACGGCCTGCTCGACCTGGCGGACAACATCGTACGTCTGCGCAGCCAGTTGCGCGAATTCGAGATTCATGCGGAGACCAACATGCAGTCGCGGCTCGGCGGTGTCGATACGCACCAGTTCGACCCGCTCGAGTTCGATCGCTTCACCCGCCTGCAGGAATTGACGCGGATGCTGGCCGAAAGCGTGAACGACGTGGCGACCTTGCAGCATGGCTTGTTGCGGCAGGTGGATGGCGCCGGCGAGGCTTTGGTGATCCAGTCGCGCCAGCAGCGCGAGCAGTCCCATGCGCTGCTGCGCGCGCGCATGGTGCCATTTACCACCGTGGATGAGCGCCTTCACCGCGTGCTGCGGCAGACCGCCAAGGAACTCGGCCGCCAAGCCAACCTCGATATCCGCGGCGGCGAGACGCCGGTCGACCGCAACGTGCTGGAGCGCATGCTCGGCCCGCTGGAGCACCTGTTGCGCAATGCCGTGGCGCATGGTATCGAACCGCCCGAGACGCGCCGCGCTGCCGGCAAACCGGAACTGGGACAGATCGTCCTTGCCATCGGCGCCGGCGACAACGACATCACGCTGCGTCTTGAGGACGACGGCAAGGGGCTGGACCTGGCGGCGATCCGCCGCCGCGCCATCGAACGCGGCCTGATCGACGCCACCGCCGCGATCGACGAAACAGCGCTGGCCGAGCTGATCTTCCGCTCCGGATTCTCGACGGCCGCGGCGGTCAACGAAATCGCCGGGCGCGGCGTCGGCCTCGATGTGGTGCGTGACGAGGTCACCCAGCTCGGTGGTCATGTCGCCGTCAGCGGTAAACCCGGCCAAGGTACCCGCTTCGAGATCGTCTTGCCCCTGACGCTGGCGGTGATCCCGGTCATGCTCGTCGCGGCAGCCGGGCAGACCTGGGCAATTCCGGCGGCGCTGGTCGAGGAAGCGCGCGAGCTCGATGCCGAGGAAGCGGCGGCACGCCAGGCGGCAGGCGGCCTGACGCGCAACGGCCTGCGCTACCCGTGGCATACCCTGAATGGGCTGTACCGACTGAATGCGCCGGCGGCGGCGCCGACCTGGCAGTTGTTGTTGCGCCATGCCGGCGAGCAAATCGCACTGGCGGTCGAGGCACTCGCGCAAAACCAGGAAGTGGTAGTAAAACCGCTCGGCGACCAGCTCAAGCATGTGCCCGGCCTGACCGGCGCCAGCGTGCTTCCCGATGGTCGCGTGGTGCTGATCGTAAACCCGGTTGCTCTGGCCCAACGCGTCGCAACCCCGGACACCGCCGTCGCGCTGGCGTCGACTTCTTCCGCGCCCGCCGTCAAGGAGGCGGCGACTGTGATGGTGGTCGACGATTCCCTCACGGTGCGCAAGATCACCGGTCGCTTGCTTGAGCGCGCCGGCTACCGCGTCGTCACCGCCAAGGACGGCGAGGATGCGCTGGAGAAAATCCGCGCCCAGCTTCCCGCCGTTATCCTCGCGGACATCGAGATGCCGCGTATGGATGGCTTTGCGCTGGTACGTGCGCTACGCGACGATGCTGCGCTCGCCCATCTGCCGGTGATCATGATCACCTCGCGCATCGCCCAGAAACACCGCCTGATGGCGATGGAACTGGGCGTGCATCATTACCTTGGCAAGCCCTACGACGAAGAAGAGTTGCTCGGTCTGATCGCCGCTCAGGTCAAAGTATCCGCCTGACGTGCCGCCGGCTCAGCGCGTCTGAAGCACGGCCAGCTTGCGCGCGTCGTGCAAGCCCATGTGGATCGCAACCAGTTGCGACAGATGGCACCAAATGAATTGGCTCTCTTTCACTGTAAAATGAGCTACCCCGGATAGTCAGCCAGGATTGGCAGACGATTTATCGCATCAACATGACCGTATGTTTTGTCGCTAGAAGCCGCAAGTCACTAGTCAGCTACCTCGCTATGGCAACTCTTTCGATTTTTCTGTAAAAAATTGTGGCAACCTCCTTGCAACACCCCCGCGTCGACTTAGTTTTTATTGCCCCTATTCCAGGCAGGCTAGACCTTATTGCCTGTCAGGAATCGGGGCGGCGTTTGCATGTTCAATGGCATGAATCTCGAACCATAGCCGATGATGCATCCGTTCAAACATGCTTGGCGGAAATTCTGGGGCTACATGCACTGAACCTCGATACAAGGGCAGTACTGATTTCACCCGCAGGGACAGGGGGGCTTTTTTCTCGCCCGGCATTGCACTCAACTTGCCGCAAAGATTCCTGGATCAAGCACCAGCTGAGCTTATCGGTCCCCTACCCAGCGACTGAAATTCAGTACAGTATCTGTTGCATCGATGGTCAAGCTAGATTTTTCTGGCTTCCCGCAGCTTGGATCAACAGCCAGAAATCCATACTAGAAAAGTTTGGCATCAAACTCTGCGAAGTTTATCCGCGCGCCTTGCTCTTTGAATCGGCTGCTTCCGGTAAGTCCGGTTTGCTGAGTGAGCATACCTGTAGCGGGGAAATGCTATATGACTTGCGCGATGGTTGTGTTCAACAGGCAATAGTGCTGCCGCTAGGTATCGATGCTGACGCCCGCACGGCCTGTATTGCGTCGGCGCATGGCGGTAATACAGGTCAATCCATTCAGCCGCAGGACAATATTGTGCAGATAACAACGGTTAGCAGCCCGGTTTGGGCAGACTGTCTTCACAAGTTATGGATGAATCCGCAACAGGCAGTTCCCATTGACCGCGGAGCATTTGCCATTTGGTCGCCCGTTTTCCGAATTGCGGTTTGGTTAATCCTTGCCTTTTCAGTCATCGCAGGGCTGACAGCATGGCGAATAAGCGAAGTAGAAACTGCATTAACGAATGCTGTACGAGAAAAGAAAAAGCATATCGAACCAAGCAAACGCTTCATCGAGCTGGAGCGCGCTCTTCGCGAGAAAGAAGCGGTGATCGCGGCCACGAAAAACATGAACGCATCGCCTACCCCTTTACCCCTCTTGGCAGAACTCACCAGGATCTTGCCGCCTACGGCATGGCTGCAGCAAATGACCTTCGATGGAAAACTCATCACGGTCTTCGGTAAAGGTATCGGCGATGACGAACTGATCAAGATTTTGCAGGATGAAAAGTTTTGGGTCGAAAAGATGCGTCAGGAGCCCGTGTTGGAATCCAATGACTTCAGACTGAGGATTGGGGAAAAACCATCTTCGACCGATGGAGGAAAGTCATAGTGTTCCTGCACGATTGGCGCCTACTGCGCAACAGGTATTCCAGGCAACCCTTAGGTTTATTGCTGATACTGTTGCTGTCGGCAGGATTTCTGCTGGAGTCACTCTGGCAGGATTTAGAGAGTATTTCAGATCGTTACACTGTTATTGAAACAGATTTGGAAGCCATTCGAATGCGCGCCTCGCGCTTGCCTGAATTAGAGGCCAAGCTTAAGCAGACCGATGTCGAATTTGGCGGGATGCAGTCGAGATTGATCGTTGCTTCGAGCGATTTGCTCGCTAGCGAAAAGTTCGGCCAGCAGATGCGTGCTTGGTATGAATCAAAAGGGATCAAGCAGGTCTCAATTCGCGGGGTACAGAGACGCGAAGAGGGGAAGCTGACTTATTATCGGGCTGAGGTAGATGCCGAGTTGCGAATCGAACAATTGGTCGATCTCATTCAGGGGATGCCCTTTGCGCCGGTGGCAGTGCGCTTAAGCGATGCCGTCATCAATGTGAATAATGACATCGCCCCAACGGGCTTACGATCCGTGATGACATGGGAAGCGCAATCTTTGCTTTCCAAACCAGAGGAAGTCAAAGCGGAAAAACCAAGTGATGCCCCAAAGAGCAAATCGCCAACATCCACTGGTCGCAACGTAAGTGGAAGTCCTCCAGCCACCAGATTAGTTGAAGAAAAAAGAAAATGACATGCATATTCCTTAATTGCCGCAGACTAGGCGCTATTATCGTCTGGCTTTCGCTTTGCGGCTTTTATCCTGTTGCCAATGCACTGGATCCGTTCAGGTCGGCGGCTCAAATTGGGGGTGAAGCAAAAGTAAGCACTCCAGTGCCCGATGCGGCTATTCCTCCGCCTATTGACCAAGCGACTCAGCCAACCAAGCCTAAGTCTGTTTTACAGAATCCGCCTGGAAGGGAGGGGAGCGGTAACCGTAATATCGCCGCCATGCGAATAGCCCCGCCGACCGAAGCGTCGCCGCAAGTCGTACCCGGCTCGATACTGCGATTCGAAAATGCGGACATTAACGATGTGGTACTGGCCGTTCTCGGGGATATTCTTCGCCTCAACTACATGATTGATCCCTCCATTCAGGGGAAAATCACGCTGCAAAGTTCGGGGAATATCAGTGCGGGCGACTTATACAACATTCTTGAAAGCGCTTTGCAACTTCACGGTATTTCGATCGTTCGCGACGGCAAACTCTATAAGGTAGTACGCGACGCACAAGCCAATCGGGATGTTGGCTTGATTGCAGCAGGCGAGAGCTCTCCGCTCACCCAAATTATCCCGCTCCAATTTGTCCAGGCATCGGCATTATTAGCCAGCGTTAAAAGCGTATTGGGGCAAAACGCCCTCATAGCCAACGACCCGACCAACCGCCATCTGATTATCGTCGATCGAGCGCAAAGTGTTGCAAAGGCCCTTGAACTAATTGCATTGTTAGATGTTGATTATCTGGCACACGTTCGGATTCGCTTAGTGAATATCGTTAAGGGCGATGCGACGGAACTCGCCAAAGAAATGGATGCCCTTTTTCGCACATCCGGACTATTCAACTGGCCAGGTACAGAGGGAAACAAAGTTTACTTTCTCCCCATCATGAGAATGAATGCAATTCTTGTGGCAGCCGCAAACGACTCCATGGCGGATGCTGCCGAGAAATGGATTCGCACCCTTGATGATGAGCCAAAAAACGGCCTGGGGGAAATGGTGCATGTTTACCCGGTCAAGAACTCCAATGCCGCACACTTGGCGAATTTACTGCGTCAGGTTTACGGTGGTGCCGCCACACAAACCACAGGGCCGGCACAGAACCCGACCTCCTCCCTGTCATCCACATCGGGACAAACGGGTGCAACAGGGCTCGCCGGACAGACAACATCAAGCACAGATCCGAGTCGGGTCGTATTGCGTGGGGGTGCCAACCAGGCAGGGTCACTAGCCGGCAATGTGCAGATTATTGCCGACGAGGCAACCAATTCCCTGGTCATTCGTGCCAGTCCGCAAGATTATTTACAAATTCGACGTATTATTGACAGAATCGACACGGTGGCGCGTCAGGTGTTGATTCAGGTGATGGTTGCGGAGATTGGCCTTACAGATCAACTTCAGTATGGGGTTGAGTGGTGGCTTAAGAATCAAAATATTTCTGCTAACGGCAAAACCTGGGCTACCCAGGCTGGTCTTGATGCCGGTTTGATTTCTCCTGCAACAACAGCCAACCCCGTTTCATCCTCTCCTGATAAAGGAGTTTCTTCTGGCTTTAACTACCTGATACTGAACAAAGCCGGCGACATTACAGGTTTATTCAACCTGCTGGCTACCAACACAGACATCAATATACTCTCGGCACCGCATGTGCTTGCTTCCGATGGCAAGACCGCGAAAATTGAAGTGGGTAGCGAAGAGCCCATTATCACACAAACAGTATCCATTCCCAATACAGCAACAGGTACTACTGCAAGCGCCACCACCTCCAATAGCGTGCAGTACCGCCCAACTGGGATTCTTCTCGAAGTCAAACCAACGATTAATGCCTCCGGGCTCGTTAATCTTAATATGGTCCAAGAAGTCAGTTCCCGTGGGGCCAATGTTCTAATTGGAGGATCTGAGTATCCCGCCTTTAATAAACGGAAAATTTCTACTGAAGTAACCATCGAGGAGGGCAAGACCCTCGTTGTTGCGGGTCTCATTCAGGATCGTGGCAACAAATCGAATCAAGGCATTCCCCTGTTAAAGAATTTGCCGATTGTCGGCGCGCTATTCGGGGCACAAAAGAATTCGTCGGACAAGGCTGAGTTGCTGATTGCCATCACACCTTTTGTTATTCGCGGTAAGGATGAGGCAGAACGGATTAGCAAGGAATTCAGAGAAAGCCTTACCGATCTGAAGCGCCGCATGGGCGACATAAGGCTTATGTCTTCGGATAGGAAAGTGGAGCAATTGCAGCAATGAGAATTGCGCCATCCCCCTCGTTCAAAGTTTCCGTTCTGGTGGTTCTGGCATTTCTTTCGATCCCATCTATTGCGAATGAAATCGTCAGTAATAATCCCTTTGACCCCAACCGAAAACCTTGGATTCCTGTCAAAGAGGCGCCCCCGCCCCCTCCCCCGCTTCCCGACCTGACACCCAAGGATTTGCAGATAGATGCGATCTTAGTATTCGGGCAGTTTCGCGGCATCATTGCTCAACTCGATGGTCAGCTAAAAGGTGCTTTACCTGCAAATGCAGTGGGTAAGGTTCGCATTCAGATCGGACAAAATTTTGGCGCAGGATATACATTGGCCAGTGTTGAACCCAATCATGTCGTCGTTCAGACCGGCGATAAACGCTTTGTGGTTCCCGTGCTTAGAAAGATCAATCGCGGGGGTTCTCCCGCTCCCAGTCAGGCACCTGTCGCCACTACTGCATCGCCTCCAGAAACCCAAACATTAGCGCCGCCTGCAGCCATACCCGCTCCTCAAACCGCGCAGCAGACCTCTTCTACCCCGTCACCGCCCGAGCCCCCCGCCGCCGCCCAAGATGCATCTCAGGCGCAGTCGCAGTCCGCTCCACCTATGTCTCTCCTTGATGCGATTCGTCAGGCACAGGAGGCCGCAAAATCCCGCTCGGGTAACAATCAGGCTCCGGCATCTCCTGGCACACCGTTCTTTGGCATTGGCAGGTAATCTGATCGTCAATTGATTAGGAATTCCAACCATTGAGCGATAATTCAAAAACTGCATTGGAGCCTGCGCTGAGCTACCGTCCCTTGGCCGGTCTGGAAATTTCCATGGAACGTTTGCCCATCCTTGGGACTACTGATGATTTTTTCATCAATCATGGCATTTTTCCGCTCCTAAGCACAGACGACTACCTGCACGTTGGCGTTTGTTCCCCCCCGCCGCTTTCTGCTTTGGACGCATTGCGCCAGCGTCTCGACAAATCAATCGTTTTCAGTTTCGTTCCTTTGGATCAGCTTAGGAAGGCGTTGCATCTAACTTATGCCGCATCACCTTCCGTAGAGACAGACATCCAGCATGTTGCTGACGCCGGCGATTTCGATGAAGTTGAGCATGACCTGACGACTCTGAAAGCCCTAGCTGAGGATGCACCAGTAGTCAAACTGGCGCAAGAACTCTTAACTGAGGCAATCGAGTCCCATGCATCCGACCTTCACCTTGAAATATTTCAGGCCGAATTTCGTGTGCGTCTTCGTATTGATGGCATCCTGGTCGACCACGCATCGCCACCACGTAAACTTTTTTTGCCCTTGATCTCGCACTTAAAGTTGCGTGCCCAGATGAACATCGCCGAGCGCCGCTTGCCACAAGACGGCCGCATCAAGCTTATGCGAAACGGTCGAGAAGTCGATCTGCGTATTTCAACTGTTCCCACAGTCCATGGAGAAAGCATGGCTATTCGCCTCTTGGATCAAGGCCCAGGTCTTGTGAGTATGGATCAGTTGGGTCTATGTGCGAGTTCGCGCACGCTGTTAAGCAACAGCATCTCCTTGCCGCACGGCATGATTCTCGTCACCGGGCCTACAGGTAGCGGTAAAACGACAACCTTATATTCACTACTCGGCATGCTCAATCGTCCCGAACTGAAAATCATTACAGTCGAGGATCCGGTTGAATATCAAATTAGCGGGATTAACCAAATTCAGGTCAAACCACAAATTGACTTAACCTTCGCCAGTGCTTTACGTTCTATTGTTCGTCAAGATCCCGACGTCCTGATGGTAGGGGAAATCCGCGACCGCGAAACTGCGGAGATTGCGATTCAGTCAGCCCTGACTGGGCATCTCGTCTTTTCGACTTTGCATACCAACGATGCTGCCGGATCGCCGCACCGTTTGATCGATATGGGCGTGGAACCATTTTTGATTGCTTCTTCAGTCGTTCTTATTGTTGCTCAACGTTTGGTACGTACGCTTTGCTCACATTGCAAAGCGCAGCACCCAATTACCGCTGCGGACCGATTATTCTTATCTCAGCATGGCCTTGACGTCTCAAACGGCATGCTTTCACAAGCGGTTGGATGTGTTCATTGCGCTGGATCTGGTTATCAGGGAAGGAGCGGTATTTTTGAAATGATCCCGGTAGATGAAAGAATCAAGGAAGCGATTCTCCTCAAAGAACCTGCAAGTTCTATACAAAAAATCATGCAAGAGAAAGGCTTCCCTTCCCTTTATGCTGACGGTCTGCAAAAGGTCATGGAGGGAACAACTACGCTAGAAGAGTTGGCTCGAGTCGCCCGCTGGGAACCGCAAAATGAGCCTAGCCTTGCATCGTAATGCCTGACATCAATAATCTATTCAATTTTAGGCTAGCACTCTTTAAACCGCGCGTTCGTCGTGACAGTGCAATAGAGCTTTTCGATCAGCTAGAGAATCTGCTGGTTGCCGGCCTCCCTTTGGATCGGGCTTTACATGTCTTGGGACGTTCTGCCGATTCCAATCCGATGCGTGACCTTATCTATCAATTACTACTCGATATCGAGAAGGGACGCACATTTGCCGAAGCATTGTCGGAACATCCTCAGCTATTCAAAATACTTGAAGTGAGTATGGTCAGAGCGGGTGAATCCAGCGGGGCATTGCCATTAGTCCTTCGTCAACTGAGCGATTACCATACGGAACAAAGAGAGTTTCGCAGGTTTTTGATCACTGCATCCATTTATCCCGCGACCCTCCTGATTTTCGGTATCTTGGCAATGTTGGGTATTTTCCTTTTCGTCTTGCCTAAATTTGCGGAAGCCTACGCTGACCTTGCTGCTCAAAGTGCGTCTGTCGCTTTTCTTATCTCGCTTTCAGACGCCATCCGTATGTTTGGCATTCCCGCCATTATTTTTTTAGCATGCGCTATTTATCTTTTACTCAAATGGTCAAAAACTCCTAAGGGACGAAAATCTATCCAGGGTTTTCTCTTGGGATTGCCGGTCATAAGTGCGCTATTGCTGAAGGCCGAGCTTGCGCGTGTATTGCATACTTTGGGCATCCTTTTGAGTACTGGCGTACCCGTAGTGACTGCTTTGCGCCTTAGCCGTGCCCTAACGTCATGGCTTGCTTTGGAGCATGCCCTTACCGAAGCTGAAAAGCACTTGCGAGACGGACGTGGGCTTGCCAAGCCATTTCTCGCCAACCCGCTGTTTCCGCCATTAGTTGGTCAAATGGCTTTGGTAGGTGAAGAAAGCGGTACGCTAGACAAAATGCTCGCAAAAGTTGGTTTGCGCTTCGAAGCAGAAGTCCGCGACCGAATGCGAGCCATGCTGGCCATCGTAGAGCCCGCTTTGATCATCGGAATTGGTCTGATGATCGGTGCCGTCGTCGTCACGATGATTGGTGCGATATTTTCGCTAAATGAATTACCCGTATAACCGCACGCAATCGCATCTAGCGACGAACCCCTTTCGCTAGATGCGATAACTTTCCGACTTATTGTGTCGCTTCAACGACGCTCTTTAATTGAAACTGCATTGGTTCTGCTTTAAATAAGTTCAATTCAACTGAATAGGCTGCTGTCCCAACGCTTACGTATGGAATTCGCAGCAGATTACTTACCGGATCATATGATGCCCCATTTGAACTGGTACTAATCCCGCATGATGACGGATTTGCTTTGCAGGCTGCTATACCTGCCACTTTTCCATCAGCAAAACCTTCATCGTATGTTCGTAATGCTGCTGTTACCGACAAGTTTGCTCCGTTTCCATTACAACTGATGCTTACCGTTCCAGCAGTTACTCCACTAACCTTGTTTCCTGTTACAGCGGCAATTGCGCTATTGCTACTCGTGCAGGTTGGCAGCGTTGCAGTGGTAGGCACAGGGAAAATAAAGGCTTCTTGCCCGATCGAGATGCTTGCGGCAGACAAACTAATACCAGTCAATGTTGGCGTAGTGGGTGTAGTTGTGCCGCCACTGGTGGAAGCTCCCACCGTAACATCCACTCTATAACCCTCACACACGACAATCGTACTTCCGCTGCTGATTCCCACTACTGTATTCCCAGCAATCCTCAATACATTGGGATTACCGCTTAAACAGCTACCCACATTCGCATTGCTCGGAACTGCCGTAATGTTAGTTGTCGCACCAACAGCTACCGGTGATGCGATCGAAATTCCGGTTAAGCACGCTTTACCAGAGGCAGTTTTCCACCAGTTATTGAAGGCGGTTGGATCGCTCACCACGAATGTGAGTGAGTGCCCCCAGATATCCGTTTGGGCTGTGCCGCGATTCAAGTACCAAGCCCATGCATAGCGCTCGCTTTTACCTGGAATAGTCACAAGGCCATCGGTCATTAACGGTCCGAAGGGCGCTCCGCCGAAATTGCCCTGGCCTTGTTGGTACGCAGTCGGTGGGGGGCTCTTTTCATCAAAACTATATCCTGTAAATACGTTTCCCCAGTCGCCAGAGACTGCCTGGAATGTTCCTGAGGACACGCCTGGAGGGACAACAATCTTAATTCGCGTCGAGCTGTAAGGCCCCATTGGGTCAAGTGTCACGGGCATTGACTTTGGTGCGTAGTTGAAAACTTCTCCTGCTGACTTGATACACCCTGTAATTTCATTTACCCCGATCACAGGTCCTTCATTAAATACAGTCACTTCCTTTGCAAGTCCTGAGCAAGTAATTGTTGCCAAACCAGATTGCATGCCGGTAACCACCCCATTGGTTACCGTTGCCACAGAAGGATTACTGGTAGTACATGCTGACAGCGAAGCAGTTGTAGGTGTCGGCGTAATGCTAGCCGTACCGCCTGCTGCAATTGCGGTCGACGATAGTGTTATTGCTGTTGGGTCAGCTGCCAAGGCTGAATGCAGGTTGGCAATGGCCATCAGGGGGATCAAGCCGACTCTATAAACTTTTTTCATCATTTCTCCTTGGCATTTGCATTAAGCAATAAAAACGGGCACCCGAAGGTGCCCGTCTATTTTAACCATTATTGCTATTGATTAACGTGCCATTGCATTCACAACAGACTGCGTGCCGCTGAAGCGGTGCGTGTAGCCCAGAACAGCTGCAACGCCAGGGTTGCCCGCCAGATTCAGACGCGCCCAGCCCTTGCCGGTCTTGTCGCCGGAGTTCAGGGTTGCGAAGAAGAAGTCTTCACCATTGATCTTCATGTCAGATGCATAGATGTAGTTAACTTCGTCGGTGATGTAGACGTTGCTGGTCGTGCTGCAGGGAGATTCAAAGCAACCAACCGACGTGCCGGAGTTTTCGCTCTGGTCGTAGCTGGAACGGCCATACATATAGGAACCATTCGACTGGAACGGAGCGCTATAGGTCAGGGCGGTGCGGCTGGTCAGATAACGATACTTGGTCGGGAAAGTAACGATCAGGTTCGTCTTGTCAGTCGCGGTATTGTCATAGATTGCGTTCAGCGCAGTCGTGCCAAGTGCAGCTTCGATGTTTGCCAGGGAATTGCCAGCCACCGTCCAGTTGCTTGCGCCGATCAGGGTGTCGGTACCCACGCTGACGTCAAACGCGGCGTTGTCAATCAACGGAGCAGCAACATCATTGCGCAGGGCGGTCATGGTGATCGAGGTACGATCGGAACCATCGGTCTTCTGAATGTCAACCAAACCCAAGAGGCTATTGACGTTAGCAGACGGCAGCAGACCCGGGTTCAGCGTATTCAGCTGGGCGTGTGTGAAAGCAGCACCCACATCGTCGCTCGACTTGAAAACCTTGTAGAGATCGTTCTTGCTCATGCCCTGACGGATCGCGACGGTGTTACCTTCCGGCGTGACGATCGTGCCGCTAGCGGCATAGGCACCTACGACTTCAATGTGACCAACCTGGCAGGTATCGCTGCTGCGAACCAGACGGGAAGTAACTGTCTTGGAGCTATAACCGGCAGTTGCCGTGGCAAAAACCGGCGTCGTACCATTCATGCTGGCAACCACCGAGTCATCGTTGGAGGTAACAGTCGCATTCTTGCCATCGCCCGCATCGCCAAGGGTGACGGAAGCCACGTCAGTGGGGGTCAGGTAGAGGATGATGTCGCGGCACTCTTGGGAGTCAATCTTGGAACGCAGGACCAATTTGGCCTTCACTGCCTGAGTCGTCGAGGTGTTGGCAACGCGAATCACGGTGTTGTGACCATTATCGACCATGTAAACCGGGCCAAGCAGAACCTGGCCTTGACCGTTGAAGTCAACCGTTACCGCATGTGCATTACCGACCGCAACTGCGGCCAACATCGAAGTGGCGATCGCTGATGCCAACGCATTCTTTTTAACCATATCAAATTTCTCCTTCAAGAAAATAAAAACGTTAACAGGCAGCTGCTAGTCTCGCCAGAGCACGTCTGCCGCAGCCCTGCAGTGCATATTAACAGATGTAAAACCACAACCTCATGAACAAACGAAAACCTACATATATGGTGCGTTGCTTAAACACAACAAACAGACCAGCGTTGCCGTAGCGCAGTACGAAGACCACGATCTACATCACCCCCCAAGGAAAACAAAAATATCGTTCGAGGGATGAAAGCCACGTCCTTACCCAGTAATGCTATCAACAATCCCATCAGGCAGTCAAGGAGAAGGAAGCACCTAACGCTGTTGGGCAGCCCCATGACAAGGCCCTCTAGCCTCTATCAGGCTCTCTAGCTTCTATCCAATTTCAATCGCATAACTTGAGATTAAAGCCGCTCGACCAGCTCGCGGATGCGCTCGGGCTCATCCAGACGCAGGATGCGCGTCACTTTGGCTTCCAGTTGTTCGGTATCCGCCATCACAATCTGTTGTTTGACTTCGAGCAACTGGCTGGGGTGCATAGAGAACTGGCGCAAGCCCATACCGAGCAGCAGGCGGCACAGTTTCGGGTCACCCGCCAGCTCACCGCATACGGCGACCGGCATTTCAGCCTTGTGGGCGGTCTGGATCACTTGAGCGAGCAGCCGCAGGACAGCCGGATGCAGAGGATCGTAGAGATGGGAAACCGTCTCGTCGGTGCGGTCGATGGCTAGCGTGTACTGAATTAGGTCGTTGGTGCCGATCGAAAGGAATTGCAGGCGCTTGAGGAATGGGCCCAGTGCCAGGGCAGCGGCAGGAATTTCAATCATGCCGCCGACTGGCACGTTCTCGTCGAACTTGATGCGCTTCTCGCGCAACTGCTGCTTGGCCTGCTCGATCATCGCCAGCGTCTGCTCGATCTCGTTCTGGTGCGCGAGCATGGGAATGAGAATCTGGATCCTGCCGAAATGCGAGGCACGCAGCATGGCGCGCAACTGGGCAAGGAATATCTGCGGTTCGGCCAGGCAGTAGCGGATCGCCCGCAACCCCAATGCAGGGTTCGGCGCCTGTCGGGATGTCTGTCCGAGAGCGCGTGCCGTCTTGTCGGCGCCGATATCCAGCGTGCGGATCGTCACCGGCTTGCCGGCCAGCGCTTTGGCCACCGACTTGTACGCCTCGAACTGCTCGTCCTCGGTCGGCAGGGTATCGCGGTTCATGAACAGGAATTCGGTGCGGAACAGACCCACGCCATCGGCACCGGCCTCCTTCACCTGTGCGCTGTCCTGCGGCAACTCGATATTCGCCTGCAGGCTGATATCGACATTGTCGAGTGTCGTGGCCCGTGCCGTTTTCAGTCGTTTGAGCTTGGAGCGCTCCAACTCGAATTCGCGCTTGCGGAGCCGATACTCCTCCAGCACCCGCGCATCGGGATTGACCATCAGTACGCCACGGGTACCATCGATAATCAACAGGTCGTCTTCGTTGATCAGCGAACGGGCGTGGTGCAAACCGACCACCGCAGGAATGGCCAAGCTGCGCGCTACGATGGCCGTATGCGAGGTCGCACCGCCCAGATCGGTCACAAAACCGGCAATCTTGAGGTTCTTGAACTGGATGGTGTCGGCTGGCGACAGGTCGTGGGCCACGACCACTAGTTCATCTTTCTCGTTACCCTTCCTGGTCAGGCGCCGCGACTTGCCGAGCAGCACGCGCAACACCCGCTCGACCACCTGGACAATGTCATGCTTGCGTTCGCGCAGGTAACTGTCGTCAATCTCATCGAATTGGGCCACCAGTTGCTGCATCTGCTGCACCAGCGCCCATTCGACATTGCACAGGCGCGTGCGAACTAATTCCTTTGGCGCCTCTGCCAACAGGGGATCGTTGAGGAACATCGCGTGCACATGCACCAATGCCGACAGTTCGCTTGGCGCGCCCGGTACCAGGGCATCGGCATGCAGCGCGGAGAGGTCATTACGCACCGTTGCCAAGGCAGCCTCGAAACGTTCGATCTCCTGACCGACATCCCGCTCGCGAATCGTGTAATGCGCCACTTCGAAAGTGGCATGGGAAATGAGATGCGCCCGCCCGATCGCGATGCCCTGGGAAACCGCCAGACCGTGCAAACTGAACGGCATCTACTCGCCCTCCCCGAACTTGTCGGCAATCAGGGCAAGAATCGCATCCAGCGCTGCATCGGCCTGGTCGCCATCGGTATCGACGGTGACCACGCTGCCCTTGCCGGCTGCCAGCATCATCACGCCCATGATGCTCTTGGCGTTGATGCGACGGCCGTTGCGTTCCATCCACACCTCGCAGGGATAGCTGCCGGCCAGTTGCGTCAGCTTGGCCGAGGCGCGCGCATGCAGACCGAGTTTGTTGGTGATTTCGATGTCGGATCTGGGCATGATCAGTGTTTCAGCATGTTGAGGACGCCATCACGGCCACCGCCGGTTGCACGCGCCAGCAGCATTTCCATGCCCTTGTCGCGATAATTGATCGCGCGCAACAGCATCGGCAGATTAATGCCGGCCAGCCCTTCAATGCGACCCGCATCCAGCAGTTTGGCCGCCAGGTTGGATGGCGTGGCGCCATAAATGTCGGTGAGGATCAGCGCCCCCTCGCCCTTATCGACCAGCGCCAGCAACTGGCGCGCCAGCGGCAACAGGTCTTTCGGGTCGTCACCCGCCGCCACGCCCAGTTGCATGAGCTGATCCGGGCGCCGGTTGAGGACATGGCAGGCGCATTGAATCAGCGATTCGCCAAGCGTGTCGTGAGTAATGAGGAGCAAGCCGATCATAAGGCACAATTATGGCATGACGCTCATTGAACGCTTATGGCGACATCGCCTGACCGAATGCCAGCCGCGCCTTCATGGACTCCGTGGCGCCGATTCCTCCCGCCGCATCGACACGCAACACTTGCGTGACGCCGAGCTTGTCCGCCAGTCGCGGCCAGTCGTCGCCGGCCACGAAGAGCGGCTTCGACAACACGTCTGAGCGCATGCCGGCATCCGAGCCCGGCGGAATCAGGATAGTCAGCGCCTGCGTCCCACTGGCCGATTGACCCGTACGCGGATCAATCAGATGGCTGTAGCGCCGGCCATCGATCTCGAAAAAGCGCTGGTAATCGCCCGAAGTGCCGATCGCCTCCCCGTCTCTAAGTTCCAACGTCGCCAGCGGTGCGCCGCCCGCCTGGGATGTGCGCGGGTGCTGGATGCCGACACGCCAGGGCACCTCGCCTTTACTTCCCAGCGCCATGACATTGCCGCCGATATTGATAAGTGCGTTAGTGATGCCGTGCTGCTTGAGGGTCGCCGCCGCACGGTCAAGCGCCACGCCTTTCAGATAGCCGCCGAAATCAAGCGCAACCGAAAAGTCGACGCTGGCGACACGGCGCCCGTCGATCTTCAACCGGGCTATCGACGGCTTGACCGCCACCAGTTTGGCCAGCGCCGCACTGTCCGGTAACTGTGGCTTGAACTCGTCGCCATGAAAACCCCACAGGGCAATCAACCGCCCGATACCGGGGTCAAACAGATGATCGCCCTGTGCCGACAGTGCCTGCGCGGTGCGCAGCAGATCCGCCAGTTCGTCCGAGACCTCGTGCGGCTGGCCGGCGGCGATGGCATCGTTCAATGCCGTCAACTCCGAAGGCTGCCAGGCATGGTAAGTCCGATGCAGGCGGTCAAACTCGCGCAGCACCTCGCCCATCGCCGCATGGGCCTGAGCTTCGGGTGCGCCCCAGACCAGGATTTCGACGCGCGTGCCGAAAACATAGGCTTCCTGGCCGACCGGCGCGGGCTTGCCGCAGGCCGCCAACATCAGCGTCAGGAACGCGGCCCACAACACCCTCATACGCTGGCACACTCTTCCAGTTCGAGCGAAGCCGCCAGCAGAGCGAGGCGTGCCACCACCCCATACGCATAAAAACGATTCGGCGGCGCATCGGGCGACTGTGCCGCATCGGGCAAGGTGCAGCCAGTTTCAAAAGCCAATGGCTTGAACTGCATGCCGGGCGCGTTAAGGTTCTCGTCGCGACCGCGCTGCGCATTGACGCGATAGAAACCGCCGACGACGTAGCGGTCGATCATATACACCACCGGCTCGGCGACGCCGTCATCGACCGATTCGAAGGTCGGCACGCCTTCCTGGATGATCACCTCGGTGACCTGCAAACCCTCCTTGACCACGGCCATCTTGTTACGTTGGCGGCGGTTGAGCGTCTTCACCTCGCTGGCATCCTTTACGGTCATGATGCCCATGCCGTAGGTGCCGGCATCGGCCTTGACGATGACGAAGGGTTCCGTGGCAATACCATACTCCTTGTACTTCGCGCGGATGCGGTAGAGCAGCGTATCGACGTTGGCGGCGAGGCACTCCATCCCGGCCTGCTCGTGAAAATTCACGGCGCCGCAGGTTTCGAATTCCGGGTCGATGAGCCAGGGGTCGATGTCGATGATGGCGGCAAATTCCTTCGCCACGCGGCGATAGGCGGCAAAATGGCGCGACTTGCGACGCATATGCCAGCCGGCCGCGAGAGGCGGCAGCAGGAACTGCTCGTACAAATTCTCAAGGATAGTCGGTACGCCGGCGGATAAATCGTTGTTGAGCAGAATCGCGCAGGGGTCGAAGTCGTCGAGACCAAGGCGACGACCCGTCGGACCAAGGCGCTTGAGCGGCTCCAACGTCAGTCTTTGTCCGTCGGGCAGTTCGAGCACCGTCGGTGTCGTGATCTCGGGCAACAGCGAGCCGATGCGCACATTCAGGCCGGTATGGCGCAGGATGGCCGCCAGCCGTGCGACATTGGTCAGGTAGAACTGGTTGCGCGTATGGTTTTCCGGGATCAGCAGCAGGTTCTTCGCGTCTGGGCAGATCTTCTCGATCGCCGCCATCGCCGCCTGCACGCACAAGGGCAGGAAAGCCGGATTGAGGTTGTTAAAGCCGCCGGGAAACAGATTGGTGTCGACCGGCGCCAGCTTGAAACCGCTGTTGCGCAAATCCACCGACGCATAGAAGGGCGGCGTGTGCTCCTGCCACTGGCCGCGCAGCCAGCGCTCGATATCCGTCTCGGCGGTGAGGATGCGTTCTTCCAGCGCCAGTAGCGGGCCGGTCAGGGCGGTCGTGAGATGAGGAACCATGGTTGTTCGTTAGTGCAACAAAACACTTATGGATCAGGGATAATCCGGGTGATCCATTCTAGCCCCTGCCCCATGGAACCTCGCACCTTTGAAATTGCCGTCAGCGCCGACGGTACAGCCGCCGCCGGTTTTGGCGTGCTGGCCGCCTTTGTCCCCGCCACGGCCGGCCAGTCGGCGGTGATCGCCATGGGCTGCGATCCGCGCCATGATCCGGGCCGCACCATTCAGGAGCTGGCGCCTGCCGTCGTCGATTACTTGTCGTCCGAACTGGGCAAAGGTGTCGATGCCGCGATCTGGGTGGTCATCGACAACTACGGCCGATTCAACGAAGCCCTGCCGACAAAAGTCGGCGCTGGACAAACGGCAGTGGAATTCGAACGCTTCAGCAGCGGGGTCAGCATCGATGCCTTCTACAAGGATGTGGGTGCCCCCGGCGAAGCCGCCATCGAGTTGCTCTCTGCCGTCATCGAAGGGCCGAGCCGCGATGCGACCACGCCATCGATGGCCGAATTTCTCGATGCCGTCGAGGCGCATGGCAGCCTGCCGGCGCCAGGCGTGATTTTCCAGAAAGTTTCGGTCGCCGCCGAAGAGGGCGATGCGCGCCTGGTGGCCAATGCCATTCAGCCCGACCCGGTCATCTCGGCCTCGATGATCAACTACGCCAATGCCGCGCGCTTTGCCGCTGGCGGTAAGACGGCTTCCGTCCCGCAGGCGGTCAATCGTCTCGGTACCCAGTTCGTCAAGCGCGTGGTATTCGTCGCCGAAATGATGGCGCGCTATCAGAAAGGTCACTGCAAAGCCTTCGACTATCGCGGCTTCTGGCTCAGTGCACTGGCCACCGGCGCGGCCATGCGCGCCCTATTGCCCGAATACGATCTGCCGGAACAACGCGCCGACGAAGCCTTCACGACCGGACTGGTGGCCGGCATCGGCTGGCTGGCTGTGGCGGAAACCTTTCCGGCACTGATGGAGCGTTATCTCGAACGCTGCCAGAATGCCGATCCGATCACCAAGGCACGCGCGCAGCGCGAGATCTTCCCCTGCGAAATTCCCAAGGTCTCGGAACGCTACCTGCAGCGCTTCGAATTTCCGGAGGTGGTCTATGCCGCCGTTGCCGGACGTACCGATGCCGATCGTCAGTGGTATGACGTGCTGGCCCGCGCAATCCGCGTTGCCCAGGGCATGCAGCCCTTCATCTGCCTGGCCATCCCGACCACCATCCCGGTGCCGGAAGCCTGTCGCGAGGAATGGCAGCGCTGGCAGGGCTTTCTGACTGTCAGCAAGTAATCAGTCGCCGCCGGCTTTTTTCTGTTTCTGCTCAAGCCGCAGGCGATTGGCCTCATCCTCAATGCGAATCCGCTCCGCCCGTTCGCCCGCCTTCTGATCCCGCTCCTGCAGGCGCTGGGCTTTTTTCGCCAGCTTCACCTCGCGATCGTGTGCCGCCAGGCGTCGTTCAATGGCCAACGCCTCCATGTCGATGCGATGCGCCTCCTTGCTCGTGTCGCGCTGCACTTGTTTGGCATCTTCTTGGCAACCTGCAACCAAAAACTTATCCCAGCATGCCTTGTTGGCCACCTCGAACTCGCTCTGGGCTTTGGTTTTCATCTCCTTGGCCTGCGTGCGCAACTCCTTGGCTTGCAGGCGCAGCGCCTCCCAGTCGTCTGTCTCGACAGGTTCGGCTGCCCAGGCAAATCCAGCCCAACAACAAACTATCCACAGCAAGCGTTTCATCGCAGCCCCTAGAATGCATATCAACATGAGTCGCCCATTCTAATGATTCTCCTCCGCAAACTCGCTATTGCCCGTGCCGGCAAACCCCTTGTTACCGATGCCTCCCTGCAACTCCATCCGGGCTGGAAAATCGGCCTGACCGGCGCCAACGGCTGCGGCAAATCCTCTTTCTTCGCCTTGCTGCGCGGCGAACTGCATGCCGAAGCCGGCGATCTGGAAATCCCGCCCGGCTGGCGCATCGGCCATGTGGCACAGGACACCCCGGCCCTGCCGACCCCGGCACTGGAGTTTGTCATCGACGGCGATACCGAGCTGCGCACCGTCGAGGCCGCATTGGCGCAAGCCGAAGCCGCGCACGATGGCCACCAGATTGCCGAACTGCACACCCGCCTGCAGGACATCGGCGGCTATACCGTCAAGGCGCGTGCGGCCGAAATTCTCGACGGCCTGGGCTTCACGCAGGCCGATCACCGTCGTGCCATCGCCGACTTTTCCGGCGGCTGGCGCGTGCGCCTCAACCTGGCCCGCGCCCTGGTTGCGCGCGCCGACCTGCTGCTGCTCGACGAGCCGACCAACCACCTCGACCTCGATGCTGTGCTGTGGCTCGAAAGCTGGCTCAAGTCCTTCCCCGGCACGCTGCTGATGATCTCGCACGACCGCGATTTCCTGGATGCCGTGGTGGGGCAGATCCTGCATATCGAGAGTGGCGGCATGAAGCTCTATGGCGGCAACTACTCGACCTTCGAGGCGACCCGTGCCGAACGACTCGCGCTGCAGCAGGCCATGCATCTCAAGCAGCAGCGCGAAGTCGCTCACCTGCATGCCTACATCGACCGCTTCCGCGCCAAGGCCAGCAAGGCGCGCCAGGCACAAAGCCGCATCAAGGCGCTCGAACGCATGGAGCTGATCAGCGCCGCCCACGTCGATACGCCGTTTTCCTTCAGCTTCCGCGAACCCGAGGGCGTGTCCGATCCGCTGTTGCAGATCGAGGATGTCAGCGTTGGCTATAGCGAAATGGCAATTCTGGAAAACATCCGGCTGACCCTGCGCCCCGGCAGTCGTATCGGCCTGTTGGGTCGTAACGGCGCGGGCAAATCCACGTTGGTCAAATTGCTTGCCGGTGAAAAGTCGGCGTTGGCAGGACGGCGTTTGGAAGGGCGCCATCTCAAGGTCGGCTATTTCGCGCAGCACCAGATGGAATTGCTGCGCCCGGACGAATCGCCGCTGCAGCACATCGCCCGGCAGGAACCGCAGACCCGCGAGCAGGAGTTGCGCGATTATCTCGGCGGCTTCGATTTTCGCGGCCCCATGGCCGATGCCTCCTGTGGGCGTTTTTCCGGTGGTGAAAAGGCCCGGCTGGCGCTGGCGCTGATGATCCGCACCCGTCCCAACCTCTTGCTGCTCGACGAGCCGACCAACCACCTCGATCTGGAAATGCGCGAAGCCCTGACGCTGGCGCTACAGGAGACCGAAGCCGCCGTCGTGCTGGTGTCGCATGATCGACATCTGCTGCGCACCACGGTCGACGAGCTCTGGCTGGTCGCTGATGGCCGCGCCGAGGTTTTCGATGGAGATCTGGATGACTACGCCGCCTGGCTGGCACAACGACGCACGCTCACCAAGCAGGTGGCATCGGAAAAACCCGTGCAGCGCCAACAGGACCGTGCGGCGAAGAAGCTGGCGCAGGCAGAACAACGCAAGCTGGAGAAGGAGGCAGAAAAGCTCGAACAACAGATGGCTGCATGGCAAGCAGAAAAATCGGCGCTGGCAGGACGGCTGTCCGACCCGTTACTCTACGCGGACCGCCCCGCCGCCGCCGCACTGGCGGAGCAAGACACCGAACTCGCGACCCGCATCGAGCTAGCAGAAACGCGCTGGCTGGCCGTTCACGAAGCGCTGGAAGCGCTGGAACGCCTGGCGGCGGAGTAGAATTCCCGCCTTTCAAATCAGGGAGTTTGCCGTGCAGCTGGTATGTCTCGACCTCGAAGGAGTCCTCGTTCCCGAAATCTGGATCGAATTCGCCGAACGCACCGGCATTCCCGAGCTGCGTCGCACCACCCGCGACGAGCCGAATTACGACACGCTGATGAAGTACCGGCTCGACCTGCTCAAGCAGCACCAGCTCGGTCTGCCCGACATTCAGCAGGTGATTGCCGCCATGGGCCCGATGACCGGCGCAAAGGATTTCCTCGATGCCCTGCGCCGCGACTATCAGGTCATCATCTTGTCCGACACCTTTTACGAATTTGCCATGCCGCTGATGGCGCAACTGAACATGCCGACGCTGTTCTGCCACAAGCTGGAAGCGAACAGTGCCGGCTTCCTCGTCAATTACCACCTGCGCATGCCGAACCAGAAGATGGAAGCGGTCAAGCGCTTCAAGGAAATCAACTTCAAGGTCATCGCCGCCGGTGATTCCTACAACGACACCGCGATGCTTGGCGAGGCCCATGCGGGCATCCTGTTCCACCCGCCGCAGAATGTCATCGACGAGTTCCCGCAGTTCCCGGTGACCATGAACTACGCCGAACTGCGCGCCGAGATCGACAAGGCAAGTCGGCGTATTTAGCATCCCGGGTATGCATCGCGAACGTTTCTTCACCCTCTCCGCTTCCTGTCCTGATCGTTCGGGCATCATTGCGCGCGTGACCGGCTTCATTGCCGAGCACAAAGGGTGGATTCTCGAATCGAGCTTTCATGCCGACGAAGGCAGCGGCGAAACGCCGGCGCGTTATTTCATGCGCATCGAGATCAAGGCGGACTCGCTGCCCTTCATGCTCACCGAGTTTCGCAACCGCTTCGCACCGATTGCCGCCGAACTGGAAATGGACTGGAAGATCACCGACAGCGCGGTCAAGAAGCGCGTGGTGGTCATGGTCAGCAAGCAGGAACATTGCCTCTACGACTTGCTGGCCCGCTGGCAGTCGAAGGAACTCGACATCGAGATTCCCTGCGTCATCTCGAACCACGATACCTTCAAAGGCTTCGTCGAGTGGCATGGCATTCCCTTCCACCATGTCCCGGTTACCCCAGATAACAAACCACAGGCCTATGCCGAGGTGCAACGCCTGTTCGAGGAATCGCATGGCGACACGATGGTGCTGGCGCGCTACATGCAGATTCTCTCGCCCGAACTATGCGCCGCCCATCCGGGCAAGATCCTCAACATCCACCACAGCTTCCTGCCGAGCTTTGTCGGCGCCAAGCCCTATCATCAGGCCTATCAGCGCGGTGTGAAACTGATCGGTGCAACCTGCCATTACGTGACCAGCGAACTCGACCAGGGCCCGATCATCGAGCAGGATGTGATCCGCATCGATCACTCCGATTCGCCCGACGACATGGTACGCTACGGCAAGGACATCGAGAAGACAGTATTGGCACGCGGCTTGCGCTACCATCTTGAGGATCGCGTCCTCGTGCATGGCAACAAGACCGTGGTGTTCCGCTAATCATGCGCAAAGAGACCCTCGGCGAACAGCTCGCGCGCGAAGCGCGGGAATATCTGGCCGATCTTAGCGCACTGCGCGAAGATCTCAAGACGGCCGAAGGCTGGATCGCATTCGCGCTGCTGATTCTGGCGGGGCTCATCACTTCCGCCTGGGCTATCGTCAGCCTCGGTTACAACCCGCCTAACGATCACATCCTGTCGATGCTCTACAAGCTCGGGCTGCGGCCCTGCAAACCGATCAATAACTTCAGCGGCGTGGTAATTTTCGTCGACCTCTTTCTGCTGTTGTTTCTCACCGTCATCTCGCTTGGCAATGTCTTCAACATGATGAAGCGTGTGCGCGAGGGGCTCCCGCGCGAACCGCGCGATCTGATTATTTCAACCTCGCTGATGAGCGTTGCCGGCCTCGGCGGCATCTTCTTCATGTTGTGGACCTGCTGAAGATATTGCTTCGCCCCTCCCTTCCCCGCCTGCTGCGCAGCGGGTTGTTCGTATGGGCCTGTTTTTTCCTGATGATCCCGGCGCCGTCCCTGGCCAAGGAGGGCATACCGGTCGACATTGGCGTGCTTTCCTACCGCTCCATCGAGGAAACCCGTAAAGCTTGGGCACCCACGGCGGAATGGCTTGACCAGCAGATACCGGGTTATCGCTTCCGGATCATCCCGATGTTCTTCGACGACTTGACGCAAGCGGTGGCCGAACGGCAGGTGAGTTTCGTCATGACCAACCCGGAGCATTTCGTGCTGCTGCACGCCGGCCACGGCCTGAACGCCGTCGCCACCCTGATGCCCCTGGCGGGCGACTCGCCCACTGATCGCTTCGGCGGGGTGATCTTCGCGCGTGCCGACCGTGCCGACCTCCAGCATCTGGTCGATCTCAGGGGCAAGCGCATCAGCGCGGTTTCCAAGAACTCCATGGGCGGCTTTCTGGCCCAGCACTGGACGCTCTTCAAGGCGGGCATCGACCTGCGCGAGGATGTGGCGCTGACATTCACCGGCATGCCGCACGACAACGTGGTCGACGAGGTATTGGCCGGCAGGGCGGATGTCGGCCTGGTGCGCACCGGGGTACTGGAAAGCCGCATCGCTGCGGGGCGTCTGGACGCCAAGTCCATCAAACTACTCAATCCCCGGATGGATAGCGGCTTCCCTTTGATGTTGTCCACGGATCTTTTTCCCGAATGGCCGTTCGCCGCCATGCCCGGCATTCCGCCCGACCTGGAAAAGGCTGTGACGCTGGCCTTGCTCAAGTTGCCGGCAAACGCCGATGCTGCCGTGAAAGGCGATTATTTCGGCTTTTCGCCGCCCGCCAACTACGCGGAAGTGGAAGCACTGATGGTGCGCCTCGGCCTCCACCCCTATCGCGACAAATTCGGTTGGCGCGACGTTTTCGAGCGTTACGCCCGGTGGATCAGCCTGCTGCTGGCCGGTTTTGTGCTGACCGGCTTTCTGGTCACCTATTTGATGCGCCGGACGAACCACGCGCTCAATGCCGCTCTCGACAGAACCCGCGAACTGGCCGGACAGCGCACTCTGCTGCTGTCCAGCCTAGGCGAGGGTGTCTATGGCGTCGACCGCCAGGGCCACTGCGACTTCATCAACCCCGCCGCCCTTGCCATGCTGGGTTTCGACATGCGTGAGGTAATCGGCCAGGATCAACATGCGCTGTTCCATCATCACAAACCCGACGGTAGCGCCTATCCCCATCAAGAATGTCCGATTTACCTCACGCTGCAGGACGGCATCCGCCGCGATGTCAGGGGAACCTTCCTCCGCAAGGACGATACGGCGTTTCCGGTACGCATGACCGCCACATCCTTGCACGATGGTCATGAAATTTCCGGCGCTGTCGTGGTCTTCCAGGACATCAGCGACGAGACCCAGCGCCTGCAACGTCTGCAACTGCTGGAAGCCGCCCTCAATGCCGCCGCCAACGGCATCGTCATCACGGACGCGAAGGGCACGATCGAATGGGTCAACCCCGCCATGTCGCGTCTCACGGGCTACCAGCTCCAGGAAACCGTGGGGCAAAACCCGCGCATCCTCAAGTCCGGCATACATCAGGAAAGCTATTACGGGGAATTGTGGCAAACCATTGCCGCCGGCAGGGTCTGGCACGGCGAAGTCATCAACAAGCGCAAGGATGGCAGCCTCTATCACGAAGAGATGACCGTCACGCCGGTACTCGATGCGCAGGGCATTACCCACCACTATGTCGCGGTCAAGCAGGATGTCAGCGCCCGCAAGCGCATGGAAGACGAACTGCGCCAACTAGCCACCACCGATTCGCTGACCGGCATCGCCAATCGCCGCTTTTTCCTGCAACGGGCTACGGAAGAATTGCAGCGCTTCAAACGCTACGGCGGCAGCGTCGCCCTCCTGATGCTCGACCTCGACCACTTCAAGCGCATCAACGACACCTGGGGCCATGCCATCGGCGACCGCGTGCTGCGGCATTTCACCGATCAGGTTCAGGAGCATCTGCGCGGCACCGACATCCTCGGACGACTGGGCGGCGAGGAGTTCGCCTTGCTGCTGCCCGGCGCGGGAATCGACGGCGCCTGCGGCCTGGCCGAACGCCTGCGGCAAGGCATCGTCGCCACACCCGTGGTCGCCGAGGCGGGCGAGGTTGCCTACACCGTCAGCATCGGCGTGACGATGCTCGATGCGCGCGACAATGAACCGGATGCCGCCCTGGCGCGTGCCGACGCTGCGCTCTACCGCGCCAAGGAAAGCGGCCGCAACCGGGTGGAAAAGCAGCTCGTCACCGCGCAATAGCGCTATCCCAGCGGGGGGCAGCAGCGGCAGGAACGCCGTCCCGCCAGCGCCGACTTTTCGCGCTAAAAAAGGGCACCGAAACAGGAGCAGCGCTCCATCGGGATAGGGGCGATCAGGATACCTGACCAAGCCCCTCCCACACCACCCGGCA
>CAYZEA010000003.1:0-85007 GCA_964477575.1 uncultured Methyloversatilis sp.
TCACCTACACCCTGACCGACACCGCCAACATCGAAATCACCAGCGGCACGGCGGCCACTCTCACCCTGTCGGCCACCGACCAGGCGGCGGTGAACCAGATTCTGAACAAGGCCGGCACCACCTCCACCAGCGGCACCACCTATAACGTGGCGGCGGCCGAAGACTGGGCGGCGGGCGCCGATGCCGCCGTCAACGTCGTCGATGCCACCGGTAACGGCATCACGGTCAGCAACCCCGACACGCCGACCCTCACTTCGGCCACCTACAACGCCGCCAGCGGCGCGCTGGCGGTGACCGGTACCGGTTTCCTCAAGCTCTCCGGGGTCACCAACGACATCGACGTCTCCAAGCTCACCCTGACCGGCGAGGGCGGCAGCACCTACACCCTCACCACCAGCAGCGTCGAGATCACCTCCGGCACCGCTTTCTCGGTCACGCTCAACGCCACCGATCTGGCTGGGGTGAATCAGATCCTCAACAAGGCCGGCACCAGCGCCACCGGCGGCACCACCTACAACCTGGCGGGCGCCGAGGACTGGGCAGCCGGCGCCGCCGCCGCCGTCAACGTGGCCGATACCACCGGCAACGGCATCACGGCAAGCAACGTGGCCGCGCCGACCCTCACTTCGGCCACCTATAACGCCGCCAGCGGCGCGCTGGTGGTGACCGGTACCGGTTTCCTCAAGCTATCGGGGGCCACCAACGACATCGACGTCTCCAAGCTCACCCTGACCGGCGAGGGCGGCAGCACCTACACCCTCACCACCAGCAGCGTCGAGATCACCTCCGGCACCGCTTTCTCGGTCACGCTCAACGCCACCGATCTGGCTGGGGTGAATCAGATCCTCAACAAGGCCGGCACCAATTCGACCGGCAGCACTACCTACAACCTGGCGGGCGCCGAGGACTGGGCAGCCGGCGCTGCCGCCGCCGTCAACGTCGTCGATGCCAGCGGCAACGGCATCACGGTTTCAAACCCGACGACACCGACCATCACCAGCGCCACCTACAACGCGACAACTGGCGTACTGGTCATCACCGGTACCGGCTTCCTCAAGTTGTCGGGAGCGACCAACGACATCGTTGCAAACAAGCTGACGATTACCGGTCAAGGGAACGCCACCTATACCCTGACCGATACGGCCAATGTCGACATTGCCAGCGCCACGGCAGCAACGCTGACTCTCTCCGCCACCGACAAAACCGCCGTCAACGCCCTGATCAACAAGGCGGGCACCACCTCCAACGACAACACGACCTACAACCTGGCGGCCGCAGAAGACTGGGCGGCGGGCGCAGAATCAGCGGTTAACGTCGCCGACCTCGTTGGCAACGGCATCACCGCCACCCTGAGCGACGGAGGCGGAGGCGGAGGCGGCGATCCCGCACCGACGCCTCCTCCATCAGTCCCCACGGGTACTTTCGACGGCGTAACGATCAGCGCGACCACCACAACGACCAGCACCGGCACCACGGTAACCACCGTCACCGTTCCTATCGTGACCAATGACCGGAAAGATGATCCCAATTCGGTTCTGCCTTCCCATGCCGACATTCCGCTGGCTCAAAGCAACAATGGCGAGACATTGCTTCGGGTCAGTGTGCCCACCGGTGTGGGCTTGAGTTCGCAGACTATTTCCGGTGGCTCGAACCTAACGCTACGCGAAATGCTTGTGGCGGCATCCGATCCCCGTGTGGAAAACCGAACCAGCTTCCAGGAAATCCTTCAGGAAGGCATCGATGCTTACGTGCCAACCGTACAGGACCAGAAACAGGTCACGGTCAGGACGATTACTTTGAATGCTTCGCAAAGCGCCACACAAACGCCTGACGTACCGATCATCATTACCGGAGCGCTGGGTACCGGCGAAAGCAATGCCCAGAACCCCCTGCGCCAGGAAGCATTGGTGATCGATGCACGCAACCTGCCATCCGGAAGTGTGCTCAAACTTAATAACGTCGAATTCGCGATCGTGATCGGCGCTTCCCGGGTGACAGGAGGCGATGGTCAGAACTTTGTTATCGGCGACGATATGGTTCAGTACATCGTGCTGGGGGCCGAGAATGATGTGCTGCGCGGCGGCGGCGGCGACGACACGGTTGCCTCCAAAGGCGGCGACGACAAACTCTACGGGGATGACGGCAACGACTTTATCGTCGGTGGCATAGGCAACGATCTGCTTGAAGGCGGCGCCGGCGACGATATCCTCCAAGGCGGTGCCAGCGATGCCGGTACATGGGAGGTCGTGCGCAATGCGGCAGGACAAACTTTCTTGCGCTATGCCGCCCAAGAGGGGGCATTGACGGATACGCCGGCTTTGTATGGTCAGAGTAGCTATGCCTATAACTTGGCTTCTGTGCCTTTGGCCGATGGACGTACGGCCTTCCTGCATACCGATATGGCCAAGGCCGAAACGATTGCCCTGCTGTATCGAACAATTCTGGGGCGTTTGCCGACGAATGCGGAGTTGAATGTCTGGGCTGCCCAGGATCTGGATTACAGCCGCATGGGGCAGATTGCCTATGAGGCTTATGCCGGCCAGACAACGCGCGGAACGACAGAGGCGCAGGTCAGACAGGTGATCGAGCATGTCTGGGGCAGCGCCAGTCATGAGATTGTCCAGACGGGTGTCCAATATATCGAGGACGGTGGCTCCTGGGCAGCAGGTTTCCTCTGGCTGGTTCAGCACGATAGTCACAAGGAGAAGTTCAAGGATGCCCAGGGCCTGTTGTCAATCATGCAGCCGCTCACCCTGGGCGAAACCGGCTGGTCGCCCAATGCGGGCAACGATCAGTTGCTAGGCGGCGCTGGCAATGATTTATTGGTGGGGGGCAGCGGAAGCAATCTTATCGATGGCGGGGCCGGTATCGATATGATTGTCATGCGCGGCAATGTGACGAACGATTACCAACTGGGGGTTCAGGAAACCTCGCCGGGTCAAATCGATCTAGTGATTCGGGATGTCTTCTCTGGGGAGGTGAATACGCTGCGGAATATCGAGTACGGCAAGATTGGCGGTGTCTTCTATGGCCCCAAGATCTTGGGGGCGCCCGTGCTCAATGTAGGCGAATTCCGGTCGTTGGCAGATTTTGTCGAGGTGATTGGGGTGACGCAGATGCAGGATATGGGAGTACCCAATTTTTGGTTCTGACGAAAGTTTGATGGGATGGGCGGCGAAGTGGCTTCTTGCCGTCTGCAGTCCATCGTTCGGGGGATACAGCTACGAAGAGTTGCTCGCGATTGCGCAAACGCACGGCTGATGGATGCCGACGAACCCAGGGTTTGACTCTTATTGACGTTACAAATTGCCGGCAACAACCGCAACTCGCCTGCAAGGTGTCGCCTCAACGCTCAGCACGAGCAGAAGAAAGCGGCATAATGCCAATCAGTCGAAAGATGAAAAACAGAGAGAAGCTCAGCCGACGAAAGTCGGCTTTTTTGTTCCCAGTGCTCCCTAACTGTTTCCAGCAAGACGAGGAACAGCGGACTCGTCAATGCTTGATTTTGTTGTGGTCCATCGGCAGCGGCATGCCGATGGACGATTTCGTTACCGGCGCATGGACTTCCTTACTGCTGCCATCGGCGAATCCGAGCTTGATTACCACATGATCGCCCTCTTTAAGCGGTGCCTTCATGTCGATCAGCATCACGTGGTAGCCACCCGGCTTAAGCACGGCCTCACCCTTGGCAGGAACGGCAATTTCCTTGACCTGGCGCATACGCATGACGCCATTGTCATTGATATGGTTATGCAGTTCGGTGATGTTGGCGGCCTGTGTGTTAGCTCTCACAAGTTGGGCTTCCTTGTCGCCGGAGTTCTTAATGACCATGAAAGCGGCAGTAACCTTGGCACCGGGCGGCGCCATACGCACGTAGGGATCGACCACGCTAATCCGATCGGCCAAGCCGACAGCAGCAAGAACAGGGGCCGCGAAACTGGCGGCCAGCAGCAGGGCGAGTGCAATAGGCTTGTTCATGGGGAACTCCTTATCAGGTCTTGGGAAGGTACTTATGAATTTCGGCAAGCAACTGGTCGACGCTTGCGCCATGAGGAAGGCTGGCCACCAGTTGGCCGCGTGCATCGACGAGATACGTCATGGCACTGTGGTCGACCACATAACCCGTAGCCAAGGCGCCTTCCACCCGGGCAAACACGGCGCCATAGCGACCGGCGATTTCCTTGAGCCGATCGGGTTTGCCGGTCAGACCGAGCATGCTCGGGTGGAAGAACCGGGTGTAATCGATGAGCCGTTCGATGGTATCGCGCTCGGGGTCGACACTGACGAATATCGGCTGCACCCTGGCCGCCTCAGCCGGTGACAATGCCGCCAAGGCCTGCTGCCAGACCATCAGCGAGGTTGGACATATATCTGGGCAATAGGTGTAGCCAAAATACAGCAGCACCAGTTTGCCGGCATGATTGTGCAGGGCTACCGGGCCTTTCGGACCGTCAAGGGTGAAATCCCCGCCGGCGGGGACCGTCGCCAAGGCGACATCCTGTCCGAGCCGGGCCGCATGGGTTCCCGGCAAGGGGGGCTGATCGACATCGGGCTGCCAGAAAAAGGCCGTCCAGGCAATCAGGGCCAGCAAGGCGACATTCAGGGCAATCAGCAGTTTTCTCATAGCCTCATCAGCCTGTCGAAAACCGGAAAGGCACGGCCATGCGCTGGCTACCGGTCTCCAGCAATACGGTCGCCTGCCAGGTCATACGTCCCGTGACACATACCGGCAGGGTCGTCGGGCCAATAAACTGCCCTGTGCCCGCCGCTTTCAGCGTGGAGCGATTGAAGCCCATGGCCATATCGACCCCGGCAAAGTCGATCTGCACCCTATCCGGCGATATCCCCTCGACGCTTACCGTCATCTCGATCGGCTGCACCACCGGGATAGGTCGAGGGGACAAGGAGAGGGTTAAGTGCCCGCCCGAGGGCAGCACCGCACGACACGGGGTCTGGTGCAGGTCGCAGCCCACCTCCGGCGTGACCGTCACGTCGGCCTTTGGCATCAGCAGGGGGGACAACTTGTAGCCGACGATACCGATCAGGAAAAGTGTCAGTATCAGGGCGGTATCGACAAGCAGAGAACGGCTCATAAGTGTTCGCAAAAGGCAAGCCAGCATGATAGCTTGGCAACATATCGAACTGGTTGACCGTCATCAAGGGCAACATGACCGTTATGCAATGCGTTACGGTATAAAATCCCCACCCGATTCAGGAAGGCTACCCATGAAAAAGAGTCTGACCGGCTGGCTGCTTCAGGAGCTTTTATCGGACAAATACCAGCAAAGCGCGGTCGTCAGGACTTATGAGCCGGGCGAATACATCTTCCGCGTAGGGGACGCCGGCGACTACATGGGCGTACTGACCTCCGGCCGGATTGAGATTCGCAAAGGCAGCAAATCGATTTCCATCGGCGAAACCGGCTCAATATTTGGCGAGATGGGCCTGATCGATCGCCAAACCCGTGTAGCCGATGTCGTGGCCGCCTCGCATTGCAAGGTCATGGAAATTCGCGAGGGCCAGTTTATGGCGCTGGTCGAGAAAAACCCGCCATTTTCGCTATGGGTGATGCGCATGTTGACCGAGCGTCTGCGACAGCAAACCGACGCGTGATGCTTACCGTCCTGCCATCGTCGACTTCTCCGATAGCGATTCCCAACTTGCGGCAGCCTTGGTCTCAGGCGTATCACCAAAATTGTATTATCGACCGCTAAGGCAATTGACCCTGACTCCTCTATGTCTTTTCCTGCTTCCCCGCTCCGACTCCTTGCAGCGATTGTCATGCTGGCCTGCCTTGCGCCGGCAGCGGCAGAGCCGATACGGCTGACCAGTGGCGTTCGCGCTCCCTATTTCCTGCCGAACCAGAAGGGCTTTCTCGAACAGTTGGTGCCGGAAATCTTTCGGCGTATCGGCGTATCGGCCGAGGTCGTGCAATACGATGCCTCGGCGCGCGCCAACATCAATGCCAACACGGGGATCGACGACGGCGTGGCGATGCGCGTGAAAGGGCTGGACAAGAATTTCCCGAACCTGCTGCGGGTCGAGGAAAAAATCATCGACAACGAGTTTGTTGCCTATTCGCTGACGGCAAATATTGCCACACCCAGCTTCGAAACCTTGCGGCCCTATCAGGTTGGCTACATTACCGGCTGGAAGGTGTTTGACGACGCAATCCTGCCGGGTACGGGGGTGACGCATGTGTCGAATGCAGACCAGCTGTTTTCGCTGCTGGCCAATGGTCGTGCCGATGTGGTGCTGTTTGAGCGTTGGCAGGGTCAGTACATTCTGCAGCAACGCAAGCTGCAAGCCCATTTGCTGCAGCCGCCGCTGGTCAGGGCCGAGATGTTCCTGTACCTGAACAAGAAACATGCCCATCTGCTTGCCCCTGCCGCGAAGGCGCTGCAGGCCATGAAGGCCGATGGCAGCTACCAGCGTATCTTTGTGCAAACATTGGGTGGTTCAAAGGAGTGATGATCGCCGTGCCCGAATTCCCCGCTTTCCCACGCTGCTCCGGATTGTCCAGCTTGCGCCTGCGGACCTTGGCGCTGGTACTCATGCTGCTGGCTAGTATGTCGCTGTATGCGCAAGAACCGGCATGCGAGATCGTCATCGGCTCTTGTCACCGTGCGCCGCTTTCCGCCGAGGGCCGCGGCATCATCGACAAACTGGTCGCGGCAGCCTTCCAGCGGATTGGCAAGCGCGCCTGCGTCAGTGCCTTACCCTGCGAGCGTTCCCTGATAAATGCCGACAGCGGCATCATCGATGGAGACATCCTGCGCATCCCGGAGGCGATTACCACGCGCTACCCCCATCTGGTTGTCATCCCGGAGCCGCTTTATCCATTGTCGATGAGCGCTTTTACCTTGCGCAAGGATGTCCGCATCCGCCATTTCGACGATCTGCAGCTTTTGCGTGTCGGCCACATCCTCGGCTGGAAGATTCTGGAAGACCGGGTCAAGGCAACCCAGGTATTGCGTGTGCGCGGGCCGGAGGAGTTGTTTCCGCTGCTGACCGAGGATCGGGCCGATGTGGTCATCTACGAGCGCCTGACCGGCTTGAAGGCCGCCGAGGAAGCGGGCATGAAGCACATTCGTGTGATTGATCCGCCGCTAGTGATGGTTCCCCAGCATCTGGTGTTGCACCAGCAGCACCGTGCGCTCATCGAGCCGCTAACCGCCGCCTTGCGGGCCATGAAGGCGGATGGCAGCTACGCACGGGCGTTCCTGGCCGCCGGCGTCGATCCGCCCGCCAGCAAGTAATGTCGCTTCGGGCCTACCTCTTTTCTTCGCTGGGTAGGAAACTGGCGCTGCTGTCGGTGGTCATCAGCCTGTTTTTTGCTTTCTTGTTGAGCGGGTTGTTTCTCTGGAAAGACTATCGTGACCATGTGGCGCATGAAGAGGAGACCATCGACGCCATTCTGGATTCCAGCCTGCCGGCACTGCAGGAAGCCATCTGGCTGGGGGATGCTGCGCTGATCGCGGAACATCTGCAGGGAATCAAACACTTCAAGGACATGGCACAGGTCAAGCTAGTCTGGGCCGAGTCCACCAAGCCACCGCTGGTATTTGGCAGCCCGCTGGCGCCGGGGGTCTCGGTGATCGAAAGGGAGCGGCTGATCACTCGGGAATTCAAGGGGCGCCAAATACCCCTGGGCACGCTCACCATGACCTTGAGCCTTGCGCGGCTCAGTTCGCTGACACGGGAAGATGCCTGGCTCATTCTGATCACGCAAATCCTGCAGGTGCTGGCGGTCGCCATGATGATCCTGTTTGCCTACCATCGTGTGGCGGGCAGCAAGTTGCAGCGCATGAGTGAATTTCTCAATCGTTATCACGCCTCTTCCGAGGGAGCGCGCATTCCGACAGAAAACCCAGACGCGATGGTGACGGATGAACTCGATCGGCTGGCGGGTGCGTTCAACAATCTGCTCGATGCGCAGGAGTCCGGCCTCCGGCAACTGCGCAAATCCAATGCGGAACTCTTGCAGGCACGGGAAGCGGCAGATGCCGCCAATCGAGCCAAGAGCACTTTCCTGGCCAACATGAGCCACGAGCTGCGCACGCCGATGAACGGCATTCTGGGCATGACCGAGCTGGCCCTGCGTCAGGCCACCGAGCCGAAGCTGCGCGATCAGTTGGGCAAGGTCATCCAGTCCTCGCAGCATCTGCTCCATGTCATCAACGACATCCTCGACATTTCCAAGATCGAGGCCGAGCGGCTGACGCTGGAGAAAGTCAATTTCAGGCTCGGCGAAGTACTGGAAAACCTCTTCAGCCTGATCGGCCACAAGGCCAGCGAGAAGCATCTGAAACTGCTCGCCGACCTCTCGCCGGACGTTGCCCGCCAGTCGTTCATGGGCGATCCGCTGCGCCTGGGCCAGATTCTGCTGAATCTCGCCGGCAACGCCCTCAAGTTCACCGTCCAGGGTTCTATCAAGCTGAGCGTCCAGATTGTTGAGGAGAGTGCGGCCGAGGTCCTGCTGCGCCTTGAGGTTCGGGATACCGGGATCGGCATCTTCCCTGCGGATCAAATGCGCCTGTTCACGGCCTTCGAACAGGCGGATGGCTCGATGACGCGCAAGTATGGGGGCACGGGGCTGGGGCTGGCGATCAGCAAACGGCTGGTACAGATGATGGGGGGTGAAATCGGTGTGGAGAGCACCCCTGGTCAAGGCAGCACTTTCTGGTTCACCGTGCGGCTGGGTAAGGCTATACAGGGCGCCGTCCCACCAGCGCCGACTTTTACGGGCGACTCTGCCGAGACACAGATCAAGTCGCATTACATGGGTATCCGCATCCTGCTGGCGGAGGATGAACCGATCAATCAGGAAGTCTCCAAAGGTCTGCTGGAGGATGTCGGACTCGCGGTGGATCTGGCCGAAGATGGGGCAAAAGCCGTCGCCATGGCACAACACACCCCCTACGCCCTGATCCTGATGGACATGCAGATGCCCCGGCTGAACGGTGTCGATGCGACACGGGCGATTCGTGGCGATTCGCTGAATCAGAAGACCCCGATTCTCGCCATGACCGCCAATGCCTTCACCGAGGATCGCCAAATCTGCCTGGATGCCGGCATGAATGATCACATCGGCAAGCCGGTTGAACCGGAGTTGCTGTTCGAGAAGTTGTTAAAGTGGCTGCAACAACAGGACGGAAGCTAAAGTCGGCGCTGACGAGACGGCATCTACTTGTCGCTGAGTAAGGAGCTGCAATAAACGCCGCCTCTTGCTTGCCGCCGTGCTGGCGCTCACATAAACTTGAACAAACGCGAAAACTGTGCGGTTTCGAGGGTCTGACGTACCAGGGGCTGCGGGCTCGACAGGGTGATTTCCTTTTCGTGCTGCTTGGCAAGATCGCGCGCCATCAGCAACGTGCCCAACGCGGAACTGTCGATGTAGACGACGCCAGCGAGGTCTATGCGAACCTCTGCAGCCTCTGCCTGGGAAATCGATTCCTTGATGCGCGCCATGAACTGGTCGCGCGTATTGAAATCGAAACGTCCCGTCAGACGTACCAACATGTGGTTTGATAAGTTGACGCTATCGATCTGCATGGGACACTCCTAATCCTGGTTGATGATGGTCAATACATTGATGAATTTATGCAGACTCCGTAAGGGACGCTTTTCCCTGCCAGTAAGGACATTTCGTATTCTGGCACTCAACATATAAATACAGGGCATGTTCGATGACTGTAAAGCCACGTTCCTTAGCGATCCTATTTTGCCGTCGTTCGATTTCAGGATCGTTAAATTCCTCGACGCGACCGCATTGCAGGCAAACCAGATGATCGTGGTGCTTGCCATCGTTTAGTTCGAACACCGCCTTGCCCGATTCGAAGTGGTGGCGCTCCAATAGGCCGGCCTGCTCGAATTGCGTCAGTACGCGATAGATCGTGGCCAGACCGATATCGAAGTGCTCCATCACCAGTTGGCGATAGACATCCTCGGCCGTCAAATGACGAGTAGGCGAACGACGAAACAGATCGAGGATGGTCATGCGCGGCACAGTGGCCTTGAGGCCCATACTCTTAAGTTCTGCAGGATCGGGCATGGTAATCGGGCAAATATGCGTCGGACCCCTATGATATAGTTTTCCCGATAATCACGCCAAACTGAGAATCCCGCCAACATGCCGTCAAGAATCCTGTTTCTGGCCCTGCCCCTGCTGGCCGCCTGCTCCAGTTCCCCGGATATCGCTTCGATGCTGTCGCCCTACCGCATTGACGTGCGCCAAGGCAATTTTGTCGATCAGGAAATGGTCGCCAAACTCCGTCCAGGCATGACGCGCGACCAAGTGCGTTTCGCTTTGGGCACGCCCTTGGTATCGGACATGTTCCACGCCAATCGCTGGGACTATGTCTATCGTTTCCAGCCCGGCAAGGGAGACGTCCAGTTGCGTCGTCTGGTGGTTTTCTTTGTCGATGACAAACTGGCCCGCGTCGATGGCGACGTAGTAGCCGAAACGGCCGAAACCGCAGCGGCTAAGGCGGCAACCGCACCCAACCAGAGTGCCCGGGTCATTGAAGTTCCCGTCCCTGCCAAAAAGGATTGACCACCATGACGAAAATTCGTTGCGCCATTGCCGGCGCCAGCGGCCGCATGGGCCAGATGCTGATCGAGGCCGTAGCAGCAGACCCCGATGCCGAACTCGCCGCCGCCTTTGATATCAACGATGACGTTGAAGCCGCATTGACCAAGGCCGATTGCCTGATCGACTTCACCCGCCCCGAAGGTACGCTCAAGCATTTGGATATCTGTCGCCGCCTTGGCACCCATGCGGTGATTGGCACCACGGGATTCACCCCGGAACAGAAGCAGCAGATTGAGGCCTTCGCACGCGACATTCCCATTGTCTTCGCGCCCAACATGGCCGTTGGTGTCAATACCGTATTTAAACTGCTTGACCTTGCCGCACGCATTCTCAACGAGGGTTATGACATCGAAGTCATCGAGGCCCACCATCGCCACAAGATCGATGCGCCCTCGGGCACGGCACTGCGCATGGGCGAAGTGGTCGCTCACGCACTGGGGCGCGATCTGGCTGATTGTGCCGTCTATGGCCGCGAAGGCCACACGGGCGAGCGTCCGCCCACCCAGATCGGCTTTGCCACGATACGCGGCGGCGATATCGTCGGCGACCACACGGTGCTGTTCGCCGGCACCGGCGAACGCGTCGAGATCACCCACAAGGCGGCCAGCCGCATGCCGTATGCACTGGGCAGCCTGCGTGCCGCACGCTTCCTGCAACACAAGCGCGCCGGACTCTTCGACATGCAGGACGTGCTTGGACTGAGATGAGGGGACTGCGCTAATCGGCGAGTTCGGCTAAAATGGCGCGGTTTGGCCAACGCTCTGGTTTATCGGGGCTTGTTGCGCCGCAATAACCGCTCAGGAGCCCGATTTTGACCACATTTCCGTCCGCCTTGCTTGCTCTCGCCGACGGAACGGTATTTCGGGGCAAAGGCATAGGCGCCACCGGATCGAGTGTCGGCGAGGTGGTGTTCAACACCGCCATGACCGGCTATCAGGAAATCCTCACCGATCCGTCCTATACGCGCCAGATCGTCACCCTCACCTACCCGCACATCGGCAATACCGGCATCAATCGCGAAGATTGTGAAGCCGGCCGCATCTACGCCGCCGGCCTGGTGATCCGTGACCTGCCGCTGCTTGCCTCGAACTTCCGTTCCGAACAAACCCTGTCCGACTATCTGCACGCCGAGAACATTGTCGGCATCGCAGACATCGACACCCGCAAGCTGACCCGCGTGTTGCGCGAAAAAGGTGCCCAGGCCGGTTGCCTGGTCACTGGCGAGAACCTGAATGCCGATGACGCCATTGCGCAAGCCAAATCCTTCCCCGGCCTCGCCGGCATGGACCTTGCCAAGGTCGTGACGGTCGACCAGCCCTATGACTGGACCGAAGGCGAGTGGCGCCTCGGCAAGGGTTACGTGCCACAAGCCAATGCAAAGTTTCATGTCGTCGCCTACGACTTCGGCGTCAAGCGCAACATCCTGCGCATGCTCGCCGAGCGCGGCTGCAAGCTCACCGTCGTGCCGGCTCAAACGCCGGCCGCCGAGGTGCTGGCCATGAACCCTGACGGCGTGTTCCTTTCCAATGGCCCCGGCGACCCGGAACCTTGCGATTACGCCATCGCCGCGATCCGCACTTTCCTCGACAAGAAACTGCCCACCTTCGGCATCTGCCTCGGCCACCAGTTGATGGCGCTGGCGGGCGGCGGCAAGACGCTCAAGATGAAGTTCGGCCACCACGGCGCCAACCATCCGGTCAAGGATCTCGAATCCGGTCAGGTGCTGATCACCAGCCAGAACCACGGTTTCGCCGCCGATCCGGCGACGCTGCCGGGCAACATCAAGGTCACCCACGTCTCGCTGTTCGACGGCAGCCTGCAGGGCCTGGCCTGGACCGACCGCCCGGCCCTGTGTTTCCAGGGCCATCCCGAGGCCAGCCCCGGACCCCACGACGTGTCCTACCTCTTCGATCGCTTCATCAAGCTGATGGAGCAAAAGCATGCCTAAAAGAACCGACATCCATAGCATCCTCATCGTTGGCGCCGGTCCGATCATCATCGGCCAGGCCTGCGAGTTTGATTATTCCGGCGCCCAGGCCTGCAAGGCGCTGCGCGAGGAGGGTTACAAGGTCATCCTGGTCAACTCGAATCCGGCGACGATCATGACCGACCCGAACATGGCGGACGTCACCTACATCGAGCCGATCACCTGGCAGGTGGTGGAGAACATCATCGCCAAGGAACGTCCCGATGCGCTGCTCCCGACCATGGGCGGCCAAACCGCGCTGAACTGCGCGCTCGACCTCGCCAAGCACGGTGTGCTCGAAAAGTACGGCGTCGAGATGATCGGCGCTTCGCGCGAGGCCATCGACAAGGCCGAAGACCGCGAGAAATTCAAACAGGCCATGACCAAGATCGGTCTCGGTTCCGCCCGCTCCGGCATCGCCCACAGCCTTGAAGAAGCGCAGCAGGTGCAGAGCGTGATGGGTTTCCCGACCATCATCCGCCCCTCCTTCACGATGGGCGGCTCGGGCGGCGGCATCGCCTACAACCAGGAAGAATTCGTCGAGATCTGCAAGCGTGGCCTCGAAGCTTCGCCGACCAAGGAACTCCTTATCGAAGAGTCGCTGCTCGGCTGGAAAGAGTTCGAGATGGAGGTGGTGCGCGACCGCAAGGACAACTGCATCATCGTCTGCTCGATCGAGAACCTCGACCCGATGGGTGTGCACACCGGCGACTCGATCACCGTCGCGCCGGCGCAGACGCTGACCGACAAGGAATACCAGATCATGCGCAACGCCAGCATCGCGGTGCTGCGCGAGATCGGCGTCGACACCGGCGGTTCGAACGTGCAGTTCGCGATCAACCCGGACGATGGCCGCATGATCGTCATCGAGATGAACCCGCGCGTCTCGCGTTCGTCGGCACTGGCCTCCAAGGCCACCGGCTTCCCGATCGCCAAGATCGCGGCCAAGCTTGCGGTGGGCTTTACCCTCGACGAACTGAAGAACGACATCACTGGCGGTGCAACACCGGCGTCCTTCGAACCCTCCATCGACTACGTCGTCACCAAGGTGCCGCGCTTCGCCTTCGAGAAGTTCCCGCAGGCCGACAGCCGCCTGACGACGCAGATGAAGTCGGTCGGCGAAGTCATGGCCATTGGCCGCAGCTTCCAGGAATCGTTCCAGAAAGCCCTGCGCGGCCTTGAAGTCAGCGTCTATGGCCTCGACGAGATCGATGCCGACGACGCCGAGATCCAACACGAACTGGCGAACCCCGGCGCACAGCGCATCTGGTACGTCGGCCAAGCCTTCCGCACGGGTTACTCGATGCAGGATGTGTTCAACCTGACCAAAATCGACCCGTGGTTCCTCGTGCAGATCGAGGACATCGTCAAGACCGAAGCATGGCTGACCACGCAACAGCTCGACAAGCTCGACGCCGACACCCTGCGCGGTCTCAAGCGCAAGGGCTTCTCCGACCGCCGCATTGGGTCAAAAGTCGGCGCTGGCGAGACGGCGACAGCCGACTCGCCGCGTGATATGGAGACGGCCGTTCGTGAGCATCGTCAGAAACTGGGCGTACGCCCGGTATTCAAGCGCGTTGACACCTGCGCGGCCGAGTTCGCCACCTCCACCGCCTACATGTACTCGACCTACGAGGAAGAGTGCGAGTCGCGGCCGACCGACAAGAAGAAGATCATGGTGCTTGGTGGCGGCCCCAACCGCATCGGCCAGGGTATCGAGTTCGACTACTGCTGCGTGCATGCCGCGTTGGCAATGCGCGAGGATGGTTACGAGACCATCATGGTCAACTGCAACCCGGAAACCGTCTCGACCGACTACGACACCTCGGATCGCCTCTACTTCGAGCCGCTGACACTGGAAGACATCCTTGAAGTGGTCGCCGTCGAAAAGCCAGTCGGCGTCATCGTCCAGTTCGGCGGCCAGACGCCGCTCAAGCGCGCCCGCGATCTGGAGGCCAATGGCGTACCGATCATCGGCACCACGCCGGACATGATCGACGCCGCCGAAGACCGCGAACGCTTCCAGAAGCTGCTGCAGGATCTCAAGCTCAAGCAGCCGCCCAACCGCACCGCGCGCACCGAGGCCGATGCCTTGCGTCTGGCCAAGGAAATCGGCTATCCGCTGGTCGTGCGTCCCAGCTATGTGCTCGGCGGCCGCGCGATGGAAATCGTGCACGAAGAGAAAGACCTCGAACGCTACATGCGCGAAGCCGTCAAGGTTTCCAACGATTCGCCGGTATTGCTCGACCGCTACCTCAACGATGCCACGGAAGTCGATGTCGATGCCTTGTCCGATGGGAAACAAGTCATCATCGGCGGCATCATGGAGCACATCGAACAAGCCGGCGTGCATTCGGGCGATTCGGCCTGTTCGCTGCCGCCCTTCTCGCTCTGCGAAGAAGTGCAGGACGAACTGCGCCGCCAAACCGAACTGATGGCCAAGGGCCTCAATGTGGTCGGCCTGATGAACGTTCAGTTCGCCATTCAGGGTCGCGGTGCCAACAGCGTCGTCTATGTCCTTGAAGTCAATCCGCGCGCTTCGCGCACTGTCCCATTCGTTTCCAAGGCCACCAGCCTGCCGCTCGCCAAGATCGCCGCACGCTGCATGGCCGGCCGCAGCCTGGCCGATCAGGGCGTCACGCATGAAGTCGTACCACCCTATTTCTCGGTCAAGGAAGCTGTCTTTCCCTTCAACAAGTTCCCCGGCGTCGACACGCTGCTCGGACCGGAAATGAAGTCGACTGGTGAAGTCATGGGCGTAGGCCGCACTTTTGGCGAAGCCTTCGTGAAGTCGCAAATCGCCGCGAATACCAAGCTGCCCGCTGCCGGACGCGCGCTCATCACCGTCAAGCAGGCCGACAAGGTCAAGGCAGTCGAGGTTGCCGGCCTGCTGCATGAACTGGGCTTCACGGTGCTCGCCACGCGTGGCACCGCAACCGCCATTCAGGCCGCGGGCATTCCGGTCACCATCGCCAACAAGGTCAATGAAGGTCGCCCGCACATCGTCGATATGATCAAGAACAATGAGATCGTGCTGATCGTCAACACCGTTGACGAAAAACGCAGCGCCATCAACGACTCGCGCTCGATTCGTACCTCGGCACTGGCACAGAAGGTCACCCTGTTTACCACGATCGAAGGCGCACGCGCCGCCTGCGTCGGCATGCAGCACTCCGGACTGGAAACCTATTCGATTCAGCAACTGCATACGGAACTCGCCTCATGAGCAAGGTACCCATCACGCTGCGCGGTGCCGAACTGCTCAAAGCCGAATTGCAACGTCTGAAATCCATCGAACGCCCCGCCGTCATCGCCGCCATCGCCGAGGCGCGCTCACATGGCGATCTCTCGGAAAACGCCGAATACGATGCCGCCAAGGAACGTCAGGGCTTCATCGAAGGACGCATCGCCGATGTCGAGGGAAAACTCGGCAATGCCCAGATCATCGACCCCAAGTCACTGGATGCCGATGGGCGCGTCGTCTTTGGTGCAACAGTCGAACTCGAAGATACCGACGAAGGCCAGACGGTCACCTACCAGATCGTCGGCGACGACGAGGCCGACCTCAAGCAATTCAAGATTTCCATCAACTCGCCCGTCGCGCGTGCGCTGATCGGCAAGTTCGAAGGTGATGTAGTCGAGGTGCAAACCCCGGGCGGGCGCCGCGAATACGAGATTCTTGACGTTCGCTACGAGTAATCTTCAGGCATATTTCGCTCCTTCAAGCGAACCCCGGCAAAGTTTGCCCTTTGCCGGCAATTACGGTCTTTCTTCTTACCGTAAATCGACAGCCACCCTCGCTTTAGGTTACAACCCTTGCAATTTCAATCTGCATATCACTGAATAAGCAGGGTATTTTTGCTCATATTGTTTTCTGGCATATCGGTTGCTATTAGCTTCGCAAAGCAGGTTCGTCGTCATGGAACCTTGTGGCGCCTCTTGGAAAAGAAGCGTCTTCGAATGCGAAACGAAGGAGAAGCCAAATGCCGCAAATTATTAACACTAACGTTGCTTCGCTGAACTCCCAGCGGAATTTGAACCGGTCTCAGGCAGATCTGGGTATTTCCCTGCAACGCCTGTCTTCGGGTTTGCGGATCAACAGCGCCAAGGACGATGCGGCTGGTTTGGCCATCTCCGAGCGTTTTACCACCCAGATTCGCGGCCTGAATCAGGCACGCCGCAATGCCAATGATGGCATCTCTCTCTCGCAAGTCGCAGAAGGGGCGCTTCAGTCATCCGGCGACATCCTTCAGCGCATTCGAGAGTTGGCGGTTCAATCCGCCAACGCGACCAACTCTTCTGGCGACAGGGCAGCACTGAACGCAGAGGTCCAGCAACTCAACCAGGAATTGCAACGCGTCGCCACCAGCACGGAGTTCAACGGACTCAAACTCCTGGATGGTTCATTTACGTCAGCGCAGTTCCAGGTCGGTGCAAATGCTAACCAGACCATCACGGCAACTTCTGGAAATTTCCAGACCAATGCCTACGGCAATTATCGGGTCGGTGGATTGGCCGCATTCAAGGAAACCGGACCTGGAGAGCTGACCAATGGATCAGTTACCAATGCCCTGCTGCTTCACTATGGAACGGACGCCAACACCTCCAAAATTACGACTGCCGACACTGGACTCTCGATTGCCAGTGGCTCGGGCAGCTTCACCGTTCCCTACCAGGCACCTTCAAGTGCAGAGGCTGTCGCCGCAACCATCAACCAAGCGCAAACAGGCGTACGCGCTTCTGCCATCAGCTCCTTCGTTCTGGGTGCTGACTCAGGCGCAGGCAATCCTGGTACCAATAATTTCAAACAGGCAACCAGTTACAGCTTCCTCGTCGCCACCGGCGGGACGGTAGGCAGCGATCCTAGCGCCTATGTAACGGTCTCGTTTACCGTTGGCGGTGGAAATGGAACTTTGCAGGCAGATGCCGCAGATCAACTGAATGCAGCAGTCACCGCATTCAATGATGTATCCGGAAAAACCGGCTTTACCGCGAAAATCGTCAAGACCGATAATGGCAATTACGGTCTGCAGCTGAGCAACGAAGCGGGAAAAGATTTGCGCATAGTTAACAATTCGGCGGCTGCCACCGGTAGCATCGCAATTGAAGATGCGACTGTTGTTGATGGCAATGCCACGTTAAGCGCGACTGCGCAATCTACAAGCATCGTCGCTGCCGGCAATCAAACAGCCTGGACAGCGGCAAGTGGTACATGGTTGACGGGGCAAGTGATCCTTGATTCCGACAAGTCATTCTCGATCACCACTACCGTGGCCGACCAGTTCTTCGGTGAAATCACAGGTAATGGCGCAGCCACTGCACAAACCAGCGCCGGTCAATTGCAAACCCTAGACAAAATGGACATCAGCACGGTTGAAACGGCAAACCGGACGTTGGCCATGGTCGACTCTGCCATCGCGACCATCAGCGGGCAGCGGGCGCGCTATGGTGCCTTGCAGGCACGCTTCGATTCGACTATTAACAACCTCGAAACTACCTCGGAAAATCTCTCGGCCTCGCGCTCACGCATCAAGGATGCCGATTTTGCAGCAGAAACAGCGGCACTGACGCGGGCACAAATTCTTCAGCAAGCCGGTACGGCGATGCTGGCACAGGCCAACACGATCCCGCAAAACGTACTTTCTTTGCTACGTCAGTAAAGCCTCAAGAACCCCGCCGTAGATGAGCGGCCACCCTAAAAGGTGGCCGTTTTCACAACTTTGACACACACAACTAATCGCATTGACTATTGCACAAAAAGTCGACGCTGGCGAGACGGCAAACAGAGCCACCGCCGTTCTACCTGGCACCACAATTACTTCCCTCATCGAGCATCGTAAGTCGCCGGCTTGAAGCGTCCCTCAACCATATGCAGAATCTGGTCGGCCAGCCCGAACCAGCGATCATCATGGGTGATGCAGATAACGATCTTGCCTGAGTCGCGCAACTGCGGCAGGATCTGCTCGTAGAAAACCCGGCGATAATGGGGATCTTGATCGGCCGCCCATTCGTCAAGGACCAGCACTGGCTTGTTTTCAAGCAAGGCGGCGATGAGGGCAAGGCGTTTGCGCTGTCCAGCGGACAGGTCGAGCGTACTGAACGCGTCCCCATGCAACGTTACCTTGTCCGCCATTTCAAAGGTTTGCAACATGGCGGAAATACGTTCTAGTTCCGCTTGTTCGATACCGTAGAGACGGGAAAACAGGTGGTAATCGGAAAAAACGGCAGCAATATTGTCGCGCCAAGCCTGCATCTGGGAAATCCGCAACGGTAGTCCATTGACCCGCAACATCCCGCCCTGAGCGGGAACCAAACCGGTCAACAACTGCATCATGGTCGACTTGCCCGATCCGTTGCCACCGGTGATAAAGGTGAGCTGTCCGGCACGGAAACTTGCCGACAACGGCCCGACCGAAAATCCCGGATCACCCTCGCTGCCTGGGTAGGCGAAACGAATATCCTGCATGGCGACCTCCGTCACGGCCTTGTCCAAGGGCTCCGCAGCCTCGTCGGCCCGCTTCGCCAGCGCATCCTTCAATCGTCCCTGGATGGTACGGATTGACAGCAGCGCTCTCTCGGCGTCTTCGATGGCCGGAATAGCCGTGGCCACGGTGCCGACAGGGCCGATGAGAAACAGTGCCGCCATGGTTCCCGGCAGGGCAACAGAGTGAAAATCGGCAGTAAACATCGGCACGACAAATACCATGAGCCCAATCAACACGTAGAACGCCAGCTGGATCAGCGCAAATTCGCGTGCCCAGTAAGCTTTGATGGCCGACTTGGCCTGACACGCTTCGAATGAGACATTAGCCAGATCGGTACGCAAGGCATCGGAACGCAGAGCGCTCATGCGCACTTCCTTGAGTCCGCGCAGCAACCCCCCCAGACCATCGAACAGCCGCCCCTCGTCGGCCATGGCCATGTCAGTGGCGATACCCAGCGCCTTCATGCGCGCCAGATGCAACCAGACGGCAGCCACACAAAATCCCGCCGCCAGGATAAAGGCAGCCAGAGACAGCGTGGCGAGGTAGAGCGAAATGAAGACCACCAGCACCAGTTGCTGACTGCCGATGATCAACAGCGGCAGGTTGCGTGAGATCGTTTGCGTGTCCTGCGTCATGGCGGCAAACAGTGGTGCGCGTCCGATACGCTGCAGGGTCAGTAGGTCGGCCGCGCGAATATCCGCAAAGACTGACTGGCGAATGCGGTGGATAATGCCCTCTACCTCCTTAGCAAACCCCGCCATGAGGGCATTCTGCACCAGCGCGTAGAGCACGGTAGCCACCAGGAAGATGCCCGCCAGACGCAGGCTGACTTGACCGCTGGCGGCAGCTTGTGCTGCCGCGCTGACAGTAGCAATGACGATCACGGTAGCCAAGGCCGAGATTATGGTCAGGAAGACCAACAGACGAGGGCGGGTGCGAGATTCGCGCTGTAGCAGATGCAGGATTTCCATCTCAACCGCCCTCGCCCGGTTTGATCTCGATCATGCGCCCTTCCTCGAAGTGCAAGCGACGGTCGGCGACATCGAAATAGTGATCGTCATGAGTGACGGCGATGAGGGTCATCCCGCGTGCCTTGAGTGCCGGAACGATCTCCCGGTAGAACTTGCGCCGGAAATGGGGATCCTGATCGGCAGCCCATTCGTCGAGCACCAGCACTGGACGCTGTTCGAGCAGCGCAGCGACCAGCAACACACGCTTGCGCTGTCCAGAAGACAGATCGATGCGGCTAAAGGTTTCGCCATCAAGCGAGACGACTCGGTCCATTTCCAGCCACGCCAACAAGTGCTGCGCCTCTTCCCGCAGTAGATCTGCAGAATTATTCTGCAACAAACCGTAAAGCCGGTGAAACAGGTGGTGATCCGAAAATACGGCGGCGAAAAGCTCCCGATAGGCACGTCGGGCTTGGTCACCGACGACTTGGTCATCTACCTCCAGACGACCGTGACAAGGGCGATAAAGTCCAGTGAGCAGTTTGATGAACGAGGACTTTCCGGAACCGTTGCCACCGGTGATGAAAACGACCTCGCCACGACGGATCCTCAGATCCAGTGGACCCACCGCAAAAGCCTGCTCGCCAGCCACCGCCGGGTAGGCGTAAAGCGCGCTACACAACCGTATCTCATCGAATGCCGGTGAAACCGGCTCCTGCGTCTTGCCGTGGCCTGGTTCGGCCATCGCAGCCAGTTGGCGGTCCAATTCAAGCATCCGCCGGGCTGCGGCATCTGCTGCGGCCATGACCGCCACTGCTTGAATGACGCCACCCAGAGGGCCGATCATGAAGATCACTGCAGCGCTGATTTTTACAACATCGGTCGCAAAACCTTTGGCATAAGTTGGGACGACAAAAACCACGACCGCCAGCAGAAAGAAAAATGCCACGTGGCCGAAGATCAGTTGCTGAAAGGCCTTGCCCTGAACATCGATACGGATGGCCGTAGAACGGTCGGAAACAGCATCGAATCCCTGTGCCAGATCGCGGCTGCGCGCACTGGATAGCCGCACCTCCTTGAAGCCGTCGAACAGATCGCTCACGGAGCGGAACAACTGGCGCTCCTCGTCCATCATCGCCGCATAACGCTTGGCCAATTGTCCGCCAAGACGCACGTACATCGCCCCTGCAGCAACCGTGCCTGCTAGAACCAGAAAGAAGGCTGTCGGCGAAAGATAGAGGATGTAGAGCAGTACCATCGCCGTGAGCACCGCCGAGCGGATCGACAGAGCGATGAACTGCGAATTCTGCGACAGGGCACTCGAGGCTTGGGTAATGCTCTCGTACAGGGTGGCGCTGCCGACACGTTCGATGGCCGCATAGTCGGCTGCACGCACGCCGTCGAGCAGGCGCAGGCGCACCCGATCAATCGCAATTTCCATGGCGGCACCGATCTGACGGATCAGATCGTTCTCGGCCAAATAATAGAGCATTGCCGCCACGACGAACAGCAGGGCGAGCAACCAGTCCACTCGGTCCTCTTCCCGGCCAGCAATTTGTGCAGCCGCGAGATTAACCGCTACCAGCAACAACACGCTCCCCAAACTGGCGAGAAAAGCCCCGGCCACAAGCCGATTTCGCTTAGCTCCGCCTTCCGTGAGGATGAAATTAAAAAGTACCATGGGGGGATCGTGACGTTTTTCGCAGGCAGGAGCATAGCCTAATCGGCAAGCCGACGCGGCACGGCATTCCCGCCGCCAAGACCAGATGCATCAATCCTGACATCCCTCGCTGCTCACTAGCAATATCCGACTCGCTGTATCGAGACCAAGACATGCGCGTGCCTGCGCGTCGGCGGCCGCCACGCACAAACCAGCCAGGCCAGCGATACCGGTGTCGCCGGAGGACAAGGACGGGTCGCCGTCGATGCCCTGGGCGAGAGCTGTCTGGGTCAACCGAGCATCCTCCTCCTCGACAGTCATCGCGGCAAAAGCAGTTTGGGAAAGAATCTCCCACGCCGGCAGCGAGGCCAGCCCGCAAGCAAGTCCGACCATGCGCGTATCGAGCGTCCCGGCGACTTGCACGCGTCGCCCCGCCTCCAAGCTAGCGAGCACGCAAGCGGCACGGACCGGCTCGACAGTAACCAGGCGCGGCACTTTTCCCAATCGATACCACAATCCGGCAGCGATACCGGCGGCCACGCCGCCTACACCGCACTGCAGAAAAACATGAGTGAAATCAGCCACATCCACCTGGTGCGCCAGTTCCTGTGCCAGTAGGCTATAGCCTGCCATGATGGCACGGGTGACGGGCAGACCGCCTGCATAATCGGTGTCGGTGACCAGCAGTACACCGGGAGAGAGAGCCGCCCGTGCGGCGGCGGTCACTGCATCGTCGTAACTCCCATTGACAACTTCGACCGAGGCTCCAGTGGCGCGGATACGAGCAATACGTGCCTGACTTACCGCCCTCCCAACATAAATGCGCGCTCGACATCCGGCTCTTGCCGAAGCCCAAGCCAGTGCCAGGCCATGATTGCCATCGGTCGCCGCCACGGCGATATAGGCATCAGGCGGGTTTTCCTGGCGGGCGAGTAAATATTCGAGGCCGTAGGGCGCACCCAGTGCCTTGATGCCGCCCAGGCCAAAACGACAGGCTTCGTCTTTTACCGACACCGCCCCAAGGCGTAGCGCCCGCGCCAGACCTGGCAAACTGCGCAGCGGCGTGGGCTGGTAATCGTCGCGGGCGGTGATCGCCGTCGCGGCGGACACCATGTCCACGGGATCAAGGGACGTGCCGCAATAGGGCAGATCGTGCCGCCACGCCGTGCGAATGAACAATCGGGACACAGGAGAACAGGGAAGCGTCGGAGGCATGACCAGAAAGAGGGTAAACCACAGGAATAAACAAACACTTGAACACCATGAACTGCCGCATGACGCGAAGGCCCGGACATGGCTATACTAGCTTATCGCTTACCAATAATGACAATGGTGATGCTGGCAATAAAAAATACCGGGGTTTCAGCACTGCTTGCGGCTGCTTGCATGTTCGTCGGGCTGTATATGCTCGCCTTGCCCTGCTCCGCAGTCGAACCGGTGTTTCGTCCGGACGGGATTCCCGCCAAACAGTTCTCTTCCGATCATGCAAAGACCGGTGGTCCGAAGCAATATTATCTGAGCATCTATAGCGGCAGTACGTCGGGTGTGTACTATTACGTGGCAAGCGCGCTTTGCGAAACATTACGCGCCCGCTACGAAGAGCATCACATTCATTGCTCACCACTTCGCTCGCAAGGTGCGGGGAGTAATCGGGGGCTGATGAATCAGGGGCGTGCCCAGTTTGCGATTGTCCAGTCCGACACCAACTACTATGCTGCCACGGGCGAAGTTCCAATGCCCGGTGCCCGCTCGGTTGCCTCGCTACATGACGAAATGGGCGTTTTGGTCATGAGCAAGCGTACCAAAATTGCCAAACCTCAAGACCTGAAACACAAGCGCATCAACCTCGGGCTAAAAGAGTCATCCGCCCACATCCTCTGGGTGGAATATCTCGATTCGTTGGGCCTCACGGAAAAGGAGATGGAGAAAGCGGTCAACTTTGCCCAGGATATCAACTACCAGGGTATCTGCGATAACTACATCGACGCCTTCGGCCTCTGGAGTGGCCATCCGGTTCCGGCACTCACTGACGCAATAGAGCGTTGCGGCCTGACATTAGCCGGCATGTGGCATCCAGCGATTGGAACATTGCTGGAGAAGCACAAATACTACTTCCGCAACGAACTTCCCGCCAAGGTTTACCCCGGACAAAACGAGCCCCTTGTTTCCTATGGCATCAAGGCATCCCTGATCGCCCACGAGAAGGCCGACCCTTACATTGTGTATTGGCTAACCCGTGTCATCATTGAAAATATCGATTTCCTGCGTACCCAACACCCCACATTAACGCATTTGAATGCACGCGACATGTTTGCTTTAAGCAACTTCCTGCCCATGCATGAAGGTGCTGCCCGTTACTGGCGCGAGATTGGCTGGCTCCCCAAGGGCGCTTCGTTGCACTGAAATTCCCAGCCTTTGACCGGTTTTTCGAGCACAGGCGTAAAGAGAATTTCCCGGCGTTCCCCATCGCGCGCCATCCAACCGCGCCACCCAGCCTGCAACAGGTCCGTATGCGCCGTCAAATCTTCGGCATCGACCCATCGGCCCGTACCAGCCGGGACGGCATCAAGATCAAGATCGCGTCGCAGCAGGTAACGCCAGCCCCCGAACTTGCGCATCAACCCACGAATCTGCAGCCCGCAGGCCAGTAAATTGTCGAGGCTATAAGGGTTGCCGGGAGCTGTTGTCGACAGAACGATTGGCCGTCCGGCAGACCTCGCCTCATCCAGTCGCCAATGCACCAGCAATCGGTGCAGATGGTTGCCACGGTACAGCGGATCGACGCTGGCACCATCAAGGTGGGCAACCCGCAGCATCTGATCGATCGACAAACGATGATCGGTGCCAAAGTTGGCGTCCTCTGACCCAGGCAGTCCAAGAACGGCGTAAGCAACCAATCCCTGACGGGCGAACAGCCCTAGTATGCGGCCCTTGCACTCGACATGATCGAGAAAAAAATCTCGGGTTTCCGCTGCAACCAGATCGGCGGAAAGTACCCGAATCACGCGCCGATGCAGAGCAAAAACCTCATTCACATCATCCAAGCCGAGGCGACGCCCCCAGTACGGTTCAGGATGACTCTCGCCACAATACAGCACGCCTGTCGGCAGCGTCATTCGATGATTTCCGCATAACGGAGCAACGGCAAGGGAGGATACAATTTCAAACGCCGGGCAATAGGCAAACGGATAAGGTAGTTAAAGCGATCCAGCGTCTCGATCGGGATTTCTGCAGGCAATCGGCGGTCAAACAAGATGGCTCGGGCTTTTGCTGCGGTAAGACGCCCAACCATGTCATAGCGGCTGATCAGACCGAACATTGCCTCGCCATCGCGGATCTCCAGTTCGGTCGCTGTAAAACTTGGAATGCCTTTGGCAATTCCAGACGATGTCAAGACATGCCGATGATTACCAATGAAGTTGTCCGGCCCGATATATAGCACTTGAGCCCCTTTAGCTGCGAGTTCGTCGACCAGGCGCGGAATGGCGAGTGCCGCTGGCTGCCCATCCCGCCCAAGAGGCACCGGTGCCTCCAACAGGGTGAACTCCTGAATCTTGGCTTGCCGCCGCAATGCCGCAACGTTGCTTACTGAATTCGATTCACCCGGGTTGTACACGATACCCAGCTTGCGTAACGGCAGATAGGATCGAATGGCATTGATTTGCGTAGCGAGTGGGGCAATGTGCGAAACACCGGTGACATCCGGCCGTGCTGACTGGGATGACGGCGGCGCAATACCGGTTTCCCATGGTGCGGCAACCATCGTGAACAGAATGGGTATTCCGGTCAGCTGCTTACCGGATTCCTTCGCATCCCATCGTCCAGCGACTCCCAGTGTAATACTCGTGCCCCAAGCGTAAACCAAGTCGGGGGGGCGAACACGCAAAGCAGCAAGTACCGCTGGCAAACGTGACATATCCCGATCCAGATTGAAAACTTCGATCCGGACGTTCACTCCCTGTTCCGCAAGATAGTCCCGGAAGCCCCGCTCAACCTCCGTTTCACCACGCCACAGGACCATTGCAACACGCATGGGTGTCGTAGCAAACGCCGCGCCAATGCTCGCCCAGGCGGCAAGCATGAACACAAGAAGGAAAGCGGTGGTTCGTTGTATTGCCTTCATCATGGCAGCTCTACATTGATGGCTGGAGGCTTCGGGTGGCGCCGATGCCGACGCCGGTCGGAAAAGTGCATGAAAAGAAGCAGCAGAAGCGCACTGGCCAAAGAATAAAACCCAAACAGGCCCATGGCCACCCCAATGCCGTAGGAAGTCGAGAGTACTGCCGCCAACAGTGGGCCCGTTGCCCCGCCCAGACGCTCCAGCAAACGCAGGACAGCCATCACGGGCCCCTGACCATATGCAGCAACAGCTGGCTGTGAGAGGGCAAGTGCTGCCGCCACAAGGGCTGGGATCGAAAGCGACTGTCCAATGCCTAAAGCAAGAACAGCGAATGTCACCGTGGCACCGGAACTCGCTCCAAACAGAGGGATGGCACCAGCAGCAGTAATCAGTCCGCCAATCGCCAATGCCGCCACCGGGCGCTGAAAGTGATCTGTCAGCCGGGCGAACAGCGGCCCGGTCAAAAGCCCAGCCAGCCCGTAAAGCATGATGGTATGGCCAACCTGAGCCACATTGGCGCCAAACTCCATCAGCGCCAAGGGTATTAAATAGAAAAGCAAGCCGCTCAGCGTCATCTTGGCGGGAATTGCCGCAAACGCCAGCAGTGCGACAAAACGACGGTTGGCTAGCGTATTGGCGAGGGCGGTAAAGGTGATCTTTGGCGGCTCCTCCTGGTGATCGGTTAGGCGCCCCATCAGGAAAGGCACCTGTATTGCAGCGAAGATCGCAATAGCCGCGCCAAGCATGAAGGTAGCCCCCGCACCAATCCAAGCAGCCATAATGCCGCCGATGGCTGGCCCGCAGATGTCGGCCAGCATGATGCCACCCACCATCATCGCCGTGCCCCGGGTACGATCAAGGCTACTGGTCGATTCGATGACAAACCCTTGGCAGGCTACAAAGGTAGCAGCGTAGCCAATTGCCGAAACGGCCCGCCAGAGCAGTAAGTGCCAGAGATTTTCTGCAAGCCCCGTACCGAGCAAGCCGGCCGAGGCCAGCAGTGCGCCGGCAATGTACATACGTCGCCGGCCGATGCGCGCATAAAGCATGCTGCCAACTGGCATGGCGATAGCCACTACTGCCATATGCAGGGCCATGACGCTACCGGCACCAAGGTGCGAGATTGCCCCATCGCTCGCTGCCGTCAGTTGACCAAAAAACGAAGGCATGACCGGACGTGCCAACTCTTCGGCGAAGATGAAAAAGAAAGCCAGCAGGCGCACCCCCACTAGGCGGGGATCGCGAATTATGCGCGGAGTGACGCCCAGCCGGACGGCCCTCTGCAATACCATCACATTCAGGCGACGTGCGATAGCCCCCATCTCGTCACCGCTGAACTCACCGTGAATCAGGGCAAAACGACGCGCTGCGACATCCCGCAGGACACGCAAAGTGGCACGGACAGGTAACGTAATGTTGACCGTCACAACAAACAACATCAATTCAAATGCAAGGAACAGCGAGACCAGCAGTACGATGGCCACATCAGCGATGCTTTCCTGGAGAGGGCGGATCAAGGCAGACACCTGGTGTCCGAGATGGAGCATGGCCAGAGTGTGACCTTCATGATCAAGCAGGCCCATGCTACTGACAAGGAACTCCGCATGGCGACTCTGTACAGCAGCCGGCAGACCTGCAACCGCTTGGGCAGGGGAAATCAAAGCCGTATGCACGTCTGCCTTAACCATCCCTGCAGTATGTAAAATATTACCGTCCGGGTCGGTCAGCGCCAGAAATGCCAGATCGGAGTCGTTGCGTTGCAGACCATCAAAAAGACCATCGACGCCGACCAGTGCTTCAAGCGGAATGTCCAGATTGAGCGCTCGCTGCACAGTACGGCCCGCTTGTAAGGTTTCCGCCATGCCCTTGTGCGCCATCTCAGGCAACAGACTCTCTTTGAGCGCGTGGGCAGCAAACCACGATACCAGGGCCAATGCCAGTATCAGAGTGGCGCTAGTCAGTACCAGAACCCGCACAACCGGATTGGCAAACCAACGAGAAACGACACTGAGCAAACCCTGCCGCTCATCAGGGGGTAACACAAGCTCTTGGTCAGTTGCGGCAGATGGGATCTGATCATTCGCCTCAATCAGCACGGGACGCGCATCGTTATAGGCACCGATCAGTTCACTTTCCCCGTTCTTTAGCCAAGCTGGGCCAGCCAGCGGTGAGGCCAAAGCTGCCCTGCCCACGCCCAGTTCATCAAGGTCGGTACATAGCCGGTGCAACATCCGGCTACGACGTCGGAACATCAACCCCAGCAAAATAGCGGCCGGCAAGGTAAGCAGCGCGGCCGCGACGGCTATCCAGCGCAAACGTTCGACAACGGCATCCCGAGTCTGGAAGAATGTCCCGGCCTCATACGCTACGGCCACACCGCCGGCACATACCCCATAGCTGTTCTTGAGAATCATGCCAAGCGCAATGCCTTGATCATCAAAACGACGCCAATGACTCTTACCCAGATGAGGCAGCCATGGCGCCCCACCGTCAATTGCACCGCCAGAAGCTGCAGACCGAGCGCTCGCCAGCATATTTCCAGCGCAGTCATGAATCGTGATGGCAGAAACGCCATCCGCCTGCTGAGCCTCCCTCTCGACAATCGCCGCCAAATTATCCATGGCTTCGATGCGCAACCCCAGATCGATACCGACCTGAATATTGCTGGCGACTTCCTGAACGACGATATCAAGTCGTTTTTCAACCAGTCCCTTTAGCGTTTCCTGAAAACGCAAGGCATTGAGAAGCGCGGCCAGGCCAAGGGCAAAAACAACCACCGCCACCATAGTTCCAACCACCTGCAGCGCCAAACTGACACGTACAAGGCTGCGATTGGGGATCGCCTCAAGAGCTGTATTCAAGTTGGCAATCTCATTGATGAGGCGGAAATCGGGGAATAGTCAGAAAGGGAACATGCAATCTTCATGACATTTAATATCGTGAAAATTGACGGAAACCGGGCATAACTGTATTTTAAGCCGATACAATCATGCAGTCGAAGTAAACTGGTACGGACGATCTGACCAGTTCCAGCAGGTGATAAAAAGGGATTTGACATGGGTTTGATTCTGGTGATGCTGTATTTGCTTGGCTGCGTAGTGTGCGGCGTCATGGGCCGCAATACCGCATGGGGGTTCATGGGGCATTTCTTCCTGTCGATCATCCTTACACCGATCGGTGATTTTTTTGTACAAATCGCCGGGCGCCCTTCCAAAGAAATCCGCGAGAAGATCAACAGACTTACTGACGCACCCAAGCGCTTCCGTTGATTTCAATACTCAACCATGCCATTCGGATGATTGAAAATGCCTGATCTGGCTGTTCCTGCCCCTCGCGCAGAGGGCCGGGGCGAAGTTCTTTTCCGCCGAGCATGGAATTTCCTGCGCCGTCACTCGCTGGCGGTTTATGTCGTCCTGCTGTCCCTCATCCTGGCGATGATGCTGATGGCACCGCGTATTTTCATCACAGTCCCCGCCGGCCATGTCGGCGTATTGTGGCTGCATTTTTTTGGCGGAACGGTCACCGATCATTACTACAGCGAGGGTATGCACATCATCTTCCCCTGGGACGAAATGCTGCTCTACGACACTCGATTGCAGAACACAGCGCGTACCTATGACACGATTTCGTCCAATGGCTTGGCCATGCAGGTCGAGATAGCGGTGCGTTACCGCCTTGATCGTGACTCGGCTGGCTTGATGCACAAACTCGTGGGTCCCAACTATGCGGAAGTGCTGGTATACCCTGAGATTGGATCGCACGCACGCGAGTTGATCGCCCGCTATACACCGGAGCAGTTCTATACGGAAGCGCGATCCTTCATCCAGGCCCAAATGCTCGAACGCATGGTGACCCAATTCGGTTCGTCGCTCATCAGCCAAAACGTGCGCGGCAAGATGCTACACATTGAGGATGTACTCATCCGCAGCGTCCAGCTACCGCAACGGGTCGCCGAAGCAATTGAACGTAAAGCCGAACAACAACAGATGATGCTCGAATATGAATTCCGCCTCACACGCGAGGAAAAAGAGCGGGATCGCAAGCGTATCGAGGCCGAGGGCGTACGCGATTTCCAGTCTATCGTTGCCCGGACGATTACCAACGAATATCTGCGTCTGCGCGGCATCGAGGCCACATCAGCACTCGCCACATCGAACAACAGCAAAATCATCATCATCGGTGGCAAAGACGGCTTGCCCGTGATCCTTAATACTGCGGATACGCCAGGAGAACAATCCAGCGGGCCGCGCAAGGACACGCCAAGCGCAATAACAAATACATTGCCTTATACAAAAAATAAGGAAGGCACTGCAGCCGTATCCAGCACATCCCCAAGCCAAGAAATTCCGAAGCAGAAGGATGTTGCAGCACCGGCACAACCCACCCTGAAAGAACGCCCCCCCCCTCCTGCTTCATTGCCAGTCAAAGACTGAACGAGTCAAGATCACTGCCGGGAAGATTCCCGAGCACCCACTCAACGGCATCAGAAAGAATTCTCAGCCCGGTGCGTAAATCAGGCTCTGAAATTGTTAGCGGACAAAAAACCTTTATCACCTCATCCGAAATGCCGCAGGTCTCTGCGATGAGTCCCTGCTCGAAGCACCGCTCGCGCGTACGGCGGGAAAGTTCGCCATTGCGAAATACCAGCCCCTGCATCAGACCTCGCCCACGAACACCGACCATATATTGCGGATAAGTTGCAGCAACGCTCGCCAACTCGGACGCCACCAGCTGAGATTTGATTTCCACCTCGCGCATCAATGCATCATCACGCCAATATTGCTCCAGCGCCTCTGTCGCTGTGACAAAGGCTGCATTGTTTCCGCGAAAAGTCCCTGAATGTTGACCAGGCTCCAATACATCGTATTGTGGCTTGACAAGAGCAAGCGACATCGGTAGCCCGAAGCCGGAAATCGACTTCGCGAGACAGACAATGTCAGGATCGATCTCTGCAGGCTCAAAGCTAAAAAAACTACCGGTTCGTCCACATCCTGCCTGAATATCATCGACGATCAGAAGCATCCCATAGGCCCGGCACAAACTCTGAAGCCGGCGAAGCCAGTCCATGGAGGCAACATTGCAACCGCCCTCGCCTTGTACTGTCTCGACGATGCAGGCGGCAGGTTTTTCATTCTCATCCCTAGCCTCGTTTAACAGGCATACAAGGGTATCAAGGCTATCGGCATCCGCCCCAAGAGCACCGTCAAACGGCATGAATTCGACATCCCTCAAGAGTACCCCTGCACCGGTACGGTAAAACTCCTTCCAGGTCGCCGCTAATGCACCCAGGCTCATGCCGTGGAAGCCCCCCGTGAAAGCGATGATCCGCCTGCGCCCAGTGGCCCGACGGGCCATCTTGAACCCCACTTCAATGCAATTGGCTCCAGTTGGCCCAGGAAACAGCAAACGATAGGCAGCAAGACCACGCGGCGCCAGAATGATCTCGTTGAAAGCGAGCAGGAATCGTTCTTTCGCCACAGTTGCCATGTCCAGGCCCTGCAGCAACCCATCCGCCTCAAGATAAGCGATTAGCGCCCGTTTTAACTCTGGTGGATTGTGCCCATAATTCAGCGCCCCCGCTCCAGCGAAAAAATCGATATACCGCCGCCCGCTACGGCCGGTAATCCACGCACCACTGGCGTGAGTAAAAACATCGGGGAAAGTTCGGCAATAACTTCTATTACCGGATTCGAGTTGATCAAAGACCTGCATGGATGTCTCCCAGTTTTAACCTGTAGTTAGCGTCCCCAACCTCCCGGAGCGCCAACATATTACGGCCGCAGCTTAGCGTGAAAGGATGAACTACTCACCAAATACCCGGGCAAGTCTCCACTGCACTGCCATATCCCTTCCTCGCACAGCAAGAGCCACGGCAGTCGGTCCAGGGACGGGTAAGTCCATGGTACTCCACAGTTCAGGGTATTCCTGAGGCGCTTGCAGCAACCAAGATTCAACCCGGTCGTCAAGTGCCACCCGGAAATCTGCCAGAGGCAGGGACAAACCTTTGCCAGTCGCCTTGATTACGGCCTCTTTACGTACCCAAAGCCGACGCCTGCGCAACCTATCGGTATCACCCGAAAGGCACTCTGCTTCCGCAGGATGCAACAGTGGAAGCAGGTCGGATAGTTCCGGGCAGCCTTCCTCGACATCAATTCCAACAGCAGCCTCGCGACAGCAGGCGAGCCAGATTTCTCTGCCAGCATGGCTCAAATTGAAATGCATATCCCACGCCACGCCATCAGGCTTACCCCAGGCATTAACCGGCCAGACATCGGGTAACGCGCCGACCCCCTGACATGTCAATACAGATCGCAGCAAACTCCTCGCCAGAAGATGGCGTACAGCATCCTCAACATGCAAAAAGCGGGATGCACTGACCGCTTCACTGCAACTTACAAGCCCCGCTTCGACCAGCCACGCTCGAATAGTCTGCCATCCTGCGTCAGAAAACCCCTCTAAGCGAATTCCGAAGCAACAGACAGTCCGAATCTCCACCGCAGACTCCGACAACCGGACCAGTGCGTCGGCCAAACCGAGAGACGCGTCACTAGGTCTCGCATTTACACGATAAACAATTCCATTCTGGTAGTGTATGCTGTTTATAGTGCGCATTAGGATGACCCGAATTAACACAAGTCGACTAGCTTATAGCAAGCGCACCACTTCCATGTAAGCGCCACTACCACGGAGACCGCCATGAGCAACAACACTACTCCAGAAACAGAGGTACCCCATACCGAAACCGCCACACCCGAGGCCCAGCCTGCCGCCATCCCTGCACGTTCAGAACAAGCATTAGCCCTGGTACGTAGCTACCTGCCATGGTCTGCGGGTGCCGGCGTTATCCCCATGCCCGGTCTCGACCTGACCGCTTTACTGGCAGTACAGTTGCGCATGCTGGCAAAGCTTGCAGAACTATACGAAATTCCGTTCCGCAAGGAGGCGGCCAAGTCTATCGTTGGATCGCTCCTTGGCACCGCTCTGCCTGGCAGCGTGGCTGGCGGCATCGCCTCCACTTTCAAGGCCATTCCAGTAGTCGGCACACTTGTCGGCATCGCTATCCTGCCAGCACTAGGTGCAGCCGCTACCTATGCGGTCGGTAAAGTATTTATTACCCACTTCGAGAGCGGCGGCACATTTCTGGATCTCGACCCTGCGAGCGTGGAAGCTCACTTCCGTAGTGAATTTGCTAAGGCCCAGGAAGGAGGCGCCGCGAAAAAAGGCGCCTGAAGACAGTACTGGGGCAAGCAATGCTGCGTGATACCCCTTGGCTCCCGTTCGGGGTAGGGGGAGAGGGTTTACGAGTGTTTTGCTTACCCTATGCAGGTGGCGGAGCATCTGCCTTCGTTGGATGGCGGCGCGCGCTGCCAGGAGTTGCTATAGCCCCGGTGCAATATCCGGGGAGAGAGACGCGCATTGACGAACCGCGCCAGACCGACCTTAGCTGTCTGATTGACGACCTCGCGGCGGCACTAGTGCCTTTTACGAATCGTCCCTATGCGTTGCTAGGATATAGCCTTGGCGCAAAAATCTCCTTCGCTCTCGCTCACCGGTTACAAGCCGCGGGACTCCCCTTGCCACAGTCCTTGCATGTGGTCGCGCATCGCGCACCCGATGCCGCATCGCCACATCCTGGCGCTGCACACCTACCCGAAGCCGAGTTCTGCCATCATGTGAAATCCTACGGCGGCACCCCGGATGAGGTTTTCGACACGCCAGAGCTAGCCGAACTCCTGCTGCCGGTTCTCCGCGCTGATTTCACCCTGGTTGAGCAAGATATTCCGCTAACCCCATTGGCCTGCCCCATTTACGCCTATGCCGGCAATGAAGATCCGGTAGCCACTCCGACCTTCATGAAACGCTGGCAGTTTTTCTCCAGCGCATCTTTCGCCCTACGGAATTTCCCAGGGGGGCATTTCTTCACCCGTACGACCACAGCATTTTTGCCGACCCTGGCTAAGGATATAGAAATGAGCAGCAGCAGGCCCACAGCAGCCGTTTAGCGAAACCGACTGCAATAATAATTTATTATGCTTAATCAAATTACTTGCGCTATGATGAATAAAATCTGGGGGTCTGCACCATAAAGCATTTCGCATAAACGGCGCGCCAAGTGAAATGCAACAAGTGTTGTGTCGCTCCGACTCCAAGTCGATTTTGTCCTAACTTCTACGGCTTTAAGCCGGAATTTTCAGGAGGTCACCATGAGCACTGCCGCTACCCTTGAACCCGCAGCCATGTCTCAAGATACTGTCATTCAGGCGCCTGCAAGCGCCGCAACGCTCGCGTTGCCCGGGCGTATGGCATGGACTGGCGATGTCATTAAGAGTCACTCATATGGAGCTGCGGGCGTTGGTCTCATTCCCTTGCCAGCCGTTGACTTTGTTGCCTTGACTGCAATCCAGGCAAATCTTCTGCGCAAACTTTCCGCCTTCTACAACGTGCCCTTCACCGAGGAAATCGGTAAGAAGGTCATTGGCGCACTGGTAGGCGGTTATGCGCCAGTTGCCTTTGCCATGCCCGTCGCGAGCCTGGTCAAGATGGTTCCGGTCATCGGTCAAACTGCTGGCATATTGGCGATGTCGGCAATAGCCGGCGCCTCCACCTATGCCATTGGCAAAGTATTCGTCCAGCACTTCGAGTCGGGCGGAACCTTCCTGAATTTTAATCCCGCCGCTGTCCGCGAGTACTACCGGGAGCAATTCAAGGAAGGCCGCGAGATAGTCGGGGAAGCCCCAAAGCCGGACTGATCCCTCTGTTTCCTCTCCGTTCATCCTAACGACCGGGTACCCGATCCGGCTAGCTAGGGTGGCCTCAAGATAGGGAGGGAAGGCTGGGTACGTATAGACGTACCCTAGCTATGCCCGCTCTTGCTTCTGAAGTTCGTGGACTCAATCCAAGATGAGGAATACCTCGTTCGTCTACTCGGGCATCGGCACCCAGTGGTCGGGTATGGCAGTCGCACTGCTGCATGACACTGGACTGCCCGAGTTCGCCACGGCTCTAACCGATCTCGACCGGATTTTCTCGCGTCTTGCCGACTGGTCGGTTCGCCCCCTGCTTGAAGATAAAGACAATGGGGAATTGCACAATCCCGCCAAGGCTCATGCCGCAATCTTCGCCTTACAAGTTGCACTGACCCAAGCGCTCGCCGCACGCGGACAACATCCCGATGCCATTCTCGGTCACAGCGGCGGCGAAGTTGCTGCTGCCGTGGCTGCCGGCGTACTCGATCTGGAAGATGCCGTCGCGCTGGTGCTTGCCCACGGCGAACTGATGAATGCGACTGCCAGCGGTGCCATGCTGCATGTGAATCTGGCACCGGATGCACTGGCACCATGGCTGGAGCGCTTAACCGGAAACATTGAATTAGCCGTACATAATGCCGAGCAGGCCGTCGTACTGGCCGGAGAGGAAGCTGCCATCGACCGCCTCTCCGCCGCACTTGAAGCCGAAGGAATTTCCTGCCGCCGGCTGCGTATTCGTCTGCCTTTCCATACCTCGGCCGTAACGCCCGGACTCGCCCGCTTTCGCGATCAACTTGCAGGACTGAAACCGCAGAAAGCCCATACCCCTGTCTACTCCTCTTGGCGCGGCGGACTTGCCCGGCCCGAAGACTTCGACGCCGACTATTGGGTACGCCATGTGCGCGAGCCAGTACGTTTCCATGCTGCCGCTTGTCGCATGCTGGCCGACGGTTTTGACCGATGTATCGAGATCTCGCCCCATCCCGTACTCCTGCAGCACATTGCCAGCAGCAGTCGCAACAACCACTTTATCGGGTTCGCCACCCTCCATCGCGAAGCGGGTGCAGCCCCGTTACACGAGTGGCTGCGCGAAACCGAAAGCATAAACCCAAACCTCCCAGTACCCTCGCTACCGCCAGCGAATGTCAAGTCCAGCTTGGCACTGATCCGCAACTTGCTGTTCGACCTGCTTCCCGAGCGCCGTGCCGGTTTCCCAACCGATTGGCAAGAACGGACCTGGAGCGAACTAGGGCTCAGCTCCGCGCAACTCGTGTCACTTGGCAAACGCTTGGCCGATCACTACGGTCGCCCCCTGCCTGTCACCCTGGCCTATCGCTGCCCGATGCCGGGCTTGCTGGCAACCTATCTGGCAGCGCCTCCTCCCGCAATGGTCAAGACTGCATCGGCCAACGCCGATCGGCCTACCGGACATGACACATCGGCCGCCATCGTCGCCATCGTTGGATTGGCCTGCCGCTTCCCCGGCGGCGCGAACACGCCCGCGCAATACTGGTCGCTGCTTAGCTCCGGCCGCGACCCGATCCGCGAGATTCCCGCCGACCGCTGGCCGGCCATGGACTACTACGCCCCGACCGCCGGCACGCCGGGCAAGAGCGTCAGCCGCTGGGCCGGCTTCCTCGCCGACTGCGACCTGCAGGGCTTCGACGACAAGCTGTTCCGCGTCTCGCCGCGCGAGGCGAGCGCCCTCGACCCGCAGCAGCGCCTGCTGCTCGAAGTCGCCTGGGAGGCGCTGGAAAACGCCGGCATCCCGCCGCTCTCGCTCAAGGGCAGGCGCGTCGCCGTCTATCTGGGCATCTCCACCGACGACTACAAGACCGCCAGCTTCTATACGCCCGACCTCGCCGCCATCGACCCCTACGCGGGCGCCGGCGCGCTCGGCTGCACCGCCGGCGGGCGCCTGTCCTATTTCTTCGGCTGGCAGGGGCCGAACCTCACCATCGACACCGCCTGCTCGTCCTCCCTGGTCGCGCTGCACCAGGCGCGCCAGGCGCTCCTCGCCGGCGAGTGCGAGCTCGCCGTGGTGGCCGGCGTCAACGTCATGCTGACGCCCCATCTGTTCGTCTATTTCAGCCAGGTCGGCGCCCTCTCGCCGACAGGCCGCTGCCACACCTTCGACGCCGCCGCCGACGGCTACGTGCGCGCCGAGGGCTGCGGCGTGCTGATCCTCGAACGCGAGGCCGACGCGCTGCGCAATGGTCGCCGGCCGCGCGCCCGCGTCGCCGGCAGCGCAGTGAATCAGGACGGCGCCAGCACCGGCTTCTCGGCCCCCAACGGCGCGGCGCAAACCGACGTGATCGCCGCCGCCTGGCGCGCCGCCGACGCGCGCGCGGGCGAGATCACCTACGTCGAGGCCCACGGCACCGGCACGCCCATCGGCGACCCCATTGAACTCGAATCCCTCGCCGCCGCCGCGCCGGAGCGCACGAGCGCCGACCCGCTGCTGGTCGGCTCGGTGAAGTCTCACATCGGCCACCTCGAAGCCGCCGCCGGCGTCGCCGGCGTCGTCAAGCTGGTACTCGCCCTCGAACACGGCGAACTGCCCGGCAACTTCGGCTTTACGACACCGAACCCGCGCCTCGACTGGGCCAGCCTGCCGCTCAAGGTCGTCGACCGCGCCACGCCCTGGCCCGCGCGCGGCACGCGCCGCCTCGCCGGCATCAGCAGCTTCGGCTTCAGCGGCACCAACGCCCATGCGGTGCTCGAAGGCGCGGAGACTTCACAAACCACCGTCCCGCCACCGCCGACTTTTGTAATGCAGTTAAGTGGCCACAACGAAGCCGCGCTCAAGGCCCTCGCGCAAGCCACCGCAAGCGCACTGAGCGACCATCCAGCGCCGGCCGACTTCGTCTGGAGCAGCAACACCGGCCGCCAGCCCTTCACCCAGCGCATCGGCGTCGCCGCCCGCAGTCAGCAGGATTTGGCCAAAGCCCTCGCCGCCTGGGCCGCCGGCCAGCCCATTCCGCCGGCTGCGCGCGCCGCCACGGGCCAGGGCGATGCGCCGCCCCTGGTCTTTGCCTACACCGGCCAAGGCTGCCAATCCCCCGGCATGGCCCAGCAGCTCTACGAGACCGAGCCCGTCTTCCGCGCCGTCGTCGACCGCTGCGATCAGCGATTCGAAGAACTGCGCGGCCGTTCACTCAAGCACTTCCTCGTCGACCCGGCCAGCAGCGCCGAGGAACTCGAAGCCATCGAGCTGGCCCAGCCGGCCGTGTTCATGGTCCAGGTGGCGCTCACCGAACTGCTGGCGAACTGGGGCATCCGGCCCGCGCGCATCGTCGGCCACAGCGCCGGCGAGGTGGCGGCGGGCGTCGCCGCCGGCGTGCTGACGCTGGCGGAAGGCATCTCGTTGATTGAGGCGCGCAGCCGGCTCATGGGCGCCCATCCGCCCGGCGGCAGCATGGCCGCCGTGCCGGTGGACGAAGCGACCGCCCGCACGGCCATTGAGGCCGCCGCGCCAGACGAGGTCTTCGTCGCCGTCATCAACAGCCCGGAAACCGTGGTGCTCTCCGGCGCCACCGGCGCCCTCGACCGGGTGATCGCACAGCTCGGCGCCGCCGGCCGCCAGGCGCGCCGCCTGCGCATTTCCAACGCCTTCCACACGCCGCTGCTGGTACCCATCGCCGACGGTCTGATCGCCCATTGCCGCACCCATCTACCGGGCATCGGCCGCCCCGGACACACCGGACACACCGAATGGCTGTCGAGCGTGGACGGCCGCAATCTCGGTTCCGGCGGTACGCCGCCGGAATACTGGGCCGAGCAGCTGCTCTCGCCGGTGCGTTTCCACGACACCCTGAGCCGGCTGGAGGAACAGCCCGGCAGCTACGTCGAAATCGGCCCCGCCGCCGTGCTCGCCGCCCTGGGCAGCGAACGCCCGGCGAGCAAGGACGGTCGCGCCGCCTGGATCGCCACCCAGCAGCGCCAGATGGACGGCGCGCTGACCCTGGCCGGCGCCGGCGCCGCCATTGCCGCGCGCGGTTACCGCATCGACTGGGACGCCCTGTCCGGCGGCCCGCGCCGGCGCACGGACCTGCCGCCCTATCCCTTCCAGCGCCGCCGCCACTGGCGCGCGCCGATCCTGCCCGCGAGCGGTGGGCAGGCCGCGTCGCAGCCAACTTCGCCGCCAACCTCACCCACCGTGTCGTCAGCGCCGACTTTTCAAATGCAACCCCAGCCGCAGGTGCCTGCCATGACCCAAGCATCCCCACCGGCCGTGGATTCCGTCCGCGCCCTCATCGCCGAGATCACCGGCTTCCCACTGGCGGAGATCCTGCCCGACGTGCCGCTGCTCGATCTCGGCCTCGATTCCCTGATGCTCGTGCAGCTCAAAGGCCACCTCGAAGCCCGCCACGGCGTGAGCGTCAAGCTCGCCGAGTTCTACGACCAGCTCGACACGGCGGCGAAGGTCGCCGTGCTGCTGCCCGCCGTCTCCGCCGCGCCGACGGCACCGGCTGCGCCCGCCACGGTTCAGTGCGCCATGCCGCAACCCGCGTACAACTTCGCCGCGCCCATTGGCCTGGCCAAGCCCCTCGCCGGTGCCTCAGGTATAGAGGGCCTGATGGCCATGCAGCTCGAAGCCCTCTCGCGCCTGATGTCCGAGCAGCTCGCCGTCTTCGGCCAGGCGCCCGCCGCGCAGCCCGCCGCCGCCGCACCGGCCCAGGCCGAGCCCAAGGCCGAGCCGCCGGCGCGGATGCCCAACTTCCGCTCCCTCAAGCTCGATGCCGACGTGCTGACGCCCGCGCAGCAGGCCTTCGTCGCCGACCTCACCCAACGCTACGTCGCCAAGACCGGCGGCTCGCGCCGCCTCGCCGCCGAGCATCGCGGCCCGCTCGCCGACTGGAAGAACACCCTCTCCTACCGCCACACCCTCAAGGAGATGACCTACCCGATCGCGGCGGTGCGCTCCAAGGGCGCCTATTTCACCGACGTAGACGGCAACGAGTTCCTCGACATCACCATGGGCTGCGGCATCGTCATCCTCGGCCACGCGCCGGACGCGGTGGTCGCCGCCGTGCAGGAGCAGGCTGCGGCGCACTACGCCATCGGCCCACAGACGCCGCTGGCCGCCGAGGTCGCCGAGATATTCTGCCGCATGGTCGGCATGGAGCGCGTCACCTTCTGCAATACCGGCGCCGAGGCGGTGATGATGGCCGTGCGCATCGCGCGCAGCGTCACCGGCCGCCGCAAAGTCGCGCTGTTCGCCGGCGCCTACCACGGCACCTGGGACGGCGTGCTCGGCGTCGAGCACGACGGCCACGTCTGGCCCATCGCCGCCGGCATCCCGCCCGGCATGGTCGAGGACCTGGTGATCCTCAACTACGGCACCGACGAGGCGCTGGCCGCAATCAAGGCCCAAGCCCATGAGTTCGCCGCCGTGCTGGTCGAGCCGGTGCAGTCGCGCCGCCCCAGCCTGCAGCCCGCCGCCTTCCTGCGCGAGCTGCGCGCGATCACCGAAAACGCCGGCTGCGCGCTGATCTTCGACGAGATGATCAACGGCTTCCGCATCGGCCCCGGCGGCGCCCAGGCGTATTTCGGCGTGCGCGCCGACCTCGCCACCTACGGCAAGATCGCCGGCGGCGGCTTGCCGATGTCCGCCGTCGCCGGTTCCGCGCGCTTCCTCGACAGCGTGGACGGCGGCCCCTGGAACTACGGCGACGACTCGCATCCCGGCGGCGACGTGGTCTATTTCGGCGGCACCTACGTCAAGCACCCGCTGGCGCTCACCGCCGCCAAGACCGCGCTCGCCGAACTGGAGCGCCTGGGCGAGGCCGGTTACGCCGGGCTCAACGCGCGCAGCCAGCGCTTCGCCGACACGCTCAACGCCTGGTTCGCGGAAGAGCGGGTGCCGATGCAGCTCGCCCACTTCGGTTCCCAGTTCCGCTTCGACGGCAGCGGCAAGTACAGCGCGCTGATGCAGCCCATCGAGCTCGACCTGTTCTTCTTCCTGCTCATCCTCAAAGGCATCTACGTCTGGGAGCGCCGCGTGCTGTTCCTCTCCTTCGCCCACGGCGAGGCCGAGATTGAGCGCATCGTCGCCACCGTCAAGGAGGCCGTGCAGGAACTGCGCGCCGGCGGCTTCGAGTTCCGCACGGCCGGAGGAACTGGAGGTATGGCGCCGGGAAAATCTGAAGGGAAGCAGGAAGCCGCCGCCGGTCCTGCTTCCTTTGCGCAGAGGCGGCTGTATGCCCTCACCCAGCTCGAAGGCCGCAACACGGTCTACAACGTGCCGCTCGCCCTCGACATCGCCGGCCGTCTCGACGCGGCGCGCCTCGAAGACTGCTTCCGCAAAATTCTTGCGCGCCACGAGGCGCTGCGCACGCGCTTCGGCATCGAGAACGACGAGCTCACCCAGCGCGTCGTGCCGCTCGCCGAAATCGACTTCGCCGTCGAGAAGCGCGACTGCCCGGCCACCGGATTCACCGCCGCCGCCGAGGCCTTCATCCGTCCCTTCGAGCTCGACCGCGCGCCGCTGTTCCGCGTGCTACTGCTCTCGAACGGAGCGGACCGTCATGCCCTGGTCATGGACGCGCACCACATCGTCGTGGACGGCCTCGCCCTCAACATCCTCGCCCGCGAACTGATGGCGCTCTACGAGGGCCCGATCACAGGTAATGAGCTGCCGCCTCTGACGGTGCGCCCCCTCGACGCGGTCGCCACCCAGGCCGCCTATCTCGATAGCGCCGCCTGCCAGGAAGACGCCGCCTGGTGGCGCGCGCGCTACGACCGCCTGCCGCCGCTGCTGGAGCTGCCCCTCGACAAGCCGCGCCCGCCGCGCCGCAGCCATCGCGGCGGCGACTGCCTCGCACTCGTGGACAAACAGGCCACCGCCGCCCTCAAGGCCGCCGCGAAATCCAAGCGTCTCACGCTCTTCGGTCTCGCCCTCGGCGTCTTCGGCGGCTTCCTGCACCGGCTTACCGGCCAGGACGACATCGTCGTCGGCCTGCCCGTCGGCGGCCGCGACGACCCGCGCTACGCCGACCTGATCGGCATGTTCGCCAACACCCTGCCGCTGCGCCTGAACGTTGGCGGCATCGGCAACGACCGGCCCCTCGGCGAGTACGCCCGCGCCGCGCAGAAGGAATTCCTCGCCGCGCTGGAGCACCAGGCCTACCCGCTCGAAGCCCTGATCGCCACGCTCAAGCTGCCGCGCGACCTGGCGCGCAATCCGCTGTTCGACACCATGTTCATCTTCGAGGACGGCAACGACCGCGTCTATCGCATGGCCGGCCTGGAGTGCAAGCCGCTGCCCGCCTCGCGCCACGCCGCGATGTTCGACCTGGCGATGGAAGTCATCGAGGCCGAGGGCGAACTGCAGCTGCGCCTCGAATACGACGCCGACCTCTTCGCCCCCGCGAGCGCCGCGCGCCTGCTCGACATCTACCGCCGCCTGCTGGTGCAGGCGCCCGCGTCCCTCGACCTGCCGCTGTCCGAGCTTGACTGTGTGCCGGCGGCGGAGCGCGCGCAGCTGCTCGCCTGGGGCGACGGCGGTGTCTCGCCCGAACCGCGCGCGACGATCCTTGAGCTGTTCGCCCGTCAGGTGGCAGAGCGGCCCGACGCTGCCGCCCTGGTCGCCGAGGACGGCACCTACTCCTACCGCGAACTCGACGCCGCCGCGAATCGTTTGGCCCACACCCTGCGCCACCGTCTCGCCAGCGTCGACTTTTTGGCCTCGCCCTGCATCGCGCTCGTCGCCGAGCGCCGCGCCGAACTGCTGATCGGCCTACTCGCCATCCTCAAGGCCGGCGCCGCCTACGTGCCCGTCGATCCCGACTTCCCCGCCGACCGCGTCGCCCTCATGCTCGAGGACAGCGGCTGCGTCGCCGTGCTCGCTTCGCGTTCTCTCGTCGGCGATCTGTCCGCCCCGGCAGGCGTGCCGGTGATCGGGCTGGACGAGAGCGATGCCGCCTTGCCCGATACGGCACCGGACGTTGCCGTCGGTCCCGATGCCCTCGCCTACCTGATCTACACCTCCGGTTCCACCGGCCGGCCCAAGGGCACGCGGCTGTTCCATCGCAACGCGGCCTCCTTCTTCGCCGCCCTGCCCCAGGCCTTCGGCTTCGCGCCGGGGCAGCGGCTGCTGGCCATCACCACCGTGAGCTTCGATATCGCCGGGCTGGAATTGCTCGGCGCACTGGCCTGCGGCATGACGGTGGTGCTCGCTTCCGCCGCCACGGCGCGCGATCCAGCGCGCATCGTCGAGCGCATCGGTAGCGAGCGCATCGAGGTGCTGCAGTCCACGCCGACGCGCCTGAAGCTGCTGGTGGAGCAGGCCGGTATCGCTTCACTGGCTGCGCTCAGGACCATCCTGGTCGGCGGCGAGGCGCTGCCGCAGGATCTGGCCGATCAGTTGGCGTCCTTGCCCGATACGGCCGTGTTCAACGTCTATGGGCCGACGGAGACGACGATCTGGTCGGCCTCCTGCCGCGTCACGCCCGGGCCCGTGGCCCTCGGCCGTGCCTTGCCGGGGGAGCGGTTGTTCGTGCTCTCCGCCCACCAGCGGCTGCAGCCCGTCGGCGCGGTGGGCGAGTTGGCGATTGCCGGCGACGGGGTGGGCGGGGCATATCACCTGCGGCCCGAGCTGTCGGCAGAACGCTTCCCGATCATCCCCGAGTTGTGCGAGGGGCCGGTATATCTGACGGGCGATCTGGCGCGCTGGCTGCCGGACGGACGGCTGGAGTTCCTCGGCCGTGGCGACGGCCAGATCAAGATTCGCGGCATGCGCATTGAGCCGGCGGAGATCGAGCAGCAGTTGCGCCGTTATCCGGGGGTGCGCGACGCGGTGGTGATGGCCGTGAAGAACGATCGGGGTTTCGCCGATCTGGTCGCCTATCTCGCCGCCGACGCGGTGCCCGACGTGGCGGCGTGCCGCGCCTTCCTCGCCAAGGAGCTGCCCGAGCCCTGCCTGCCTTCGCTCTTCGTCACCCTGCCCGAACTGCCGCAGACGCCCAACGGCAAGATCGACCGCCGCGCACTGCCGAAACCCGAACCGGTCGCCCTCCCGCCAGCGCCGACTTCTGCCAGGGTCGCCGCCAATCCCCGCGAACAAGCCATCCTCTCAGCCTTCGCCACCGTACTCTCAACACCCATCGGACCCGAGGACGACTATTTCGCCCACGGCGGCGACTCGATCCGCGCGCTGCGCTTCGTCGCGCGCCTGCGCGAGATGGGCTACGCGCTGGAACTCGAAGCCCTGTTCCGCCACCCGACGGCCGCCGCCCTCGCGCCCTGCCTCGCCGACCATGAAGAAACATCGCAAGCCACAGACGACACCCCGAGCTTCACCGGCCTCGACGGAGACGAGCTGGACGAAATCTTTGTCTGACGCGACAAGCACCACGCCATGAAACTGAGCCGCGCCGAAATCAAGGATGTCTGCCTGCTGACGCCCATGCAGCAGGGCATGCTGCATCACGCGCTGCTGGCGCCCGACTCGCCCGCCTACCACGAGCAGCTGCTCGCCCGCTTCGACGGCCCGCTCGACCTCGCGCGCCTGCGCGCGGCCTGGCAGCGCGTCATCGATCGCCACGACGCCCTGCGCGGCCGCTTCCTCTGCGAGACCACCTCGCGCCCGGCCCAGGCGATCACGCACCATCAGGAAGTGCGCTTCGAGACCTGGCAATCCGAGGCAGCGGACAGCGACGCCGGCGCGCTGCCCGCCGCCATGGAAAGCTGCCTCGCCGTCGACCGCGCCAAGCCCTTCGACCTGACCGCCGGCCACGCGATGCGCTGGACAATCTGGCAGGAGACGCCGGATCGCCACTGGCTGCTCTGGAGCTTCCACCACATCCTGCTCGACGGCTGGAGCATCGGCCTGGTGCTCGAAGAAGTGCTCGCCGCCTACCGCCAGCTCGCGCAGGGCGAACCCGTGCTGCCCGAACCCGCGCCGCCCTACGGCCGCTACCAGCGCTGGCTCGCCGAGCGCCGGCCCGAGCCGGCGCGCGCCTTCTGGCAAGCAACGCTGGCCGGCTGCGAGCCCGGCCATTTCGTCGCAAGTCTTGGCGCTAGTGATTCCACGCCCGCCAAGGCGAGCGTCGTCATCGCGCCCGAACAGTGCGCCAAGCTCACCGCCCTCGCCGCCCGCGAGCGCGCCACCCTTGCCCACCTGCTGATCGCCGCCTGGGGACTGGCGATGGGTCAGCGTCTCGGCCGCGATGACGTCGCGGTCGGCACCGTCATGGCCGGCCGGCCGCCGGAGATCGAGGGCATCGAGCGCATGGCCGGCCTGTTCATTGCCACGCTGCCGCTGCGCCTGCGCTGGCAGCCCGGCGACAGCTTCGCCGCCCTGCTGCGCCAGGCCCGCGACGCCGCCCTCGCCGCCGCGCCCCACGCCCACCTGCCGCTGCCCGACATCCTCGCCAGCGTGCCCGAAGGCAACGCGCTCATCGACACGCTGCTGCTGGTGCAGGCCCTGCCCTACGAGGACGTGCTCGGCCCGGTCGCCGCCGGCCTGAGCCTCGCCCAGATCGAGTTCCGCGAGGAAACGCCCTTCGCCCTCGAACTCGCCGCCACGCCGGGCGCCGGCTCCCTAATGCTCTGCTGGAAGGGCCGCGGCGTCGGCACCGCCCTGCCCGCCCTCGCGCGCGGCATGCAGGCGCTGCTCGATGCGGTCGCCGAAAATCCCGACCTGCCGCTGTCCGAGCTTGACTGTGTGCCGGCGGCGGAGCGCGCGCAGCTGCTCGCCTGGGGCGACGGCGGTGTCTCGCCCGAACCGCGCGCGACGATCCTTGAGCTGTTCGCCCGTCAGGTGGCAGAGCGGCCCGACGCTGCCGCCCTGGTCGCCGAGGACGGCACCTACTCCTACCGCGAACTCGACGCCGCCGCGAATCGTTTGGCCCACACCCTGCGCCACCGTCTCGCCAGCGTCGACTTTTTGGCCTCGCCCTGCATCGCGCTCGTCGCCGAGCGCCGCGCCGAACTGCTGATCGGCCTACTCGCCATCCTCAAGGCCGGCGCCGCCTACGTGCCCGTCGATCCCGACTTCCCCGCCGACCGCGTCGCCCTCATGCTCGAGGACAGCGGCTGCGTCGCCGTGCTCGCTTCGCGTTCTCTCGTCGGCGATCTGTCCGCCCCGGCAGGCGTGCCGGTGATCGGGCTGGACGAGAGCGATGCCGCCTTGCCCGATACGGCACCGGACGTTGCCGTCGGTCCCGATGCCCTCGCCTACCTGATCTACACCTCCGGTTCCACCGGCCGGCCCAAGGGCACGCGGCTGTTCCATCGCAACGCGGCCTCCTTCTTCGCCGCCCTGCCCCAGGCCTTCGGCTTCGCGCCGGGGCAGCGGCTGCTGGCCATCACCACCGTGAGCTTCGATATCGCCGGGCTGGAATTGCTCGGCGCACTGGCCTGCGGCATGACGGTGGTGCTCGCTTCCGCCGCCACGGCGCGCGATCCAGCGCGCATCGTCGAGCGCATCGGTAGCGAGCGCATCGAGGTGCTGCAGTCCACGCCGACGCGCCTGAAGCTGCTGGTGGAGCAGGCCGGTATCGCTTCACTGGCTGCGCTCAGGACCATCCTGGTCGGCGGCGAGGCGCTGCCGCAGGATCTGGCCGATCAGTTGGCGTCCTTGCCCGATACGGCCGTGTTCAACGTCTATGGGCCGACGGAGACGACGATCTGGTCGGCCTCCTGCCGCGTCACGCCCGGGCCCGTGGCCCTCGGCCGTGCCTTGCCGGGGGAGCGGTTGTTCGTGCTCTCCGCCCACCAGCGGCTGCAGCCCGTCGGCGCGGTGGGCGAGTTGGCGATTGCCGGCGACGGGGTGGGCGGGGCATATCACCTGCGGCCCGAGCTGTCGGCAGAACGCTTCCCGATCATCCCCGAGTTGTGCGAGGGGCCGGTATATCTGACGGGCGATCTGGCGCGCTGGCTGCCGGACGGACGGCTGGAGTTCCTCGGCCGTGGCGACGGCCAGATCAAGATTCGCGGCATGCGCATTGAGCCGGCGGAGATCGAGCAGCAGTTGCGCCGTTATCCGGGGGTGCGCGACGCGGTGGTGATGGCCGTGAAGAACGATCGGGGTTTCGCCGATCTGGTCGCCTATCTCGCCGCCGACGCGGTGCCCGACGTGGCGGCGTGCCGCGCCTTCCTCGCCAAGGAGCTGCCCGAGCCCTGCCTGCCTTCGCTCTTCGTCACCCTGCCCGAACTGCCGCAGACGCCCAACGGCAAGATCGACCGCCGCGCACTGCCGAAACCCGAACCGGTCGCCCTCCCGCCAGCGCCGACTTCTGCCAGGGTCGCCGCCAATCCCCGCGAACAAGCCATCCTCTCAGCCTTCGCCACCGTACTCGCCAACCCCATCGGACCGGAGGACGACTTCTTCCAGCACGGCGGCCACAGCCTCAGCGCCATGCAGGCCATCGGCCGCATCAACCGCGAACTGAAAAGCCAGTACCGCCTGCGCGACCTCTACCTCGCGCGCACCGCCGCAACGCTGGCGCTGCGCGAACCGACCGGCGAGGCGATCCCGCCCGCGCCGGAGCAGGCCGACTACCCGCTCTCCGCCGCGCAGGAATCGCTCTGGGTGCTGCAGCAGCAGGCACCGGCCTATTCGGGCTACAACGTGCCCGGCGCTTATCGCTTGCACGGCCGCTTCGACCCCGCCGCCTTCCGCGCCGCCTGGGCCGCGCTGACCCAGCGCCACGAGGCCCTGCGCACGGTCTTCGCGCTGGTCGACGGCGAGCCGCGCCAGCGCGTCCTCGCCGACCTGCCGGCCGAGTGGCACGAGGAGGACTTGACCGGCCGGCCCGACGCGGCCGTCGCCGACCGCGTCGCCGCCCTCACCGCCGCGCCCTTCGATCTCGCCACCGGTCCGCTGTTCCGCCTCGCCTGGCTGCGCCTCGGCGACGACGGGGGCATCCTGCTGCTGACCGCCCACCACGCGATCACCGACGGCTGGTCGGACCAGGTGCTGGCCCGCGACCTCGCTGCCGCCTACCGCGCGACCCTCGAAGGCCAGCCCATCCGCCTGCCGCCGCCGCCCGCCTGCCGCTACCGCGACTTCGCCCACTGGCAGCATCGGCGCCTCGCCGGCGACTGGGGGCGGACGCAGGCCGAGGCCTGGCGCCAGCGCCTGCTGCGCCCCGCGCCGGCGCCATTGCTGCAACTGCCCGCCGACGGCCCGCGCAGCGTCACGCTCGACCGCCCCTGCGGCCGCGTGTCCTTCGCCCTCGCCGGTGAGGCGGGCAAGCGCTGGCTCGCCGCCGTCGGCCCCGAGCGGCGCGGCGCCGTCTTGCTCGCCGCCGTCCAGACCCTGCTCTACGTCGCGAGCGGCCAGGGCGATCTCATCGTCGGCCTGCCCGTCGCCGGGCGTGAGCGGCCCGAGCTGCAGGAGCAGGTCGGCCTGCATCTCAACATGCTGCCGCTGCGCCATCGCCTCGACCCGGCCCAGCCGCTCGCCGCGCTGGCCGACCAGGACGCCAACCTGCTCGCCGACGCCCTGGCGCGCGCCGACTACCCGTTCGCGCGCCTCGTCGCCGACCTGGGTCTCGCCGCGCCCGCCGGCCGCCATCCGGTCTTCGACGTCATGCTGATCTTCCACCAGCACGCCGTGCCCAGGCTCGACCTGCCCGGCGTGGAGGCCACGCCCGAACCGGCCCTGCCCGCCTGCGCACGCTTCGATCTGGACGTGGAAGTCTGGGCCAATGAAGATGGACTGGAGGGCTTCATCGAATACGACGCCGGCCTGTTCGCCGCCGCGCGCGCCGCCGGCTTCGCCGCGCATCTGCAGGCGATCCTCGCGGCCCTCGCCGCAGCACCGGAACAGACGCCGGAAATGCTGCGTACCGCCCTCACCGGCGTCTCGGCCCAGAACGAGGCCAATCGCTTCCTCGCCGCCAGCCTGGCCCTGGACGAGGAATTCTAAAGTGTGCGGCATTGCAGGCATCTACTCCCTCGACGGCCGGCGGCCGGTGGACCGGACGCTGCTGGAGGCCATGACGCGCGCCCTCGTGCATCGCGGCCCGGACGACGAGGGCTTCCACGTCGCCGGCCCGGTAGGCCTGGGCTTCCGCCGCCTCGCCATCGTGGACCCGCGCCCGGCCGGCAACCAGCCCCACTACAACGAGCGCCGCGACGTGATCTCGGTCTGCAACGGCGAGATCTACAACTATGCCGAGCTGCGCCAGGACCTCGAAGCGCGCGGCCACCGCCTCGTCTCGCGCTGTGACGTCGAGGTGCTGCCCCATCTCTGCGAGGAATACGGCGACGGCCTGCTCGACCGCCTCAACGGTCAGTTCGCGCTGGCGGTCTATGACGAAAAGAAACGCCGCCTGCTGCTGGCGCGCGACCCGGTCGGCGTCTGCCCACTCTACTGGTGCGAGGCCGATGACCAGCTCCTGTTCGCCTCCGAGGTCAAGGCGCTGCTCATGCACCCGGCCGCGCCGCGCCGCGTGGACCTCGCCGGCCTCGACCAGATGCTCACCTTCCCGAGCATCGTCAGCCCGCAATCGATGTTCGCCGGCATCCACGCGCTGCCGCCCGGCCATGCGCTGATCGTCGCGGACGGCAAGACGCGCCTCATGCGCTACTGGGACCTCGACTATCCCGTCGGCGAAGCCCCGCCGCCGCCCGCCGACTGGGAGGATCGGCTCGAACACCTGCTGCTGCAGGCCGTGAGCCGCCGCCTGCAGGCCGACGTGCCGGTCGGCTTCTATCTCTCCGGCGGCCTCGACTCCTCGCTGATCGCCGGCCTGATCCGCCGCCTGCGGCCCACGGACAATTTTCACGATTGGCAGGCCTTCTCCATCGGCTTCGACGACCCGGCCCTCGACGAGCGCCGCTACCAGCGCCTGATGGCCGACCGCATCGGCGTGCGCCTGCACGAGGTGGATTTCAAGCTCGACGAGGTGGACCGCCGCCTGCGCGCCGTGGTGCGCGCCGCCGAGACGCCGCTGCGCGAGACCTACGACACCTGCTCTCACGCGCTGTCGCAGGCGGTGCGCGACGCGGGCTGCAAGGTGGTGCTCTCCGGCGAGGGCGCCGACGAGCTGTTCGCCGGCTACGTCGGCTACCGTTTCGACATGCTGCGCGGTGCCGACGATCCCGAAGACTTCGACAACCTGCTCGACGGCGACGCCTGGGAAGAAACCCGCGCCCGCGAAACCCTCTGGGGTGACGGCGGTTTCTTCTACGAGCGCGACTACGCCGCCTTCCGCGACACCAAGGCCGCCCTCTACGCGCCCGAGCTCGCGCCGCGTCTCGCCGAAATCGACTGCTCGCGCCGCCCTGCCGTGGACGTCGCGCGCCTGCGCGGCCGCCACCCGGTACACAAGCGCGGCTACCTCGATTTCAAGCTGCGCATCGCCGACCACCTGCTGGCCGACCATGGCGACCGCATGACTTTCGCCCATAGCGTCGAGGGCCGCTATCCCTTCCTCGACGCCGACGTCATCGCCTTCGCCACGCAACTGCCGCCGGGCTTCCTGATGCAGGACGGCCGCGAGAAATATCCGCTGCGCCAGGTGGCGCGCAAGCACGTGCCGCCGGCCATCGTGGACCGCGAGAAGTTCGCCTTCGTCGCCCCCGGCAGCCCAACACTGCTCGCCCGCGCGCGCGCCGGCCAAGCCGACTGGGTTGCCGCGCTGCTCGACCCGGAGCGCATCCGCCGCGAGGGCTATTTCAATCCCTCTACCGTTACTGCACTGCGAGATGCATACTTGCAACCGGGATTTGCCATCAACCAGACCTTCGATGTGGACCTGCTGATGATCGTACTGACCTTTCAGCTCTTCCTCGAAGAATTTCGGCTGCCCACCTGTCAATGAACCGAGGAGGTCTTACCATGAAAACTGCCAGAACCCCGCTCCGTATCCGTCTGATCGCCTGCAGCGTGCTGCTTGCCTGCGCGGCGGGCGTCCGCGCCGCCGACCAAGCACCGGGTTACGACACCGCCTACCAGGCCGGTTACCGCGCCGCCCTCGAAGCCGCCAAGAAGGCCCTCGCCGAGGGCCGCAAGCTTGACGACATCGCCGCATCGGCCCCGGTCGGCGACTTGGCCCCGCCCGCCGCCACCGCTGCCGGCCCGGTCAGTCTGGCGCAGCCAACCCCCGCGAGCGCCGGCAACGCCGCACCGCCCGACTGGTGGAACCATTCGAGCCTCGCCTTCGGCCTCAAGCCGAAGGACGAATGGCGCCACAGCCTCCAGTTTCAGCTCTCGGGCGTCGGCCTGTCCGGCAACGAGAACGGCACCGCCTGGCGCGGCGGCGGCAAGTTCTTCAGCCGCACGGGACGCCTCACCAACGAGCTGTCGGTCAGCATCGACAAGCGCGAGATCAATTCCGTCGGCGGCGCCGTCAATAAGAAGGACTACCGCCTGTTGCAGGATTCGCTGCGCTACGACCTCACCGACCGCTGGTACATTTCTGGCGGCGCAATCCTCGAACGCGACGACCTTTCGCTCATCGACCGGCGCACCACTTTGCTCGTCGGCCCCGGCTACTACTGGCTCGACAACGAGAAGTTCCGTCTTAACACCTTCCTCGGCCTCGGCCGCGTCAGCGAGAAATACATGGCCTACGTGCGCGACCACGTCGGCGTAAACGACCGCAGCGCCGGCCTGTTCTATTTCTACGAGACCTTCTCGTGGCAATTCGCCGAGAACTGGGGCCTGCGCCAGGGCTACCGCCTGATGCGCGACCTGGACGAATCGGGCCGCTACGTCTTCGACCCCGTACGCTCCACGCCGCCGAGCGCAAGCAATCCCATGGGTTTCGAGCGCTACATGGCCGACCAATGGGTCAATCGCTACCGCACCGTCAGCGCCATCGACATCGACTACCGCCTCGGCCCGCGCAGTACCCTGTCCTTCGGCTACGAAACCCGCTTCGACAGCAATCCCTGGCCCGACGTGATCCGCCGCGACCATACCCGCCGCATGACCGTAAACCTCGCGTTCTGACGCTCAATCCGGAGACTTCGCGTGTACGCCCCCCTGAACAAGAAATCGCTCCATGCCGTCGTCGATCACCTGCTGCGGCAAGGGGGGCAACGCATCGCCATCGAGGAAGCGGATCGTCGCATCGACTACGCCGAACTCGACGCCCGCAGCCGCGCGCTCGGCCACGCGCTCAAGGCGCGCGGCGTCGGACCCGGCGCGATCGTCGCACTGCCGCTGCCGGCCTCCATCGACTACGTCGTTGCGCTCTTCGCCGCCGTGCGCGCCGGCGGCATCTTCATGCCGCTGGACCCGGCTTATCCGGAGTCGCGGCTGAAGCAGATTTTCCAGCTCACCCGACCGCGTCTCGTGCTCGTGCGCAGCGGCGAAGAAGCGCTTGCCGTGCGACTGGCCGCCTGTAGCGAAACGCCGCCGGACACGCTCGTCATCGACGCCATCCCCGTCATCGCGCAGTCCGATCTACCCACCCTACCCATCATGGCCGGCGACGACGATACCGGCTACCTGATCCACACCTCCGGCTCCACCGGCACGCCCAAGCTCATCGCCGGCCGCAACAAGGGCATCAGCCACTTCGTGCATTGGGAAGTGGGCGAGCTGGGCATCGATTCCGCCGTGCGTGCGAGCATCTTCTCGCCGCCCACCTTCGACGTCAGCCTGCGCGAAATCCTCGTGCCGCTGCTGGCCGGCGGCACGCTGGCGATCCCCGATGCCGACACGCGCGCCGACGCCACGCGCCTCGCCACCTGGCTGCGCGACAAGCAGATCACCTTGATGCACGCGGTGCCCTCGCTGTTCCGCCTGCTGACGCGCGCGCTACGCGACGCCGGGCAAGGAGGATTGCCTCATCTGCGCCATGCCTGCCTCGCCGGCGAGCCGCTGTTCGGCGCCGATGTCGCCGCCTGGCGCGCAGCCGCAGGCAACCGCACCGAACTCATCAATCTCTACGGACCGAGCGAAACCTCGCTGGCCAAAGCCTTCCACCGCGTCGACCGCGAGACCTACGCGCCCGGTGCCATCGTGCCCATCGGCCAGCCGATCGCCAACACGGCGCTGCTGCTCTTGCGCGACGGCCGCCTCGCCGAAATCGGCGAGATCGGCGAGATCCACATCCGCACGCTCTTCGCCAGCAACGGCTACTGGCAGGATCCGGCGCGCACCGCCGAGGCCTTCGTGCCGAATCCGCTCGCGGAAGACAGCCAGGATCGCATTTACAAGACCGGCGACCTCGGCCGCTACCGCGCCAACCGCAGCATCGAGTTCGTCGGCCGCGCCGACCGCCAGGTAAAGATCGACGGCGTGCGCATTGAGCTGCCCGAGATCGAGGGCGCGCTACGCGCCCATCCCGGCGTCGAGGAAGTCGCCGCCCACACCTTCCGCCTCGCCGACGGCGGCCTGCGCCTGGTCGGCTATTACACGGCGGGGATCGCCATCGACGCGGGCGCGATGCGCGCCCACCTCGAAGGCCTGCTGCCCGGCGCGATGATCCCCGGCTACCTGATGCAATTGCCGGTGCTGCCGAAGAACCTCAACGGCAAGATCGACCGCAAGGCGCTGCTGCGCCCCGAGGCGCTGATCGCCGCCGACCAGGCCTACAGCGCGCCCAACGGCCCGGTAGAGACGAGCCTTGCCGCCCTCTGGGCCGACGCGCTGGGCCTCGACCGCATCGGCGTCGAAAGTCCCTGGGTGACGGCCGGCGGCAACTCGCTGCGCGCCATCGGCCTGATCGGCCGCATCAACCGCGAATTCGGCGTCGCCCTGACCATCCGCGAGTTCCTCGAACAGGGCACCATCCGCGCCCAAGCCAAACGCATCGCCGTGAGCCGCGCCGACGGCCTGCCGCCACTCGCCCAGGCACCTGAGGCCGCCGACTATCCGCTCACCGACGCCCAGCGCCGCCTGTGGATCCTCTCGCGCCTCGAAGACGTCCAGGCGCTCTACAACAACTGCGAATGGCTGGAGCTGCGCGGCCCGCTCGATACGGATGCGCTGCGCCGCGCCTTCCAGTCCCTCGCCGACCGCCACGAGGCGCTGCGCACCGAATTCGCCGTCGGCGCCGACGGCGAACCGCGCCAGCGCATCGTCGACCATGTGGACATCGCGCTGCCGGTCGTCGCGCTGCCCGCCGACTCCGCGCCCGCGCTGCAGGCCGCCCTGCGGGCCGAGCGCGCCCACGCCTTCGACCTCGGCACCGCGCCGCCGATGCGTTTGCAGCTGCTGCGCGAGGGACCGGAACACCACCACCTGATCGTCAACCTGCACCACATCGTCTGCGACGGCTGGTCCATGGGCCTGCTGGTGGACGAACTCGCCGCCGCCTATCGCGCCGCTGTCGGGGGACAAATCGCCGTCCCACCAACGTCGACTTTTGCCGAAGCCCCATTCCAGCCGAAGGATGTCGCCGTCTGGCTCGCTGACCTCGCCGAGGCGCCGCTCATGGCACGCTGCCGCGACTACTGGCGCACCCAGCTCGCCGACGCCGACGAACGCGCCCTGCTGCCCCACGATGCGGCGACGGGGGCAGACGCCCAACTGGCTGGGCAGGTACCCATCGCACTGCCCAGCGAACTCACCGACCGACTGCAAACCCTGCTCAAGGAACGCCAGGCCACGCCCTTCGCGGCCGTCGCCGCCGCCCTCGCGGTGCTGCTGCAGCGCTACGGCGGCAGCGAGCAGGTGGTCATCGGCACGCCGGTGGCGGGCCGCGGCCGGCCGGGCATGGAATCCGCAGTCGGCTTCTTCGTGAACACCCTGCCGCTGGTGCTGCGCCTCGCGCCCGAGCTGTCCTTCGCCGCGCTGCTCGCCCAGGCCGGCCGCGCGGTGTCCGGCATGCTGGCCCACCAGGACCTGCCCTTCGACCGCCTGATCGCCGAGTTTGGCAGCGCACGCGACCCGCTGCGCAATCCGCTCTTCGAGGTTTTCCTCGCCGCCGAGCCGGCGCCGCGCGACCTCGGCCTGCCGGGCATCGCCGTCGTCGAGCACGAGCCGCCCGCGCCGCCCGCGCGCTACGACCTCACGCTGCGCTTCGCCGAAGATGCGCACCAGTGGCGCCTGATCCTCGAATACCGCGCCAGCCTGTGGCGGCCCGCGACCATGGCCCGTTTCGCGCGCCACCTCGGCCACTTCCTCGCCGCCGCCGCCGCCGCGCCGGACCGCCCCATCGCCGAACTGCAAATGCTCGACGCCGCCGAACTCGCCCAACTCGACGCCTGGTCGCGCGGCCCGGTCCGCCCGCTGCCGCAGGACGATCTCGGCACGCTGTTCGCGCGCCAGGCCGCGCGCACCCCCACAGCACCGGCGCTGGTCTACGCCGAGAACGGCCCGGCCGCCACGCTCGCCTACGCCGAACTCGACCGCCGCGCCGACGCCTATGCCGCCGCGCTGCAGGGGCTCGGCATCGCCGCCTGCGATGTCGTCGGCCTGCTGCTGCCGCGCACCCCCGCCTGGCCCGCCGCGCTGCTCGGCATCCTCAAGGCCGGCGCCGTCGCCCTGCCCCTCGACCCGCGCCATCCGCCCCAGCGTCTCGTCGAGCTGCTGCGCGATGCGGAAGCCCGCGCCCTGATCGCCACGCCGGACCTGCTGCCCGAGTGGCGCGAAACCGCCAGGCTCGATCCCGCCACCGTGCCGCCAGCGCCGACTTTTACCGCGCCAAGAATCGACCCCGACTCCCCCGCCTACCAGATCTACACCTCCGGCTCGACGGGCACCCCGAAGGGCGTGCTGGTGCCGCACCGCGCCTTCGCGAACATGATCCTCGACCAGATCGCCGCCCTCGGCGTCGGTCCCGGCGACCGCGTGCTGCAGTTCGTCGCGCCGGCCTTCGACGTAGCGATGTTCGAGCTGTTCCTGCCGCTGCTCGCCGGCGCCGCGCTGGCGATCCCCGACCGCGACGAGGCCGAGGACCCGCAGGGCTACGCGCGCTGGGCCGCGCTGCTCGGCGCCACGGTGGCGGACTTCACGCCGGGTTTCCTGCATTCCCTCGGCGACACGCCCTTGCCCGGCGTGCGCCTCGTCGTCACCGGCGGCGAGCCGCCGATCCCCGGCGACGTGCGCCGCTGCCTCGCCGCCGGCAAGCGCTACGTGAATGCCTACGGCCCGACCGAGACGGCGGTCAACGCGGCCATTTATGAAGTCACCGAGCGCGACCTCTCCGCTTCCATCCCATTGGGCCGCCCCACCGCCAACTGCGAACTGCGCGTCGTCGCCCCCGACCTCACACCGTTGCCCGCCGGCGTGCCCGGCGAGCTGCTGGTCGCCGGCGCCGGCGTCGCCCTCGGCTACGCCCACCGCCAGGCGCTCACCGAGCGCGTCTTCGGCCGCGACGCCGACGGCACGCGCACCTACCGCACCGGCGACCGCGTGCGCCGCGACGCCGACGGTGCACTGCACTTCCTCGGCCGCAAGGACAAGCAGGTCAAGGTGCGCGGCCACCGCATCGAGCCCGGCGAAGTCGAGGCCGCGCTCAAGGCCCTGCCCGGCGTCGGCGCGGTGCGCGTCGTCGCGCGCGAGAGCGGCGCCGACCACGAGCTGGCCGCCTACTGGATCGCCGCCGCCGGCGCAAATGGAAACACGGTGGACGACGCGACGCTGCAGCACGCCCTCGCCGCCCACCTGCCCGCCTACGCGGTGCCGAGCTACTTCGTGCGGCTCGACCGCTTCCCGCTCACCGGCAACGGCAAGCTCGACCTCGCGCGCCTGCCCGATCCGCGCCAGGCCCTCAACCTCGCCGTCGAACCGCCGCGCAACGAGGACGAGGCCCGCCTCATCGCTTTGTGGCGCGAGGTGCTCGGCCTCCCCGCCGACGTGCCCGTCGGCCGCGACAGCGACTTCTTCGCCCTCGGCGGCCGCAGCCTGGTCGCCAACCGCCTCGCGCTGCGCGTCGCCCGCGCGTTCGGCAGGCCCGTCAGCCTGCGCGACATCTACGCCGCGCCCACCCCCGCCGGCCTGCTGGCGCATCTCGCTGCCGGCATGGGCGCAATGGGTGCCATTGTGCCCCGCCAGCCGGAAGACGCCCTTACGCCGCTCTCGCCCATGCAGCGGCGCATCTGGGTGGTCGGCCGCCTCGGCGACAGCGGCGCCGTCTATCACATCGCCGGCCTGACGCGCCTCACCGGCGCGCTCGACCTCGCCGCATTGAAAGCCGCCCTCGAAGACCTCTGCACGCGCCAGTCGCTGCTGCGCAGCCGCGTCGTCGTCGGCACGGACGGCGAGCCGCGCCTCGCCCTCGATGCCCCCGGCGTTCCTCCAGTGTCGATCGAGACCGATGCCGACCCCGCCGCCCCCAATGCGCTGGCAGCAATACCCTTCGACCTCGCCCGCGAGTGGCCGCTGCGCGTGCATCTCTGGCAGCGCGACGAAAAGACCTGGGACCTGCTGCTGGTCCTGCACCACATCGCCGCCGACGGCTGGTCCATGCCCATCCTCGCCCGCGAGTTGGGCGAGGCCTACAACGCGCGCCACGCCGACCGCGCGCCCGCCTGGACGCCGCTGCCGCTGCAATACCGCGACCTCGCCGCCTGGCAGGCCGAGCACCTCGCCGCCGGCGCGCAGGCCGAGGACGCCGCCTACTGGCGCAGCGAGTTGTCGGGAGAATTGCCGCTGCTCGATCTGCCCACCGACCGGCCGCGCCCCGCCGTGCGCCGCTTCCAGGGCGCCACCCGCGAGCAGCCGCTGCCGGCCGCCAGCCTCGCCGCGCTACACGACATCGCCGCCCGCCACGGCACGACGCCTTTTACGGTCTTCCTCGCCCTCGTGCAGCTGCTGCTCGCGCGCCTCGCCCGCCAGGACGACGTCATCGTCGGCGTGCCCGTCGCCGGCCGCGGCCATCCGGCCAGCGAAGGCATGGTCGGCTTTTTCGTGAACACCCTGCCGCTACGCGCGCAGCTCGACCTCCGGGCCGCCTTCGCCGATCACCTCGCCAGTACCGCCGCGCGCCTCGTCGCCGCCCAGCAGCACCAGGCCTATCCCTTCGACCGCCTCGTCGAGGATCTCGCCGCAGCCAACAACCTGCCGCGCGACCCGGCGCGCTCGCCGGTCTTCGACGTGCTCGTCTCCCTCGACGAAGGCCAGGGCGCCGCCCCGGCGCTGACCGGCCTGACGACGACGCCGCTGCCGCTGGCCCGCGGCGGCTCACGCTGCGACCTCTGGTGGATGATCGACCTGACCGGCGAAGCGCCCGCGCTGCGCGTCGAATACGACAGCGACCTCTTCGACACCGCCACCGTCGCGGACTGGAGTTCGCGCCTGCTGAATCTCCTCGCTGCCGCCGTCCTGCCAGCGTCGACTTTTTCGATGGGCCAATTGTCCTGGCTCGCCCCCGGCGAGGAACGACAGATCGTCGCCCAGGCCAACGGCCCCGAGCCCGTGCTGCCGGCCGGCACGGTCATCGACCTCTTCGAGGCCGTCGCCGCCGCCCAGCCCGAGCGCAGCGCATTGATCGACGACGGCGGCACGCTGAGCTACGGCGCCCTCGACGCCGCCGCCAACCGCCTCGCCCGGCGCATCGCCGCGCAACTGCCGATCGCCACATCCACTCCCATCGTCGCCCTGCTCGCCGAACGCGGCATGGCGCTCGCCGTCGCGCAGCTCGCCGTGCTCAAGGCCGGCGCGGCCTACCTGCCCATCGAGCCCGACAGCCCGGTCGAGCGCGTGCAGGCGCTGCTGGCCGACTCGGGCGCGGCGCTCGTGCTCGTCTCCCCCGGCGTCACCGCCCCCGCGCATCTGCCGAACATCGTCCTAGAAGCTCCGACCAGTTACGCCAATGAGGGCGACAACCCCGGCGCGCCGCCGCGCCGAACGACGGCCAACCACCCGATCTACCTGATGTACACCTCCGGTTCCACGGGCAAGCCCAAGGGCGTGGTCGTGCCGCACCGCGCCGTGCTGCGCCTCGTCGCCGGCACCGACTACTACCGGCCCGAGCCGGCGGACCGTCTCCTGCAGCTCTCCAACTACGCCTTCGACGGCGCCACCTTCGACTTCTACGCCGCCTGGCTCAATGGCCTGCCGCTGTGCCTGCCGGACCGCGAGATCGTACTCGACACGCAGGCGCTCGCAGCCTTCGTGCGCCGCCACGGCGTCAACGTCAGCTTCGTCACCACGGCCCTGTTCAACCGCCTCGTGGATACCGATGCCGCTAATCCAACGGTGCTCAGCCAATTCCGCCGCCTCTACTTCGGCGGCCAGGAAGCCTCGCTGCCCCATGTCCGCCGCGCGCTGGGGGTCATGACGCCCGGCGCGTTGACGCATGTCTACGGCCCCACCGAAGTCACCACCTTCTCCACCTGGCACCCCGTCACGGCCGCCGACCTCGGCCCAGACGAACATGGTGCGCGCCGTCTGCCCATCGGCCGGCCCATCGCCCACACGCGCGCCTACGTGCGCGATCCGCTCGGAAATCTTTTGCCCCCCGGCATCCCCGGCGAACTCTGGCTCGGCGGCCCCGGCGTGACTCTCGGTTATCTGGGCCAGCCCGAACTCAGCGCCGAGCGCTTCGCCGCCTCGCCCTACCAGCCGGGCGACCGCCTCTACCGCAGCGGCGACCTCTGCGTCATGCGGCGCGACGGCGTCATCGAATTCCTCGGCCGTCTCGACGGACAGGTGAAGATCCGCGGCTATCGCGTCGAGATCGGCGAGATCGAAGGTCGCCTCGCCGGCGCGCCCGGCGTCGGCAAGGTGCATGTGCTGGCGCGGTCCACCGCTGGCGGCAACCTCGAACTCGTCGCCTATCTCACGGCCGCCGCCGACCAGCAGCCGCCGACGCTGGCCGCCCTGCACGCCCACCTCTCCGCCTGGCTGCCGCCCTACATGATCCCCGCCCACTTCGTGCTGCTGGAGACATTGCCCGTCAATGCCAACGGCAAGGTGGACCGCGCCGCGCTGCCCGCGCCCGATCCCGGCACGCCGGGCCTGCTGCGCGAGAGCGCGAGCCGCGACGCCCCGCGCGACGCGGCCGAGACCGCCCTGCACGCCGCCTGGCGCGACGCGCTGGGCCTGGACGACCTGGGCATTCGCGACAACTACTTCGCCCTCGGCGGCGACTCGATCCAGGCCCTGCGCATCGTCGGCCTGCTGCGCGAGGCCGGCTGGACGCTCAAGGTCACCGACCTCTTGCGCTACCCGACCATCGAAACCCTCGCGCCCCGGCTCGCGCGCGCCGAGGCGCAGGCCGTGGCCGTCGTCGCGGACGACGACGAGGCTCCGCCCCTCTCCCCGATCCAGCATTGGTTCCTCGCCCAGGACTTCGCCAACCCGGCCCACTTCAACCAGTCCATCCTGCTCGAACTGCCGCGCGAGACCGCCGCCGACAAGCTGCAAGCCGCCGTCGCCGCGCTCTGGGCGCGGCATCGCGGCCTGCGCCTGGTTTTCGGCACGGAGAACGGCCAGCCCTGGCAGCGCTACCTGCCGGCGGACGCCGCGCCGCGCGTCGAACACGTGCCTTGTGCCGACGCCGCCGCCCTGCGCGCCGACGCGCAGCGGCAGCAGGCCGGCTTCGCCACCGCCGCCGGCCCGCTGCTGAAAATCGTCCGCTACACGCTGCCCGACGCCGAAGATGCCACTGATGATGCCAGTGAGCGCCTGTTCCTCTGCGCCCACCACTGGGTCGTGGACGGCGTCTCATGGCGCACGCTGCTCGCCGACCTGCAATGCGCCCTCGCCGGCAAGCCGCTGCCGCCCGCCGGCTCGGGCCTCGGCGCCTGGACGCGCGGCCTCGCCGCCAGCGAGCGCTTCGACAGCCAGCGCGACTGGTGGCATGAACAGGCCACCGCGCCCGTCGCCGCGCTGCCGCTTGTTTCTGCCGACGCACCCAAATCGCCGTTGCGCCAGCGTCGACTTTTCGCCGTCGACCTCGCCCAGTCCGTCACCGACGCGCTCACCGCCACCGGCCACGCCGCCTACCAGACCCAGGGCGAGGAACTGCTGCTCGCCGCCTGGATGCTCGCGCTGGCGCGCGCCACCGACGCACGCGCCTTCCGCCTCGCCCTCGAATCCCACGGCCGCGCGCCGGTGCTGGAAGGCATGGACATCGCCCGCAGCATCGGCTGGTTCACGGCACTGTTCCCGCTGCGCTTCGCCGTCTCGTCTCTCGACCTGCCGACGCTGATCCGCGAGGTCAAGGAAACCCTGCGCGCCCTGCCGGACCGCGGCGTCGGCTACGGCGTGCTGCGCTGGCTCAAGGGCAATGGGGACGCCACCGCGCTCGCCGCCGCGCCCGAGATCGGCTTCAACTATCTCGGCCGCTTCGAGCAGGACGCCGCCCTGCCCATCGCCACCGAGGATACCGGCGACGATCTCGCGCCGGAAACCGTGCTGTCCAGCGGCCTCGACCTCGCCGCCGAGGTGCGCGGCGACCGTCTGCACGTGCGCCTCGTCGCCGACACCGCGCGCCATCCGGCCGACTGGTGCGAGGCCCTCGCCAACCACTACCGCACCGCCCTTGAAGAAATCGCCGCCCACTGCCTCGACCCGCACAGCGGCGCGCTCTCGCCGAGCGACGTGGACATGGACGGCCTCGACCTCGCGGCCCTCGACGCAATCCTTGATGGACTGGAGGAAACATGAGCCCGAAAAGCCTGGCCACCACGGAGAACACGGAGAAAGGCGAGAGAGAAACCCGGTTTCATGTTTCTTCCGTTCGGTACGCATTTTTCCCGACGCAAGTTTTTGGTTTGTCTCCGTGTTCTCCGTGCTCTCCGTGGTGCCAACCGAGGTTTTCAGAATGAAACACCTGAAACTCCCGCCCCTGCCGCTCAAGGAACTCGCCGCCGTCCTCGGCGTCGAGGGCCGCGACATCGCCTCCCGCGTCGGCGCGGAAGCGATCTCCAGCCTGCCCGGCGGCCGGCGCGCCGTCGCGCGCGAGGCGGCGGGCGCGCTGCTGCGCGAAGCCCTCGCCGCGCGGCCCGGCGCCGGCGGCCCCATCGCCTTCATCAACCTCAAGGGCGGCGTCGGCAAGACCACCCTCGCGCTCAACCTCGCCACGCGCGCCTGCCAGTGGGGCCTGCGCGTCTGCCTCGTCGACCTCGACCCGCAGGCCTCCTCCACCCTCGCCCTGGTCGGCGAGCCGGAGGAAGGCACGCCCGTGTTCCTCGACATCTGGCAGGCGCCGGACGAGGCCCTGCCCGGCGCGCTGCTGCCCGTGGTTCCGGGCCTCGACCTGCTGCCCTCGGCCCTCGACAACACCCTGCTCGACGGCCAGCTCGCCCACCCGGCGCAGCAGAAGCGCGCCGTGCGCGGCGTCTGCGACCGGCTCGCCAAGCTCGGCTACGACCTCGTGCTGCTCGACTGCCCGCCGGCCCTCGGCACCGCCGTCATCTCCACCTTCTGCGCCGCGCGCCAGGTCGTCGTGCCCGTCGGCGCCGACGCCTTCTCCTTCAAGGGCCTGCGCCTGACGCTGGAGGAGATGGAAGCGATCGGCGATGCCTTCGCCCTGCCGCCGCCGCGCGTGCGCGTGCTGTTCAACCGCCACGACCGCCGCGAGCGCCTGCACGGCGACGCCCTCGAACAATTGCGCGCCGAGCACGGCGACATCCTGATGCGCGCCGTGCTGCGCGTCAGCAGCCACTACGCCCGCGCGCTCGCCGCGCGCCAAAGCGTGTTCTCCGACTCGCGCCAGTCGGTCGCCAGCCTCGACCTCGACCATGCCCTGCGCGAACTGCTCGACCTCTCCGAGGAGCCCTGACCATGAGCGATGCAAAGTCCCCCGCCAAGCCCCGCCGCCGCCGGCTCTACCAGGAGATCGTCGAGGAACCCGCCCCCGTCGCCAAACCCGCCGCGAAGAAGGCCGCATCTCCGGCCGCGAAGCCGGCCGCCAAGGCCGCGCACGCGACGAGCGCGACGAAGACCGCGGCACCGGCCAAGCCCGTCGCCGCCGCGAAGGCAAGCGCGCCCCCCGCCGCCAGGACGGCGCGCAAGCCCGCGCCGCGACCGGCAGCCGAAGCGAGCGCCGCGCCCCAGGCGTCGGCGCCAGCCGCGGCGGAAGCGGCGGCCAAGACCGCTGAACAGCCCGCCGTCGCCCCACCCATCGAAGGCGAATTCATCGCCGCCGCCGAAAAAGTCAGGATCGAGACCGCGCCCACCGCCGTGCCCGTGGCGCCCAAGCCGCTGCACGAGTCGCCCATGCTCTGCCTGCTCAAGGCCAAGCAGGCGGTGCGCGACCACGCGCTGCTCTCCGGCGGCGCGATGGTCATCCCGATCCCGCTGCTCGACATGGCGGCGGAAGCGGCGATCCAGGTGCGCATGGTCAAGCGCCTCGCCGAGATCTACGGCGTGGACTTCGGCGAGGAACGCGCCAAGACCCTCGTCGTCGCCGCCCTCGGCGGCTTCTCCGCCGGCTGGGCGGCGGGCAGCCTGCTGCGCTACGCCAGCTTCGCCACCTACTTCACCAACTTCTGGCCCTCCGCCATCCTCTCCGCCGCCATCACCTACGCCATCGGCCAGGTCTTCATCCACCACTTCGACAAGGGCGGCGGCCTGCACGACCTCTCCCCCGAAGCCGCCGCGAGCATCCTCAAGGAAAAGGCGATGAACATGCGGAAGAAGAAGCCGGGCATGGAGGCGGCGGCAGCGACGGGGTGAGCGGCGGGTTGTCAGCGCGGAGATTTCACAATTCCCCGAGTCAGTAATACACCAAGCCCCTAAGACAACGCATTTCTTAGAATTTCAACTCGCTGCTAGAGGAAAGAATGGAAAAAACAATTGAAGCTAATGCTATTAGAGCTTTTTTCTCAAAAGTTAACGCCTTCATTGCTCTTCCTATCGTCGGCGTCCTTTCAGCTCTTGGCATATATTTTTACAACGAACATAAAGAAAACAATAAAAGAGAAATTGCAACAATCGAGGAAAAATTAAATAAATTTTATTACCCGCTACAGGCTGAATTTTCTGCCTCAAAAAATGAGTGGGATGCATTTAGAAGAAAGTATGGCAAAGGAAGAAGCTCATATTTCGCATCAAACAAGCCAGTGATTATTGATGGAAAGACAGTATTTCTGCGACATTGCTCCCCAGGAGAACAATGGACGTATGCAATTGGGACAAGCAGTACATTCAAAGAAAATGAAACAACGAAATTCTGCTTTGTTTCAGATACTGAAATAGATGCATGGGTACATCACATCACTGCTCAGTCCAAGGGTTCAAAGGGGAGAGTAGAAGAGATTGTTCTCAGCAATAGACACTTGATAAAAGATGATCCTGAAATGAAAGAGGGTATCGATTTATTGATGCTTCACTACACAGGCTATCGAGACGTCGTGAAAAGATGGGAGAGTGGCGACAGAAGCGTTATGACGTCACATATTAATTACCCATCACGCTTGCCATTTGTAGTTGATCAAAGAATTAAAAACCTGGAAAGCAAACTATCACTTTTAAGGTAACGACTTAGCGAATCATTAATTCCAAAAACCACCACAAAACTCAAAAGAAAATCAGAAATATTTTTACGTACTTTACCGCTTTTATCTTAGCCAATATCTATATCAGCATGATTCATGCTGATAGGGTAACAATTTAATATTGTGTCACTGTAAATAGCCGACTTTCCAGCCTCATGATCAACAGCAAGAACGTCAAGAACCTCTACATGTTCACGCCCTCGCCAACGAACACGTAGCCCCGCGCAATGCGCGACAATTGAAACCCAATCCACCGGAGCCAAGACCATGGAACTGCTCGCGATACTCACCACCGCCGAGGAAAGCGGCTATGTGGCCCTGAATCCCGAGACGGGCACCACCACGCAGGGTGAAACCATCGAGGAGGCCATTGCCAATCTCAAGGAGGCCACGGAGCTTTATCTATCCGAATTTCCCATGCGCGTACAAGGACATCCGCTGGTGACGACCTTCAGCGTGCCCGTACATCCCTAAGCCACCACCATTTTCTTTCACCGTCCCACCAGCGCCGACTTTTCACCTTGATGATCGACCGCAAGAACGTCAAGAACCTCTACGCGCTCACGCCCTTGCAGGAGGGCATGCTGTTCCATGCGCTGCGCGATCCGGAATCGCGGGCCTATTTCGAGCGCATCGAGTTCGGTCTCGACGGGGCGCTCGACCTGCCCGCCTGGCGCGCGGCCTGGCAGGACATCACGGACCGCCACGACATCCTGCGCACGGTGTTCGTGGTGCGCAACACGCCGCGGCCGGTGCAGGTGGTGCTCAAAGCTTGGCCGGTGGCGCTGGTGGAGGAAGACCTGTCCGCGCTCGCCGACAATCCCGCCGCCCAGCGCGCGCGCATCGACGCCTGGAAGGCGGACGACCTGGCGCGCGGCTTCGACCCGACGAAGGAAGTGCCGCTGCGTCTCGCGGTGTTCCGCCTGGCCGCCACGCACCACCGCGTGGTCTGGGGCTTCCATCACATCCTGCTCGACGGCTGGTGCCTGGCGATCCTGCAACAGGAGCACGACGCCTGCTATCTCGCGCGCCTCTCGGGCGGCGTCGCCCACCTGCCGCCCGCGCCGCCCTATGCGGCCTACGTGCGCTGGCTCGAAGAGCGCCGCAAGGACGGCAGCGCCCAGGCGAGCGCGGCCTTCTGGGCCGAGCTGCTGAATGGCTACGCCACGCCGACGCCGGTGCCGCGCCGGCTCGCCGCGCGCTTCGTCGAGGACACGGGGCCGAGCATGCCCGCCGAGCATTGCCACACGCTCGATACAGAAGCCGAAGCCGCGCTGGCCGCCGCCGTGCGCGCGCTGGGCGTGGCGCCCAACAGCGTGGTGCAGGCGCTCTGGGGCATCCTGCTCGCCGCGCAGCAGGGCACGCGCGACGCCGTGTTCGCCGCCACCGTCGCCGGCCGGCCCGTGGAGCTGCCGGGGGCGGAGGCCACCGTCGGCCTGTTTATCAACGCGATTCCGGTGCGCGTGCGCTTCGAAGAGAACGACACGCTCGCCGCCGCGATCCGCCGCGTGCACGACCAGGGCGCCGCCGCGCGCCCGCACCACGCAACGCCGCTGCCCGAGGTGCAGGCCGCCCACCCGCTGCGCGACCGGCTGATCGACCACATCCTCGTCTTCGAGAACTATCCGCGCGCCGCCGACCTGGCTGATCTGGCCGATCCGCGCCTGCCGAAGTTGCGCGAGGACGAGCACAACGACCTGCACGAATACACCCACTACGGCTTCGAGTTCCAGTTCCTGCCCGGCCATGCGAATACTGCTTCCGTGCTGCGCTTCCGCTTCGACGCCAAACGCCACGACCTCGGCAGCGTGGCGCAACTCGGCAAGCGCTTCGCCGCGCTGCTCCAGGCCGAATTGGCAACACCGCTCGACCAACTGCTTGCCAAGCGGCTGCCGAGCTGGCGCGGCCCGCGCCGCATCGGCCTCGCCGCCAGCTTCACCGCCGAGCCGGCCACCGAGCAGCTCGCGCGCTGGCTGCGCCAGTTCGCCCAGCCGGGCGAGATTTCACTCGCGCCCTACAACCAGTGCCCGCACGCGCTGCTCGACCCGGACAGCGCGCTGGCCCGCGCCGATCTCGCCTTCCTGCTCCACCGGCCAGAGGATGCCCTTCGTGACTTGGGCAACCTGCCGGCGGCGGAAGTCGAACAGAAACTGATCGCACGCCATGAGGCACTGACCGCCGCCTTCGCGGCCTGGTGCGCACGCGGCGATGCGCCGCCTCAGTTGCCACCATTGGTTGTCGCGCTCTTGCCCGGCGATGCGCAAAATGCAACGGTCCAGCGCCTCGACGCGGAATGGCGCACGACGGTAACGCAGGCGCTCTCGCCGCACATCGCCCTGCTCGACCTCGCCGATCCGCGAGCACCGACCGGCCTGCCCCTCGCCGCTTGGCCGGACGCCGCCGCCCAGCGCCTCGGCCACGTGCCCTACACGACCGCCGGCTGCGCGGCCCTCGGCGGCGCACTGGCGCGCGCCGTGCTGGCGCGGTCGCGCCCGCCCTTCAAGGTCTTCGCCCTCGACTGCGACAACACGCTCTGGCAGGGCATCTGCGGCGAAGCCGGCCCCTTGGGCGTCACCGTCGGCCCGGCGCAGCTAGCCCTGCAGCGCTACCTGCTGGCGCGCCAGGAAGAGGGCTTCCTGCTGGTGCTGGCGAGCAAGAACGTGGCGTCGGACGTCTGGGCCGTGTTCGACCGGAACCCCGACATGCTGCTGCGCCGCGAGCACATCGCCGCCCACGCCGTCGACTGGTCGGCGAAGTCCGGCAACCTGAAGAAGCTCGCGCGCCAGCTCAACCTCGGCCTCGACAGCTTCGTCTTCATCGACGACAACCCGGCCGAGATCGCCGAGGTGATGCACCGTTGCCCCGAGGTGCTGGCCCTGCCGCTGCCGGCGGACACGACGCGCATCGCCGGCTGGCTGCCGCTGGTCTGGGCCGGCGACGTGCCGACCGTGACCGCCGAGGACCGCGAGCGCACGCGCATGATGCAGGCGGAGGCGACGCGCCAGGACCTGCAGGCAAGAACCCACGGGCTCGACGAATTCCTCGCCGGCATCGGCCTGAAGATCGCCGTCGGGCCGATGGCGCCGCACCAGCTGGCGCGCGTGGCCCAGCTCACCCAGCGCACCAACCAGTTCAACCTCTCGGGCCGCCGCCGCGATGAAGCCGAAGTGGCCGAGCTGGCGGCGCGCGCGGACCACGCGGTGCTCGCCGTCGAGGTGGAAGACCGCTTCGGCGCCTACGGCCTCACGGGCGTGGTGATCGCGCGGCGCGAAGAGGATCGGCTCGTCGTCGACAGCTTCCTGCTGAGCTGCCGCGTGCTCGGCCGCCGCGTCGAGCGCGCGATCCTCGCCGCCCTCGGCCGCATCGCCGCGCGCTGGGGCTGCGCGCGCATCCTCGCGCCCTGCGTGCCCACCGAGCGCAACGAGCCGATCCGCCAGTTCCTCGCGCAGGCGCCGTGGACCGTGGCGGCGGAAAGCCAGTACGTCTGCGCGGTCGCCGACGCGGCGCAGGCCGTGCCGGGTGTGGAACTGAGCGAGGATCATGTCTTCGCGCCGCCGGCGCCCGCTGCAGCCGCCGTCCCGTCAGTACCGACTTTTCAACCAGCAGCGCAGGCGGCAATGCCGACGGCCCTGCCGCTGCCCATCGAATTCGCGGACGAGTCCCGCCTCGTCCATGCCGCGCAATTCCTGCCCTGGTGCGCCGCCGCGCAGGGCTGGCCGGCGCAGCTTCCTCATGTACTGCGGGGCCTGCGCGGCGCGGCGAACCTGGGCATCGCCGCAGACACGCGGCCGCCCGCACCGGGCCTGGAGAGCGCCGTCGCCGCAATCTGGGCCGAGGTGATCGAGCTGGCCGCCGTGCCGGCGGAAATCCCCTTCGGCGAACTCGGCGGCCACAGCCTGCACGCGGTGCGCGTGGTCTCGCGCCTGGAGCGGCAATTCGGTTGCACCCTCGGCCTTGCGAAGTTCTACGCGCTCGGCAGCGTCGCCAAGCTGGCGGCCTGGCTTGCCGAACAGGGCGCGCAGACGCAGACAGAAACGGCGCGCATCCCCGCCGCGCCGGAAGCGCCCGACTATCCGCTCTCCCACAGCCAGTACCGCATCTGGCTGCTCTCGCGTCTGGGCAGCGCGCCGGCCGCCTACAACCAGTGCGCCGCCTTCCGCCTCGTCGGGCCCCTCGACGTCGCCGCCATGCAGCGCGCCGTGCAGCGCGTCGTCGCGCGCCACGAGGCGCTGCGCACGCGCTTCCCGCTCGGCCCACTCAGTAATAGCGGCCCGCGCCAGGTCGTGCTGCCGCGCCTCGATATTCCGCTCGCGCGCCACGACGCGCAGGGCCAGGCCCTCGACGAGATCGCCGCGCGCATCGCGGCGTCCGCGCGCCTGCCCTTCGACCTCGAAGCCGGGCCGCTGCTGCGCGTCGATCTGCACGCACGCGGCGCCGAGGACCATGTGCTGGCGCTGACGCTGCACCACATCGTCAGCGACGGCTGGTCCTTCGGCCTGATCCTCGCCGACCTCGCTGCCGCCTACCGCGACGGCCAACTGCCGGCCGCGCCCGCGCTGCGCTACCGCGACTACGCGGCCTGGACGCGCTCGCCCGCGCACGGACAGTCCCTCGAACCCCATCGCGCCTACTGGCGCGAGCGTTTTGCCGAACTGCCGGCCATTCCCGCGATCCCCGCCGACCGGCCGCGCCCGCCGGTGGCGAGCGGCCGCGGCGGCGCGCTGCGGCGCACCTTCGCCCTTGACGCGCCGGCGCAGGCGCGGCTCGACGCGCTGCTCGCGGAACGACAGGCAAGCCTGTTCCAGTTTCTCGCCAGCCTGACGATAGCGCTGATCGCGCGCCACGGCGAGGCGCTGTGCGACAGCGACGATGGCCTGCCGGTACGCATCGGCACACCAGTGGCCGGCCGCGATCCGGCGGAACTCGAAAATGTCGTCGGCATCTGCGTGAACACCCTGGTGCTCGACGCGCGCGTGCATCTCGACCGACCCTTCGCCGCGCTGCTCACCGACGTGCGCGCCGCCGCGCTGGCCGCCCTCGACCACCAGCGCCATCCCTTCGACCGGCTGGTCGAGGACCTCGCCCCCGAGCGCGATGCGAGCCGCAACCCGCTGTTCGATGTGCTGGTCGCCCTGCAGAACGCGCCGCGCCCGCCCGACGACGGCCTCGCCGGCCTGCGCATCGAGGACGTGGCCGTGCCGCTGGGCATCGCCGCTTTCGACCTCGTTTTCGAGTTCGCGCCCGTGGCCGGGGGTCTGGCGCTGGAGCTGACTTACGCCACCGATCTCTACGAAGCGGCCACCGCCGCGCGCCTCGCCGACCGGTTGCAAAACCTGCTCACCGCCGCCATTGACGCATTGGCCGATCCCGCGCAAAGCGTCGGCGCGCTGCCCTTGATCGATGCACGCGAGGCCGCCGAACTCGCTGTTTTTTCCGCCGGCCCGGTGCAACCGCTGCCCAAGGACACACAGGACACACTGGCCGCGCGCTTCTTCGCCCAGGCCGCCGCGACGCCGCAGGCGCGAGCCCTGCTCACCGATGCGGAGACGCTCAGCTTCGCCGCGCTGGCGGCGCGCGCCGACGCCCTCGCCGCCGCCCTCGCGGCGCGGGGCGTCGCGCCCGGCGAACGCGTCGCCGTGCTGCTGCCGCGCGACGCCACTTGGCCGATCACCCTGCTCGCCGTGCTGCGCGCCGGCGCGGTCTACCTGCCCCTCGAAGCCCGCCACCCGCCGGCGCGCCTGCGCGAGGTGCTCGAAGACGCAGCGCCGCGTCTGCTGGTGACGACGCCGGAGCTTGCGGCGACGCTCGAAGTCCCAAAGGGACTGGCCTGGCTCGATCCTGCCGCCGTCCCGCCAGCGTCGACTTTTACCGTTCCCGAGATTTCCCTTGATGCCGAGGCCTACCTGCTCTACACCTCCGGCTCCACGGGCAAGCCCAAGGGCGTGCGCATCACACACGGCGCCTTCATGAACATGATCACAGCGCAGATCGCGGGCTTCGCGGTAACGGCGGAGGACGTGGCCTTGCAGCTCGCCTCCTGCGCCTTCGATGCTTCGCTCTCCGAGTTCTTCCTCGGCTGGTTCGCCGGCGCACCGGTGGCGCTGGCCGACGCGGAGACCGTCGCCGACACCGCGCGCCTCGGCGCCTTCCTGGCGCGCCACGACGTGACGCTCGCCACCTTCACGCCGTCCTATTTGCGGCAACTGGAGGACGCCGACCTCGCCGGCCTGCGCCGCGTCATTCTCGCCGGCGAGGCGGTGCAGGGTCGCGATGCGGCGCGCCTGATCGCGCGCGGCATCGTCGCCTACAACGCCTACGGCCCCACCGAGACGGCCGTCTGCGCTACCCTCGGCCGCGTCGGGCGCCTGCCGGAAGACAGCGCGCCCGTGCCCATCGGCCGGCCGCTGGCGAACCTGCACATCGCGATCCGCGACCCGCACGGCGCGGCCGTGCCCATCGGCGTGCCGGGCGAGCTGCTGGTCTTCGGCCCCGGCGTGGCGCTCGGCTACTGGCGGCGGCCCGAGTTGACGGCCGAGCGCTTCGTCGCGGATGCACAACTCGGCCGCGGCTACCGCAGCGGCGACCTGGCGCGCTGGCTGGCCGACGGCCGTATCGAATACCTCGGCCGTCGCGATGAGCAGGTGAAGCTGCGCGGCCTGCGCGTCGAGCCGGGAGAAATCGCGGCACGTTTGCTGGCTCAGCCCGGCGTACGGCAGGCGGCAGTCAGCGTCGAGGCCGGCCCCGCCGGCGCCGAACTGGTGGCCTGGATCAGCCCGGAAAACTGCGCCGCCAGCGAATTGAAGGCTGAACTGGCCGCCACCCTGCCGGCCTACATGATCCCCTCACGCTGGATTTTCCTGCCCAGCCTGCCGCTTACCCCGAGCGGCAAGCTCGATAGGCGCCGGCTGCAGTTGCCCGAAGCGGCGACCGCCGCTGCCGCCACGACGACAACAGCCCCGGCATCCGCGCTGGAGCACACATTGCTCGGCCTATGGCGCGAGTTGCTCGGCCCGGAAGTCGCTGTTGACAGCGATTTCTTCGCGGTCGGCGGCAACAGTCTGACCGCGATGAAGGCGGCGCGGCGCATCGCCGCGGCAATCGACCGCCCGTGCCCGGCGATCCTGTTGTTCCGCCACCCGACGATCCGCGCGCTCGCCACGGCATTGCACAGGGAGCATGTTCCCGCCACGCCATGGCAGCGCTGGGGGCGCGCGGACGCGCCGCTGCTGGTCGCCCTGCCCCCCGCTCCCGGCTTCGGTGCCGTCCATGCGCCGCTGGCCGCGCAGCTCGCCCGTTTCCGCGTCTGGGCGGTGGATTACCTCGATGCACCGCTCGCACAACAACTCGACGACTGGGCGGATACCCTGGCAGCCGGCAACGCAAGGCCGGTGCTATTCGGGCATTCCGGCGGCGGCCGCCTGGCGCTCGCGCTCGCGGAGCGCCTCGCCGCGCGCGGCACCCCGCCACGTGCCGTAATCATGGCGGACACTTGGCGCTGGCGCGCGGACGACCCCGATCCCGATGTTGCCGCCAATGTTGCCGCCGTGCTGGCCGAACTCCAGCGCCGTGCCGATAGCGACGACCGCGCGCTGGCCAGCGCCACCGGCATGCACGACACGGCCGATGTCGCAAACCGCGGCAAGGCCTATCGCCGGGCGCTGGCCGGACTGCTGCCGCCAGCACCGCTGAACATACCCATTTACCATCTGCTGGCAGAAATCGACCCCGCCGAGATTCCTCCCGGCTTCAGCCGCGACTGGCAGGACATGACGAGCGCCCGCTACCATACCCACGACTTGGCCGGCAGACATGCGGAATTGCTCGCCGGCCCGGCCCTTCCCTACAATGCAGGTGTATTGTGTCGCATGCTTGATGAATTGACGCTCCAATCCCACCGCAATAGCACTTTTCTTGAGGAGGTTTAATCGCCATGCCCCGTCCTACCTACCCCATTCGCATCGCCAGGCTTGCCGCGTTGCTCGTCGGCCTTACCGGCCTGTCCCACCTGTCACCGGTTGCCGCCGCGCCGGCACCCGCCGCCAGCCCCGCCGCCGACTGTCTGTTCAACTGGGCGGAAACCCACTACCCGACCTTCTTCGCCCCCAGCGGCGGCAGCGCCCAGGTGGAGGGAAACTACTATTACCGCGCCTACGCCACCAGCGGCAGCCACCTGGGCGTCGCCAACGGACGCGTCTGGATGACCCGCACGGGAGCGGCAGACATTGTCGATCTCGGCCCGCTAACCGAATGGCTGGCAACCGCCAGTTGCAGCACGGCCGATACCACTGCACCGCGCGTCCTGTACACCAGCCGCACCGACGGCACCGTGGACGCCGCGCTCAACGCCCGCGTTGCGGCAGCCTTCTCGGAGCCTGTCGAAACCAGAGGTATATTGGCGAATACGATCGCCGTCACCCGCGACGACGGTACGCCGGTCAGCGGCTTAACGCGCTACGACGCCACCACCGCAACGCTCTATTTCGATCCCGCCAGCGATTTAGTTGGCGGCCGCACTTATACCGTCCAACTCAATTCCACCCTCCGCGACCTCGCCGGCAATGCCCTGCCCGCCTACTCCTGGCAATTCAAGACCGCAGCGGGGAAATGGAATACCGCGACGCAAAACAGCCTGCAACTCACCCTGGATCGCGCCGTCTGGCGCTATGCCATACCCGGCGCAACCATGGCGGTACTGGAAAAAGACGGCAATCTGTGGTCGGCAGCGAGCGGCTACGCCAACCTCACCACGCGCGAACCGATGACCGCCGACCGCCGCTTCCGCATCGGCAGCAATACCAAGACCCTTGTCGCCACCGCCGTGCTGCAACTGGTCGATGCCGGCAAGGTTAGCCTTGATGCGCCGATCAACACTTATCTTGCCAACGAACTGGGCGCCTACCTGCCGGCCTATGACGGTAGCAAGATCACGGTGCGTCATCTGCTCAACCACACCAGCGGCATCTTCAACTTCACCACTGATCCGACCTGGGGCGAGGCGTTCGTCAGCGATGCGACAAAGCGCTACTACCCGCAGGAACTACTGCTTATCGCCAATAAACACGCCGCCGATGCAAATGCACCGGTGTTCGGGAAATTCACCTATTCGAACACCAACTATGTCCTGCTCGGCCTGCTGCTGCGCAATGCCGGCGGCACGGTTTACGAAGATGTGGTGCGTACCGCCATCACCGCCCCGCTCGGCTTGAACGACACCATCGTGCCCCATCTGGGCGATGCGGTACCGCCGGCGGACACCGCGCACGGCTATTGGGAAGACACCGAAACCGGCATCCTCTACGATGTCTCGGTCAAGGACCCCTCCACCGTCTGGGCCTCCGGCGACATGATCTCCGACATCGACGACCTGACACGCTGGGGCCAGGCCCTGGGTAAAGGCACCCTGCTTTCGGCATCTTCGCAGAGCGCACGCCTCAGCTATGTCCCAATGACCGATAACCTGCAATATGGACTCGGCATCGTCCGCGACATCCGCGCCAACCTCATCGGCCACCAGGGCGGCATGATCGGCTATACCTCGCAGACCTACTATGCACCGAATGTCGGCGCAACGCTGTCGTTCTTCTACAGCCGCACGCTGGCGCTACACGACTACAGCGACGTCATGACTTACGATGCGCTGAAAATCCTCTGGCCCGCCCAGTACAGCAACCTCTCGACCAGCAGGGTACGCAGCGCTGGCATACGCCAGAACCAGGGAAGACACGGGTTTCTCAACGAATATTGAATCTCGTTGGGTCCGGCGCACCAAAACTGGCTTCAATTCTCGGCTGGCGGCGGTCGCCGGTATTATTCGAACCAGCATAACCCGTCAACCTGGTATCGGCACTTGCAAGGCATAACTGTTCCGCAGAGTACGACGCCCCCACCATCTGAAGTCATGAGCATGCCCAAACTGCAATCGTTCCTCAATGCCAGATTGAGCTGGAGTCTCGCCGCAGCGACCCTATTGTTCGCCATCGTGGTTTCGCTCGCAATCACCGGTTTCGAATTCTGGTGGGCCACGCAGTCGAACCGCGCAATGATTGAGCGCCGCTTCGAAACGATCGAAAAAAGCGTGGCCGAGCCGATGACGGCCGCGCTGTGGAATGTCGATACGGCATCGCTGGCCCTGATGGCGCAGGGCATTTCGCGGCAGCCGGATATGGGCAGCGTCTCCGTCTTCGATCTGGACAAGGCGGTCGTCGAGTTTGGCGTCACGCCGGCCGGGGCGATGGTGCGCGAGTATCCGCTGGTGCTGACCAATCGCCTTTCGGCAGCCGAGAAGGTGGGGCGACTTGTCCTGTCCATCGATTATGCAGCGATCCATCAGCGTACCTTGCATCGCCATACCAACGTCCTCCTTGCGAACCTGCTCCTGGTTCTACTCATTACCGGGTTTGTCCTGCTGTTGATCGAGCGGCGGGTCATGCGTCATCTGCGTCAGGCTGCGCACTTCGTGATTGGCCGCGACAGTACCAACCTTGACGAGTCCCTGGTGCTTGACCGTGTCAAGACCAAGCGGGGCGAGGACGAGCTCGATCAATTGGTTCTTGGCTTCGGTCGTATGCAGGGCAATCTTTCGCACACTATCGCCGAACTCCACCATGACATCGCCCTGCGGGAGGAAGCCGAGGAGGAAGTGCTCAAGCTGAATCGGGAGCTCGAAGCGCGCGTCGCTGCCCGCACAAGCGAACTTGAAGACGCCAACAAGGCCGCCGAACAGGTGCTTGACCTCACCTCGACCGCACACTGGAAGCTGCCACTGCCGCTGCACGATCGAACCACGAGTTGCGATTATCGCCTCGCGGAACTGCTCGGATTGAAGCCGCGCGAAGATCGTACTTGTTGTCTGTCACACGATATCCAGGTCAACATTGTGGCCGCCGACCCTGCCGCATTGGAGGGCTTCAACCACACGCTAGGCGACCTTGCCAACGGACGGGTACAACGCGACGAATGGATATTCCCCTTCCGCCGTCCGACCGACGGAAACATTATTTGGATCCATGCCCTCGGAATTCTTGATCGCGACGACGCCGACACGGCGCACATTTTCATCGCCATGCAGGACATCACGCAGCAGAAAATCGCCGAGATGACGCTCGCCGAGGCCAAGCAAATAGCCGAATCCGCCGCGCAGGCCAAGGCGGATTTTCTCGCCAACATGAGCCACGAAATTCGCACGCCCATGAATGCGATCTATGGCATGAGCCATCTGCTGCAAAAAACCGAACTGACGCCCCGTCAGCGCGACTATGTGATGAAGTTGCGGCAATCCGGCGAACACCTGCTGGGCATCATCAACGACATCCTCGATTTCTCAAAGATCGAGGCCGGCAAACTGGGCATCGAAACCACGGAATTCGAAGTCGATCACGTGCTGAACAACGTGGCCAATCTGATCGGCGACAAGGCTAGCCAGAAGGGCCTCGAACTCATCTACGATTTGGCCGCCGATGTCCCCCCGCTGCTAATCGGCGACCCGCTGCGACTGGGACAGATCCTGGTGAATTATGGCAACAATGCCACCAAATTTACCGAGCACGGCGAAATCCGCATTGGCGTGCGCGTTCTCGAGCGTAGCGCGCAAGAGGTTTTCCTTAAATTTTCCGTCAGCGACACCGGCATCGGCCTGAACGAGGAGCAAAAGTCACGACTCTTTCAGAGCTTCGAACAGGCAGACGGCTCGACGACGCGCAAGTATGGCGGGACCGGGCTGGGCCTGGCGATTTCAAAGAAACTCGCACTGCTGATGGGCGGCGACGTTGGCGTCGACAGCACGCCCGGACAGGGGGCCACTTTCTGGTTTACCGCGCGCCTTGGCATTGGCTCCGGCACACGTCACGCCTTGGTCCCGCATTCGAGTCTGCGCGGCTTGCGCATACTGGTCGCGGATGACCACGAGGGTTCCCGCGACACCCTGGTCGAAATTCTCACTCAATTGAGTTTCGAAGCACAGGCGGTCGAATCGGGCGCCGCCGCCTTGGTTGCGGTCGAGGCCGCGGCCCGTGCCGGTCGGCCCTTCGCACTGGCCCTGCTGGACTGGAAAATGCCCGGCATGGATGGCATCGAGACGGCAAATGGCATCCGCGCCCTGGGACTCGAAGCCCCTCCGCTGATCGCACTGGTTACCGGCTATGGCCGCGAGGAAGTCCTCAAGCTGGCAGAGGACGCCGGGATCGAAACCATCCTGATCAAACCGATATCGCCGTCGATACTGTTCGACACCTTGCAGCGCATACTCGGTGCAGAGTACGAAGCAGCAACGGATGATGCGCACGCCGTGCCGGGCGTGATCGATGTCTCGTCGCTGCGTGGCGCCCGCCTGCTGCTCGCCGAGGACAACCCGCTCAACCAGCAAGTGGCAACCGAGATTCTGACCGATGCCGGATTCTGGGTCGATATTGCCGAAAACGGCCAACGTGCGATTGACATGGCGCTGGCAGCGCCTTACGACGCTGTGCTGATGGATATGCAAATGCCCGTTATGGACGGCACGGAAGCCACCATGGCACTGCGCCGCTACCCCCATCTGGCACATTTGCCGATTATCGCCATGACGGCAAATGTCATGCAGAAGGATCGCGAACGCTGCTCGGCAGCCGGCATGAGCGATTTTGTCGCCAAACCCATCGAGCCGGATGAACTGTTTCGCATCTTGAAGCACTGGATTGCACCCCGCACCAGCGACGCACAGACCACGCACCCGGTATCGTCCAAGCTCGCGCCCGCAGCAGCGGTGGGGACGGAACCCGAAGATGCCACCGCATTTCCGCAGGCCATTGCGGGAATCGACCTGGGCGCAGGCTTGCGCCGCATGATGGGCCGCAAGCCGCGCTACCTGACTTTCCTCGTCAATTTTGTCGAAACCCAGGCTGGCATGGCCGAGTCAATCAAGCAAACCCTGGAGACCGGTGACCTTGCCGGTGCCGAACGCATGGCGCATACCCTCAAGGGGCTTGCAGGTCAGATCGGTGCGCAGCAGCTGTATACCTGTGCCGAATCTCTCGAGGCGGCAACCCACGCCAAACTGCCCGCCGCGAGCATCGAGCGCATTCGCGGCGAATTCGCAAGCTGCCTTGACAAGGTTTGCACGGCCATCGCGCTGGCATTGCCTCGTCCGGCTTCCAAACCGGAAGCCACCGTGGATCCTGCCCAGTGCGCTGTCGTGCTGGCGCAATTGAAAGAATTGCTGGTCAATGACGATGCCAAGGCTGACCGCCTGCTCGGCGAGCAGGCCGAATTGCTTGCAACGGTATTTTCGGCCGAAGTTTTTGACGCCTTGCGCCAAGCCACCCACGATTTCGATTTTGAACGCGCGCTGGAGATCCTGCGCGCAACTGAAACTACCCCGGAGAAATCATGAATCCGACTCCAATGCCCGCTCATAAGCCGCGTATTCTGGTCATCGACGATGCGCCGCAGATTTTGTCCCTGATGGACGAATTACTCTCCGAAGAATACGCTGTCAAAGTGGCGGCCAATGGGCCGCGCGGTCTTAAGCTTGCGCAGGCCACGCCGCGGCCGGACCTGATTCTGCTCGACGTCATGATGCCGGAAATGGATGGCTTTGAAGTGTGTCGTCAGCTCAAGGCGCTTCCCGAAACACAAGGTATTCCGGTGATATTCCTCACCGCAAAAACGCAACTGGCCGACGAGCAGCACGGCTTCGAACTCGGCGCAGTCGACTACATCTCCAAGCCGGTCAGCCCGCCCATTGTCCAGGCCCGCGTCCGTACCCATCTGATGCTGAAAGCGGCGGCTGATTTTCTGCATGACCGGAACGTTTACCTTGAGCAAGAGGTGGCACGCCGCACCGCCGAGGTGGTGCGGCGTACGGAAGAAGTGCGTATCAGCCAGGAAGTCACCATGGTAGCGATGGCCTCGATCGCCGAGACCCGCGACAACGAGACGGGTAACCATATCCTGCGCACCCAGCATTACGTCCGCGCCTTGGCGCTGCAGCTTCGCAACCAGCCCCGGTTTGCCACCATTCTCGACGACACGACCGTCGATTTGTTGTTTAAGGCCGCGCCGCTCCACGACATCGGCAAGGTGGGCATTCCCGACCATATCCTGCTCAAGCCCGGGAAATTGACCGAGGCCGAATTCGAAATCATGAAGACCCACACCACGCTCGGCCGCGATGTGATCGAAACCGCGCAGAAGCGCGTCGGCGTCAGGCAGGCAACCCTCGAAATGGCGGCAGAAATCGCCTTATCGCATCAGGAAAAGTATGATGGCAGCGGCTATCCGCAAGGCTTGGCGGGCGATGCCATTCCGCTCTCGGCGCGCCTGATGGCCGTTGCCGATGTATATGACGCCCTGATCAGTCGTCGCGTGTACAAGCCACCCATGTCCCATGCCCAGGCAACGGAAATCATCGTTGCCGGCCGAGGCCGGCACTTCGATCCGGATCTAGTGGATGGATACTTGGCAATCCAGGACGAGTTCTGTGCCATCGCCGCGCGCTATGCAGACAAGGACGAACATCCCGCGTAGCTCCGAAGTCAACGCAGGGTGCCCGAACTAACTGTCGACCGCAGTTAGTTTCCCCTTCGGTCTGGACTCTTCTCGCACTTTTTCTTGTACCAGGTGCCGCCTTCCAACAGGCAAGCGGCAATCGTGTCGTCAAGCAGTTGCGCACTCTTAGTGATCGGTGCGCTGCGCAACGGGTGATTGAAGACGCTCTGATGGAAGCTGGCATGCATTTTCAGGTTTGCGGACGGCAGCCACTCGCGATAGGCTGCGGCAAAGAATTCGTCGCGTTCACGGGCGATGATGGGATTGGCATCCGCGATGACCTGTTTGCCCAGAGGGGACTTCGAGCAGGCCAGATAGTTTTGCGTAAAGATGTTATTGCCGACTACTGGCAGGAACTCGAACAGATTTTCCTGAGCGGTATGCCGCGTGTTGAGTTCAAGTTCGATGGGATAGAGGAAAGCGACATCGGCGCGTTCCTTTTGCAGCAGTCCCAGTTTGGCATCGACCGGACGCGCGGATGTCAGCACAATCAGGCGATTGGCCTGTTTGGCCTTCTCGGCCAGCGCGTCAAGTGCCGTACCGTATGAACGCCCTGTCTGGATCGCCAGGTTGCCCTTGGTGGCGTTGAGCAGCGCATCCACCGCCAATGTGCCATCGGGATTGGTGTGGGATGAAAAGCTGCTCCTCCGTGACTTGAGCATGACGGCGCCGTTGGCATATTGCACGTGGAGTGGGTCGGCAAACTCCATGAACTCCTCGCGTTCCGGCGTACGCAAAAAGGCCGGATTGCAGATGTTAGGTTTGATTTTGATGTCGGCAAGTATGCGCTGGACGTTCGCCAACTTGAGTCGATGCTTGAAATTCGACAGCCCGGCGATCATACGCCAGCGTATCCGGTCGCTATAACCCTTGCCCTGCAGGCTGCCGCTGGCAATTTGTACCGGCGGCAAGTCGATCAGATACCACTCGATGATCGGAACCTCAGCCGACGCTTCGGCGCCTTGCGCCATGGTCACGGCAGCGCTTGTCATGGCAAAACCGCAAATAACCGTCAGGAAAAATTTCTTCGACGGCACAAATACGTCAAGTCGCATTACTTCCTCCTACGACGATAACCGGACTGGGTGTTTTCTCCCTGTTCGGGCAGTACTATTAAGAATAACGGATAGGCTCTCCCTATTATCCTCCACGCCGACTTTTCACTGGACTTTTCCAGAAGCCGTCCTGCCAGCGCCGACTTTTAATGATTTAACGCTAAAGAATCCAAGCCCGGGGTCGATAAATGCCCCAAGAGCACAAGCGCTCGGAGCCTGAAATAAACCCCAGGCGTTGAGAAATTCTTTCAGGAGATCGTCATGCCCCAAGTCATCAATACCAACGTCCCGTCACTGGGTGCCCAGCGGAACCTTAATTCGTCGCAGTCCGCTCTGTCTGTTTCATTGTCGCGCCTCTCGTCGGGCATGCGCATTAACAGCGCCAAGGATGATGCTGCCGGCCTCGCGATTTCCGAGCGCTTTTCTGCCCAGATTCGCGGTCTCGATCAGGCTCGCCGCAATGCCAACGACGGCATCTCGCTCTCGCAAACAGCGGAAGGTGCCCTTCAGTCATCTGGCGACATTCTGCAGCGTATTCGCGAGCTGGCCGTTCAATCCGCCAACGCCACCAACTCTTCGGGCGATCGCGCCGCGTTGAACTCGGAAGTTCAACAGCTGACCCAGGAACTCCAGCGTATCGCGACCACTACCGAATTCAACGGCCAAAGACTGCTGGATGGTTCATTTTCCTCAGCACAATTCCAGGTGGGCGCCAACGCCAACCAGACCATTACCGCAACCTCCGGTAACTTCCAGGTGCAGGCTTATGGCAACTATCGTATCGGTAGCATGGCTGCCTACAACGAAAATGGCACTGGCGACCTGGTCAAGGGTTCCTACACTCCAGCTTCAGCCCCTACGCTTGCCAAAGCCACTCAAATAGCCAGCGCCGGTATTTCGGCCATTACCAGCGCAGAAACACTGACTGTCAATAGCGGTTCCGGTACCTTCAAGGTGCAATACAAGGCCGGCTCCAGTGCGGAAGAAGTTGCCGCAGCGATCAATCGTGCCGAAACAGGTGTCAAGGCTTCGGCCATCACCACCTTTGTGCTCGGTGCAGCAACAGGAAATGCAACCGGTTCTGGCACCTTCGCACAAAACACCTCTTACACGGTGATGTTGTCCACAGACACTTCGGCACCTACCACATCGGCGGCACCCAAGTCATTCACCACAATCTCCTTCACGACCGGCGGCGCCGATAATACGGCCACGGTCAACTCCGCAGACCAGTTGAACGCAGTCGCACAGGCTTTTAACGATGTGGCCGGCAAGACAGGATTTACCGCCAAGGTCGTTAAAACAGAAGACAACCTGTATGGCATCCAGATGACCAATGAATCCGGCAAGGATCTGCAGATGGTTGCCGATCAAAGCAATGCCCAAGATATCTCATTCCAGGACCAGCGCATACTGGACGGCGACACGACCAATACGACGGATGCGGGCAGTACGCTAGCAAAAACAGCCGCAGCAGGTATCTATGCCTCAGGCGAAGGCAACTGGATTACCGGCCAGCTTTCTCTGGACTCGGACAAGGCATTCAGCGTTGCAGGTTCGGTTGGCGGCCAGTTCTTCACCGGCGCAGCTAACGCTACCAATAGCGCATTGCTGCAATCGGTGGACAAGCTGGATATCAGTACCGTCGAAGCCTCCAACCGCACCTTGGCGATTGTCGATTCCGCACTGGCTGCCGTCAATAGCCAACGCGCCCGCTACGGTGCCTTGCAATCCCGCTTTGACAGCACGATCGGCAACTTGCAGACGACCTCGGAAAACCTGAGTGCATCCCGCTCACGCATCAAGGACGCCGACTTCGCCGAAGAAACTGCTAAGCTGACCCGTGCCCAAATCCTGCAGCAGGCTGGTATCGCAATGCTGTCGCAAGCCAATGCGCTACCCCAGCAAGTACTGACACTGCTGCGTGGCTAAGCAATCGGGTAAGGTTATTGGTGAATAAATGCCGCCGAAAATCAATTTCGGCGGTTCAGGCAAGGAGCAGATCATGGCCGTTCAAAATTTAGGGAGCTTCGGCGGGACGTCACCCCAGCCGGTCCCCGTTCCGGGAAACGCGTCCCGGCCGGTGGCACCGCAGCGGGCTGCCGCATCCGTCGAAACAGCCCCCGAAGCCAGTCCGCCGCCCGAGCAACCATCCCGTGAGCAGGTCAAAAAAGCTGTTGAGGAAATGCGCAAGTCGTTAAGTGAGTCTGCATCCAGCAATCTGCAGTTCTCTATCGATAACGACACAGGGCAAACTATTGTGCGCGTAACTGATCGGCAAACCGGTGAACTTATCCGCCAGATTCCATCCGAGGAACTGGTCGAACTGGCAAAGTCATTGGATCGCATGCAGGGAATGTTGTTGCGGCAACAGGTATAGCAATATAAGTAACGTTGTATACGGGTCCGCAGTTCGCTTGAACGCGGGCCCGTGCTTTTTGGTCACTTGGCCTCATTTTTGCTAAAGCAAGGAGCTGCCGCGCCGTAGAATAGTAATGTAGAGCAGTATTTTTGAGGAATTGCACCATGGCCATCTCATCACCAGGTATCGGTTCCGGCTTGGACATCAACGGCATCATCAGCAAACTGATGCAGGTTGAGCAACAACCGCTGATCCAGCTCAGTACCAAAGAAGCCAGTTATCAGTCGAAGATATCCGCGCTGGGGTCGCTGAAGGGCGCCGTTTCGTCGTTGAATAGCGCAATAGCTGCTTTAGTGCCCTCTGCCACCCAGACGGCAGCGAGCAAATACATCACCTATAGCGCCAGTCTGGGGGATAGCAGTATCGCCAGCGCTACCGCTAGTTCCGGTTCAGTGCCTGGCACTTACTCGCTCGAGGTCACACAACTCGCCACCACGCATCGACTGAGCACGATTGCCCGTGCACACACCTTGACGACCTTTGCCGGCGCTTATGCAACCGCCGACGATGCTATCGCCGAAGGCACGCTCGATATCACGGTGGGTGGAACTTCCAGCCAAATCACTATCGACAGCAGCAATGCGACGCTTGCCGGGTTGCGCGATGCGCTCAACGGCGCGAATATCGGCGTTACCGCCGCGATAGAAACCGTACTGGGCGGCGGCGTTCGCCTCAAGATCACCAGCAACACGGCAGGCACCGTAGGCGCCATGACCCTCTCAGGGCTTGCCGGCTTTACCTTTGGGGTCGCCGGGTTAGGGGGTGCTGTTGATGAACTGTCTCAGGATCCCAGCGAAGGGGGACAAGCGGCCGAAGGCGGCTATACCAGCGAAGACGCGGCCATCGCAGAAGGTACGTTGGAGCTTACTGTGGGAAGTGGTACTGTGCGCCAGATCACGATCGACAGCAGCAACAACACGCTGGCTGGTTTGCGCGATGCCATCAACAGCGCAAAAGTAGGAGTCACGGCCACATTGACCACTGTCGGCACAAACGACGTACGGCTATTATTGACCAGCGACACCATAGGCGATAATGGGAAAATTACGCTATCAGGGCTGACTGGATTCGCTTTCGACCCGACAACAGGAACCGGCGATCTTTCCCAAGCCAACGCGGATGGCGGGCAGACAGCCCAGGGCTCGAAAATCAAACTGAACGGTATCTTGTACAACGGCAACTCCAATACGATAACCGATGCCTTGGACGGCGTCACCCTGAACCTGACCAAGGTGACAACCAGTGCCACAACACTGACCGTCAGCCAGGACAAGAACAGTACGTTGAAAACTGTGCTTACCAATATCGTTAAAGCCTACAACGACCTGAACACGACCATTCGCGATCTGGGAAAATACGACGAGAAAACCAAACAAGGCGGCCCTCTACTCGGCAACAGTACCTTGCGTACCGTTTCGAATGCGATCAAAAACACCTTTCAGTCCGCAGTTGCAGGGATCAGCGGCGACTACAGGCGTTTGTCCGATCTGGGATTGGCCATCCAGAAGGATGGCAGCATCGTTTTCGACAGTACGAAGCTCACTGGCGCCACCAGCGCCAATTTCGAAACAATAGCCACGATGGTGGCCACATTCGGCACGACCGCGAAGACGCTAACCGATGGCATGCTTGGCACCGAAGGCAGCATCACAGCGGCGACTGATGGCACTCAACGCTCGATCAAGGATATCGACAAGCGCCGCGAAACCTTATCAGCACGACTGCTGCAAGTCGAAGCTCGTTACAAGCGCCAGTTCTCGGCACTGGATACGCTAATCGCCAGCATGAACACCACATCCAGCTACCTCACCCAGCAATTGGCCAGTCTGCCAGGCGCAAAAAGCAGTTCGTAACCCTTACAGACAGGACCGCCATGTTTCCGTCCTCACCAGATCCCACCGCCGCCTACCGCAAGGTCGGCCTCGAAACGCAACTCGACAGCGCCTCGCCGCACAAGTTGGTGGTCATGCTGTTCGACGGCGCACTGGTCGCCGTGGCAAATGCCCAACGCTATATGGAAAACAAAGAGATAGCGGAAAAGGGAAAAGCCATTTCCAAAGCAATTGACATTATCGCCAACGGATTGCAGGCAAGCTTGGATATTGAAGGCGGCGGAGAAATCGCCATACAACTTGAAGCACTCTATGAGTACATGGGACAGCGCCTGCTACATTCAAACCTACACAACGATATTGCAGCACTCAAGGAGGTTTCCTCACTGCTTCAAGAGTTGAAATCCGCTTGGGAAAAAATAGCGGACGATCCCGCAGTTCTTTCATCGACCCCCGGGGGGCAATGATGATTAATATCCTTTCGATGCCCGCCCAAATTGAGATCTATGAACAGATGTGCGCTATTTCCCAGAGAATGGTAGTGGCGGCACGTGCCAATGATTGGGAAACCCTGATTGGTCTTGAGCAGTCTGTTGCACGCCTTCGCGATACACTCGCGGAGGATGCTAGTCGTGCGACTGATGGCGTGACAAGTTCCGAAAGGAAGCGTGCGTTGATACACCAGCTTCTGAAAGACGATGCGGAGATCAGACGCCATACAGAGCCATGGATGGAGCAAGTACGTATGTTCCTGACTGGCAACAGCCGCAAGCAAAAGGTTGATCGAGCTTACGGCGCAAGCTGAATGACGTATTAAGCATAGTCGGCATGACCTTTGCTTATCCTTGCCGAGCTATTTTCTGCAGGGATTGCCATCATGACACCGACTATTAATAACGCAGTTCTCCCCGCAACTAATTCTGGCATCACCCTCCAGGGTTCTTCTTTCTCGGAAGACACTCAAGCTGGCGATGGCAGCATGCCAACCAATTCATTTTCTGCGCTTTTCAAACAACTGCTTGAAAAGTCGGCTCCAAACGAAGTTTCAGCAAAACTCATTGACATGGGCATTGAGGAAAACGAAAGCCTTGGAAGCGATGAGGCAAAAGGTGCATTGAATGCCTTATTGCCCTTTCTTGAGGCGATTGGACTAACCCAGGAAGTCAATGCAGGAAAAAACCCGCTCGCTGAAATGACGGCCACCGATGCTACTCAACTTACGGATACGCTCACAGCACTTGCCGGGCCAATTACCCCACAGCTATCCAATGCGGCAAATATTGCCGAGGCGGGTTCGATTTCTTTCCCTGTCATTGCCGGCAGGGATCAATCGTCAGTAACTTCTTCTC
>CAYZEA010000003.1:85107-217979 GCA_964477575.1 uncultured Methyloversatilis sp.
AGGTTTCAGCCTCTCAGGTTTCAGCCTCTCAGGTTTCAGCCTCTCAGGTTTCAGCCTCTCAGGTTTCAGCTTCTCAGGTTTCAGCTTCTCAGGTTTCAGCTTCTCAGGTTTCAGCTTCTCAGGTTTCAGCACAATCAAGCGCTGTCGAGGTAGAGACTGATCGCATTGGAATAATGCCAATGCGATCAGATCGGTTGGTATCTGAGGAAACAGTCACTCCCTCCACTGACAACTTTGCCGACCAGTTGGACAGAGCGATTGGTAACCAAACACCTCCCACTAAAACAGAGGCCGCGGCCGAATGGAACAAGAACGGAAACCAGTCGAATCCAGTGACGGCCAACCCTTTGAGCTATACCTCAACAGGAGATCAAGCCACACAAGCTGTTGAGCATTTCTCCAAGGTCATGAGCATCGCCCAGCCTGTAGGTGCAGCCGGCTGGGACCGGGAAGTCGGCCAACGCATTGTCTGGATGGCCAACCGTTCCGAGGGCAAAGCTGAATTGGTCTTGACGCCGCCGCAAATGGGCCGTATAGAAGTCAGCCTGACGGTATCGGGCGATCAGGCGACCGCCTCGTTCGCCTCTGCCAATCCGGTTGTCCGCGAAGCACTCGAATCGGCGCTGCCACGCTTGCGTGAAGTACTAGCCGAAGCTGGAATCCAGTTGGGACAGACACAAGTAGGTGCCGAAAACGCCCATCAATCCGCTCAACAAGAGAAAAACCCGGATAAATTTGCTGCTCAACCGGAGACTTCTGCCGAAAAGTCGTCCATCATGGCATCCTCAGACCATGAATTAGCCCCATCAGTCCTTAAGGTAGGACGTGGTCTTGTCGATGTATTCGCTTAAGCTGGATTTCAGGCTGACCGTACAGGAGTAGAGAATGGCCGATGCCAAGAAAACCGAGGCGCCCGCCGAAGGCGAAGTGCCAAAGAAAAAAAGCAAGCTGCTGCTGATCATCATTATCGCCGTACTGGTTTTGGTATTGGGCGGCGGGGGCGCTGCCTTCATGCTGATGAAGAAAAAACCTGCCGAGGACGAAGAGACCGAAGAGCACGACGGACCGCCCACCAAGGTCACCAAGGACAAGAAGAAAAAGCCGAAAAAGGGAGAGCAAGCCGCCCCGCCAGCCTTCGTCAAGCTCGACCCCTTTGTCGTCAAGCTGCAGGCCGACGGCCAGGAGAACTATGCCCAAGCAGTTCCCGAACTCAAATTGCTCGACGCTCTCATTGCAGATCAAGTCAAGCAGTTCATGCCGGAAATCCGCCATAAGCTGCTGCTGATCATGGCCTCCAAGAAAGCCTCCGACCTGTCCAATCCGGACGGCATGCAACTACTCGCCAACCAGATTCGCGAGTCGATCAATGCGACGCTGAATGGCGAAAAACCCGATGCCGCCAAGGAAAAACAGGATGTGAACGAAGATGGGCCCGTCGTCGCCGTATTTTTCTCGTCGCTGATCGTTCAATAAGCATCCAGTCAATCGATGAGCCAGGATTTTCTCTCCCAGGAAGAAGTTGACGCCCTGTTGAAAGGTGTCACGGGGGAAGCTGACGAGGAGCAACAGGAAGAGGAATCGGGCGGGATCAAGAGCTATGACCTGGGTCGCCAGGAACGCATCGTTCGCGGCCGCATGCCGACGATGGAGCTCATCAACGAGCGCTTCGCCCGTTACTTCCGAATCGGCCTGTTCAACTACATGCACCGCAGCACAGAAATTTCCGTCGGGCCGGTACGCGTCCAGAAATATAGCGACTTCATTCGCAACCTGGTGGTGCCGACCAACCTGAACCTGATTCAGATGAAACCGCTGCGCGGTACCGGACTTATCGTATTCGATCCGAATTTGGTATTTCTCGTCGTCGACAACATGTTCGGCAGCGATGGTCGCTTCCATACTCGGGTTGAGGGACGCGATTTCACGCCGACCGAGCAACGCATCATCCTGGGCTTGCTGAATGTCGTTTTCGCGGAATATCAAAAGGCATGGAAACCCGTCTACGAAGTTGAGTTTGAATACATACGCTCGGAAATGAACACCCAGTTCGCGAACATCGCCACCCCCTCCGAAATTGTCGTGGCGTTCACGTTCACCATCGAGCTCTCGGGCAATTCGGCTGAAATGCACCTGTGCCTGCCCTACTCGATGATCGAGCCGATTCGCGATGTACTCTACAGCACCATGCACAGCGAACAGGCCGGTAGCGACCAGCGCTGGACTGGCATGCTGCGCAAGCAGTTAGGATTGGCGGAAATCGAATTAATAGCCCGTCTCGGCGAATCGAAGATTACCTTGGGCGATGTTGCGAAATTGAAAACTGGCGATGTCATACCAATCAACATCTCCGATATGGTCACCGTCACCGTCGATGGCATTCCGCTGATGGATTGCCAATACGGTATCAACAATGGGCAATACGCGCTCAAGGTCGATCAATTTGTAGCCCCCGAAGAAAGCGCAGATGCACACTAGCCGAGGTTTCTCATGAACGACGAAGTCAAACCGGACGAAGAAGCAGTCAGCGAAGATGACTGGGCTGCGGCGATGGGCGAGCAAACAGCCGTCGAGGGGGAAAGCTCGGCCGAGGATGATTGGGCCGCTGCCATGGGCGAACAGGCCGTGGTGGAAAAAACCAATATCAAGCCGGCCGATATCTTCAATCCGCTCTCGGGGGGCGACCAGCCCAATGCCAATCATGGTTTCGAGCTGATTCTCGACATTCCGGTCAGCCTGACGGTGGAATTGGGGCGCACCAAGATCTCGATCCGCAACCTCCTGCAACTGGCCCATGGCTCCGTGGTCGAACTGGACGGTCTGGCCGGCGAGCCGATGGATGTGCTGGTGAATGGCACCCTCATCGCCCAAGGCGAGGTAGTGGTTGTGAATGACAAGTTCGGTATTCGCCTGACGGATATCATCACGCCGCAGGAACGCTTGCGCAAGCTCAACAAGTAGGCGGACTTTTCCCCTCTAATTTCGCCATCGCGGCAGTGGGCGAAGCATAAGCTTCGTGGTCATGTCGCCACATTTGTTTTCGTTCGCCCTGTTATTCGTTGCGCCCTGCACACTCGCGGCAGAGAGCACGGCCACGCCGCCGGACCTGGGTGCCAGTGCCTTGCAAATGATGCTGGGCCTGATTGTTGTTCTGGGCCTGCTGCTCGGCACCTTGTGGCTACTCAAGCGCATCAGCCAGCCCAATGGTCCGGTTGCCGGGCTCATGCGCGTCGTCGCCGGCGTCTCGGTTGGCCCGCGCGAACGGGTGGTCATTCTTGAGTTGGGCAACAGCTGGCTGGTCCTGGGCGTGTCCCCAGGACAGGTGTCAACGTTAGCCGAAATTCCTCGCCAGGAAGTACCCACTTCGCCCCAGACACTGTCTGGTGGTGATTTTTCGTCCTGGCTTAAACAGGTGGTGCAACAGCGTGGCAAGGACTAAGTTGCCTCGTTGGTTGGGTCTGTCGCTGATCGCCACGCTTGTGCTGCTGCCGGCACTGGCGCAAGCACAAGCCCTGCCCGCCATCACCAGCACCCCCAGCGCCGGCGGCGGTACTCAGTGGTCGCTGTCGATCCAGACGCTGCTGCTGATCACCGGCCTCACCTTCCTGCCAGCGATGATCCTGATGATGACCAGCTTCACGCGCATCGTCATCGTCTTTTCCCTGCTGCGTCATGCGCTCGGCACGCAAACCTCCCCGCCCAACCAAGTCATGGTCGGCCTCGCCCTTTTCCTCACCTTCTTCATCATGTCCCCGGTGGGTGAAAAGATTTACGTCGAGGCCTACCAACCCTTGTCGGAAAACAAGATTACCTTCATGCAGGCACTCGATCGCGGCGCCGTGCCACTGCGTGCCTTCATGCTCAAACAAACCCGCGATGCCGATCTTGCCCTATTCACAAAAATATCGCAAAGCCCGACGCCAGCCAAGGTCGATGAAATACCCATGCGCGTATTGATTCCGGCCTTTGTCACCTCCGAGCTCAAGACTGCCTTCCAAATCGGTTTCATCATCTTTATTCCCTTTCTGATCATCGACATGGTGGTTGCCTCGGTGCTGATGTCGATGGGCATGATGATGATGTCGCCCGTCATCGTCGCCCTGCCGTTCAAGATCATGCTGTTCGTGCTGGTCGATGGCTGGCAACTCGTCATTGGCTCGCTCGTCGCCAGCTTCGGATAAAGGAAATTCAATGACCCCCACCACCGTCATCGACATCGGTCGCCAGGCCGTCGAAGTCACGCTGCTGATCTCGGCACCCCTGTTCATTGCCGCACTCGTCACCGGCTTGCTGATTTCGATCTTTCAGGCCGCCACGCAAATCAACGAAGCCACCCTGTCCTTCGTACCCAAGCTAATCGTTGTTTTTATCACCATGGTGGTCGCCGGCCCTTGGATGATCACCACGCTCACCGATTTCATGCGCCGCCTCTACGGCTCGATACCGGCCCTGATCGGCTAGCAGGCGCTGTAGATGATCAGCTTCACCAGCGCGCAACTGGACGCCTGGCTGGTCGCTTTCATTTTCCCCCTCGCACGCATCCTCGCGTTGCTGGCCAGCGCGCCCATCTTCAACAATGTCGCTCAACCCGCGCGCATCCGGGTCGGGGTCGGCCTCGTTATCACCATCGCGCTGATGCCTGTCCTGCCCCCCATGCCGCCCGTCCCGCCCGGCTCGTGGATTGGCTTAGTCGTCTTGGCACAACAGATTCTGATCGGCGTACTGCTCGGCTTCACGCTGCGTATCGCTTTTGCCGCCATCGATGTCGCCGGCGAACTCATCGGCATGCAGATGAGTCTTTCCTTCGCCGTGTTCTACGACCCGCAAAATGCCGGTCAAACGCCAGTACTGTCCGAGTTTCTCGGATTGCTCACCACGCTGATCTTCCTCGCTATGAACGGGCACTTGCTGGCATTGTCTGTCATTGCCGAATCATTCAAACTGATCCCCGTCTCTGTTTCGCCATTCGGCTCGGGGGGATTCTCAGCACTGCTGGCCTGGTCCTCCACTATGTTTTCGTCCGGCCTCTTGCTCGCACTACCCCTGATCACCGCGCTTCTTATCGCCAACCTGGCCATGGGCGTACTAGCGCGCGTAGCACCGCAACTCAATATTTTCGCGGTGGGATTTCCGGTAACCCTGGTCTCCGGTTTTGTCGTGCTGATGTTTTCCATGCCCTACTTCGGGGCGGCAATGGAAACCCTTTTCGATCAGGCATTTCGCGCCATGGCGCAGGTCATGCGGGCCGCAGGCGGCAGTTGATCAGCCGGCAATTTTTTTGAAACGCACCACGCCCTCGGCGGTTCGCTTTGCCCCCAAGGGCGACGAATCCATACCTTCGGAATACTCGACGACTTCGTAAGCGTTAAACCCACCAGCACGCATCAATTCCTTGGCCCTGCGGTGAAACAATAGCCGAGCTTCTCCGGCCCCACCAGAGTAATAGCGCTTCATGGACAACTGAAAATGCATATGATTTTCGGGAAAACGTGCCTCTTCAAGCTCCCAGTTGGGGTCGCTAATAAACTTATAGGCTGCAGCAACCCACCCGCCCCAATACACCAACTTTTCAAGCGGATAGGAGACTGACGGCCCCACATTGATGACCATATCGGGGATCAATGGCCCACCGATCAGCTTGCTGGCTGTCTTGCCGAGTAGTTCGCTGGTATTTCCGACGACCCCCGTTGAGTCAACTGTCGTTGGCGTACTTGTGCATGCCGACAATACAGATGCACATGCAATTAGCCCAAAAAGTCGGCGCTGACGGGACGGCAAGATCATATGTAGTTGAATAGCGATAGGCGAGAAATTTGCACAAAGGACTGCTGTGCGGCCTGCAGGTCAGTTTGCTTGCGGGTCAGGTCACTGATTGTCTTGGCATAGTCCAAGTCTTGGAGGTTAGAGATGGCCTGCTGATACTGGATCTGGATATCCTCATTGATGGACTGTAGACTATCCACTTCCTGCAGCCTAGATCCAACCTGGGCACGCACACGTAGCGTGTTTTGTTCCGCCTGATCCAGATTGGAGAGTGCAAAGCCGATCTTGTTTGCAAGAATCGCCAATTGGCCCTCATTGGAGGTAGTCTCCTCCATATCGCTCACCAGCGTCGCCAGCGTCTTGAACAAATCCTGAGTCGTTGAGGGAACAATGGTAAAACTGTCGCCACTCTTCGGATCGCCATTAACAATAACATTGGCACCGAGATCGGTGGGTGGGGGAACTCCTCCTCCCCCCGGACCGACCAAACCAATTGCCTGGCCACTGACATACTCTCTGGCATAGGAAAATCCAGGACTACTTGGGTCATTATCCGGCGCACCCCCTGTAAATACAGAATTGCCCGTCATAACATCGACAATATCGTAATAGGTTTTTCCAGGCTGGGTGAGTAATCCGCCGCTATCGACGGTAAAGCGAATTTCATAATTTTGGGTATTGTTCGAATCTGCCCACAGGCTTGGATTGGTAACAGCACCGCCATCGATTACTGCTGTGCCCGCATTCGGCAAGCCAGTGTCTGTGTTCGTGGCATTTACGCCGGTTACGAAAGTGCCATTGCCATTCTTGACTCGCTGAAAAATATCTTTTCCGGAATCGCTGATTTCAATAATCCGCGAGGGCGACACCTGCAGCAAACGCTGACCATCGTCGCCAAAATACTCCACACCATTGGTAACAGCATTTTCCACACTGCCGCCAAACGGCCGGGTGTCCCCCATATAGCCGGAAAACAAGAATTTCCCGTTGCCGTCGCGTGCATTGGCATAACCGAGCAACTCCTCGAAGCGGGCTCTTAGCTCAGCAGTAATGGCCTTACGGTTGTCGCGAGTAAGGGTGCCGTTTCCACCCTGAATCGCCAACTCTCGCACACGCGTAATCAACTCTCCCACTCCTGTGAGTTGGGTTTCTTCAAGTGCCAGGGAGCCTTGCGCGTTATCTCGGTTACGCGAAAACTGGGCTACAACATCGCTAGCCTGGGTCAATTCAAGCGCTCTGGCCGCTGCCACTGGATCGTCGGAGGGTGAAACGATCCGACGCCCGGTCGCAACTTGTTGTTGCAGGTGCAGGAGTTTGCCGGTTTGCGTGTTGATGGTGCGCACGCCGGCATCGAATACCATACTGGTGCTGACTCTCATAACAGACTCCTCAATCCTTAGCCAACCGTGAGCAGTTCGTCAAACAAACGGCCTGCAATTTCCATTACTTTCGCTGCAGCCTGGTAGGCCTGTTGATACTTCAGCAGGTTTGCGGCTTCCTCGTCCAAATTGACGCCTGACAACTCCTGACGTGCAGCTTCCCCCTGATCGACCAAGGTCTGCTGTGCAGTGCCAGTCACTTCGACTTCGCGTGTTTTGTTGCCCACATAACTGACGATCTGCCCATACGCCGACTGGTAATTGGCCGACCCGCTCCCAAGTACCGCCTTGGTTTGCAAATTGCCCAATGCAATCGCATTACGGTTATCGGAGACACCGTTGAGATTAGCCTCAATTGAAAACGTGTCGCCATCAGCCGGCACCCCGGATATCGTGAATTTCAAGCCATTCAGAATGATTTCGTTCGGCTGACCTGCCACAAAATTCCCGACAGTAGTATTGAATCCACCCGACATCACCAAACTATTGCTGGCTGCGTCATAAGTAACTGTGACCTTATCCGGCAATGGCACACCGCTGGGATCCATGGCCAGAACGCTACCCATATCGATTTTTCCGCTGCCCTTGTTACCCAGACTGGTCTCGGTTCGAAATGGGGCAGCTGCTGCAAGCTTTAGCGGATCCACGATCGCAACACTCATATTTCTGATGGTATTGCGCAAGGGCTGGATCAAGAATGTTTCGCCTGGATTGGCCGGCATCCCTCCCTGCCAATCCAGCAAAAAACCTTGCGGATCTGTCGCCAGTTGCGTTTGCAGATCCGTCATGTCTGTCGCTGTCCAGGTCCGATTGTCGGTCAGCCTGACCAGCTGCATTCCGGAGGGAGACACAGACAATCGATAGTCGCTGGCAATGGTCGGTAAGCTTTGCAAATTAGTGGGCTTGAGCTCGAATACGGCATCGCCAGTATTATCCGATTGGGCAAACACTTGCTGTCCCGGGGGATTACCCGGTTTGAGAATGAACACATCGCCCCCGCCAGCGGCACCTGAAGTCAGGTTAATGGTCAGGCCATCGAAAGGGGGCACACTGTTGATCGCAGCGGAAGTACCATCTGACAAACGCGTAATCGTCCCAGCCCCGTAATCGAGTCGATAGTCGCTATCGATAATCTGGGCACTCAGGATTGCCCCACTGGTGTTTGCCGCATTTGCCATAACACGCGGTTGCGGAACATTAAAAAAGTCGAGTCCGGCAACCCCCTGCAAATCAATCCCCATACGATGCTGGGAATTGAAGGTCATTCCGACTGCCTGTGCAACCTTGCCAAGTGAGTTTTGCGCCACATCCAAAGTCTGGGTGCGAAAGTTGAGCAAACCGCCCAATTGTCCCCCCTGAAGCAAACTCTCTGAAATTTGAACCTTGGCACCATTGGGTGCCTCCATGCTGATACTAACGCGCTCCGGATCTTCAGCCGAAACCGTATCGGCAATAAACTTGTAGGCTGAAACACCCACCACAAGGGGCTGTCCGGTTCCAATGAAAACACTGTAGCTGCCATTACTCTCAGGGACAACCGAAACACGTATCTCTTTGTTGATGCTGCGAATCAGTTCATCGCGTTGATCCAGCAAGTCGTTGGGGGGTTGCCCCTGTGCAATCGCCGTTGCCTCCACGATGCGATCGTTCAAACTGGCAATTTGCTTCGCATAGGCATTGATCACGGAAACTTGATTCGTTAGTTGGGTATTCACTCCCTGGCGGATTTCCGTCATGCGTTGATCGAGCGACTGAAAACGTGCCACCATCGCCTGCGCTGAGGAAAGCATGGATTGACGGGCAGGAATGGATCCGGGATCCGCTGCCACTTGTTGAGTCGCCTGAAAAAAATCGGATAGCGCCGGCGAAAGACCCGCATTGGCATCGGCCATCAGATTATCAATCTGCCTGGCCTGGGTCAGATACATGTCTAGCTCGCCGACGTTCGACTCAGCCCCCAGAATCTGCGTCGTCAAGTATTCGCTATAGACTCGCCGAACAGACTCGACATTGGCTCCCTGCCCCACAAAGCCATATCCCGCAAAATTGGGCAAAGCGGTCGTTTGAACATTGGTTTGGCGGTTGTAGCCCGCTGTAGAGGCATTCGAAATGTTGTGGCTGGTCGTCAGCAAGCCCGCCTGAGCAACCCGCAAGCCCGTAATGCCAATGTTCAACACACTCATGATTTTCCACCTTGCTTGATTATCGGTCTAACAAAGTAAGGCTTGAATTTTCCTCACTCACCCGATAACAAGCACACTACATGCCATCTAGCCTGTCAGCTTTTGTTCCAAGCTGCTAATGACTCGCACCAGTTTGCTGGCATAGGCGGGATCGGTAGCGTATCCCGCGCTTTGTAATCCTTGTGCAAAGCTGTTGGCGTCGCGGCTACCAACGACCTGAGCATAGCGAGGGGACTGAGACAAGAGCTTTGCGTAGTCCTCAAAGGCTTCAGCATATGAGCTGTAGGCACGGAAGCGTTCGACCCTATTTTCGCTCACGCCGTTCTCAAATTCAGTCGTACTCGCGTCCACCACTGCCCCTTGCCATTGAGTTCCAGCCTTGATACCGAAAAGGTTGTAACTGGGACGTCCATCGGCCCAACGTGGCTCGCTCTTTCCCCACCCCGTTTCAAGGGCTGCCTGTGCCACCAGGAATTGTGCCGGAATACCGGTCGTCCGGCTCGCAGATACCGCATGTGGCCATACCTTGGCGGCAAACACCTGGATCTGTTGAGTATCGTTTGGGGTAGATGGGTTCGACAAACCTGCAGTTCCGCCCGATCCAGAGGGACGTATAGGGCTTCTCTCCAAAGGCATTGGGCGCAGAGGCGAATCCATGGGTTGAAACAGGAAGCCGGGCTGTGAAGGCGTCAAAGGCATTGGGTATGCCGGCGAGACGAGCGGCAAGCCACCCTCATGCCCTGCTGCATTGGGCACCACGCCCTGGACAGACAGTTGTCGAACAATCACTGCTGCCAAGCCTGTCCCGCCCTTGGCTGCCATCACCTGCGCCATTTGCGAATCCAGCAACTCCTGATAGAACCGCGTCTGATCACTATCAAAAATACTATCCTTGGGGGATGCGGCCCGCATCGATTTCAACATCATCTGCAATAGCACCGCCTCGAACTGCTGGGCGGTCGCCTGCAGGGCTTGAGGATCATCCTTGCGCAGCCCGTTCCTAAGTCCGGAAATCGACTGAGCATCAAAGATGGAGGGTAGCGGCGTGGTTGTAGTCATGGCGTGCACATTGCCTGCACTTGCGGCCGGCAATGCGCGAATCATGCCGGCAAAAGCTGCCGAACTCCTAAGTTAAATGATCTCCAGTTCGGCACGCAATGCGCCAGCCATCTTCATGGCCTGAAGAATGGCAATCAAATCCTGAGGGTTGGCCCCGATGGCATTGAGTGCCTTTACCACCTCGGCAAGGTTGGCACCCGCCTTCAAGGTCATCAAGGCGCCACCTTCCTGCTTGATATCGATGGCCGCGTTGGTCGTCTCAGCCGTTTCCCCGCCGGAAAGCGCACCCGGCTGGCTCACCCTGTTATCGGCCGAAACAGAAACGGAAAGGTTGCCATGCGCAATCGCGCACTCGTCCAGCATGACCGAGCGGTTCATGATCACAGAACCCGTACGCGCATTGACGATTACTTTAGCCGGCATCTGCATCGGGGTCACTTTGAGATTCTCGACGACCCCGAGAAATGCCACCCGCTCCGCCGGGTTGACAGGTAACTTGACATGGACCTGGCGACCATCGATTGCGGTCGCCGTTCCTTTCCCCATCGCCTTGTTAATGGCGTCCACCATGCGTTGGGCGGTGCCAAAATCGGTACGACGAAGCTCGAAATTAGCCACTTCCCCATCGCCAATACTCATGGGCACCTCGCGCTCGACGGTCGCGCCATTGGCAATACGCCCAACGGCCAAATGATTGACCGTTGCCTTGGACCCGGCCGCAGAAGCCCCTGCGCCGCTGACCACCAGATTGCCCTGCGCCATGGCATAGACATTGCCATCCGCACCCTTCAGCGGCGTCATGATCAGCGTCCCGCCGCGCAAGGATTTAGCGCTACCGATGGAGGAGACGGTGATATCGATTGGTTGTCCGACACGCGCAAAGGCAGGCAAATCTGCGGTCACCATGACAGCCGCCGCATTTTTGAATTGCAAGGTCTGACCCGGGGGCAATGAAACGCCCATGCGGGAGAGCATATTCACCATGCTTTGCGTCGTGAAAGGCATGCTTTCGCCCGTTCCATCGAGTCCCACCACGATGCCATAGCCAACCAGTTGGTTGCTACGCACGCCGGCAATGGAGGCTATATCCTGGATTCGTTCCGCCCGCGCCGCGTCGCTCACCATCAGAGCGGCAAACAACCACATCAGCCCGATCAGGAATTTATGCACAGCACTCATGATGGATAGCCTTCAGAGGGGTAGGAAAGTCAGGAAAAAGCGACCGAGCCAACCCATGACCTGGGCGGAATCGATGAAACCATTCGCCTTGTACTCAATGCGAGCATCTGCCACCTGCGTCGATTGAACGGTATTGGCGGCAGTAATCGTGATGGGATTGACGACCCCGGAGAAACGCACAAACTCCTCTCCCTCCTTCAAGCCAATTTGTTTTTCGCCCGAAACCAGCAAATTCCCGTTGGGGTACACCTCGATGACGGTGACTGTCAGCGTACCGGTAAAGTTGTTCGAAGAGGTATTTTCGCCAGAGCCCTCAAAGTTCGTACTACTTTTTGCCGATAGCATGGGAGTGCCCACGGCATTATTTTGGAATGTCTTGAACGGAATACCGCTGATCGTCGGAATATCCACCGACGCATCGTGCTTGCGATCTGCCTTGGTGTCCGACTTCTTGGCGGCCGCAGTTTTCTCGGCGATATTGATTGTCAGCGTGTCGCCGACCAGACGCGCGCGGCGATCCTCGAACAAGGGGCGCGCTGTGGCTGCGCTATAGATACTGCCATTGCTCGGCGCCACATTTCGTGCTTCGGGTCGCACCGTCATCGGCTGATGGACAGCCGTTGTCGGAGTCGTGGTCATGCAACCCGCCAGCAAGGCTGCCGCAGCAAGCAGCAGTACGATCAGAATACGATCAAACAGAATCATCATGCACCTCACAGTTGGGTCAGTCTGCCGAGCATCGCATCCGAGGTTTGAACCGCTCGGGAATTCAGTTCATAAGCACGCTGGGTCTGGATCATAGTCACCAGTTCTTCCGCAACGTTCACGTTGGAGGTTTCAACCATTCCCTGATTGAGCAGGCCGGCGCCATTCGTACCAGGCGCATTGGGGGTTGGCGCCCCGCTCGACGCTGTCTCCAGAAAGAGATTCTCGCCAACGCTTTGTAAGCCGCCGTTATTGATAAAGGTTGCCAATTGAATATTGCCTACCTGTGCGGGGGTAGCCTGCCCGGGTTGCGACACGGAAACAATGCCATCGCGACTGATGGTGATACTCAATGCATCCTGAGGAATGGTGATGGCCGGTGAAACCGGATAACCGCTCGATGTGACGATTTGTCCTGTGCTATCACGCTGAAATGCACCATCGCGCGTGTAGGCCAAGGTGCCATCCGGCATCTGAATTTGAAAGAAGCCGTTACCATTAATCATCATATCCAATGCGCTATCTGTGCGCTGCACGCCGCCCTGAGTATGAATATGCTCGGTTGAAATCGGTCTGACCCCGACCCCCAACTGCAGTCCGGAAGGTACCTGGATTTGCTGGGCGGCTGCACCGCCGGCCTGACGCATGTTCTGATACAGCAAGTCCTCGAACACCGCCCGCTGGCGTTTGTAGCCATTGGTACTGACGTTGGCCAGGTTATGCGAGATCACATCCAGGTTGGTTTGCTGGGCATCAAGGCCGGTCTTGGCAATCCATAGCGAGCGAATCATGTGCTTATCCTTTTATCAACGCGGGGCTATAACTTGCGTCGCCGCCCGGTCATTGGTTTCTGCAGTCGTGATCATGCGCATCTGCATCTCGAATTGTCGTGCCAGGGAAATCATCGAAACCATTTCCTCTACGGGGTTCACATTGCTGTTTTCTATGTAACCGGAGGCCACCCTGACGTTGTCGTCCTGAGGGGCCGCATCCCCGGTATTCAGCCGAAAAAGCCCGTCCTCGCCGCGCACGAGGTCCGCCTCCGGCGGATTCACCAACTTCAAACGGCCAACGAGATTGACAGCGTTCTGAGGTCCGCCTTCCGCCAGTGCAGAAATCGTTCCATCCCGGCCGATCGTCACGCGCGATCCTGCCGGAACCGTAATCGGGCCGCCATCGCCCATCACAGGAATTCCTGAAGCACTCTGCAAAATGCCGTTTTCGGAAGCCTGAAAATTGCCGGCACGTGTATAGGCTTCTGTTCCATCGGGCATGACCAATGCAAACCAACCCTTGCCGCGCAAAGCCACATCGTATTGGCCGCCGGTGTACATCAACGCACCTTCGCTATAGTCGGTGTGCGTGCTCGCATCGACGGCAAATGCACGCGTGGGCAATGCAGCAGGATTGTTGTTATGCGTTTGAACCTGAACAGCGCGCAGTCGATGCTCTTCAGCCCGATATCCTTGCGTGCTGACATTCGCCAGATTGTGGGCGACCGCCGCCTGCCGCGACATCGTGCCGCTGGCACCGGTCATGGCTGTGTAGAGAAGTCTGTCCATGCTTGGCTTGCCGTCCTGTCAGTGCCGACTTTTATTCATTAACGCAGATTAACCAGCGTCTGGAGCACTTGATCCTGTGTCTTGATCGTCTGTGCGTTTGCCTGATAGGCGCGCTGCATGGTGATCATATTGACCAGCTCTTGTGTGAGATCGACGTTGGCGTCCTCGACTGCTCCAGCCTGAATCGCCCCGCGACTACCCGTACCCGGCGCCCCCAACAAGGGTTGCCCCGATGCCGCCGACTCAGCCCACATGTTGTTGCCTTGCGGAACCAGGCCAGAAGGGTTTTGGAAAGTCACCATGGCAATTTGCCCCATCAGTTTTGACTTCCCGTTGGTATATCTTGCCAAAATCTTCCCATCCGGATCAATCGCCACTCCAGCCAATCGGCCAGGGCCATAACCATCCTGTGTCAGCGAATTCACATCGTAAGCGGACCCGAACTGGGTGGCCGATTTAAAATCGATGGTCAGCGAATATAGCGGTTCCGTTACTGCATCCGGGAACAGTCCTGGCGGTGAAGCTGTCAAGTCGATTGGGACGCCACTTTTATCCAAAACAGGGCCGCTCGTAATACCGGCGACATCCAGTGTCCAGATTGTCCCATTCGCATTGGTATTCAACTGACCATTGGCATTAAAATCAATCGTCGGCGGGAAGGTTGGAGCCGCACCGTTATTCGACATTCCAGTAATTTCATACTGGTTATCCAGAATGACATGGGGTTGCCAGTTTGGGCTGCCCACTGTATTGCCTGTAGACAAATCGAGTCCGGGTTGGCGCACAAAATACATGGTCATCACATGCGGCTCTCCGCGCTGATCATAAACTGTCGCCGACGTGGAGTAGTTGTACATGTTTGGATTCAGGGTCGCAAAGTTCCAGTCCTGCAGACTGGTCCAGCCTTCCTGAACCGGGCCTAAGGCCGGATTCGCCATGCGCTTATCGCGCACATCGAAGTTGATGCCGAACTCGACACCTCCCGTCCCGGGAGTCAGGGTATTCGAGAAGCCTGTTGCTCGGGGCTCCAGTTGCCCACTGTCCAGTTGCAGAGGTCCTGCAGTGCTTTGGTCGATTGCCTCGCCATCGGGAGAAGGAAATGCATTTAGGAACTGATCCTGTGCATTGACAAGATAGCCATCGGCATTGAGATGCAATTGACCATTACGAGAATACTCAGCCGTTTGATCGGTCAAACTTGGTTGGAAACGCAAGAAACCGCTGCCATTGATCGCCAGATCGAGAGGATTGTTGGTGCTGGTCACATTGCCTTGGGTAAAAACTTGGGAAACAGCCATGGTGCCGCCGCCCTGCCCCACCTGATTTTTGCTGGATGCGCCACCGACCGCCGCTGCATACACATCGTTAAACTGGGTCGTTGCAGCCTTGAAGCCAACCGTTTGGGAGTTCGCAATGTTGTTGCCAATCGCATCCAGCCCTTTGGCAGACATATTCAACCCACTGAGCCCTTGTTGGAAAGCCATGACTTGCTCCTCTATCTCTTATTCAATTCAGTAAATTTGACGAATGTCGGCAAAGTTGAAATTGCCTAACTGCCCCAACTCCAGCTTGATCCCTGTACTTTCACGCAGAACCCCAGTAACCGAAGCAAGCTCCAAGGTTTTTGCCGATATCGACTCTCCGCCCTGTTCGGCGCTCACCGAGAAGCTATAGCGACCTGCAGCAAGCTGCTCTCCTGCATCGTTTTTGCCATCCCAAATAAACTCACCCAAGCCGGCTTGTTGGTCCCCCATCTGGATGGTCCTGACCACCAAACCATTCGCATCCTTGATCACGATGCTTGCGTTATCCACTGCCTGAGGAAAATCCACTGCCCCTATGGTTTGGCCATCCTGAGGCAAAGTAATGCCGCTTCCCTCGACCAGCACCTGGTGTCCCAATATGCTTGCGGCCTGCATCGCCTGACTATCGGTTGAATTCGACATCAACTTGGTCAAGGTACTGTTCAATTTCTCGATGCCGTTAACCGTGCTGATTTGTGCCATCTGACTGGTCATTTGGGCGTTATCGAGCGGATTCAGCGGATCCTGGTTTTTTAACTGCGTGGTCAGCAATTTCAGGAAGCGGTCTTCCGTCAGTTGCATATCCGCAGTACTTTTGGTTTTCGGATTGACTGTAGCCAGAAATTCAGCCGAATAACCGTTCGTACTTATTGTCGATGTCGTGGTAGTTGTCATTTCCCGATCCTTTACTGTCCAATCGTCAGAGCCTTCATCATCAAGCCCTTGGCGGTATTCATTACTTCTGCGTTGGTCTGGTAGGCGCGCGAAGCGGAGATCATGTTCACCATTTCCTCGACCACGTTGACGTTAGGCATCGACACATAACCCTGCTCGTTCGCCGCCGGATTATTGGGTTCATAAACCACGCGCAATGGCGCAGCACTCTCAACCACTTGCGTTACCCGAACGCCTATCCCGCCGCCCTCGACCGGCGTAGCATTGAACACCACCTGTTTGGCACGGTAGGGCTGTCCATCCGATCCGACCACACTGTCGGCATTAGCCAGATTGCTTGCCACCGCATTGAGGCGCGCAGACTGGGCTGTCAGGGCAGAGCCGGCAATGGAAAAGATCCTGAAGTCACTCATGACTCAAATCCTCATTGTCCGCTGACGGCCCGCTGCAGGCCTTCGAAGCGTTTGTTGATGAAGGTAATCAGCGCCTCGATCTGCAGCGAATTCTCGGCCAGCGAAGCACGTTCGACATCCATATTGACCGTGTTACCGTCGACCGCGCCCTGATATTCCGCGCGATATTTCACCGCAGCGCCATAGGGGTTCGTACCATCGCCCGCCAAATGGCCGCGTTGTGTGCGCGCCAGATCAAGCGGACCGGACACATCGGCACCTGCGCCGCCCAACGCCGTCGTCAAGGCCGATTTGAAATCGATGTCGCGGGCCTTGAAATTCGGCGTATCCGCGTTGGCAATGTTCGAGGCCAGCAATTCCTGACGATGACTCCGCACGCCGATCGCGGTACGGTAGGTACGCAGGTTATCTTCAAGGCGATCAAGAAACATGGCAGAAGTGTGGATTCAAATAATGGTGGGCAACGACGTAATGCACCAATCGTGCCAAGCCATTCCTGCAGTTTCAGTGCCCGATTGCCGGGATTTATCCCAAACTGCGGCAAACCACCGGCAATTCTTGCCTCGCAGGAAATAGCCCCTTATTCCGTGTTTACCGCCCCGAATCATTGCGCCGCTTCATGCTTCAATGTGCAGATGCGATTGCTCATTCTCATGCTCCTCATCAACCTGTCGATCCCGACCGCTTGGGCGCAGCAGCCCTATGCACCGATCAAGAAGGCCGTAGAGGAATGGCTGCAGATTCAGAACAAGGGGCTGCCCGGACAAGTCAGCGTAGAGATCAGTCCGCTCGATGCCGGCAATCAATTAAGGCCTTGCAAGTCTTTCGATGTCGGCCGCCCTGCAGGCGCCAAGCCTTGGGGGAAAACGAACGTCATAGTGCGCTGCCTCGACGAAGCGAACTGGAAGGTGTATATCCCTGTGCACATTCGCGTCAAGGCACCTTACCTGATCTCCGCCCGCCCCATCCCCCAAGGGCAGGTGGTGGTGGAGGAAGACTTGACTAGCCAGACCGGAGATCTGTCCGAATTGCCCGCCAACATCCTCACCGAAGCGGAACGCGCCATCGGCAAGGTCGCCTCGTCCAGCATCCCGGCCGGCCGCCCCTTGCGGGCGGACATGGTCAAGGCCCAGATGGTCATCCGACAGGGGCAAACCGTTCGTGCCATCTCGCGTGGCCCAGGTTTTGCTGTAGCCAATGAAGGCCGCGCCCTCAACAACGCCGTCGAAGGGCAGCTCGTTCAAGTTCGCCTGAATAGCGGACAAGTCGTCAGCGGTATTGCAAAGGCTAGTGGAATTGTCGAGATTTCGTACTGAAATCTGTTTATAATCAATCAATTTCGTGTGTACTCGAATTGTCATAATTACCTCAGGTTTTCGCCCAACCTGCCGTAAATAGAGCCAGAGACCCCAGAGTACCGTTCTGGAAAGGATAAGACCGTGAAGATCAATAGCGCAGTTCCCGGTGTAGGCAGCACACCCGAACCCAGTCGTGCCCGTAGCACGCAAGCGACGCCCCCCAAGTCGGATGCCGGTTCGAGCGAGCGCGTCGATATTTCCTCCCTATCGGCCGGTCTGCAAGAAGTCGGCGCTGGCGATACGGCAATGAATTCGGCGCGGGTGGCTGAAATCAAGCAGGCCATTTCCGAGGGTCGCTTCCAGATCAACCCCGAGCGTATTGCCGACGGCTTGCTGGCCAGCGTGCGCGACATGCTGGGCCGGGCGAAGCCTGCAGCCTGATCGATTCGATCCGCCCTTGACCACCACTGCCCTCGGCGATGCGCTTGGCGCAGAAATCAGCAAGCTGAAGGAGTTTATCGTTCTGCTCCAGCAGGAGCAGGATTTGCTCAAGGCAGGCGATACCGAATCTCTCCTGCCCCTCATCGATACTAAAACGCTCCTCTCGAACGCCTTGGCTGGCTATGCGGCAGCACGCGAGACCGCACTGCATCGGCTTGGCCTGTCGGCCGGACGCAGCGGCATGGAAGACTGGCTCAAGCAACACGGCCAAGCTCCGCACCAGCAATCCTGGCAGACGCTGCTAACCCTGGCCGTCGAGGCACGCGAACTGAATATCCTGAATGGCAAACTGATTGGCCTGCGTATGAGCCATAACCAGCAGGCCTTCAATGCTCTGATGGGCGCGACCGACCGGGCGATGACTTACGGGCCGGACGGACAACAACATAGCGGTGGCGGCGGCCGTATTCTCGGTACCGCCTGAACCACTACCTACTCGGGTAGCGGCAGTTCCATGACCTGATCTGGCGTACGCGATTCCATGTTAATCGCTACGCGACGGTTGCGCTGGCGGCCTTCGACGGTCGCGTTATCGGCGACCGGACGCTGTTCGGCATAACCCGTGGCCGTCAGACGCCGCGAATCGACCCCGGTTTCGATAAACAATCGCACCACACTCGCCGCCCGTGCGCCCGAGAGTTCCCAGTTGGAGGGAAATAGCGGCGTATTGATCGGTGCGTTATCGGTGTGCCCCTCCACCGTAATCGGAAAGTCGGTCGTTGCCAAAATCCGGCCTACTGCCGTCAATGCACGTACCGCTGGCACCTGCAACCGCGCCTCGCCAGAATCGAACAATACGCTGGCGTTGATCTCCACGGTAATGCCCAGTGCACCCTCCGTTACCCGCACTTGCCCCTGTTGCACCAGTGGCGCCAGCGCTTCGGTGATTTCCTTCGCCTTGTTGCGTAGCACTTCTCGGTTCTGCTTGCGCTCGACTTCCTGTTTGAGATTGGCGACCTGCGGCCGCTTGAAGGGAATCGTCACGGGCGTCGGCGTACTGGGATTCACCTCCACCATCGCCCCGGCGGTGCTGCCGGGAATATTCTTGAAGGCCGACGAAATGGAGTCCGACAAAACCCGATACTTGCCCTCGTTCACCGAGGAGATGGCATACATCACCACGAAGAAGGCAAACAGCAGCGTGATGAAATCCGCGTAGGAAACGAGCCAGCGCTCGTGGTTCTCGTGCTCTTCTTCTTTCTTGCGTCGCGCCATGGCTACACGATATAGCCTTGCATCCGGCCCTCAATGATGCGCGGATTGTCGCCATTGGCGATCCCCACCAGACCATCGACGAACATTTCCCGAATCGCCACGAGGCGGCTGATATTGGCCAGCAGTTTCTTGGCAATCGGCAGGAAAATCAGGTTTGCTGCGCCCACCCCATAAATCGTCGCCACAAACGCCACGGCAATACCCGCACCCAACTTGGAGGGATCGGACAGGTTTTCCATCACGTGAATCAGACCCATCACCGCACCAAGAATCCCGATAGTCGGCGAGTAGCCCCCCGCCGCCTCCCAGACTTTGGCCGACATTTTCAATCGATCTTCATAAGCGCCGATTTCGACTTCGAGCACTTCGCGCAGGCGATTCGGCTCCGCCCCATCGACCAGTAACTGCAGACCCTTGCGCATAAAAGGATCGGGGATTCTCTGGATTTGCGCCTCCAGGGCCAGCAGCCCCTCCTTGCGCGCCACATGGCTCCAGCGCCCCACATTTTCGATCAATTCATCGGGACGAAACGCCGGAGGTACAAAAACCCACTTCACCATCTTCAGGCCATTGAGAAAAACCGGCAGGGGGCTTTGCAACATCACGGCACCCATCGTGCCACCGATCACAATCAGGAAGGCGGTCGGCTGTATTAGCGAGGCGATATGCCCACCCTCGAGCACTTGACCACCGAGGATCGCCGTAATCCCCAACAGTAGGCCAACGACGCTGATCTTGTCCATGCGTTAGGCCGCTGCCGACTCGGCCGACTTGGGTTTGCGGCCACGGCGTTTGACCACGGCTGGCACTTTTCCTGGCTCACCCAGCACCTCGGCCCGCAAGCGCGCCACGGCCTGGCTATGCAACTGGCAGACGCGCGATTCGGTCACGCCCATCACCTCGCCGATTTCGCGCAGGTTGAGATCTTGTTCGTAATACAAGGCCATCATCATTTTTTCGCGCTCAGGCAGATTGGCAATCGCCCCGATCAAGGCCGTGCGCATATTGCTTTCTTCGAGAATAGCCAACGGATCAAGCGACACGCCGCTCGCATGATGATCCAAATAGTCCTCGTCTTCGCCGGATAGGTCTTCCAGATACACCAATTGGTGGCCGCGCGCGTCCAGAAGAAGTCGCTGATAATCGCTCAGCGTCATATCGAGCGCCGCTGCCAGTTCGCCCTCGCTGGGCTGTCGACCGTTTTCATGCTCAAGCTTGAGGATCGCCGTTTCGACACGACGCATTTCCTTGCGCAAGCCCCGCGGCAGCCAGTCGTTTTCGCGCAGACCATCCAGCATCGCACCCCGCACCCGTTGCACCGCATAAGTTTCGAACTGGGCACCCATGCCTTCTTCGAAGCGACCCAGCGCATCGAGCAGGCCGATCATGCCGTTCTGCACCAGGTCATCGACCTGCACGCTGGCCGGCAGCTTCGCCATCAGGTGATAGGCGATGCGCTTGACCAGTGAAGCGTATTGAGTGACGAGCCGCTCTTTTTCGAGCGTGCCCTGGGCGGTATACATATCGTATCGGGCTCGTGGATGCGTTCTCTTGGGCAAAGCTTCAGGCAGGAAGCATGCCCGAAGACTATATCACCGAATTGCGCAGCATTCCGGGCGGCAGCCCCGGTGCCACGGCCAACGACTGGCTTTCAAGGCCCGACATCAGGCCGAGATATTCCAGCCGTACGCCGAGATATTCATTTGCCACGCGGCGTAGGTTTTCGAATACCGCTAAGGCCTCCTCTTCCGAACGCGCATGTGTGATAGTGATGCGAAAACTTCCGCTACCCTCTTCCTGGACTACCCGCTTCATCAGACCATAGGCTTCGATCAGCGCCTCCTCGCGGGCAGCCACGGCCAGCGTCACCGCTGGCGTACCAAACAAACGCCGCAGTCCGGCCGCCTGATCGTCTGAGTGCATGGCGAGAAAGCGCTCCGCCAAGGCTTAAATAGCCGCCAGACCCTGCGGGCCCAACTGGCTGGCCGTCTGGCTTGGGGGCATGACCAGCCCTACCTCATCCTGCTTGAGGTGGTGCGGCGAATTGGCTGACGGCTGCTTAAACGCGCGATGGAGCAGGTAATTGCGATTCGGCAGATGCAGGTCTTCCGGCACACGCTGACCATTGGCCACATAAGCCATCAGCAAACCATGACGCACCACCGCATCCAATGCCGGGGCCAGCGATGCGGTTTCGTCTACCTTGGTGAGAATGCAGCCGGCTATATCCTCGCCCGCATAGCTACGAATCACGTCATCAAGGGTATCACCGCGGCTGGTGGCGTTCAGCAGCAACAGGCGACGCACATCGCCGGCGCGCATCAGCATCGCCGCCTGCTCGGCGACCATACGGTCGCGCTGGCTCATGCCTACCGTGTCGATCAGCACCATGTGCTTGCCGCGCAGATCGGCCAGCGTGCGGCGCAGGTCTTCGCTGTCGCGGACCACATGCACCGGTACGCCGAGGATGCGCCCGTAGATGCGCAGTTGCTCATGCGCGCCAATCCGGTAGCCATCGGTGGTTAGCAGCGCGAGTTTTTCGGCGCCATAGCGGACGACACAGCGTGCTGCCAGCTTCGCCGTTGTAGTGGTCTTGCCGACGCCGGTGGGCCCGACCAGCGCAAAGACGCCGCCACGATCAATCAGATCGTTCTCGCGCGTCAGCGTACGCAAGCGACGATTGACGGCACTTGCCAACCACTTGCGACCGGCCTGCAAATCGAGATCCTCGGGCATATCCTCGACCAAGCGACGGGCGAGGACGCCCGAGAAACCGGCTTCGAGCATCTCGCCCAGCAACTGGGCCTTGGCAGGTGCGTGGCGCGTCATGTCGTTCCAGGCAAACCCGGCCAGTTGGCGCTCGAGCATCGACTTGATCGACTGCATTTCAGACATCAGTTGCTGAACTTGTGGGTTGTTGTCGAGGTTGCTCAACATGCCGGGTTCTGGACCTGCGGCACTAAACGCTGCAGGATCGAAACTCGTTCCGAAGGATTCGCGACGCACCGGGGCGGCAGGGGGCAGCACATTGCTTTCCTTTGGAGGCAGCGGCCGCGGACGCGTGCGTTCGGGGGGGGCAGCGGGTGCCGCCTGGTGTGCCGGTGCGGCTGCCTTGGCGGTTTCTTCGACGCGCGGCGGCTGCCACGGTTGCCAGGGCTGGAACGGCGTCGGCGCACGCGCCTTGGCAGAGAGCGACACGGCGTAATCGCTTTCATCCTCCGCAAAAGTCGACGCTGGTGGAACGGCACTTGGTTTGGCCAGCGCTTGCGAAGTCATTGCCTGCGGCGCAGCCGCCGGCTTGGCCGGCGCCGGCTCGCTGCCCTGCAAGGCTTCGAGGCTATCGGCCGACATCGCCATGATCTCCACGCCGCCCTGCACCGGCTTGTTGGAAATCACGATGGCCTCGGGGCCGAGCGCCGCCTTCACCTTGCGCAAGGCATCGCGTGCGCTTTCTCCGAAGAAGCGTTTTACCGTCATATCAGTTCCTTCTCTCAAGAAATACGAAGGGCCGCCCCAAGTGTTTCTTGGCCCCTTGAGGGGTGGATGCAGCAAAGCTGCGTCCTCGGGGCGAGCTCACTCGTTTGTTCATGCTTTCGCTCCGATGATCGCGGTGACCTTGATCGTCTTGGCATCGGGGATTTCGTTATTCGACAACACTTTCAAATTCGTCCAGGCGCGGCGGAGGAAACGCGACAACAACCAACGCAGTCCGCTCGGCACCAACAGCACCGGCGGCATGCCCATGTCTTCCTGACGCTTGGCGGTCACGGCCGTTTCGCGCAACAGGGTATCGGCCAGTCCCGGCTCGATACCCGAACCATCGGCACCCGCACCCTGCAGTGCTTGGGTAAGGAGTCTTTCGAGGCCAGGTTCGAGGGCCATGACCTGGAGTTCCTGGCCGTTCTGGTAAATCTGCTGAATGATCGAACGACCCAGCGCGACGCGTACCAGCGCGGTAAGCTCGGATGGATCTTGAACGCGCATGGCATTCTCGGCGAGCGTCTCGATGATGCTGCGCATGTCGCGGATATTGACGCCTTCTTCGAGCAGATTCTGCAACACGCGTTGGACGGTCGACAGCAGCAGAATCTTCGGCACCAGTTCCTCGATAAGCTTGGGGGCATCCTTGGCCAGATGATCGAGCAATGCCTGCGTTTCCTGCCGGCCGAGCAGTTCGGCGGCATGCGACATGATCAGGTGGTTGAGATGGGTCGCCACCACGGTACCGGCATCAACCACCGTGTAACCCATGATGTGCGCCTGATCGCGCACGGTCGACTCGATCCAGACCGCCGGCAGGCCGAAGGCCGGATCCTTGGTCGGATTGCCGGCCAAGGGGCCGCTGACGCGCCCCGGATTGATCGCGAGGAACATGCCGGGGAAGGCTTCGCCCGCACCGACCTCGACACCCTTGAGCGTAATGCGATAGCCATTCGGCTTGAGTTCGAGATTGTCGCGAATATGAACGGGGGCAGAGAGGAATCCCACCTCTTGTGCAAATTTTTTGCGCAGCCCGCGAATACGCTTCAACAATTCGCCATCCTGACCGCGATCCACCAGCGGAATCAAGCGATAGCCCACTTCCAGCCCGAGCACATCGACAGGGGCCACATCGGCCCAACTGGCCTCGGTGGACTCTTCCGGCGCGGCAATCGGTGCGGCCGGTTTTTCTGCTGCTGCAGCCTCTTCGATCGCGGCTTTCTGCGTCTTGCGCCAGGCCAGCCAACCGAGTCCGCTGGCGAGCAGCAGGAACACGAAGTTCGGCATACCGGGGATCATGCCAAGGATGCCGAGAATCCCGCCGGTCATGCCCAGCACGACCGGGTTGCCAAACAGTTGCGCGGTAAAGGAGGTCGTGATGTCCTTTTCATCATTGACACGGGACACGACCAAACCCGCCGCCACCGAGATGACCAGTGCAGGAATCTGTGCCACCAGACCATCGCCAATCGTCAGCAGAGTGTAGGTCTTGGCCGCCTCGCCGGCGGCCATGTCATGCTGGAGCATGCCGACGATCAGGCCACCGATGAGGTTGATCAGCAGGATCAGAATGCCGGCAATCGCATCGCCGCGCACGAATTTCGAGGCACCGTCCATGGAGCCGAAAAAGTCGGCTTCCTGCGAAATCTCCTTGCGGCGCCGGCGCGCTTCGTCCTCGCCGATCAGGCCGGCATTCAGGTCGGCATCGATGGCCATCTGTTTGCCGGGCATGGCATCGAGGGTGAAGCGCGCCGACACTTCGGCAATGCGTCCGGCACCCTTGGTAATCACCACAAAGTTGATGATTGTCAGGATGATGAAGACGATGATGCCCACCGCGTAGTTGCCGCCGACGAGGAAATGGCCGAATGCCTCGATCACCTTGCCGGCCGCATCCGGGCCGGTATGGCCATCGAGCAGCACGATCCGCGTCGACGCGACGTTAAGCGACAGGCGCAGCAAGGTGGTGACCAGCAGCACGGTGGGAAACACCGAGAAGTCGAGCGGCTTGAGCGTATTGAGCGCCACCAGCATCACCATCACCGACAAGGCGATGTTGAAGGTAAAGAACACGTCGAGCATGAACGGCGGCAGCGGCAATACCATCATCGACAGGATGAAGATAATGAGAATCGGCGCCGCCAGCGCCTTCAGGTTACTCGTGCGGGCCAGCAAACCCCAGTTGATTAGCTGCGCTGCCATCAGTCAATCGCTCCGGGATCAAGTCCTTCAGGGACCGCAACAGCGGCCGGGGGCGAAGGCGGGAAGATGCCCGCTGCCTGCCCTCGCGCCATGAATTCGCCAAGCTGATACACATAAGCCATCACCTCGGCCACGGCGGTATACAGTGCCGAGGGCACTTCCTGACCGATCTCGACGTGGCGGTGCAGCGCACGGGCCAGCGGCGGCAATTCGACGATGGGCACCCGGTGTTCGCCAGCCAGATCGCGAATCTTTTGCGCGACGAGATTCATACCCTTGGCCACCACCTGGGGCGCGCCGCCCTTTTCCCGGTTGTACTTCAGGGCCACAGCAAAGTGGGTCGGGTTGGTCACCACCACATCGGCCTTCGGCACTTCGGACATCATCCGTTTGCGGGCAATCTCGCGCTGCTGGCTGCGGATACGCGCCTTCAGATGCGGATCACCTTCCAGTTCCTTCATTTCCTGACGCAACTCTTCGCGCGTCATCTTCAGACCGGTGTAGTAGCGCCACAACTGGAAGGGCACATCGATCAGCGCAATCACCATCAGCCCGGCGACAAAGCCGATGAAGGCATAAAGAATGATCTGCCCGAAAGCCGGCAGCGCCGACTCGATCGGCTGCGACAGCATGGCAAACAGCTTGTCTTGCTCATGCACCACCACCCACCAGACAATGCCACCCATCAGCAAGGCTTTGAGGATGCCCTTGACCATCTCGGCAATGCTCTGCCAGGAGATCATGCGCTTGACGCCTTGCAGGGGATCAAGACGATCGCCCTTGAACTCAAGCGCCTTCGGCGAAAAGACCCAGCCGCCGGTGAGCAATACCGGGGTGGCCAATGCCGCGACCATCGTCATAATGAAGAAGGGTGCCAGCGTCGTCAGTGCCTCGCTACCCAGCGACAGCAGATTCAAGCCGATGGCGTTGGTATCGAAGGCTTCCTGGCGATCAAGCGTCAGACCGAGACGCATCACCTCCTCCCCCCGCTGAACGAACCAACTGGACAGCATCCACAAACCCAAGGCTCCCCCTGCCATAACCATAAACGCCATGAGCTCGCGCGATTGCGGCACCTGCCCCTCTTCGCGCGCCTGTTCCAGACGCCGCGACGATGGCGGTTCGGTCTTTTCGAGATCGCTCTCTTCAGCCATTGACGGTTCTTCCACTCATGCCGGCAATTATTGCCGGCGGGTTCAGAAAGGAACCGGGGAATAAGCAGGAATAGGACGGCTATTCTTCCTTGAGGCGATACCCTCAGGTTTGTGGCAATAGGGCCGTAAATCGGATATGGTCTTAATTCCACCCGATGCCGGCATCCGCATGCGCATGCAAACGGAAGCCAATCTCTTGCAGCCGTTACACCCGGCGCATGAGATTCCATCCGACCTACCCGAGTTACGTCCGGGACAGCGCTTTTCGGCGCAACTGCAAGAGGTATTGCCCGACAATACCTATCGGGCTCTCGTCGCTGGCAAGCAGATTACCCTGCAACTCCCTGAGGGGGCCAAGGCCGGCGACCAATTGCAACTGGTTGTCCTGGATCGTACGGCGAAGACGCTGATCGCCCGGCAGGTCACGGGCGAAAGTGGGGCAAGCGCCCCCGATGAGCCGGTCGCCTACGAGTTTGCTAAATTCAGCCCGGCGGCGCGCATGATCGGTCAATTGCTCCCCAGCGAGGGAGAATCCCTGGTTCCAGCCCAACTGAACCGGGGAGAGCCGCTGTTACCGACCCCGCCAAACTCCCCAAATAGCGCTGCTCAATTGGCACCGACCCTCGCCAAGGCCGTTTCGCAGAGCGGGCTGTTCTATGAATCGCACCAGGCGCAGTGGGTGACCGGGCAACGTCCCCTAGAACAGGTTTTGCAGGAACCTCAAGGCCAGCGTTCGGCGCCCAGTGCGTTTCAGCATGCCGTCGCAGAAGCAATGTCCAAATCTATGCTCAATCAGGAACGCGCGGTCGCCCCCAACACGCTCCTACAAGCACTTCTAACAGCGAACGAAAAAGTCGGCGCTGGCGGGACGGCGAGCGCCAACCCTTCCCCGCCCAATCTCCAAGCAGCCCACGATGTACCCGACGATCTACCCAGTGCTTTTCAGCATGCCGTTGCCGAGGTAACGGCCAAATCCACTCCCAACCGGGAGCGCGCCATCACCCCCAGCACGATTCTGCAGACCCTGCAAACAGCAAACGAAAAAGTCGGCGCTGGCGGGGCGGCGAGCGCCAACCCTTCAGCGCCCCCCCCCCCGGCAGGTCAAAGCGTACCGGACGATCTGCGCCCTCTTGTGCAACAGCAACTTGAAGCCGTATCAACCAACCGCCTGTTCTGGCACGGGGAAGTTTGGCCGCAACAAACTATGGATTGGGCCATTGAACTGGAAAACGAGCGCCAAGGAGATGGCACCAATGAGAACGAACAGCGCTGGAATACTTCGTTGTCCCTGACCACGCCACGGCTGGGGCGTATCGATGCCATGCTGCAACTGAATGCAGCCGGGGTCCGCATCGTTCTGGCCACGCCTTATGGCGCCACTGCAGCAGACTTGCGCGATGAAGTACCCAAGCTTGCTCAGGCATTGGAACTTGCCGGCGTGCCCTTGCTCAACCTCCAGGTGAAACACGAAGATGAGCAGCCTGCCGGGTAAAGATGATCGATCACTGGCCGTCGCCTTGAAATATGCGCCTGGTGACAGCGCCCCGAAGGTTGTCGCAAAAGGCAAGGGCTTGATTGCAGAAGAAATCATTAAACGGGCCAAGGAACATGGCGTGTTTGTCCATGAATCACCCGAATTGGTCACTTTGCTCTCGCAGGTGGATATGGATGACCACATCCCACCAGCGCTCTACATCGCTGTAGCCGAATTGCTGGCCTGGTTATACCAGGTGGAGCAAAAGGGGGTAAGTTCCATACATGCCAACGAATCGAAAAGGCCGCTGGAATAATCAACAGCATGCGACGGCCTGCCAGCGCCGACTTTAATGACTATGCCATGATAAAAAGCATAGAATTGCCAAGGGCACCTCTTCTCCGAGCGCCTGATTGGCGTGCCAATGCTCCCGCGTCAATGTGTCAACTCGCCGGTGAGCATAGCGTTGGACATTCCGCTGTGTGCTCTATAGACTTGAACCATGCCCAACCCGACAATCAGCCAACTGCGGCATCTGATCCGTACGCTGAATTACGTCATATCCACCCATGCCGCCGAGGAGCTTGAAGATGACAACCTCTCCATCCTTGATCTTGAAAACCTCATCCTCACAGGCCAAGTCTCGGAACGCCAGCGTGACATCGAAACCCGCGAAAACAAAGTCGTTGTCTCCGGCATCACCCTCGACGGCAAGCCTGCGCAAGCCGTCGTCAAAGTCGGTTTCACCGGTAAACTCATCGTTATCACAGCCTATGTCCTCTGACCATCTCTGCGCCCACTGCGGCAGCTCCTCGGTTCAGGTCAAACACGTCACGCGCAGCTTTGGCAAGGCCTCCGCCTTGTTGGTCATTGAGGCCATCCCGATGTTTTCCTGCCCTGAATGCGGCGAGTCGTACTTTTCAGCCCAGACGCTCCATGAAATCGAGCGCATCAAGGCATTGCGCAAATCGGTTGCCATTGCCAGGCCAGTCCCGGTGGCATCTTTCCAGTTGGCCACCGCCTAACCCTGTCCGGCTCTCTCGCCGGCTTTCGCCGCATCTGCACCGGCAGCACGTGCGTCATTTACCGGGGCAACAAAAAAACCATCGAAGTACTGGTGATCGCCGTAGGGGCATCGCATACGCAAATGTCGTAGACCGTGGATAAAAGTCGTTCACGGTCAAGCGGTTATGGCGGGGCTTGTGGACCCTAATTGAACCAGGTCTACTCTCGACTTTTGTCGGGGGTGGAAATGACGCTGACCGAAGCATTTACGGAGTTGCCGGACCCGCGCACGGGGCCGGCACAACGGCATGATCTGGCGGAAATGATCCTGATGGCGCTGTGCGCCGTGCTGTGTGGAGCGGATAGTTGGGTGGACTGTGCTGAATGGGCCGAGGACAACGAAGACTGGATGAAGCGCTATCTGGTGCTTGAACACGGCACGCCGTCTCATGACACCTTTGGTCGGGTGTTTCGCCTGCTTGATGCGAAGGTATTCGAGGCATGCTTTCGTGAGTGGATTGCCGGCCTCATCGGTGTCGTGTCCGGAGTCGTTGCGATTGATGGCAAGACCGCCTGCGGTTCCAAGGATGGTCACAACACGGCCCTCCACACGATCAGCGCCTATGCCACGGCCAGCGGCTTGTGTCTGGCTCAGGAGCATACCCGTGGCAAGGGCAACGAGATTCCCGCGATCAAGGCACTGCTCGATACGCTGACCCTGAAGGGCTGTATTGTCACGATCGACGCCATCGGCTGCCAGACCGAGATCGCCCAGAAGATTCTCGGCCGGGGCGGGGACTACCTGCTGGCGGTCAAGGATAACCAGGAAACCTTGGCGAAGGCCGTGCGGGAATTCTTCGCCGACGGGGAGACCGCAGGCTTTGGTGACTTGCCTGTCAGTCGCCACCAAACCGTCGAGAAGGATCATGGCCGCATTGAAACCCGGCTGGCGCTGTGGGTCGGAGGCGCAACGCCGATATCTATGGAATAGCCAGATTCTCGCTGATGTCGAATGGCGAGAATCAGCGCAATGTCGAACGCCTCGTATAGCAACCCCAAACGTCAAACGGGCGCAACACCCTCTACATCGCCGTGGCCGAATTACTGGTCTGGCTGTATCGGGTAGAACAAAAGGCTGTAACGCCCATACATGCCAACGAATCCGGAAAGCCGTTGGAATAGAATTAACGGCATGGATAGCCCACCCGCTACGGCGAATACCTCTCCTGCAGTTCTTGAATCCAGCGACTACAACCAGTTCATGCTGCACACGCCAGCAGAAATTCTGGTGGTTCTGCGCGGATTGTATGATCACGTGTCGCAAATCACGGTTTTCTTCAACGAAGGCAAGGAGATGCTGCTCACCACCCTGGCAGCAGTCACGGAGGATCACCTGATTCTTGACTATGGCCCAAGCGGTGAAACCAACCGCAAGGCCCTCGACGCAGAAAAGCACTTCTGCGTTGCCATCCTCGACAAGGTGCGCATCCAGTTCATCCTGCGAGGTCTAAGCAAGGTGGAGTACGAAGGACGTCCAGCTTTTCGCAGCACCATCCCTGCCGAGGTCTTGCGTCTTCAGCGTCGGGAATATTTCCGTCTCATAACTCCAATCATGCGCCCCCTTAAATGCGCCATGCCGATTTCACTCGCCGACGGCAATATTCACCTACACCAAGCTAATGTGTTTGATATCAGCGGCGGCGGATTGGGCCTTTCCGCTCCAGATGAGCCCGTTCCCTTTGAGAGGGGCATGGAGTTACCAAACTGCCGTATCGAGCTACCCGAGGTTGGACTTGTTGTCACCACATTGCGGATCAAAAGTCTTTTTGAAGTCGTGTTACGCAGTGGCGCCCGCGTGCGCCGAGCCGGATGTGAATTTCTGAATCTGCCTGGTCCAATGGGAACACTGATTCAACGCTATATCATTAAGGTTGAACGCGAGCGCAAGGCACGCGAAAGTGGCATGGGCTAGTTATTTTTTAAGGAGAAAACCAATGATTTCGATACGTCATTTTTTTATTCTATCCGCCATCCTGCTTCACTCAACCCTGATTCATGCAGAAGAACCCATGCCACTGGCAACCGGCTTATGGGAAATTACAACGAATCCGGATTTTAAAAACATACCCGCGGCGCCTGTACCAAAGATTGATCGGCTTTGCCTCGGCGAATCCGACATCAAGGATGGCAAGATTGCCATACGTGTGGCCCCCATATGCAAAATCACCGGTGGCATATGGAATAAGAATGGGGATAGAAACGGCTTAACGCTCAAGGTATTTTGTCCGGATGCGCCACCTGACGCAATTATTCCCGCCGAACTTAGTGCAGCCGGGACCTCCTTCACAAGTTTCATCCAACTCAACTCAAATATCAGATACAACCATAGCGGTAAATGGCTTTCTGCCCAATGTCAATAAACGACCAGGCTCCCCCTTCAGAGATCGCCAGTCAGCCCCCCCCCCCCGCGCACTCCAGCCGCCCTGTCTCGCCTTCCGGCGGGGTTTCTGAGCAACTATTTCTGGAGGCCCGAGCCGCGCATCAGGAGGGAAATCTGGGTGTTGCCGAACATGGCTATCGACGGGCCATTCAATTCGATGACACAAATGCGGATGCCATTCACCTGCTGGGTGTTCTCCATGCGCAACGCAATCAATATCCACAGGCGGAGGACCTGATTCGCCAGGCTATTGCCATCAAGGAGATTTGGGCCTATCACGACAATCTAGGTAAGGCCCTTCAAGCACAAGGGAAGGTTGCCGAAGCAAGAGAAGCCTTTCTGTATGCCGCAGAATTAAAGCCGGACCATGCGGATGCATTAAGCACTGCCGGCAACCTGTCCCTTGAACTTGGCGATCTTAATCAAGCAGAAACAATTTACCGGCGCATTCTTAGCCGTTGGCCAAATCTCCCAATCATTCACAATAATCTGGGCAATATTTGCTATCAGCTTAACCGGCATGACGAGGCTGAGGCCGAGTACCGTAGCGCCATTAAACTTGCACCTGACTACGCAATAGCGCATTACAACTTGGCTATCTTGCTGAATGCCACGATGCGCAGCCACGAAGCCATCTTGGCCTACCAAAGTGCCATACGTTGCAAACCGAATTACCCGGAAGCCCTCAATAATCTGGCCAATCTCTATCTTGACCAGAAACAGTTCGACGCAGCCGAGGCCATCTACAAAAAAACACTCGATCTGCAACCCAATCTGATCGACGTAATCACCAATCTGGGCAATCTCTATTCGGAACAAAAGCGCTACCCAGAAGCAGAAGCCTGTTACCGACGAGCGCTATCCATCAATCCCGAACTGGGACACGAGCGTGTCCTGCTTTCTTACTGCAAACGCCAGATGTGCACATGGGATGACAGCAAAATCATTAACGGAAATATTAGAGAACTGTTGTCAAAAAATACCAGTACGGCCCTGGAACCACTGCAACTGTTCAGCGAACTGGGTATTAGCCCACAGGATCAGTTGCGGGTTGGCAATAGAAAAATCATAAAAGATTTCGCCGGCACATTACAGCTTCAGCCTTTGATTGATCCGGCAACTTATCGCAATAAGGCACGCTTGCGCATAGGCCATCTATCTGCCGATTTTCACGAACATGCCACCATGCACTTGCTGCTGGGTGTCCTTGAACAGCGGGACATTTCGCAATTCGAAACGTATCTTTATTCTTTTGGCCCCGACCTCAATGACGCCTGTCGACAACGAGCACGCAGAGCCTGCGAGAAATTCATCGACATCCGGTCACTGAGCGACAAAGCTGCCGCCGAATCGATTGCTCGTGACGAAATTGATATCCTGGTCGACCTGAAAGGATATACAACCGATAGCCGCTTGGGCATATCGGCATGGCGACCGGCACCTGTCCTTGTCAGCTGGCTCGGCTATCCAGGTACCCTGGGCCATCCAAGAATGGCGGACTACATTATTGGCGACCCCATTGTCACCCCAGTGGTACATGCCGATCATTTCAGCGAAACCTTGGCCTTGATGCCCCATAGTTACCAGCCAACCGATGCCCACCGCACCATTGGCAAAAAACCGCAACGCCAAGACGTCGGGCTTCCCAAGGACGGCTTTGTATTTTGCAACTTTAATCAGGCATTCAAATTCAATCAAGATAGTTTTTTGGTTTGGTGCCGCCTGCTTAAAGAGGTGCCTGGCAGCATATTGTGGCTTCTGGAGCACACGCCAGTAGCTAGATCCAACCTGTGCAAAGAAGCCGAAAAACACGGGGTCAATCCCAATCGCATTGTTTTCGCCAAGTGGGCCAGCCAGGCAGACCATCTTGGCAGACTGCAGCTGGCCGATCTTGCACTGGACACCTACCCGTACGGGTCACACACAACGGGCAGCGATGCCTTGTGGGCCGGTGTCCCTTTGATATCAAGAATCGGCGACACGTTTGCCAGCCGTGTATCAGCCAGCCTGCTGAATGCAGTAGGCTTGCCGGAGTTGATTGCAAACAATTGGGATGAATACTTCGATCTAGCCAAACGACTGGCATCGAGCCCCAGCGATCTACTAGCAATAAAATTGCGCCTTCAGGCGAATCACCTAACGGCCCCCCTCTTCGACACCCGTCGATTCTGCCGGAATCTTGAACGCATGTATCACCAGATTTGGCAACAGCAAAAGCTGGGCATACGAAAGCCCATCATACTGCAACCCTAAGCCCGGAGTCCCTCATGAGTAACTTCCAAACCCTGATGCAACACGGGGTTCAGCAATTCGAGAACGGCAATTTTGCGGGAGCGGAAACTTCATTCAGAGCCGCGTTGGAAAACCATCCACAATACGACGATACATTGCAGCTACTGGGCCTCACCCTTTTTCGCCAGGGCAAAGCAGCCGAAGGCGAACAACTTATACGGGAAGCCATTCGCCTCAATCCCCAAAGTATCAGAGCCCGCAACAACCTAGCTTCGATGCTGCGGGACCTGAGGCGCCTGCAGGAATCCTCCGCAGAATTTCAACAACTCTATCTACTCACCCCGGAAGATGCCCGCGTATGCACCAACCTGGCGATTGTCCTGAATGAGCTTGGGCAAAACCAGGACGCACTGCGTTTTTCCGCTGAGGCCATTGCGAATGCCCCTCAGTCCGGCCAAGCCCACCTTGTGCATGGTTTAGTGCTGAAAAATACCGGTGATCTTCAGGGTGCCATGGAAAGCGTTCAGCGCGCACTGCAACTGGAGCCCGGCAACCCAGAATTCAACAGTAACCTGAGCGCTATTTTCCTTGAACAGGAGGAGTATGGGGAGGCAGAGCGTGCCGCGCGGGCATCTCTGGAGAAAGAACCCGACAGAGCGGATGCACATCATAATTTGGGTATCGCGCTAGCTAGGCAATACACAGAAGCTGAAGCTATCGAACACCTCAAACGAGCGATAGCACTTGACCCTCGTAACGCAAGAGCCTATTGCGATCTCGCCACGTCATTGTGTGATCAAGGCAAGTTAGACCAAGCCATCGATCTCTACAAGCAAGCACAGATAATCGCTCCAAATCTCGGCATTGCCCGTTTTGGCCTTGCCATCCTGCAACTAACGCAGGGCGACTTCACCAACGGCTGGATCAATTATGAGGCTCGCAAAATAACACCCGAGTTACATGCATCGGCCCATGCGCCCCTCGCTCCGACCTGGAATGCTGAAAACTTACAGGGTAAGCATATTCTGCTTTACAGTGAGCAGGGTTTCGGCGACATCCTGCAATTCGTGAGTTTTATTCCGAAGCTACTAAGAATGGGGGCACGCATCAGCCTGGAGGTCCCTCCTGAAATGAACAACCTGCTGAAAGACTGCGATTGGCCAATCGAACTCATCTCGATGACCGAAGCCGAACATGAGCAATTCGATTTTGAATGTTCCCTGTTGAGCATCCCGCTGGCGCTAAAAATAAACTTGGAAGATTTGCCGGGAGCCATTGCCTACCTGAAGAGCAACCCCGACAAGCAGGCCTACTGGCAAGAAAAACTCGGCGATCGGCAACGGCCACGGATCGGTCTATGCTGGGCAGGCAATCCAGACCACAAGAACGACCATAACCGTTCCATCGAAACAGAACTGTTCAGCCAGCTTTGCATCGGGATTGATGCCGACTTCATCAGCCTGCAGCGCGATGCCTACGAAAACGAAATGGCGGACTTTTCCTCGAATGGTGTTCAGCTCGTCAACTGGACCGACGAGTTCTTCAACTTTTCCGAAACCGCCGCCTTGATTGACTGCCTGGACCTGATCATTTCGGTCGACACGGTCATTGCCCACCTGGCCGGCGGACTCGGCAAGAAAGTCTGGACGCTGATTCCGCATGTGCCCGACTGGCGCTGGCTCGAGAATCGTGAAGACAGCCCTTGGTATCCCGGCATGAAACTATTCAGGCAACCAGCACTGAATGACTGGGAAAACGTGATTGCTCAAGTCCGTGGCGAGCTTGCAGAATTTATTACCCCCCCCAATTCGTGCGCCACTTGATCGACCACACCGCCCCAATCGCCACGGGTGCCTTGCCGGAATAAGCGCATGCTTGGATACCAGGGAGAATCCGACCGATCCAGCAGCCAGCGCCAATCGGGCGCAAATGGCACCATCACCCAGACGGGCTTGTTCAGTGCCCCGGCCAGGTGCGCTACCGACGTATCCACCGCGATCACCAAGTCGAGATTTTCGATCAGAGCAGCGGTATCGGCGAAGTCAATCAGGTCATCCGTCCAATCAACGAGATCCAAGACCTTCGGCTCCACATTCAGCTGCCCTGCACCGGCTCCCTTCTGCAAACTGATCCAGCTCACACCATTCACGCTAGCAAGCGGGGCTAGCTGTGCCAGGCGCATGGAGCGATTGCGATCATTCACGTGATCGGGATTACCTGCCCAAGCTATCCCGACTTTTACCAAACTGCTCAAACTACATATTCGCCTTGCCCAATATTCCACCGCCCCCTGCACGGCACGCAAATAGGGCACTTGGTTGGGAATATTGTCCAGCGACGTCCCCATTACGCCGGGTATGTTCAACAAGGGAATATGCAGATCCATTTCAGGCAAAGGGTCACCCTTCACGGTCAGTGCATCGGTACCCGCCAAAGAACCGAGTAACCGCATCAGTGGCGGCTGACACTCGAGAACCACGCGTCCACCGAGCTTCCCGATCGCTGGAAGATAGCGCACAAACTGCAAGGTATCGCCAACCCCCTGCTCTGCATGAATAAACAAAGTCTTGCCCGTCAGGTCTTCGCCCCGCCACTCCGGCACCGGAATATTGCGCAACCTGGCTCCATACTCCTTTGTTTGCCAGCGCCAAGCGTACTCTCGCCAGCCATTTTCAAGATCTCCCTCGACCAAATGCACCATCCCGAGGACAAAGCGTGCCGAGGCATTATCAGGGTCAAGGTTCAACACCCGGTGAAAACTTGCCATGGCCTCGGCATGCTGCCGGAGCGATATTTGAACATTCGCCAGATTGATATACAGCTCTTTCATGCTGGACCTGAGATGGATGGCATCGCGCAGCACGGCCTCTGCCTCTTCCAGCCGGCCTACCTCAAACAAAGCTTTTCCAAGGTTATTCATAGCCTCGACAAATTGGGGGCGGCACTTCAAAGCGCGATGCAGCGCATTAATTGCGCTCTCGTACTGTTTGTCCAACAAGCGGGTACAACCCAAATGCATCAACCAATCAGCTTGATCGGGGAACACCTCCAACGCCGACTCGAGCACTGCAATTGCTTGCGCGTAATCCCCACGTCGCTCAGAGATACAAGCTAACGCTGACCATGCCTCGATTGACTGACCATCAAGGTCAAGCGCTCGGAGTGCATGCGTTTCCGCAGCCAATAAGTCATCTGACTCAACCAGGCAGTTGGCCAAATTGGCGTTTGCCGAAACATGATCCGGAGCCAGGGACAACGCCTTGCGGTAATAACGAACTGCTCTCAAGTAATCACCGGAATCCTTGTAAAGATTGCCTAAATTGTTCAAGGCCTCGGGCGCGCGAGGTGCAACCTCAACTGCGGTCTCCAGCGCTTTGATTGCTTCCTCGATTCGACCTAGGCGATGCAGAACGATACCCAGCATATTCCATGCTTCAGCATTCCCGCGTTGCTGTTTGACTACTGCTCGATAAGCCTCTCCCGCCTCCTCAAGCAGACCCAGCCGGAAAAGCTGAAAGGCTGCCTCAAGCGGGCGATGTATTTCGGTGTTCATGGCATCCATAAGCTCTCTATTCGATCCTGTGTTTTCAAAATGAAATCATGCGTGAAGTACTGCACACTTTCAAGCGTATTCCAAGCTTAGGCAAGGAAGTTTTTGTTCCTTTTTTTTGTGAATTGCCCTATAGTTGCGCCAGAGCATGCCGTAATAATGCTTGACGGGTCGCTTAGAAGCATCAAGGCGGATATGGTCGGCTCGGATCATTCATTTTCTGAAGGAGCGAAACATGACAAACATGCGTCTCAAGGCGATACCAGCAGCAATGGCAGCTGTAGGCATATTATCAATCGGTTCCAGCGTTTCGTTTGCGGCCGATCAAACCGACGCAACCAGAATACCTGGCGGCGTTTACGCTCAGGGAACCTTTGGTACGACCAACTATATCGTCGTAACGAAGACTATGTATGCGCCTGAGCCTACCCTTGCGGCCTCGCTAACCGGTGGTTTCATAGCGATTACGTTAAAGCCCGCACAGACCGCTTGGGGTTATGCGTTATCCGATTCGAATTTTTCTTCGCTCCGGGGAACACATACCCTAGCGCATACACTGACTACAGGAACGACCACTTGTAGCGTTAACTACCGAGTGATCAACGACCCAGCGGGCTCCATGACAGTTTCTTATGGTACCGCTACCGCTACGCCAGCAACCGCCACAACGACATGTAAGACCGCCTATGCCAACCAGACAGGCTTGTCTGCTGCCACCTTCGGCGGCGATCAAGCTGCTAAGAGCTACACACTGATTTATTGATCACAGTTTATTATTCATATTGACTTTTTGAAGGAACACCTTGGGGTGTTCCTTTTTTTTGTTGCTACAGATTGCGAGGACCATGAACGCAGCGCAGGTTTAGCGCCGCCTTCTCCATTATCCTTAACCAGGATCCAGGGGACTCCTGCCTGAATAATGTTGCCGTTGGATACCAAGGGCTAGCGTTACTCTCAAGAAGCCAACGCCAGTCGGGAGCAAATGGCAACATGATCCAGACAGGTTTTCCGAGCGCTCCAGCCAGATGCGCCACGGAGGTATCGACGGTAATGATCAGGTCGAGATGCTTGATGAGGGCTGCCGTTTCGGCATAGTCAGACAACTCATCCGTCCAGTCGATCATTGGGATCGGCAGCGCGGGCATGGTCGACGATACCCCCGCTGGTCGCTTATACAGACTGACCCACTTCACATTGCCGATATCGGCAAGCGGCGCCAAATCGCTAGCAATCATTGATCTGCATCGGTCGTTGATATGTTTCGGGTTACCCGCCCACACCAACCCGACGCGGTATCCTTCGCCGATGGTAGACAATCGCCGGCCCCATTTTTCAACGTCTATTTGATCAGCCTTAAGGTATGGGGTTCGGCTCGGAATACTCCCAAACCGTGTGCCCATGAGTCCCGGCAGGTTCAATAGCGGTACATGATAGTCAAACGCAGGCAATGGCTCTCCTCGCTTCACGAGGCAACCGATTCCCTCCATGCTCTCAAGTAAACGCATGAGCGAAGGGGGAGACTCAAAAATAACCTCCGCCCCAGTCTGTGATAAGAACGGCATGTATCTGACAAACTGCAAAGTATCCCCAAACCCCTGTTCAGCATGAACTAGCACACGCTTGCCGGCTAAACTTTCGCCACACCACTCGGGTTGATCAAGCACGCGAATATGCGGTCTAGCTTCCAGAATTTTCCAGCGCCACGCGTACTCTTGCCAGCCCTCCTCAAACCGGCCTGTCACTAGCAGTAGCAGGCCAAGATTGTGGTGCGCGGCGGGAAACTCAGGTTTCAACTCGATAGCTTTGCGATAGTTCCATTCGGCCTCATCAAGCGACAACTCACGCCAGAGTAGATTGCCCAGATTGTTATAGGACTCTGCAAGGCCTTGATTTAACGATAAAGCGGCGCGATAGGATTTCGCCGCTGCCTCGGTTTGCCCTCTCTTTTCCTGCAGAATCCCCAAGTAATTCTGCGCCAGATACATTTCCGGATCGATTGCGATGGCACGTTGCGTGGATCTTTCGGCTAGAGTCCTATCCCCGTGCTCACCCTCCACCAGGCCGAGATTGAAATGCAATACGGGATTTTCGGGCCAGCGGGAAAGCGCTTGCAGCAGTATCTGTCGGGCATCGAGAAAAATCCCGTTGGACACGAGTGACTGGACATAATCGACCAGTGTTTCCGGATCATCCGGCTGCAACTCTACGGCACGCTGCAAAAAACGCATACCCCCATTCGGCTGCCCACCAAGCACAAGCAAGTTGCCTAATCCTCTCAAACTTTGAGAGTCTTGTGGCGCAATGGCTATGGCAGTGCGATACGCCCTCTCTGCCTGCGTATTCTGGCCGGTTTCACGCAACAGATCCCCGTAAGTACGCCACAACTCAAGGGACTGCGCATAGCGCCGGGTTAGGTCTGCCATGATGTTGCAGGCATCCATTGGTAAGCCAAGCAGATAGGTCACTTTCGCCAACAACCAACCCCCTTCGGCGGTAATTGTTTCGGTTTCAGGCCAGTTCTCCAGGACTTCTTTTGCCTCCGTGTTCCTCGCCTGCTCATGTAACAGGAGGGCTTGGTTGTATCTGATGTTTGCGTCGCTGGGGGCCAAATCAACGGCTGTCATAAAACAAGCCAGGGCATCTTCAATTCGCTTGATTTGTTTATAGGCCACACCAAGATTGCACCAAGCCTTTGCATAATGAGGATCCAACTCGGTGGCAAGTTTGAACCAGGCAACCGCTTGATGGATATTGTCAGACTGCAATGCCACTATTCCTGAAAGGTTATGGGCCAATGCCGAAGCCGGTTCCATTCCACGCCATTTCTCGCATCTGGCGGCAGCGCCGTCGATGTCATTTTCACTGAGGGCAGCCAGCACCCGCGCCAATTCGCTACTCATCGAACCATCCAGCCTTTAGAATTCACCATTGCCCATTGGGATCGCAAACATGTCCACAAAAATCAGAAAAGCAAAACTTGCGGTATTGCTCCTCACCATATTGATCGTTTCCGGTATCGCAATCATGCCATCCAATAATAAGACATATAGCGATACCGAGTACCGCCAAGAAGCACGGCTATTGGCAGAAAAACAAGACTGGGGCGCACTGGAAAAACTCGCCTCCCGTTGGCGTAACGAGCATCCCCAAAGCAGCATGAGCCATACCGTGCTGGGCGATATCCTTCGCATGCGGGGCAATTTTTCCGGCGCGGAAACCGAATATGCTTTAGCGCTTGAGCGGGATGCCGGCAACCATCAGGTCTGGGCTTACCATGGCATCATGTCGCTTGAACAGGGACATTTCTCTCAGGCTGCGGCATCTTGCAAAAGCAGCGTATCGATCAACACACAGCACGCCGATGGTTGGTATTGCCTTGCCCTGGCGCATGCCGAACTAAACCAGACCGATGCCGCCAGCGAAGCATTATCCAAACTGACATCCCTCAATCCCCAATTGTTGGAGACAGCCAAACGCATAATACGCGAACATACCTGCAAGAAAACAGGAATCCAATTGAACGCGTCGCTTTGCTGATCAAGCCGTGCGTCCGTACTGATCGTCAAAGCGCACGATGTCATCCTCGCCGACATACTCGCCACTCTGCACTTCAATCATCACCAACTCCAGCATGCCGGGGTTTTCCAGCCGGTGCCTATGCCCGGCGGGAATGAAGGTCGATTCGTTTTCCCGCACAAAGTATTCGCGCTCATCATTTGTCACACGGGCCATACCACTGACGACCACCCAGTGTTCGCTACGGTGATGATGCAATTGCAATGATAAAGTTGCTCCCGGCTTAACCACCAGACGCTTGATCTTATAGCGCGCGTTTTCCTCCAGCACCGTATAGGTTCCCCAAGGGCGGTGGACGGTACGATGCAAGCGGTAAGCTTCATGACCTACCGCCTTCATTTGCCCAACCAACTCCCGCACTGATTGCACCCGGTCACGATGGGCGACCAGCAGCGCATCCGGAGTTTCGATCACCATCAAATCACTTACGCCTACCGCACCAATCACCCGGTCTTCACTACGGAGATAACAATTGCTCACATCCTCAAGAAAGGCTTGGCCGACAACTCGATTGCCACTGGTATCAGCTTCGGTGAGATCACCAAGTGCATCCCAAGCACCAATATCGCTCCATCCCATCTCGCAAGCCACCACCGCAACACGCTCGGATTTCTCCATCAATGCGTAATCCAAAGAGATTGAGGGGACCGGGGCAAAAGTAGCTGAATCAACCTCTACCATCGCAGTCAATGATCCCTGTTCCGTTGACACACCAAGGCATTGCTCGACGGCTGTTGCAAGCGTCGGTGCATGCCGATTCATCTCGTCAATCAATACCCCGGCACAAAAGCAGAACATGCCGGCATTCCAGAAATGGCGGCCGGAGTCGACAAACGTCTGCGCCAGCGCTACCCCAGGTTTTTCGACAAAACGCGCAACCTGATACGAAAAAGTCGGCGCTAGCGGGGCGGCGCATTCGATATAACCATACCCCGTTTGCGGACTGTCTGGCCGAATCCCAAACGTGACCAGCCAATCCTGCGCTGCCAACTCGCGCGCGGTGGTAACGGCTGCACCAAATGCGCCGATATCCCGCACCACATGATCGGCTGGCAGTACCAGCATCTGTGTTTTCGGGCCATATTGCCGGGAAATCAACAAGGCAGCAGCCATCACGGCAGCTGCCGTATTACGGCCAAATGGCTCAAGCACATAGCGGCAGGTTAGCCCGGCCGGATTGATGGGGGCATACTCATCCTTGGTCTGAAAGTAAAAGTCACGCTGGGTAACCGTCAGCACTTCTGCAACATCCGGGAGCGCTGCAGCGCGCTGAAAGGTTTTCTGCAAGAGACTTTCCCCATCCGCCAGTCGCAAAAAGGGCTTGGGATGCGCCTCGCGCGAAACCGGCCACAAGCGCGTACCTGCTCCACCGGAAAGAATGACAGGGACCAGCATGGAATTCATTTTGACCTCAGCAAGTACTTTTCAATCCACAGACGCAACCACATGCGCCCAACGAAAAAAACATAAAGCATTTGATTGCGCAGGGGGCTCATACCAGCACGCCGATAGATCGCATGCCGCTCCTTATAGGGAGCGGCAACATTGCTGGTACTGACACCACCACGACTCATATTCGCCAGTACCCTGGGAACATACACAAAGCGCACATGCGCCTGAAAAATCCGCACCAGAAAATCGGTATCCATGGCATAACGAAACGATTCATCGAACATGCCATGGCGTTCATAGATTACTGCGGGAACGAATGTCGCAGGATGGTAAGGCAAGCGATCCAGATCAATCTCTGGACGGCGCGGCGAGATCATTGCGCGTGTCGCCGACAGCCAATAGCACATATCTCCATGCACCACAGCCTCGGGATTATTCAAGTGAGCAGCAACCACGGTAGCGATGGCATCTGGTTCGAGCCAGTCGTCTGCATTGAGAATCCCGATCAGAACACCGCGTGCCTTGCCCACCCCTTTGTTGAAGGCATTGGAGATGCCATGGTCTGGCTCGCTCACCCAGTATCCAAGCCGGTGTGCGTATTCCCGCAAAATCTCCACAGTACCGTCCGTTGATCCGCCATCCATCACGACCATCTCGATATGCGGGTAGGTTTGCTCAAGCACCGAATCCAACGCCCGCCTCAAAGTACCTGCCGCATTGAAGCAGGGTGTAACAATGGAAACCAAAGGCTGGTCGTCTTGCATTAGCAAACCAAGGATTGGCGGCTCAGAAAATCGCCATAGGCATCTGCAATCCCTTCACGCAATCCGATACGCGGATGCCAACCCAGTGCCGTAAGGCGGCTAACATCAAGCAGCTTGCGCGGCGTCCCATCTGGCCGCGCCGTATCGAACACAAGCTTTCCGTTGTATCCCACTACCTCTTTCACCATTTCCGCCAAAGCCAGAATCGACTGACCCTGTCCGCTACCAATATTGATCAATGCCGGCGAAGACAGATCATTCAGCAGCGCATCGAATTGTTTATCAGACAGGTCCATGAGAAATACACAGGCACCAGCCAAATCGTCGCTATGGAGAAACTCGCGGCGCGGCTGCCCGGTGCCCCAGACGACAACCTCAGGAGATTCGGCAACCTTCGCCATGTGCATCTTGCGAATCAAAGCCGGCAAGACATGCGAATTTTCCAAATCGTAATTGTCGTTGGGGCCATACAGGTTAGTCGGCATCACGGCCAAAAAGCGCGTTCCATGCTGACGGTTATAGGCACGGCACATTTCCACACCGGCGATCTTGGCTACGGCATAGGCACGATTAGTTTCCTCCAGCGGCCCGCTCAACAAACTCTCTTCGCGCATGGGTTGCGGACAAATGCGCGGATAGATACAGGACGAACCCAGGAAGATGAGCCGCTGCACGCCGTGGCGATATGCCGCATCAATAACATTCGTCTGGATCGACAAGTTGGAATAAATGAAATCTGCGGGATAGGTGGCATTGGCGTGAATTCCACCTACCTTGGCGGCAGCGAGAAAAACATAGTCCGGCCGTTCGTCGCGGAAAAACTCATCGACTGCCTGACGTTGGCTCAGATCCAGTTCCTGGTGCGTGCGCCTGAGCAGCACGCCGCTGGAACCATCCAGGCGTCGCAGCAACGCCGAGCCCACCAAACCACGATGGCCCGCGATAAAAATCTTGGCTTCAGCTTCCACAGTTAATCAAGGCCGCTCGGCGCAAACAAACACTCATTCGTTATGATTGAAGGCCGTATAGCCATGCCGTTTCACTAATTCATCCCGCTCGGCGGCTTTCAGGTCTTCCCTGACCATTTCCTCGACCAATGCGCGAAATGTGATTTTCGGCGCCCACCCCAAACGGGAACGCGCCCTGCCGGCATCCCCAAGCAGGGTTTCGACTTCGGTGGGACGAAAGTAACGCTGGTCGACCTCGACCAGACAACGGCCGTTCTGGTCATAGCCTTTTTCATCCACTCCCGCCCCGCGCCACTCCATTCGTAGACCAAGTTCGGACGCTGCCAGGCCGACAAATTCGCGTACGCTGTGTTGCTCCCCCGATGCAATCACCAGATCTTCCGGGGATTCCTGTTGCAGCATCAACCACTGCGCCTCGACATAGTCGCGTGCGTGCCCCCAATCCCGCAGGGCATTCAGATTTCCCAAGTAAAGTCTGTCCTGCAAGCCCAGTTTGATGCGCGCCAGCGCCCGGGTGATCTTGCGCGTGACAAAGGTTTCCCCGCGCACGGGCGATTCATGGTTGAACAAGATGCCGTTGCAGGCATACATGCCGTAGGCCTCACGGTAATTCACCGTGATCCAGTAGGCGTAAAGCTTCGCCACCGCATAGGGGCTGCGCGGGTAAAACGGCGTGGTCTCGCGCTGGGGGGTTTCCTGCACCAGCCCGTACAACTCGGAGGTCGAGGCCTGGTAGAAGCGCGCCTTCCTCTCCATGCCGAGGATGCGCAACGCCTCGAGAATTCGCAGAGCGCCCAGCGCGTCCGAATTCGCGGTGTACTCAGGCTCCTCGAACGACACCGCCACATGGCTTTGCGCCGCCAAGTTATAGATTTCATCCGGCTGCACTTGCTGAATGATGCGGATCAGGCTCGACGAGTCGGTTAAATCGCCGTGGTGTAAAAAGAAGCGCACACCCGATTCATGTCGATCCTGATACAGATGATCGATGCGGTCGGTGTTGAACAAAGAAGTGCGGCGCTTGATGCCATGCACTTCATAGCCCTTGCCCAGCAGGAACTCCGCAAGATAGGCGCCATCCTGACCGGTAATGCCCGTGATCAGGGCAACGGGGGTGGCGGATTCCTCAACACTCATTTAGTGCTTCTCCTGACTTATGCAAAAAAGTCGGCGCTGGCGGGACGGCATCCTGCCTGCGGTAATGGAATGCAAATACCTGTTGGGTTGCCCGCAATGGGTCCGGAGGAACATGGCGCTCGACGTGGCTCACACTAGGCCTTGATAGACCTTGACGGTTTCCTGCGCGCACTTTTCCCACGAGAAGAGCTTCACTCTTTCCCTTCCTGCCTGAACCATAAAATCCCTTCTTTGCGTGTCAAAAAGCAATTTCTCTAGCGCCGCAGCAATCGATGCCGACTCCTGCGGCAAACACAATTCCGCAGATTCTCCGACGACCTCGGGCAAGGAGGCCACATCGCCACATACCACTGGACAGTCGTTAAGCATGGCCTCCAGTGGCGGAATCCCGAACCCCTCGTATAGCGAAGGGTATACGAAAACCTCCGCATACCGGTAATAGCGCGCCAGGCTGCGATCATCGCCGACGGCATGCTCGATCCTTGTCGAATCGAGGCCGGATCTTTTCATGAGCTCCACTTCACTCGCTGTAAACCGCCCCCCCCCGAAACATACCAGTCCAAAATTGTCCCGCAGCCGGGGGGTCGCTCCAATTGCATCCACCAAGGAGGCAAAGTTCTTGTATCCACTGCGATTGCCGACAAAGAATATGTACGGAAACGACACTGGCGAATTCGAGCCATCCTCGCCTCTGGGGAAGGAGAATCCAAGATGTACCGTGCTCACCTTGCTTGGCGGCACTTGCAGCATATCCAGCACATCCGCCTGGGTGCGGTACGAATTACAGATGACATGATCCGCCCGCGCCACGGCCTCGCGCTTGCGCCGTGCCGTCTGGTCGCTGGAGGGAAAGCTCTCGGGAAATCGCTCGTGAATCATGTCATGCACGGTCACTACACGGGCTGCGCCCTTGGCATGCCCGGAAAATCGGCCATAATAAAAGGTTTCATGTACGATATCGGCGTTGCCAGGAAGTAGAAAGCTGGTCAATGCGTCGCCCAAAAACACAGCCATTTTCTGAAGACTCGCAATCATGCCGGACGTCGAATGCAATGGAACATACAAACCCGTTCCGTGGCGTGGATCTGCCGCCAAATATGCATTGATATGCAAGGGCGCGTCAATACATGCGGAAAATCCATCCGTCCGGTCGACTTGCTTGCACAGTTCATGACAATAGCGCGAAATCCCGCCATAGGACTGAGATGCAAAGATTTGATAATCGTACAAAACCCGAATCATGCACTAGACTCGCCGCAAACCATTCCACAACACCTCGTTTCAATCAGTCTGAAGACTGCGAAATGCTTTTCCACACAAGCCAACCAACTGATTCCATAGATGGAATCCAATGGACGTAGTGACCAACATGCGAATTCTATTAGTAGTTTACGACAACGACTCCTATATCCACTGGTTTCCGCAGGGACTTGCCTATATTTCATCTGTTTTGCTACGGATGGGCCACGAAGTAGTCATTTATCAACAGGATGTTTTCCATTGGCCCGAAGAGCATCTTACCGACTACCTGAACAGAAACCACTTCGACGCAGTTTGTGTCAGCGTCATCGGTGGCTACTATCAGTACCGGAAGCTTCTAAAGATATCCGTGGCCATCAATAGGGCCAATAACAGACCGACTTTCATAATAGGTGGGCATGGACCAGCCCCGGAGCCGGAATATTTTCTGAAAAAGACCAGAGCAGACATCGTCGCCATCGGCGAGGGAGAAATTACCACCGTCGAATTATTCAACGCAATCGATCACAAAACACCACTGAAGGATGTAAAGGGAATCGCATTTCTTGACGGCGACAAACTGGTCAAGACACCGGAACGACCATTGATCCACGACATCGACACCATCGAGCCCCCAGCCTATCATCTTTTTCCCATCGACTACTACTCCTTACTGCGCGACCCGAACATGTCGAATGCGGACAGGGGCATGCCTGTTCTGTCGGGTCGGGGCTGCACTTTCAAATGCAACTTCTGCTACCGGATGGACATGGGACATCGGGCTAGATCGATCGAAGCGGTACTTGATGAAGTATCCCTCTTGCAGAAAAACCATGACATCAACTACATCATGTTTTCCGATGAACTGTTGATGATCTCCGAAGAGCGCACGGTCGAATTCTGCAATGGCATCATTCGCTCAGGCATGAGATTCAAATGGAACTGCAATGGGCGCCTGAATTTTGCAAAACCCGATGTACTGAAATTGATGCGGGATGCCGGCTGCGTGTTCATCAATTACGGCATCGAGTCGCTCGATCAGCAAGCGCTGAACGTGATGAAGAAAGGCCTTTCGGTGAAAATGATCCACCAGGGCATCCAGGCTACTCTGGAGTCGGGGATCAGCCCGGGATTCAATATTATTTTTGGCAATATTGGCGAAAACAGGGATTCTCTGAAAAAAGGTGTCGAATTCCTACTGCGCTACGACGATCACTCGCAGATGAGAACTATCCGTCCGGTAACGCCATACCCTGGATCCCCACTTTATTACCATGCGATTCGCAATGGATTATTGAAAGATGTCGAAGACTTCTATGAGCGGAAACATCTGAATTCGGATTTATTGACAATTAACTTCACCGATCTAAGCGACGATGAGTTCCATGACGCACTTTATGATGCAAACGTAACGCTATTGAGCGCCTACTTCGACCAGGCAAGAGACAAGGCGCAGCAAATTGCATTCGATCTATACAAGAACCGCAACTCTTCCTTTCGGGGATTCAGGCAAACATAAATCAAGGCAACATCTCGGGAATACGCAGCAACTTTTTCACATAAACACGCGACAGTATCCGCGCTATCCCGACATCGCTATCCCCCATCACGCTCTTGTAGCGATCGATCAGCTTCTGCTGGCTTTCCGACAAATGGAATGCTATTCGTTGAGGCTGGACGAACTGATAAGCAGAGAGCCCTTGCGGCATCTCTGCGCTTTCGAATCGAGCAATATCATAGTTTTGTGTCAACTCGACAGACGATTCCGCACCGTCAAATAAACCATTGATACGCGCCCAATGGTAATCCAAGGCATCTGCCAGAAAAGATTGCATTTCCGTATTCCAGCAACCTGCAGTACGCAGCACCTTCTCCATCGCTTTGGCTGTGACATTCCGTAAATCGGTTGTATATCGCAGGATAGCCAGCGTACGAAAGAAATAAAGATTGTTGCGGCCGAGTTCGCCTTCGACATAACGAAGATTGTTGGCCGGCTCTGCGACAAAAACATCCAGTGACTCGCGCGAATCCCACAACTCTTTCTTCGTCGCATCAATGAAGGCATCAAAAACCGCCTGCATGCCTTCTGGAAACGGCTGTTGCATCATTTCCAGGAATAACTCGAACGGCGGAACTCCCTGCATGCGCAGCACGGTCAAGATGGTCGAGAATGCGCCGTCATTGTAAAAAATGGCCACCAGCAGGTTCAACTTCCGGCACTCAAGATAATCCTCGTAGCTGAGTGTACTGTTGGCAACGCAGACTTCCTCTATTTCCGCGCACACAATGCGTTCGCCCAGGACCTCGTAATTTCCGAAGCAACGCGGGAGAACACGGTAACGGACATCCATCGCATATTGCCGCTTATGCTCCGCACTACCCATCTCGGAGCCAGGCAACAGCATCAACTGCCAAGGCAGGATGAAATTGAACCCGGCATCCATGACGCCGCGGATGGTATCGAAATGCGCCTGCTTGCTATCTCCGGGCAGTCCTAGAATGATCTCGCTATAAGAGTTCACGCCCACATCTTTCGCATGCAGCCCAAGCTTGATCAGGTCCTCGGCGGAAATGTTCTTGCGCTTGATTTTTTCAAGTACATCACCACTCAGGCTCTGTACCGAGCCCGATAGGCGCAATGCCCCATCGAGCAAAGTGGCTGCCTCGATGACGCGCTCCTTGTTATTCTTTCCGGTGGCCACGTTGATGTACTCGGGCCAGCCATACTGTTCGCGTGTCGCGCGCAACGCCTTGCACGTATCGATATCCTCCGCATACATGGCGAAATTCGAATCCGCGATGAACAGGTCGTATCGCGATCCCGGATCGCGCGTCTCGAACATGCGCCGTCCGATGTACTCGATATCGGCTGCGACCCGCTCCCCGGAATATTTCTTTATCTTGTTATAATACTGGACGCCCTCGACACAGAATGTGCAACTGAATGGGCAGCCACGATTCGTCTGCAACAGGGGCATGACCTTGCCGTCGAAGAACTCATCCATTTTCCCTGACACATACGGCGAAGGAATTTCGTCAAGATCTATGATCCGATCGATCATGGGAGATAGCACCGCCGCCCCGTCAGCGCCAAGATAGTGCAAGGAGGGCAGGCACAATGATTTCACCCGCGCCAGATCAAAATCGTTCTCTAACAGAGCCGCAATCAGTCCAGCAAAGGCTTTTTCTCCCTCCTTCGCCACATAAAAATCGATTTCGGGGCGCGCAGCCAGATAGTCAGCCTGCTCTGCGGCATCCACCGGGTAATGCGGGCCACCGCAGACGATGACAATATCGGGAAAACGACGACGCAGCAGTTGTGCAAATAGCTGCCCGAGCCGGGTATTCCAGCAATAATTGCTAAACCCGATGACGTGAGGATAGGGCTCGCTCGCTAGCGCCTCGGCCAATTTTTCCGGATACTTGAAGACACGGACCGGATGCTTCAGACCAAGTTGGAGGTCCGTATATGTGGCAATGCATGCAACACCCAGAGGCATTGTATCTGCAGCGATTGTTTGCTGCGTATATGTCAGATCACATAACCAGATCCGCAGCTCCGATGCATTCAACATAGGAATATCTCCCGCAAATGCGCCTTGATCATGGTACAACCCCAGTCAATCGCTCGCGGACAAAACGTAGCGCCGACCGCCAGGGAGACGCGACACACTCACGCCGCAACACGGGATCGCGCAAGATTCGCTGCGCCGCATCCAGCAGATAATACGGTGTCGACAATAAGCGATTCATCAGTTTTAGCGCACGATACGGCGCGATTTGCGTCAAGATGCCCGCGCGCACCATTCTCGCGTCGTAATAATCCTTCTTGCGCAGATATTTCGGGCGCCGACCATAGAACATACGTGCAAATCCGAAAGCCTTCGCCCCCCATTGCCGACGCTCGTCCGGAGGAAACCCCGGATCACCGCCGGCCTGGCAGACGGCGAGGATGTTTAGCAGTTCCTCATGGCGCCGAGGAAACAAAGCCACGTCGAAATCCTGATACGGCGCCGGGCCAACACAGACCACCCGCCGTCCAAGATATGCCGCCTCGATGGCGATCAGAGAGTAAAAAGTCAACACGAGATCCGCACTCTGAACCAAGCTGTAGGAATCGAACTCCGACATTGGACCGAGTACCGTCACATGGGGGAAGCGCTCCAGTGCCATGAAGCGCTCGGCGCTAGCTTGGTCGCGCTTGCCAAGATGCGGGTGGACGCGCAAAGTGAAATGCAAGTTTGCGCATCCAACAGTATCGGAAAATATCCGCTCTAGTGCGCCAGCTTGATCGGGATACATCCAGCGCACCGACTCGGGAACCCCCGCCGCCTCCCATTCTGTGCTGTTGTACACGGCAATGTTGAAGCGATCAGGACTCCAGCTGCCTGGCAGCCGGCCCTCTTCCTGATAGCGCGCAAAAACCCGTTCGTAACCCAATTGCACCCGCTGGAGCCGCTTACGCAACCAGATATCGCCCAGACACAAGCGCTTCCGTTCGGGATAAGGATAGGCATTGAAGAACTTCAAGTATTCACGCGAGCGGAAAGCGAAGTCGTGCAGATACTGGCCCTCGAACACCACATAACGCTTGAATCCGTGGTACGGGTACTCATACGTAAAGACCTTGATCCCGCCATGTTGGCATTCGCGTAGGACTGGGCGATAGCGCGAAATACGGCCATTGAATACCCAAACCTCGTCCGGGCGATGTGCTTCAAGAGTCTGCCGAAAACTTGCATGTGCCACTAGGCCATCCAACATGATCTGGCGCAACAGTGAGCCATGAATTGCAAGATCGGGAACGAACTCCTTCGTGGTTGTCTGCAATGTCGAATAAGCGGCCTCGACGAAGTCGATACCCGCTCCGGCGTTGGGTATGGCGGATAAGGCCGCCAAGCCACGAATCGGTTCTCGCGGCAGCATTGATGCTATCGACTGCCGCGCCTCAGGATCTAGGCTGTAGTTTTCGGCAACGACAAAAGCGGACGAAGCAAAACGCAACCAGTCGAAACCGCTTTGTGTGCGGGAACGGCATTCTGCGCAGATGCGCCGCTTCAGCACCAGGTTCGCGGGACAAAACGTCGCCTTGCCTTGACACTGCAATGCGACAACGCGATGTCCTTCATCCAGAAAGCGCTGGATGATATCGAGTTCATATTCCAGCATCGGCCAAAGGCCAGGCGACAAGTCGATCAGAATCGTCCGCAGCATCGCCCTAGGTCTTTCGACGCGCCACAAACACGGTATGCTCCTTGGGCGAAGCGACATACACCGGGTCGCTGGACGCTCTAGACAGAGAGCGGGCCAACCAGCCCAACTCGCCGCTCTGGGGGCGCACACGCGATGGATGCAAATTCAGCCATTTCCGCAAACTATAAGGCAGTGAGAGCGCAAGCTTATAGCGCAAATGACGCCACCCCCGGGGCCGCAATTCCCAACGATGCAGGAGCTCAAAGCCAGCGGCATGGAACGCGGCTTGCCATTCACTGACCCGAATCTCGCTTTCGCCGTTTTCACGCCGCGTCAACGGCGCTTCCGGATAACCGTAGCGGCGCTTCCATTCCACCGAGTACCGCAACCCCAACATATAAGACTTCTGTGCCTCGCTCAAACCATCGTGGTGGGCACGGTCAATCGCAACGAGCAACGCTCCAGGCTTCATGACCCGGCTCAACTCGGTCAATGTACCCACAAGGCGATGACTATGGTGGAGCGAAGCGTATTCGATGCAAAAGTCAAAATGGCCGGGGGCGACATGGATATCGTCGAATGAGCCATGGACGCCAATCACCCTACCGGCTGCATCGCCAAGCAAGTGGCGACTCACACGGGGCTGGAGATGCTCGACGACCTTGGGCACAACCTCGAGCGCATGAATGCTATTGATCGCCGTAAAACGTCGAATTGCCAAGGATGACAGCACACCAATGCCAGCACCAATTTCCAGGCCCCGCCCTGCCAACGCCCAGCCGCGCGAGGCGAGGAGATCGAAAACTTGGCCAACAGCAACAACGGCCTGCGGCAAAGGCATGCCAAAGTACAATTCGACGACCGTTTCGAGCGGCGCGTCCGCATAGTGCGCGGCAAACAGATCCCGGTTTGCCACAGCTGGCGAAGCAGCGAACTCAGCATTGATGGGCCAGCGGATCATTCAGCTCTGCTCAATATCTTCCACGCTCAACATTTCACCAGCAGCTAAGTCGCGTACGGTTTTACGTCCCACAACTTCGGCGATTCGCGCAGGTGAAATTCCTGTCCCAGGCCGCTGGGCCACTAGGTCGTCGGCGCCGAGGCAAGTACCACTTGGTAAGGCGATACGCAAACACAGGCTCTTGCGCGCCCAGGCGAAAGCATTTTCCTCAATGGCTTGTCGGGTCTTGATGGCTACGCCCAATGCCGCTTCTATTTCACGTACCTGGACCACGAAAGCGGGCAAGGTCATGGCGTCACAGGACACTTTCCAGTCTTGCGCGTTGGGGACGTCGCGGTCGAGCGTAATGTGCTTTTCAACGATATGCGCACCAAGTGCGACGGCCGCCAATGGCACCGCGATACCAGTGGTGTGGTCTGAATAACCTATCGGCCCAGAAAATAGCGAGCGCAACTCCTCCATTGCGCGCAGATGGACCTCCTCCGGCGGCGTCGGGTAACTGGTGACGCAGTGGAGCAGCGCAAGTTCCGTGCATCCGGCATCGCCCAGCACCTGGATCGCGCGACGCACTTGATCGAGGGTGTACATGCCAGTGGACAGGATCACCGGCTTGCCGGCACGGGCGATCTGTTCCAGAAAGCCCCAGTTTTCCACCTCTCCGGAACCGATCTTATAGGCGCCCAGATCGAAGCGGTCGCGGAGCAGCGCGAAAGCCGACTCATCGTGTGGGGTACAGAGGAACTCAATCCCAACTGCATCTGCATAACCCTTGATCTCGATCAACTGGTCGTCGGAGAGCTCCTTGCTTCGCAGCCTTTCGCGCCAATCGGGCGCTACGTGTGAAACCAGGAGATCAGTATTGAAATGCTGAAATTTGACGATATCAGCGCCGGCCTGTTTCGCCAAGTCCACCAGACGAAAAGCCTTTTCGAGACTTCCAAAATGGTTCACTCCCGCCTCAGCAATGATCAGGCAAGGCTGCCCATCGCCAACCGCTTTCGTCCCAATACTGAAATTTCTCGCAAAACCGCTCGTTGTCACTTGTTTTTCCAATGGACCTTCGGCGTGAGATGAGTAATGTCGATTTCGTCGCGATTGTGAAGCGCCTGCTTGATCATGCCAGCCACCACATTCTGGGTAAGCAGATGAGGCTCCAAGCCCAGCGACAGCAATGCCGAGTTTCGAGCATTGTAATAGTGCTCCTCCATTTCGACGCGCGGATTATCGATATGACTCAAGGCGACATCAATGCCAAGCTGCCTTCCTGCATCGGCAACCATTGCCGCCAGTTGGTTGATGGAGAATTGCTCGGTAAATTGGTTGAACACACGGAACTCTCCCGCATTGGCTGGATTGCAGATCGCCAACTCCACGCAACGCAGGGTATCTCGGATATTCAAGTAACCGCGCGTCTGCCCCCCTTTACCATAGACGGTTAGCGGCTGACCACAAGCCGCCTGCACGACAAAGCGATTCAGCACGGTGCCGAATACGTCGTCGTAATGGATGCTGGTAGCGAAATCGGCATGTAGGTGCGTCTCGTCCGTCTCCATGCCATAGACCACCCCCTGATTGAGATCGGTCACTCGCGTTCCCCAGATGCGGCAAGCGAACTCGAGATTCGCCGAATCGTGCACCTTCGAAAGGTGATAAAACGAGCCAGGCTTCTTGGGGTACAGCATGCGGTCACGCCGACCATTATGCTCGATATCCAGCCATCCCTCCTCTATGTCGATATTGGGCGTGCCATACTCACCCATGGTGCCGAGTTTGACCATATGTGCATCCGGGTTGGTGTGGCGCATGGCGAACAGGACATTCAATGTGCCGAGAATATTGTTTTGCTGGGTCAGAAGGCACTTTTCCCGGTCGATCATGGAAAACGGTGCAGATGGCTGTTCAGCATAATGCACCACGGCATCAGGCTGAAATTCGTCGAAAATACGATAGATATTCCGATGGTTCTTCGCGATGTCACACACAAAGTTATGGATTTTCCTCCCTGTAACTTCCTCCCAACGCGCAACACGACGGTGCATCGGACGAATCGGCAACAAAGGTTGCACACCCAATTCGGCTTCCCAAAATCGTTTGATCATGTTATCGACAACGGCCACCTCATAGCCCTTGTTCGAAAGGTACATCGCCGTGGGCCACCCGAGATAACCATCCCCACCCAAAATCATTACTTTCATCAAGATCTCCTAGTCCAAATCTGTAACAGACGACATATGGGGCAGATCAACCATTCCCGTGCGCAACAAGGCTTCCGCCAAGTTCATGTCATCCGGATAGTCGATATTCACATCGTAGGGCCGCTCGATCTCCACCCCTACGGATGGTTCGTCGAAGAGGCCCTGCCCTGCCAAAAGACAGGCAGTACGACATGCCAGCAAATTCCCAAAAATATAAAGTATCGGCTTTTCCTGCTTAAAGTTGACAGCTTTACGTTCGGCAAAGGCGAATCGGACATACCCCCCCTCCAGCCGACGCTGATTCCACGCATGATGAGTATGGGGAGGCAAAGCTACTGTTTGAGCAGAAACCGCATCGATATCCGCATCGAATCGTTCCAGCAGGAGCCGGATATCCGCCGGTCGCAGGAAAGGGCTGGTCGGCTCAACCACGAAGATGAATTCAGGAAGTTCCCAGCCTCCCTGGCGTGCCAGCCATTCGAGAATCGCCGCCTGCGTTGTCGCTGTGTCGCTGGCCAATTCCGCAGGGCGCACATCCACCTCAAGTCCTAGTTCCCTCGCCCGCTGGGCGATCGTGGGATGATCGGTTGAACAGACAATACGCTCGAAGCAACCGCTCGCCAGTGCGGCGCGGCTAGCGTAATCGAGCAACGGGCGCCCGCCGAGCAGCGCGATGTTTTTCAGCGGAATGCCTTTCGATCCGCCCCGGGCCGGGATAAATGCCCAGGCACTGCGACGTACCCTATGCACTCTGTCCATCGCTCCCGCCTCCGCCCGAAACAAAGTCGTATTCTAGCGAGAGGCTCAGTAGGTCATGCGCTTTACCCAGAGGCGAGAATCCGGCTCTGTTCCGCGCAGAAGCTCGACGACACGTACGCCAGCCCGTCCATCGCCGTAGATTTGTTGGCAGGAGGCGACCTCAGCACGGAAAGACTCGTCGAGCATGGCACGCCTCAGGGCGGCAAAAATCGTGTCTCGCGCATGCGGCACATCGACAACATTACTCGCCCGCTCACGGCCCTCTTGGCGCCGTCCGATATTGACTACTGGCAGACGAAACGTCGGGCTTTCAATAATGCCCGCCGAACTGTTGCCGACCAACACTCGCGCAAACGCAAGCAAGCCCCAGAACACCGGTGCATCGAGATTATGAAATACCCGGAAGTTCGACCCGGTTGCCAGATCTTCTATGGCGCGAATCACCCCCTGATATCCCACATCCGAGCATGGATAGACAACGACTGTTTGACACTCCAGGCGACGCACAGCCTCCAAGGTTTCGACCATCTGGTCGTAGGCCGACGCTGGCGCGGTGGTTTCAGAATGCTGCAGAACAACGACCGTGGGCTGCTTAGGATCCAGATTCAACCGCGTTCCCACCTCCTCCGGGGAAAAATATTCGCCCGCGACGATTAGATCGATATGGTTGTCCCCCACGACATGCACGCGCCAAGGCTCTTCCCCCATAGCCAATATGCGCCTCGCGCTGGCTGCGGTCGATGGACAATGCATATGAGATAGTTTGGTCATCGCATGGCGCATCTGCTCATCGACAGACCCGGAAACATCGCCTCCCTGCAAATGGATGATCGGCACACCGAGTGTGGTAGCAGCCAAGGCCGTTGCCAACACTTCCCCACGGTCCCCGTATAGCACACAACAATCCGGGCTCAGGCGCACCAGGGTTTCCGCCATGCGCGTCACGCAACGCCCCAGCGCCTGCGCACGCCCCAGGGCAGAATCATCCATCTGCTCGATATCCACCGCTGCCGCAACCGCGAACTCCTGCTCGACCTCGATGATCGTCCTGCCGAAACGCGGATTCAGATGCTGATCCGTCACAACCAATTGCAACTCGAACGCTGGATCGTCGCGCAATAAACGCAACATCGGCTTCATAGCCCCGAAGCCACCTCGCTTCCCGGTCAGCACCATCACCTTACGCATCAAACCCTCCCGCCGCCCCGCCAGCGCCGACTTTGATGGAAACCTCACCCACCCCGCCTCCACCAACTTGAACAACCTGATCGCAGCCACTCAATGTCGTCAGACGATGTGCGATGACCACCAAGGTCTTTTCACCATGCAAGGCCTCGATACTCTTGACGATTTCCTGTTCGGTTTCATTGTCGAGCGCTGAAGTTGCTTCATCGAAAATCAGCACTTCCCGATCATGATAGAGCGCCCGCGCAATCGCCACACGCTGTCGCTGTCCTCCGGATATGCGAATACCGCGGTCGCCGATCTGAGTATCGATTCCAGCAGGGAGACTGGCAACGAAATCCACTAGTTGCGCACGCCGGATGGCATCGCGCAAACGTTCATGGTCCACGCGCTCGGCCGGCACGCCCAACGCAATGTTGGCGCGCAGGCTGTCGTCCTTCATGAAAACGAACTGCGGTATGTACGCAACACGATCCAACCAGGCACGACGACCGAGGCCAATGTCCACTCCATTCACGCATACCAGACCGCTGTCCGCGCGCAGGAAACCCAGCATCAGATCAACCAAGGTCGACTTGCCCGCACCCGATGCGCCAACAATGCCCAAGGACTCACCCCGCTTGAGCACAAGACTGACATCTCTCAACACTGGACTTATTGCTCCAACATAGGAAAAACTCACGCCGCGAAGCTCCAGTCGATCAAACAGTTCTTGCTTGCATACGCCAGGAACGTCGGCCTCGTGCGGCACCCCTTCGATTTCCCGCAGATCCGCATACACCTGATCGATGGCTTTGCCGGCAAAGCGCAAATTACCAAGACCGGACAAAATAAAAAAGGCCGAGGGCAATATGCGCAATGCGGCCAGACCAAGCATGCCAAGCAGCGGGATCAATTCGCTGCTAGCCGTTCCAGACAATAGCGAGGCTCCCGACAGCAGCACCACAAATGTCACCAAGCTTGCCTCAAGAAAAAAACGAGGCATTTGGATATAGAACTGATTCTTCTCATAGGCCATGGCATGCATCTGCGCGCCACGGGAAAACTCGTCGTAAAAATGACGTTCCACACCCAGCACGCGGATTTCCTTGAAGCCCTCCAGCGTCTCGGTCAGGTTCCGCGTCATGAGGGTATATGCCTCGCTGGCCGCCCTGCCCCACTGCCCAGTACGACACCCGAAATAGCGGTCATATATCCAGCCGCTAGCCCCCATGAGCAATGCCAGCAACAACAAAGCGGCAACATTGACCCAGGCGAGAAAAATAACGATCGCCAGGATCACGACCGCTTCCGAAACCAGTCGCAGTAGTACAAACAGGGTTCCCGTGGTCAGTTGCCCTACATGCATGGTGGCGTTTTTAACCAAATCCAAGCGATTGCGCTGAAGCAGGAATTCGTATGGCGCGGACTGATAAGCCCGCGCGAGACGCTCGCTTAGTCCGGCGCCAAGCCGATGGGTATCATGCAGGATATGCCAATTTATCCAGGCCGCAACCAAGGTTTTGGCATAGAAAAGCACGAGGAAGCCTGCGCCGAACCAAGCAATGAGGGTGTACTCGCCCAAGCTGGGCAGCCAAGCACTCATGATCTGGCCTATCTGGTACTGATCCAGTCGACCAGGGTCGACAACCAGCGCGATAAATGGGCCGATCAGTCCAACGCTCAAGAGATCGAGTCCGGATAAGGCGAAGAAAGCCCCAAACAGCAACGCAAATTCGCTTCGCCACCCTCCAACGATGTAGGCAAGCTTTCCGAGATATGAAATTTCAGGCGATGTGCTCATGCTCATCTGCGCTTCAACTGCTCATGATCCGCTTGCGTGCGGGAAGACACCCGCAATTTGATCCAAGGGAAAATCAGTGCGGCCATTGGCGTAGCCGCGATGCTGAACAAGGCCCGCGACACCGGTCGTGGAGATAAAAGATGCCAATTGCCATGTGAAGTCAACTCCATATTCAATTTTCTCGCCAGGGCGCCCAAGCTGCGCGGGTGGAAAAAAGCGATATGTTGCCCAGACTCGAATGCGTAGTAAGCCCAGTCGGGGGCTGGACGCTCTCCAGAAAAAAGCTCTGTGGTCAGCAACAATGCGCCCTTGTCGGTCAGCGCAAGCGCTTCTCGCACGAAATCCAATGGCGATGCCAAATGCTCAATTACTTCGAACGCCGTCACCAATTGGACACCGCTCTCGTCTCGGTATTCGAATCCACGGGCAAACAAATTTTCTGCGTGGAGATCTCGCCAGCGAAAATCAAAGCCGACATCGCGCATCAAGCGCGTAAAAACCCCGTGCCCCCCCCCCACATCCACACACGGGGGGCGATAATCGAAAAAGAAGCCTAACGTAGCCGTACAGCGCGCCACGTTATACAGGTTGCGCAGCAGAACACCGGTATCGGCATCAGCCATGGCATGCGAATATGCCTCGGACAACCAATGGGGGTCGGTGGCATAAAGAAATCGGCACTCGCGACACTGATGGAAGCCGGCTTGATATCGTCCCAGCACGGTTGCGACGAACGCGGGTACGGCATGTCCATCGCAGATCGGGCAGTATTGCGAACGGTCACGAGCCATCATTGGGGAAATATCTCGTTCTACCCTGACGTGCGGTGGCGCAGCAATCGGCCCAGCATCTGCTTGATGCTTGGGCGAATCGCTCTGGCGAAGGTATACGCATCTGCCGCGATGTCGGGCATCAATTCTGTTGGATGCGACAAGGGCAGGGGCAATGGCGAACTCGGCACGGCGGAGGCCGGAGTCTTACTTCTGGTGTTTGTCGCGACCGCATCGAACCCGATATTCGACACCAGGTTGCATTGGGGAAGCGCACAAAGCCTATGCTGAGAAAGCTGGGCAAGGAACCATTGATAATCCCATGTATCGATCTTGCCTCGATACACGGCATCGAATATGTATCGCCAATACATACGTTCCAGACCACCCGGAAACAAAGCAAGGATTCGCTGTTTGAGTTCAGGCCATCGACGCAAATCGGGGTCCATGCCCTCGCGCCAACGGTCGGCCCAGCTTGCCCAGCCCCAGATGTGCGCATAGCGCGAGAAATAATAACTGCCCGCGCCGCGCCGCGTACCAAACTGGAAGTTGTCACCACTGATCATGCCGACGCGGCGATCACCGCGATACCGTTCGAGCAGTTCGCTGCAATACGGGAAAAAACTGGCATCAGGCAGGCAATCATCCTCAAGAATGATTCCGGCCGGTACTTGATCGAAAAACCAGTCGATCGCTGTCGCGATCGATACCTTGGCAGGCAATTGTCGCTCGCGAAAAAGATGGCTTACCTCGCAAGGCCAGTCCACAGCAGCCACGATGCGTCTTACCTCGGCAACCGCTTCCTGCTCTGCGCGATGATCGTCGCGTGGAGCATTGCATGCAATGAAAAGTTGCGATGGGCGCGCCGAACGCACAGCGTCGAAAACCCGTTGCGTGGTGGATGGCCGCCGAAAGACGATCATCAATACCGGCGCCGTGGTCACAGTGCTTGCGTTCATGCGCTACCAGTTCTTCCAGGGGGCTCGACCGGAGTACCAATGCTCCTCAAGAAGTTTGAGGTCGCGCACGGTATCCATGCATTGCCAGAATCCGGCATGCCGGTATGCATGCAAGCGCCCCGCAGCGCTAGCCTGCTCCAGAGGTTCGCGCTCCAGCACGGTGGTATCGTCGGCGATCATGCGCAGAAACTCCTTGCGCATGACAAAGAATCCGCCATTGATCCAGTCTTCGGCGAATTCGGGCTTTTCGACAAAACGACCGACCTGGTCCTCCGCAAATATTTCGAGCTTTCCATAACGCGAACTGGGGTGCACCGCCGTCACCGTGACCAGCGACCTTCGCGCACGATGCAATGCCAGCAGGCGCTCAAGCGAAACGTCCGAAAGACCATCTCCGTAAGTCAAGAAAAACTCATCGCCAAGATGCTCGAAAAGCCGCTTGACACGGCCTCCTGTCATTGTATCGATCCCGGTATCGACCAGAGTCACCTGCCAGTCCAGATGGTCCCCGCCATGATGCAAGACGCTGCCCGAGGCCAAATCAACGGTGCAATCGGCGCTACGGGCGTGGTAATTGAGGAAAAAGTCCTTAATCAAGTGTCCCTTGTAGCCAAGCGCCAGAACAAACTCCTTGTATCCCTGCGCGGCATAATTCCTCATGATATGCCAGAGTATCGGACGGCCGCCGATCTCCACCATGGGCTTGGGAACGCGATCCGTGTACTCGGATAGGCGCGTGCCAAAACCTCCCGCCAGGATCGCGACCTTCATGGCACCCCCGCGCCATTCTCCACGGCATCGCCGGCCTCGACACAATTGCGGCATACGCCGATCCGCCAATACTCACCCGCGCGGTGAATATCCCGCAAATACCTCATCGCATCGCTGTTCCATGCTTGTCGGATCGATTCGGGACCGGTAAATTCGCCGATCGGCAATTGCTCCCCCCAAAAAGTACAACAGGGCAAAATCTTGCGCTCATTGTTCACCACCACTTGTTTGAACGGAAACGAGCAATGAAACCCAATCTTGCGGCGATCCACGCTCTTGTTGCTGTGTAAGGCCGCGTTTGTCGTCGCCGGCGGTTTGATGAACTCCTGTATCCCCACCATGTCGACCATGTCGCGCCAATACTCGACAAAACCATCGAGTTCCCCTTCGTTGATTTCGGTCTTGACGAAACTGACGCGAACCAAAGGCGTCACGCTGCCCATTTCTTTTCGCAGCTCCAACAACCCGAGGGTGTTGGCCACGACCTTGGCAAGATTGCCGCCAGGACGCACCTGCTCGTACGTCGCTGCGGTCGTGGCATCGATGGATATCTGGATACGGCTCAGCCCGCCCTCGATCAACCGCCGCGCCATCGCCTTGTCGAGCAGCATGGCATTGGTACTCAAATAGATATCCAGCACCCCGGCAGCCTTGGCGGTCGAGACGAATTCCGGCAGATCCTTCCGTATCAGCGGCTCGTTGATGTAGTTAAGCTTCAATGCACGCAGCCCCTGAGCCACGGCATCCTGAATGCAGGCTTGGAATTCCGCGATGGAAAACCATGTCGCCTTGCCTTTACCCTTGGGCGATTCGGCACTAATCGGGCACATCGGGCATTTCAGATTGCATGAGGCATTCAATTCGAAATCGAGTTGAAGCGGGTAAGCCGTCACCACCTCGAGACGCGAAGCGGCATCATAGGAACGCCGGTACTCCTGCCATGCCTCAACCCCAACCAAGGGGGCCAGGGCATCCATGGCCTCGCGCCCAACGACACCGGTCAGCTCATTGGGGCGCAGCACATCTTGTGTGGTCGAATCGCTCATCTAAAATTATCTACTCCACTTCGACAGATCGGGTTTATCCGCTATTCGCACCGGTCACATGACCAATGCTGGTGGGTGACACACAACCTCGATGGTTCTCTTGACAGCATTCCCATCCAGATTTCCGAGAGCCTTGGCAACAGAGGCCATATTCTTTATAAATTCTGTGCGATAACCAGGATCGTTATGAACACCACTCAAGATATCGATCAATTCTGCAATATCTTGAACATACACAATTCCGGGCATAGCCTCGTTAAAGTGAACTTTGAGCGGATAGTGATCTGCAACCACTACAGGAACTCCGCACTGGATTGCCCAAGATTCTGTACTGGAGCCAAGTCCGATGAAATACGTATCAACTGCGGGAAGTATATCGGCCAGAGGTTCGTCCAGAATTTTCAGGGAGGGAAACTCTTGCTCCAAAAACAAATAATCTGTTCTTGCCTGGCGCGGATGGAGTGTCACGAGAACACTTGAGCTACATTTCGCCGCCACAGTTGCAAGCTCACGGCAAGCAGCCCAATGATAATCCCAAGGATAGATACCGGTCTCGCCAAAGTTGGAGGGGCCAAGTAATAAAATTGGCCGACCACGCTCCAAGCCATATTTATTGAGCAAACACTCTCGTATTTTGTCTCGGTTGCTTAGCGCCCTGAACAACCGATCATGGTTCACATGACCGACCACGCGAATTTTGCTCGCTTCCACCCCTTGTTCAACGTAGCTATCCCTAACTCGCTCACTCTCCACCATCACCCAATCGCTGGGGCCGCCGCCAATCACCCAGGGGTTTTGCGGCAGCATATTCAGAAAAGCATAAGCCTCTGTCAAGTAAGCACCATAGACCGATATATCTTGACTGCTAACAGGATCTTGACGCCATTGATGAGGAAATCTTTTCTTGAACCCTTTCAATTTAGTCACGTAATAGACCGGCCGCTCGCGACGCGCGGGAAACATCTCGTTGGGCGATGCGGAAAGTATCCCCCCCCCGACAATCGCCGGAATCCCGAGCCGCCGCGCCTCGCGGATCATCGGCAGCAGATAGCCGCTTTCGCGATCCCCAGGGACGACCAGCGAAATCGGCACGATCCGCTTCAACACATCGCGGCACCTGGCCGCCTGCAAAGTTAGTTGGAGACACTTGACGAGCGTCATGAGCCCCCTCAGCGGAAAAAACTGCAATAGCCGCGCATGGCGGCTATCGACCCAGCTTGTCTTACCAGTATCGCCTGCCGGAACATTTTCTGCGGTGGGCCGCGCCCGGATGCGGGGCGCGGCAATCTTCAATTCCTGTCCGGTGTCGAGATCGACGCAGGGGAACGCCAGACCCTCCGCGAGCGCGCGTGCACGGATCGCCGCGTTTGGGATCAAGACCACAACAGCAAACTCGCCCTCGTTGTGTATGGACAGGGCAAGATCCTTGAGTACCGGCCAATTGGTCAGGGTGACAGGCAGGATGGCAACGGTTTTTTTCATGCCAGCGCCGGAACGACAAACGCCCTACCAGACACTGCGGCCCCCATCCATGACGATGTTTTGCCCATTCATATACGACGACGCCTCTGAGCAAAGAAACTGCACGACCGAACGGTATTCGTCACGTTGTGCCATTCGCCCCAGCGGTATCAACGATGACAGGCGCAGGACAAATTCATCGCCTTGCCCATTAAAAACCCCTCCCGGCGACAGTGCGTTTGCACGCACCCCCTGATTGGCCCAGTAAGTTGCCAGATAACGGGTAAGGCCGACCAGGCCGGCCTTGATCACCGAGTACGTCACCGGTTTGACCGGTTGCATCCCGTCCGGCAAGCCGGCTTTGCGATACAAGCGTTGGTCGGGTGAAAAAACGGAAAGATCGGAAGCGATGTTCAGGATTACCCCACCCTTGCCGTCCCCAGCCATTGCAGTGCCGAACACCTGGCTGCACAAAAATGCACCGCTGAGTCCGACGGCAAGCTGCAAATCCCATTGCTCCAGGGAAAAGTTTTCCAGCCGTGAGGTTTCCGTAACGCCCCGGTCGCCGCTAACCTTGGGGTCGATGGCAGCATTGTTGACCAGGATATCGATACGCATGCCGTCAGACCAAAGCCGCTCTGCCACCGCTCGGATATCGCCCGGTCGCGTCACATCCATTACGGCAACGGAAATTTTCTCCGATGAATGGTGATTCGCCAGTTCGACTTTTGCGTCCATCAACAAGGGCTCGGCGATATCGGTAAGGACGACACTGGCCCCGCTTTCTAGCAATGCCGCCGCGTGCTCCTTACCCAGCAAACCTGCCGCGCCGGTAATCAGCGCTGTCTTGCCAGTCAAATCGAATTTTTCGAATGCCATGCGTGTGCAAACTCCTCAGCGATACGGAAAATCAAGCACGGACCTGACCCCCATCGAGTGTCCAAATCCCGCCAGTGGCAAAGCCGGCGCGCGGTGAAGCCAGATAGGTGACAAGATCGGCAATCTCGCGCGGTGTGCCGAGCCGTACCAATGCGACATCCCGCTCCAGCATGGTTTTCACAGCCTCCGGATCATCGTTCAGTTTGCGCGACCAGACCGAGTCGTCGAATACGATATTGCCGGGCGCCACGGCATTGATGCGCACCCCTTGCTTTCCCAGCGGACGGGCGATGCCACGGACATAAGCGTGGAGTGCCGCCTTCGCCGCCGAATACGTGACGGGCGCCCCGGCAATCACCTCCAGGCCGCAAATGGAGGACACGCAGACGATCGATCCCCGGCTCGCGGTCAGCGCCTCCCGCGCGGCCGCGACGGTATTCGTCGCACTCCATAGATTCAACGCAAATACACGTTGCCATTCCTCGGCGGTTTCTTCGCCGGGTGGAACCGACCTGCCGCTACCGACATTGCAGACCAGGATATCCAGGTGGCCCAAGGCCGCAACTGCCTTGAGAACAACATGCCGCGCTCCATCCGGGTCAGTCACGTCGCCCGCGACCGCGACTGCTCCGGGCAGCACCGTGGCTGCTGCCGCCAAACCATCGGGATCGCGTGCATTCAGCACAACACGACATCCTTCAGCGTGCAAAGCCTCCGCGATAGCCCGACCAATGCCACGGGAAGAACCCGTGACCAACGCGGTTTTACCGGATATCGCCAATTCCATGATGGCTAGCCACCTGTTTTCAAGAAGATTCGAGAGATTGAAAAGTCGGCGCTGGCGAGACGGCGATATGGGGCAACGCGAGCGATCATAGCGGCGCCTCCAGGCCATATTGCCGTATCCAGCCCGTCACCAGGTCGCGATAGGCGCACAAGACCTCCGCATCATTCCCATTCGCCGCACGCGCTGTCTGCAGGATGAAATTCCCTCGATAGCCGCTGTGCTGTAGCGCTGCAAAAACGGCGGCGAAATCTGCGCTGCCGCTGCCCAACGGGACGGTGGTGCCTCCAAGCACCCGGTCCTTGACGTGCACATTGACGATACGCTGGCCGTACGCGGCAAACTCCTCCTGCGGGCGAAAGTCCAGCGCAGCGCTATTGCCAATATCGTAGTTGATGCCGAACAAACCCGGCGCCAGTCGCCCGATGAAACGGGCAAGCTCGCCAGGCGGAAAGTCCGACTCGAAAATGACACGGAGACCATGGGTGGAAAAAAATTCCGCCCGCGCTTCGAGAAACGCGATGAGCGCATCCTCTTGCGCACGCTCGTCCAGACGACCGTTATCGACCAAAGGCACGACGATCATCCCGATCCCGACAGCCGCGCAGGCACCGGCAATCGCCATGAAGTCCGCCTCAAGCGCTGCTGCGCGCTCCCCGCTCGCCTTCCAGAAAGGCGCCTGCATGAAGCAATCGCCGGTAAGCGAGGGAATAGCAACCTCATGTTGGCCGCAGAGTTCCCGGATTTCCTTCTGCCCATGCGCTGTCAGCAAGGGGTTCTCATATAGGCGCTCCTGATCCAGCGTCCACTCCATCAGGGGCAATCCGTTTTGCGCCGCGCTCCGGAACTCATCCTGCCAGGACGCCCAAGGAAATGCCTGAATGCGGCCATCGACCATGGGCGACAGCCTGCCCTGCATGAAACCGATACGCGCGCGGGCAGTCATTGCGACGCACCATGCGGTATGGTCAAGGGTTTTCTCGCACTGGAAAGCAACATGATCTCCTTGGAAAATCTGACCCACTTGCTATGGGAGCGCAGAAAGCTCGGGGCAAAAATCCGCGTCAACTCCGCCAGCGGCAACAGCAGATTTCCGCTCCCCCAAAGAATGGGCAACTGCCGAAAACGTTCGACGCTCACCGCCTCGAATCCGTGGATCAGTTGAATATCCCGTAGCGAGGATTGCATGAACGGCGTGCGATGCGTGTAGTCCTCGAAATAGATCCGGTAATTGAATTCCCAGTCGGGACACAAGGTAAGCGCCAGACCGCCAGGTTTGAGCACGCGGTACATCTCTCGCACCAGCCGCTCCGGATAGTGGAAGTGCTCGATAACGGACTTCGAATAAACGACATCGAAAAAATTGTCATCGTAGGGAATGTCCTGGTTTTCCAGATCGGCAATGCGCAATTCGGCATTCGGGCAATAGGCTGCGGCCGCGCGCGATTGGTCTACGCCGTAGCCCTCCACGCCGCAGTCGATGAATCCCCGGAGAAACTCCCCACGCCCACAGCCGATATCCAGCAGTCTGTCATTCGCCTTGATGCCGAAGCGATCGAACAGATGACGGGCCAACTGCTGCGGATAAAGCGTCAGCGGCCGGTCGGCCTCGTTGTACACGACAGCGACATAATCCCGCTTCGTCGAGTTCATGGCCGCAATACCTCGACCAACTCCAGCAACACACCCTCCGGCCCACGGCCATAGGTCACCTTGGCGTAACCATCAGGCGAATATTGGGACGGTGCAGCAAAGCTCACACCCGCGTTACCCAGCTTGCGGCATGCCGCATCGAGGTCGTCGACCGTCAGCGCAATGTGGGTAAAGCCGGTGGAGAACGGCATCCCTTGCCATGCCGACCGGTCAGGATGCGAATGGAAATGCAGCAACTCGACCAAATTGCCATCCGGGGCAGCCAATTTCGCTGTCGTCAGCCTGACGTCGGACAACCCCATCATCGCATCGATATGCGGGCCGGACTCTTCCATTTTTTTGGCGACCGTAAAGCCAAGCACATCGCACCAGAAATGCAGCGCCTGCTCCAGATCGGCAACCACCAAACCCGTGTGACGGACGGCCTTGATCATGCGGCAGCCACTTCGGCGATGGCTTCGCCCATGACCTCCACACCTTCCAGGAGGGCAGCATCCGTAATGGTCAGAGGCGGGCCGATCTTGATCGACTCGCGACCGGTATGCACGACCAACAGACCTTTCTGCATGCAACGCTCGGCGACTCTGCTGGTGAAGGGGCCGTCCGCCGCGCCGCTCTGGGGGTCGCGGAACAGTACGGCAGCAATCAGTCCTTTGCCGAGCAATCGGGAAATCCGCTCCGGGAAACGCTGCTGCAAGCGCTCCAGCGCAGCGAAGAGCAACTCTCCCTTGCGGGCAGTTTCTGCCACGAGATTGCGCTCTTCAAGTTCCTCAATCACGGCCAGGCCGGCCGCGCAAACCAGGGGATTGGCCGAATGCGTGCTGCTCATATTGCCTACATCGGGCAGATCCATGATCTCGGCGCGGCCGAGGACGCCCGACAGCGGCACCCCCCCACCCATGCCTTTGCCACAGCAAATCAGATCCGGCGTTACGCCATAGTGCTGATAGCCGAAGGCCTTGCCTGTCCGGCCGAAGCCCGCCTGCATTTCGTCGAAGGCAAGCAGGATACCGTGCTTGCGGCAAACACGCTCAATTGCCTGCACAAAGCCTTCCGGATAAAACACGGCGCCCCAACCCTGGAAGGTTTCCAGCATGAATCCGCAAATATCCTGGGCAAGGTCGATACCGTTCGCCGTCAAGCGCTCCAGCCCCGCATCGAGAAAGGCTTCGGCGCTGCGGCCGTCGAGAGCCCAAGGATAGGGAAAGGGAATGTGATGGATATCGGCGTCCTGATAGCCGATCCACGCACGCTGCGTCAAATTGCTGCTCATCATTTGCGCACCCAGAGTGCGTCCGTGCCAATTGCCTTCAATGCAGACGATACCGCGCCGCCGCTTGCCCAGCTTCTGTCCCTGCATGCGCATGAGTTTGAGCCCGGCCTCGGTGGCTTCCGTGCCGGCGGACAGCAGGAAGGCTTTTTCAAACGGCGCCCCCGCGAACGCCAGCAGCTTTTCGAGGTACAGCGCGCGCGTTGGGTTCGCATAGGCATAGCAACTGAAAATCGGGCGATCCAGCGTCGCCTTCATCGCCGCCGTGACGCGCGGGTTGGAGTGGCCGACGTTCGCGACAAAGATCGTCGAGGTGAAGTCGATCCAGCTATTGCCGGCACTATCGAAGACGCTGAAATCCTCGGCGCGATCCCACACCAGCGGCAATTGGCCATGCATGGATCTCGATTCGTAATGATCGAGCTTTTCAAGAATCGCCTCGGTGCCCGGCACGGGAATCGCGGTCTGAATTTTTCGATGCGCAGTCGAAACCGGCGCTACGGCTTGGGGTTTGCGTGAAAAATCATATCCAGCCATGGTGTTCTCAATCGAATAGTTGTGCGGCGATGTCCGGCGTACGCGCCAGATGGTACTCAAGATGCGCAAAATCGTCCTCGGTATCCACCTCGACGACCACCGGTGTGATGAAAGGCAACACCCAGTCGCCGTGGATCAAGCCGCTGGCGCGAATGAATCGTGTGGACAATACATCGACGTATCCGTTCGCCTGATAGGTTGAGGGGAATTGCTGGCGGGCGTTGTTGGCGGCATCGAGCGCCGTGTCGCCAGCGCCGACTTTCTTCAATTGGCCTGCGGGGGCAATCTCGAAGGTCTTGTAGGCAGACTCGGACATCTCATGCACGGAACGCAGGGCGGTGGCGCAGTCGGCACTCCGCAACCGGCGGATCGCCTCGTCGATCAGCGGCGGTGCGCGCAATGGCGTGGTCGGCCGGATATGGACGATGGTTTCCGGCTCCCCGCCATTGGCCGCCAACCAGTCCAGGGCATGAACGACGAAGTCGCGGTCGGTGGCCCGGTCCCCGGAAATCTCAACAGGGCGCAAAAATGGCGCTTCGCCCCCCCACTGCACGGCAAGTCGGGCATATTCCGACGAGTCGGTGGAGACGATCACCCGATCGATCAAACGCGCCTTCTGGCAGGCGCGGATCGACCATTCGAGCAGAGGATGTCCACCCAGCATGCGGATATTCTTGTTTGGCACGCCTTTCGACCCGGCACGGGCGGGAATCAGCGCGATCACGCCGCTCATAGCGATGACTCCAGTCTCTCCAAGGCCACCCAGAATCCTTCGCCACCGTTCTTGTGTCCCTGCCAAATCTCGGGAATGAAGGATGCTGCAGGACAGCCCGAGCGCAGAATCTCCCCCAGCCGCGCGAAATCGATATCGCCCTCGCCGACCTGAAGACCTTCGCCATTCACCCCCTTGGCATCGCCCAAATGCAGGTGTGCGGTGAATGGGGCGATCTTGCCGCAAAAATCGTAAAAATCGACGCCCAGATGATTGCAGGTCAAGCGGCTGTGGGAAATGTCGAAACACATGCGCAGTCCCAGCCTGCCACACCATTCGACGATCTCGTCGATTTTCACGAACAGATTCTGGTAGCGCTGACCGCCGAAATGCCACGGGAACGGCGCCATGGTCTGCGGAATCAGTTCCACACCGCCCATGTCGAGCGCGGCCAGGCTGGCGGCAAAACGTTGGTAATAGCCTTCGATTTCCGCTGGCGGCAGCGGACCGTCCATCGTAAAGCCGCCGATATTGGCAACGATCAAAGGCCTGGGCGTATTCGGGAAGTAAGGCTTCAACTGACGCGTGATATCGATCACGCGCTGCGTTTCCCGGATCGACTCGGTTCTATATGCGCTGTCGGGTGTGGCCAAATCCATCAGCCGGCTACCCGCGAACAATTCGGGCGCATGTACCACCAGTCCTGCTGCACAGGCACCGGTCAGATAAGCGGCAGGGTCGAGCTCCATATCCGAATAGGAAAGATGGAATTCGAACAGGTCGGGCTGGATGCGTGCAGCGTATTCCTTGAAATCGTGGTAGCGCACGGGCACGCCCCACGGTCGCGAAAACCGGTATTGCCGTGGTTCGATCCGGCGCTCCGCGAGATCGGTCGGGTAGAAGAAATCCTCCTCGGCCATGTCGTGTTGCAAGGTACGGCCAAGCAGTTCTTCATAACGCTGCGGCGACAATCCTTGCCCCGGACTGCGCACCTTGACGTGGGCTGCGGCAATCACTGTTCCCTTGGCCAACGGGCTTGCCGCCACCAGGCTTTTCCCCAGATTCTCGCGGTTGATCATCTCGCCCTGGGATAATTGGCGCTCGCCGCCTGCGCCCATGGCCTCCTCGATCTCGCGGATGCCTTCGATCATGCGCATGAATTCTGCATGCGTCAGGCTCGCCGCATGATCGGGCCCCTCCATGCTGCGGTCCAGCGTGAAATGGCGCTCGATCACGCACGCCCCCAGAGCAACGGCGGCGAGGGAAACATTGATGCCGCGCTCGTGGCCGGAATAGCCGACCAAGGGATGAATTTCACGCAAGCAATGCAACCACTTGAGGTTGATATCATGCAGCGGCGCGGGATAGGTGCTGTTGCAGTGGAGCAAGACAAATAAAGCATTCCTCCGCTTGAGGAAGTCCACGCTTTGCCTGATTTCGTCGCTACGGCTCATCCCGGTGGAAAGAATCAGGGGCTTGCCGGTGCCCGCCAGTTTGTCCAGAAGAGGCAGATTGGTCAGGTCGGCCGACGCCACCTTGTAGGCTGGAACATCCATGGCTTCGAGCACATCGACGCTGCGCGCATCCCATGGGGTACATAGGTAGAGGATGCCCTGCTGCGCGCAATGAGCGGCGAGGCGGCGATGATCGTCCGGCGCCAACTCGAAGCGCCGCAGCAAATCCAGGACATATTCCGTGCCCAGGTCTTCACCATCCTTGCGCAGGGTACGCTGCCGGTAAACCTCGTCGAGATGGCGCATCTGGAACTTGGCGCAGTCGGCGCCCATGGCGGCGGCATGATCGACCATCGCGAAGGCGCGCTCCAGGCTGCCATTGTGATTGTTGCCAATCTCCGCGATGACGAAGGTCCGGCCGGAGCCAATCTCGTGAGGCCCAATCGTAATATTCATATCTCCTCGACTTCCAGATGATTCCTGCATTCCCGCGCCATCCAGGCCCGCAGCCCCTCCTGCTCGAAACGAAAGGGGCGAATTTCGAGGCCGCCGGCTTCAAGATAGGTCATCAGTTCGTTCTTGCGAAATGGCGGCACATAGAACAAGAAAAACCCGCCGCCTCCGGCACCTAAAAGTTTGCCGCCCACAGCGCCATGGTGCCGCGCATTTTCGTATATTTGATCGAGGTGGCTAGAGGAAATCTTGCTGCTGAACTGGCGTTTGTACTGCCAAGCCTCGTGCAAGGACTGGCCGAACTCGAATAGACGTCCCCGCAACAACTGGTTGCGCATGCGATAGGACAGTTCGACACTGGTCTGCACTTGCTGACGGATATCCTGCTGCTGCATCTGCTGCCGTTGATCGCGATGAATATCGTCGGAATCGTGGGCAATGCCGGTATCGCAAAGAATCAGGCTTTCCTCAAGCTCAAGCAGCGTATCGGGATGAACCCGCAAAGGATGGACGATATTCTGATCCATGCGGAATTCCATGAAGTTGAAGCCGCCGAAAACGGTGGCGTACTGATCCTGCCAGCCGCCCGCCACCCCGAGATAAAGTCGTTCGGCCTGAAACGCCAATTCCGCAAGCTCGTACAAATCCCACTGGTCGCGGCGAAACTGGTTGAAACACCCCAGAACCGCCGCCGACACGACGGCCGAACCGCCCAACCCGGAGTTCATCGGGAAATCAGAATGCAAATAGAGTTCGAAACCGAAATCGGGATGAATGGATTTGAGCAGGGCCTGAATCAGGCCAAAACGGCCTTGCTGCTGCAATGCAGCCGGCAGGTCGTCCGCTTGCAACGAGGCATCGAGATCGCAGGAATGGATGAGGATTTTTTCGTCGCTTCTGACCCGCAATGTCGCGTGGCTATACAGCGAAATGGTCGTATTGATGACCGCGCCACCTTCATCGGCGAAGTAATGGGTCAAGTCCGAGCCGCCACCGCCAAAGCTGATGCGCACAGGCGAGCGCGCGCGCGCATAGACGGGCTCTTCCGCCTGGAGCGGCAACTGATCGCGGTTAACGATCCCCACCAGACGACGATCCGCATCAAGCAGGGGCATGACCCGGATGCGATGATCCAGTTTTTTCAGCAGGACCTCGCGCGGCGTGTCCGGCCCCGCCCAGACAAATTCGGCATTGGCACATGAGGCGACGGGATCGTCCAGCGAAAAACCTTCAAGCAGCTTCCGGCGAATATCGCCATCCGTGGCCAACCCGATGACCGCCCCGGCGGATGATGTAATCAGGACCACTCCATGGTGATTGGCCTCGATCCGCAAAAGCGCCTCCCGCAGGGGGGCACTTTCCACTATCTGGAAATCATTCAATTGCACAAAGGGTCCTTGCGATCCGTCGCAATCCAGCGGCAAAAACGGAAATAATCTTCAGGGATGCCGATATCGATGAAATCGGTGCGCAACGCCACTGCGTTGAGACGGCCATGATCGGCCAAACGGGGAAATATGGTTTGCTCCAGAGAAAATGGCTGTTGGTCCCACGGCACGAACATCTCCGCATTCAAGTGGCACAAACCGGCGTTAACCCAGCCAGCCTGCCTGGTGCCGGTCTTCTCTTGGAATGCAATCACCTGCGCTTGCTTGTCGTCAAGCCGTACTCCGCCATAGCGGCTGGTATCCGCCAGATCGACCACAGCCATTGCAGGCGCAGCGGTTTGCCTGACGGCTTCGATGCCGGTGCCCAGCCAGGTATCGGCATTGCAAATCAGAAAGTCACCGGTGAGATGCAACTGCTCGACCGCGAATGCAATCGCGCCGCCCGTGCCGAGGGGAGTCCGCTCCACCAAGTACTGCACCTCGCAATCCTGGAGCAGACCAAGTTTTTCACCCTCCAAGAAGCCGATAACTAGATCCGCCTGATGGTGCAAGAGAAACACGAAGGATTTCAGACCCTGGGCAATCCAGTGCTCAAGTTGAAAGCGGAGGAATGGCACTTTACCGACGGGTGCCAAGGCCTTGGGATAATCCGCCAACACAGACTGAAGACGCGTGCCGAATCCGCCGGCCAGGACAAGCATTTTCATCGTTGCTCGGCCAATTCCAGGTGGGCGATCAATGTGTCGCATTTGCCCATTTTGGCCAATGCGTCGCTATACGCAGCCAACAATTCCGGCGAGTCCAGGAAAGCCCATTTTTGATGGCCGCCCGGCTTGCCTTGGCTAAGCCAATGCAGATGATTGGAGAGCGGATAGCGCTGGTACTGCTGTATCACGACGATGCGCAAGCCCGCCTGGGAGGCAAGGCGGCGTAGCGTCTCGGCATTGAACAAGAATAGATGCTGGCTCCAATAAGTGAAGCGCTGGAATGCCGGTGAATCGTAAAGGGTCAGGAGGGCATCCTCCGAACTTGGCACCTCGATCACAATACGGCCATTCCTGGTCAGCAGGTTCGCCAAGGATTCGATCATGGCACGGGGGTCCGGCAAGTGTTCGACCACATGAAACGCGGTGATTAAGTCATACCCCCCCGCCATCCCCTGCTTTGATGCGGACTCCACATCCGGATAGATCGCAATCCGGTCATGCCAATAGACCTGCACCCGCAGCTCGGGCTCGACACCGTCGGCCCTCCCGGCAAGTTCGCGCGCCTTGTTCAAGAACCCACCCGCACCGCAACCGAAATCAAGCAAGCTCTTGTTGGGCAGCATGGGCTTAAGCATGTCGAAACGGCGCTGGTCGTCCCAATCGGTATCTTTCAGCCAGGTTGCCAAAGGAATCGGCGCGGCACCATGCATGCCGGACTGCTCGTAAAAGCCGGCTTGAATGTGGTCAAGCGAACTGAGGGTAACCAGGCCGCAGTCGTTACATTCCAATATCTTCAAGTCCGGTACATCGCGCACCTGTCCCTTGCGCGCGGTGAAAGAACTTGATTGGCAAAGATAACAGTTCATATTTCCAGACAAAAGTCGGCGCTGGCGGGACGGCAGGAAAATCTCATGTCGAATGCGGGCCGATCGATTCCCGCACCACATAGAGCGGGCGATTGATCACCTCGGTATGAATCTGCCCGATATAGAGCGCCACCATGCCAACCGCCATCAGGACAATCCCCATGAGGAAGGTGTTAGCCATCACGACGATCGACAACGGGCTGAAGAACACCGAGCCGAACAGAAAGCGGGATATCGTCATCCACACCAGCATCAAACCGCTAATGCCTGCGATGACCACACCCATGTAGCCGGTAACCTTCAGCGGGAACAAGGAGAATGAAGTAATGCTGTCGATCGCCAAGCGCCAAAGTTTGGCATAGGAATATCCGGCCTCACCCGCTACACGAGCGCCCGCATCGAAGAAGACATAAGCCTTGCGAAAACCCAGCCAGTCCATAATGCCACGAAACATCCTTTGGCGCTCGGTAGCCTGGCAGAACGCAGCAACAACCTTCCGATCATAGAGGCGGAAATCCGTCGTCTGCGAACGCATATCCAGCCCCGAAAGTTTCGACATCAGCCAGTAGTAACCATGCGAACCAATACGCCGCAATAAAGGCTGGCGCTCGACACTGCGTCGCAGTGTCACGACGATTTCCGCGCCGTCCAGCCAACGCTCTATCAACTCCGGAATCAATTCAGGGGGGTGTTGCAAATCGGCATCTAGACAGATAACGGCATCCGCCTCCTTGCAGGCATGCACCCCAGCGGTAAGAGCGATTTCCTTGCCAAAATTGCGGGAAAGATCAATGCCTGTCACCCGCCCATCGGTTTTTGCGAGTTGTGCGATCAGTTCCCAGGATGTATCCGAACTACCGTCGTTTACGAAAACAAAACGCCACGCGAACCGGGACAGACTTTCCGTAACAGTTATCAGGGTACGATAAAGCGCAGGCAAATTCTTGGCTTCGCAATACACTGGTACGACTACCGCGATTTGCCGCAGTCGAATGCCACCATTTTCAAGTTCTGCCGCCAAGATGGCTAAGCCCCATTCCCGTTACGCATGCGCACCTGCTTCAAAATACTCACTAACGCAGATCCAATCAAAAAAACCAACACCCCGAAAAAACTGTACGCGCTCACATCTGCCGCCCAGCGCGCCTTATCCGGCACTTGCATGGGAAATGAACGATAGCTCACATACTGCTCGGCCCACACCCGCTGTTCCACCTTGAAGTGGTCTCCGGGACGGCAGCCATTTTCCTTGGGCCAACTGTTGCATGCGGGATTTTTGATATTGAAGTAGCCATCCTTTACGTCCCAAATCGAGCCAGGATGCAGACTTCCCATGTACTCCATGGGCACACTGCTGTAACCGGGAATGTAGCATCCCATGTGCTGCACACCCTGCAGAAATAGATTGGCTTCCACCATCTGGTCGTGCACCCAGGCATCCGTGCCCTGGCTAAGTACGCCGAGACGTTCGATCGGCGGCAACCGCCACCCGTGCTTCAGCTTGGTATGGGCTTCCTGAACCGGTTTTGGATCGTAAGGCTGGGCATGATAGAACTCGCGATCCTTCCATGCTACCGAACCAACCATGCCAATCATCGACGCAACTACCACGGGCCAGACCCATTTTGCCGGTACAAACCGTGCCATCGCGAGCACGGCAAAAACAGGGATCACCAGCACATAAAGAAAGAAAGTCCGCTGTGGCGAGGTCGTCGCGTTGATAAGTGGTGTTTTCTTGATGAGCGGTAACAATTCAGGAAAGTGGGTAGTATAGGCAATCGGAAACAACAGAATCAAAAGAATCACGACCGCCAGCCCCAAGTGCCGCCAGTTCAGATTCATCCGTACCCAGGCGTCCGTCCGTAGCCAGTTCCAGATACCCCACGCCGCATAAGCGAGCAACAGCAGAAGCGGTACCAACGTAATGCCATACTCAAGTTCGTGGCGTTGCTGGGCGATACCAAGGTTCGAGATACCCAACAGATAAATTTGTTCTATATCAACAGGGGCCAAAAACAACATCTCGAACAAGACGCGCAGCGTAGTGAGGACATCCCGGAATACCGGGAGGGAATAAGCGACACGCTGAGCAACCGCAACTTCCATTCCCTGCGAGGTAACTGTCGAATAAATCGACTGGAAAGCCAGTCCAGCCGCCACAGCCATCGCGATGCTTGAGCGCAACAACAAAGGAAGTAGTGCTCCACGTTGGAACAACCAGATCGCCAGCAAGGCCAGCAAGGCCAGCATAAATGCCACCATAACCACAATTACGCTATAAACGTAAGCGTAATAGGCCACAACCCCGGCAAGCACACCCCATAACAGGGTCCGCCCTACCGTATTTTGCCCCCGCCCTGCTGAAGAAGTCAGGCAAAACGCCAATAGCGGCACCAGCATTACACTGTAATACAAGTGCCCGATAACGATGCGATGGGCATAGAAGCCATTGAACATGAAGAGTGCAGCACCCAACAGGGCGATAGGGAGCAGCAGATCCATGCAACGGCGCAGCCAAAGGAACATCCCCCAAAAACCGACCGCCGAAAACAACAGAAAATGAATATATGCAATCGAAACCGGGCTGACGCCAAGCCACATTAACAGACTACCGGGGGTGTGTGAAAAACTGAAGCCATAGCCAGCTGCCGCGTGGCAAACCGATGGATTTGCCTCGGCGCCGAACTTCAAGGAGAAGAAACTTGTATCGGGCTGGTAATAAGCTGCCGCTCCAATCAGAAAATTCGGGATTGTCCAGGACCAATCATGCCCCATCGTGCCGTTCTTGGTTGGGAAAAACTGACCAAAAATCAGGTGATAGCAGTACAACAGCAGGATAAACCCGAACCAAACAGCTAGGCGGTCTCGATGCTTCTGGTCATGCTTAATTTGGTCCAATACTTGCTCTAAATTCAGCATTGTTGAAAAATCTCGATATAGCTCATAGGGCAGTACGGGTTGAATTTATCCTGGTTAGGCGCATAATGGAAGCGTTAGCATAGGAGTATAGCGATGAGTGATAGCTCGGTCAGTCTAATAGATGCGGTTTACTCTGCGAGGCTTACGGTCGCCGGCCTTCCGGCGTTGTCTAATGTACAGAAGGAGTTGACTGGTTCAGCGCCGTCCGTTGATCCTTACGCTGCCCCCTCATCCACATTAACGACACTGTCCGGCTATGGACAATTGCTTTCTGCTACCGGTCGCGCAAGTGATGACTTGCAGAAACTATTAGGTGCAAATACTAATTTGGCAACTAGCAGCGCATCCTCGGTGGTCACATCATCTGCTGATGCTACAGCAGCGCCGGGGGCGTATTCTGTAGTGGTTAGCAGTACTGCGAAAGCAAACACGCTAACCAGTGCCGTATTCGCAGATGGTAATACGCAGTATTTTTCTGCCGGCACGATTGATATCAAGGTAGGTAGCGGAGATCCCGTCAGCGTCACAATTGGCGAAAGCAATGGATTGATTGGCGGGGTCAACTACCAATGGGGTTCGCTCAATAGTATGGCGGCAGCCATCAACAACGCCAATGCCGGCGTGACGGCCAATGTCGAAAGCGGCGCTTACGGTTACAAGTTAAACCTGACAGCGAACTCTACGGGTGCTGCTAATGCCATATCTCTCAGCGCAAACGCCAGCGATCCCTTCCAAGGAGGCGGCAGCATCCTCTCAGCGCTGGGCTTTACGCAAACCCAAGCTGCAGCAGATGCGGCATATACCATTGGTGGTGTCGCAGGGACAAGTACCAGCAATACGGGAATCGCTCTCGCTAGTGGTGCGACATTTAGCATCGTTGGAACCGGGCCTGCCACGATCACCATTGCATCAACACCTACCGTGGCTGCAGATCCGTCCAGTGTATCCGCTGCTGCTACCAAACTCGTTCAAAGCTATAATGCACTGATTGGAACTGCTTCGCAGCTACTGGCATCAGGTGGCGCACTGAATGGAGACGCGACGACAGCCACTCCCTTAGCCCAAGCGCTCTACGATGCCACCCAAACCGGACAAAATGGCACCGATCTGACTGCGATTGGTATTACCGGTGCAGGTGGAACCACTGGAGCACTTAGCCTGAATGCAAGCACCTTGGCCTCGGCCAATGTCAGCACCACCGCTTCACTTCTGACCTCCATTGCGAGTACGCTCTACAGCACGATTTCTGGCTACCTGGGCAACACAGGCACGATCTTGACGCAAGCCAAGACCACGCAACAGGGCATGAGCTTCCTGAATGGTCAAGCTGCAAGCAACTACGCCAACCTAGCTGCGGATATCAAACAATACGCGCTGCTAAAGTCGCTATCCTCGACTAACGTTCCGACTGGATTGCCTGAACTTTCGGTTTTTACCTGATTTCACCATACGAAATCGCTTGCTCGTTTCATTGAGAAGCCTTTTGTTTCCTCTCTTAGTTGACGTAAGAGGGCTACAGAGATTCGATATGATTGATCGGTCTGTAGTGGAGAGGTAGGGTAATGCGTAACTTCCGTCGATTGTGTTTCTTGTTCGTGGGTTGGCTCCTTGCGCTAGCGCCGATTTCCGCAATGGCGCTCCCGACAGTCGGCAGCACATTGACCAGAGCAAGCGCTACGACGCTGGTTCTGACTTTCAGCGAGGCGGCAGGTTCCGCAGCCGCCACAAAAACCAATTACACCCTGAGCGGTACCAGCGGTTTTTCCGGTAATCCATCCGCTGCTTCCTTGGACATTTCAGGCACCAGCGTCACCCTGACCGTACCCACCATGGCATCTCTTATCCATGGTGAAACTGTCATCGTTACGGTTGCCAATACCCTCGCAGCAGGAAACCTGGTCGCGACCTACACCGTCGACGCGGTTCCCTCGTCGTTTAGCTTCAGCAGCATCAGCAATGCCCTACCCGCCACGGCTTATGAGTCTGCGCCCATTACCGTTAGCGATATCAATACCACGCTCACTGCCAGCACCACCAGCGGATTTAATTCCACTCTGAAGTGTGCCACCTTAAAGGCAGGCAGCACGACTTGGGGCGCCTTTGGCGATTGCACTTCGGCTACAGTCAGCAATGGAGACCAACTCAAGCTGCAGTTGACCACTGCTAGCACTACCTCGACAGCCGTCAGTGGCGGCATCGTACTGGCTGGGGTGTCTGCCACTTTTTCAGTCACAACCTATAGCGCCGAAGCCAGCGCCCCTGTCCCAATTCCCTCCAATGTCAGTATCGCCACCCTCACCAGTTTGACGACCTCCCTCAGCGCGCCACCGGGTAGCCTCTACCTCAGCAGCAACGGGGTGATTGTGGTTCCTTCCGGCTTTTCAGGAACCCTTTCCGTTCTTCCGAGTGCTACAGCAAATACAGCGTTCTCGATCCAGAGTGGCGTCTCTGCGGGCTTTGTCGTTGGCGGGAACAGTTTGACCATTCAAGCCAGCGGTAGCGAATCGGCACTGCTGGTTCTGAAGACATTCAAGGTTGATAACTACACAAGCCTGCAAACCCTGGAACTCGCAAAAGGGCGGATCGTCGTCACCCAGTCCACAGGAGCGGCACCCATTATTTCCGTACAACTGGGTACTGCTTCAACTGCGGCTCAGGTAGCGGTGATGCACGCCGGGAGTTCCGTTACAACCATCGAGGCGCTTGTAAATGGCGATACGACGGCAAACATATCAGTCATATCGGGAAGCGTGGGCTTACGCAAAGCATCTGCCGCCTCGACAGTTGCGTTGACTGATTTACCAACGCAGGTATACCGGAATGAAGTGGCAAAACTCAGCACTGCCGGCGCAATTTCGGCAATACGCGTCGGGTCTTTGGATGGCAATGGGACAGGCGTTGGCGATCCTATGACATTTTCGACCAATAGCATACTGTTGTCGGATATCACACGCAGCGGCAAGATTCCTCGTTTGAGTGAAACGCTTCCCAGACTAAACAGCACGGCGACCCTTCTCGAAGTACTTTTTGACACGATTGGCCTGCGCAGCAACCTCGCCCGTGGCGGGCAAAATAGTCAAGGTGTGGTGCCGCTGCTGATCAACGGGATCAATCATTCATTTGTCCCCTTTGGTGACGTAACCATAGACACAACCCGGTCGAATGGCGTTATGCTCACAACCAATGGCGTGTTCGAAATTGTTGCCAGCGGAGTCGTTGCCAAGTTTCGGCCCAGCCTTTTTGACACGCAAGGATTTGCCACAAGCCTTTCCACTTCATTGGGCGCAACAGCCAAACTCAACACGGCAGGCGTTATCGAGGTATCGGTATCGGGAAACACCTTGCTCATGGTTCCCGATATGCTCACTCAATCGGTCAGTTCCAGCACAAGTTCGGTTGCGTACGACAGTGCTGGAATGATGGTCTTCACCAATAACCGCCAAAGCCAACAACTACTCCCCGTTTTTTTTGACATTTCTCAGTTAGCCACCGTATTTGCAAGCTTCGCTAACCGCATCAGCATCCAGGACAATCTCAACGGGACCGTAACCGCCCATCTGTTCGATACGGTAGATAATGTTGAGTCGGAAACAGCCACCTATGTATTGGCCCCGAGCTATGAAGTACTCAGTCCGATTATTGTTCAAAACACCCACCTGAACGACGCATGGTGGGTTGGCAATGACGGGCTGATTTACATCAAATACAGCAACGGAGCAGCCCAAGGCTTCAGCATTCGCTAAAGCCAAGCAATCTCTACTTAAACAGGCATATTCATCACGTCCTGATAGGCCGTGACGAGCTTATTCCTGACTTGCACCATTTGCTGGAACGACAGGCTAGCCTTTTGCAGGTTGATCATGACATCCTGCACGTTGACGTTTTCCTGGCCGCTGGCAAAACCCTCGGCCATCTGCTGCGCCTGCTGTTGTGCGGCGCTGACCTGGTCGATGGCGGACTTGAGCGCCTGACCGAAATCGGCGCCGGAGGTATCCTGAGCGGCAGCCGCTGGCTTACCGCCTGCAACGGCACTGGCCGCACGCAGTTCGGAAAGCATTTGTTCGAGGTTACGGGTATCGATTGCCATGATGTCCCTTTATAGCAAACTCCGTGCCGTCTGAAAAGTCATTTCGGCTCAATCAATTTCGTCCGCCTTGTAAAAGCCCTCTTCGCGATACTGCGCCAGTTTGTAACGCAGGGTTCGCTCGGAAATGCCCAGCAAATCAATGGCCTTCTTGCGTGAGCCACCGACCTTGGCGAGTGTCTCCAGAATATGCTGGCGCTCCAGATCGCGCATGTTGGCCGGGATTCCTGCTTGAGCAGCCTGGGGCGCTGGTGCGGCAAAAGTCGGCGTTGGCGGGACGGCAAACTGTTCCGGGCTAGCCGCCTGGGGTGACACAATAACGGGCGGTGCATCCGGCAGGAGCAGGTGTTCAGCCTCGATGCTATCGCCGGGCGCGAGGATAAGCGCCCGCTGCATGACGTTTTCCAGCTCGCGCACATTGCCCGGCCAGGCATGGGCGGCAAGTTTTGCCGCAGCGGAAGCGGAGACGTGGCCCACCCGCCCGAGGCGCGCGCCGTGCATGACAAGGAAGTGCTTGGCCAGCGGAACGATGTCGCCCGGGCGTTCGCGCAGACCGGGAATCGCCAGGGGGAAAACGTTCAGTCGATAGAAAAGATCTTCGCGAAAACGTCCGGCGGCGACTTCTGAGGCCATGTTGCGGTTCGAGGTCGCGACGACGCGGATATCCACCGCCACCGGCTTCTTGCCGCCGACGCGTTCGACTTCGCGCTCTTGCAGCACACGCAGCAGTTTGGCCTGCAGGGCCAGCGGCATTTCCGAAATTTCGTCGAGCAGCAGGGTACCTTTGTCGGCTTGTTCGAACTTGCCCGGCTGCGCGCTTTGCGCCCCGGTAAAGGCGCCCTTCTCATGGCCGAACAGCGTGGCCTCAAGCAGATTGTCGGGAATCGCCGCGCAGTTGATCGCCACAAACGGCCCCTTGCTGCGTTGCGACTGGTCATGGATGTAGCGGGCAAACACTTCCTTGCCGGTGCCCGACTCGCCTGTGAGCAAAATCGTGGCATCCGTCTTCGCCACCCGTGCCGCTAGCAACAGCACTTCGCGGGTCCGCGGGTCGGCGGCGATCACGCCTTCGGCCGAGGGCGGAATGGCGTAGCGCTCGATCTGGTCGAGCAGCGCCTTGGGTTCGAAGGGTTTCAGCATGAAATCGCAGGCACCGCCGCGCATGGCGGCGACCGCCTTGTCGACATCGCCAAACGCCGTCATCAGCATCACCGGCAGCCCGGGCTTCTTCGCACGAATCTGGCCGAGCAGTTGCAGGCCATCCATCGGCGCCATGCGCAGATCGGAAACCACCATGTGAAAGGCTTGCCGCTCCAGTTGGACCAGTGCCGCCGGGCCACCATCGGCACCCGTAGCCTGATGCCCGGCCGCTTCGAGCGTGATCAGCAGGGCATCGCGCAGGGCATCGTCGTCTTCCACCACCAGAATGTTCATCGGCGCTTTGGCCATTTCAGCTTGACTCCATCAGTGTTAGTGTTGGCTCACTGTCGGCCCCGCGGCCGACAGTGAGAACAAATTCAGTACCCTGCCTGGGGGCGGAAACGACGTCGATCCCCCCGCCATGCGCCCGCGCCACGCCGCGCGCGATCGCCAAACCCAGCCCGGTGCCTTCGGTGCGCGTGGTAAAAAACGGTTCGAACAAGCGTGCCACCACATCGGGCGGCATACCCGGTCCATTGTCTTTAACGGTAAAGGCCAGACGATCTTCAGTGGCCTCAACGCCCAGGCTGACTTGCCCGCCGCCCTGCGCGACGACTTGCAGCGCGTTCTCCAGTAGATTGGTCAGTGCCCCGGTCAATGCCTTGCGATTGCCGGTGAGCATCAGTCCCGGCGGCACCTTGGCCATCCGAAACGCCACCCCACGCTGCTGCGCCAGCGGCTCGAAGGTATGCGCCAACTCGGCAAACAGATCATCGACCGGAAAGGTGTCGCGCCCCAATACTTCGCCGCGGGCAAATAGCAGCATGTCTTGGATCAGGCGTTCGAGATGCTTGAGGCGACCGACGGTTTTTTGCGCGATGCTGATGCGGGTGGCGGTCGGAATGTCCGGATTTTCCAGATTGCCGGCGTAGAGGAGTGCTGCGGCGATCGGGGTGCGCAGTTGATGGGCCAACTGGGCGGCCATTTCGCCCATCGCCGTCAGACGGCGATTGCGCTCGGCCTCCTCGCGCAAACGCTGCGTCTCGGCATTCGCCTCGGCAAGCTGTGCGGTCAGCCCCACCACTTGGCGTTCCAGCGCCTGATAGGAGGTGGTGAGCTCCTCCGACACCTGGTTGAACAGGCGAAAGGCTTCGGCCAGATGCGCCGGATCCATGGCAGCGTCGCCATCGCCTATGGACGGCATTCCAGTCGGGGGAGCTTCGGCAACATTCATCGCTGCCGATCTTCGCAAAAAGTCGACGCTGGCGATACGGTGAATAAAAGGGAATAAGGGCAACAAGGAATTGGCGGCAATTTTTGCCGCTGCTTGGTGGAACCCGACTTGCTTGGGCAAGCCACAATCCTTCAGCGTTTTTTGGAGACTCGTTTTCGCTCTATGGCAGATCAGGCAGCGGCCCCTACCTTGCCGTCATTTCCCATCAATCTTGAGGTGCTCGAACGCCTCACACAGCGCCAAAAATTGGGCGCGATGGCAGCGGTCGCGCTGGCGATTGCCCTGCTGGTGGGGGCTTGGCTGTGGACCAAGGAACCTCCCTATAGCATCCTGTTCGCCAACCTGAGCGATCAGGACGGTGGCCAGATCGTCGCGACCCTGCAGCAGCAAAACGTTCCTTACAAGCATGCCGAAACCGGCGGCGCGATTCTGATCCCCTCCAGCATGGTGCATGACGTGCGCCTGCGCCTCGCTTCGCAGGGCCTGCCCAAAGGCGGCATGGTCGGCTTCGAGGTCATGGAAAACCAGAAACTCGGCATCAGCCAGTTCGCCGAACAGATCAACTACCAGCGCGCTCTGGAAGGCGAACTGGCCCGCACCATCCAGACACTAGCCGCCGTACGGGCCGCCCGGGTACATCTTGCCATTCCGAAGCAGACGGCATTTTTGCGCGATGAAATGAAGCCCTCCGCTTCGGTGCTGATCAGCCTGCTGCCCGGACGTTCGCTCGACGGCCTGCAGATCGCCGGCATCGTCCATTTGGTCTCCTCCTCCGTTCCCCAGTTGAATGCGGCCAATGTCAGCGTGATCGACCAGGAAGGCAAGCTGATTTCCCAGCAGAACGACCCGCTCAAGACCGCTGGCCTCGATCCGAACCAGCTCAAGTACGTCAAGGAAATCGAAGCCCAGTACTTGAAACGTGTCGAAGCCATACTCGAACCGGTCATCGGAAAATCCAACTTCCGGGCCCAGATCGCCGCCGAGATCGACTTTTCGCACATCGATCAGGTTGAAGAGTCCTATCTGCCCAACCCCACCCCAGATACCGCCATCCGCAGCCAGCAAACCGCCGAATCGGGCAATGGCGGCCCATCGGCCATGGGCGTTCCGGGTGCCCTGACCAACCAGCCCCCCGTGCCGGCCACGGCACCGATTACCAACCCGCAGGTGGGCGGCGCCGGTGGGGGCGGCGGACAAAACAATAACTACACACGCAATGCCACGATCAACTATGAGTTGGACAAAACCGTCCGCCACACACGGGGAACGCCGGGCATCGTCAAACGCCTCTCCGTCGCCATCGCCGTCAATTATCGCCAGGGACCGGAAGTAAAGGGCAAGCCTGGTCAGATGGTCCCGCCATCCGAAGAAGAAATGAAGCGTATCAACGACTTGGTACGAGACGCCGTCGGACTCAGCCAAGCGCGTGGCGACTCGATCAGCGTTGCAGCGGCGAATTTTGTGCCCCCAGAACCCAACATGATTCCCGACCTGCCGATCTGGAAGGATCCGGAGATGATGGCGCTCGGCAAGGAACTGGGCAAGTACCTCCTCTTTGCGTTGTTTGCCTTCCTCATCTGGCTGAAGCTGATCAAGCCGATTGTCGATATGTTCGCCGCCACGGCACACCGCATCGAAGCCGAAGCCGAATTGGCGGCAGAAGAAGCCGAGGACGCGCTGGAGCATCCCGAAGAGCACGGGCCGCATGCGCCAACCTTCGAGGAACGCGTCAAGGCCGCCCAGGAATTTACCCATCAGAATCCCAAGATGGTTGCAGAACTGCTCAAGGAGTGGATGAGTGCCGGGGCCTGACGAGGGGATTGAAAAGAGCGCGATGCTGCTGCTCACGCTCGGGTCGGATGCCGCCGCCGAGGTGCTCAAGCAAATGGGGCCGAAAGAGGTACAAAAGCTCGGCCATGCCATGGCGGCCTTGAAGACCATTCCGAGGGACAAGGTCGAGCCCTTGCTGGACGAACTGGATGCCCATTCTGCCAGGGGCGCCCCCCTCACGGCCGACGATGAAATGATCCGCTCAATGCTGACCAAGGCGCTGGGCGACGACAAGGCCGCCAACCTGATCGGGCGCATTCTGCAAGGCGGTGACACCGCCGGCATCGAAAGCCTGAAGTGGATGGATGCGGCCACTGTCGCCGACATGATCAAGAACGAACATCCACAGATCATTGCCACCATTCTCGTGCATCTGGAATTCGACCACGCGGGCGAAATCCTAAAATCGTTTACCGAGCGACTGCGCAACGATGTCCTGCTGCGCATTGCCACACTGGATGGCGTGCAGCCTGTCGCATTGAAAGAGCTGAACGATGCCCTGGCCCGCCTGATGGCCGGTGCCGCCTCCAACGTCAAGAAAGCGGCGATGGGGGGTGTCCGTCACGCAGCGGAAATCCTCAACTTCGTCGGCCAGGCCGCCGAAACCGCGATTGTCGACAACGTACGCGAATACGATCCCGATCTCGCCCAGAGTATTCTCGACGAAATGTTCGTGTTCGAGAACCTGCTCGATGTCGACGACCGCGGCATCCAGCTACTTTTACGCGAAATCCAGTCCGACTCGCTCATCCTCGCCCTCAAGGGCTCGTCGCCTGAGCTGCGCGACAAGGTCTTCAAGAACATGTCGCAACGCGCGGCGGAAATGCTCAAGGAAGACCTTGAATCGAAGGGCCCCGTGCGCCTTTCGGAGGTGGAAGCCGAACAGAAGGAAATCCTCAAGATCGCACGCCGCCTTGCCGACGAAGGACAAATCCAGTTGGGCGGCAAGGGCGGTGACGACCAGATGATTTGATCGTGGCCGCGCCATCCTCCAAACTGACGGCCTGGGAGCGTTGGGAGCTCGCGAGCTTCGACGAACCGGAAAAGGCCATCGAACAGCCAGAAAGCCCGCCCGTCGAGATAATCGAAACGCCGGCGGTCCACCTGCCCACCGCCGAAGAAGTCGAAGCGATACACCAGCAGGCATACGCCGAAGGATTGCAGACTGGAAAAGTCGAAGGATTGCAGCAGGGGAAGCAAGAGGGATTCGATCTCGGCTACCAGGAAGGTCAGGCCAAAGCCCTGGAAGAAGCGCAGCGGCTCGCGCAAATGGCTAGCCAACTTGAGCGCGGCATGAATGAGATGGAGTCGCTGGTGGCCGACGAATTGTTGTCGCTCGCGCTCGCGCTGGCCCGCGACGTGGTTCGTAGCGAGCTTCATGCACACCCGGAGGCCTTGCTCGTCGTCGTGCGCGAGGCCCTCGCCCAACTGCCGCACCAGCACGCCGCCATCTATCTGCACCCGGACGATGCGTCATTGCTGCGCTCCTATGCCGGCGATCAGCTGAGTCACGCCGGACACCGCATCCACGAAGACTTCAAACTCAAGCGCGGCGATTGCCTGATCGAAGCGGGTGGAACACAGGTCGATGCGACGATTGCCATGCGCTGGCATCGGGTGCTGGCGGGACTCGGCATCACAGCGGCCTGGGAAGATCGCACCGAAACAAGCGCCGCATCAAATGATCCGGCCGTAGCAGAAGACGATGAATCCGCAGCACCTGCGTGATTTTCTGCGGGACTGTCGGCAACGAACCGGCGCCGCCACACCCTACCGAATCGCCGGCCGGCTGACCCGCATCAACGGTCTGGTCATGGAAGCGGCCGGCCTCAAGCTGCCGCTTGGATCGGGCTGTCGTATCGAGATTCCCGGCGACGGCACCGTTGAAGCGGAAGTCGTCGGCTTCAACGGCGAGAAGCTTTACATGATGCCCACCGAGGATGTCTATGGTCTCGCACCCGGCGCGCATGTTCTCCCCATGGAAAGCCTGCAACCCCCGCCAAAACTGGGGGCTTCCAACTTGCCCCAGCATCGCTCGATTGATCGGGCCAAGCATCTGCCGGTCGGCGTGCAGTTGCTCGGCCGCGTGGTCGATGGCAATGGACGCCCGCTGGATGGCCTCGGGCCACTGAATGACAAGACATCGCGCTCACTGATCGCGCGCCCGACCAATCCCTTGCTGCGCGCACCCATCGACCAATCGCTCGATGTCGGCATCCGCGCCATCAATGCCCTGCTGACGGTCGGGCGCGGCCAACGACTCGGTCTGTTTGCCGGCTCGGGCGTCGGCAAGAGCGTATTGCTCGGCATGATGGCGCGCTATACCGCCGCCGACGTGATTGTGGTTGGCCTGATCGGTGAACGCGGTCGAGAAGTCAAGGAATTCATCGAGCAGAACCTTGGCGAGACCGGGCTGAAGCGATCGGTGGTCGTCGCCGCGCCGGCCGATGTCAGCCCGCTGATGCGCCTGCAAGGCGCCTCCTATGCCACGGCAATTGCCGAGCAGTTTCGCGATGAGGGCAAACAGGTGCTGCTGATCATGGATTCGCTCACCCGCTACGCCATGGCCCAGCGCGAAATCGCCTTGGCGATAGGCGAACCGCCGGTCACTCGCGGTTATCCGCCCTCTGTCTTCGCCCGTTTGCCGCAACTGGTCGAACGCGCGGGCAATGGTCCGAGCGGCGGCGGCTCCATCACCGCCTTCTACACCGTGCTCGCCGAGGGCGATGACCAGCAGGACCCGATCGCCGATGCCGCCCGAGCCATCCTCGATGGCCACATCGTTCTGAGTCGAGCCTTGGCCGATGCCGGCCATTACCCTGCGATCGACATCGAACAATCGATTTCGCGCGCCATGACCAACCTGATCGCCGCCGATCACCTCGAACGCGTGCGCAGTTTCAAACAGCTCTACTCGCGCTATCAGCGCGCACGCGATCTCCTCGCGGTCGGCGCCTATGTGCCGGGCTCCGATCCCCTGCTGGATCGCGCCATCGCGCTCTACCCCCAACTGGAAGCCTACTTGCAGCAATCCATTGAAGAATGTGCCGATGCGCAGCAAAGCCTGCTTGCGCTAACAGCCCTACTGCCGCAGGCCTGAGGTTGCGCCTGCCTGCGCCCAGCGCAGACCCACGCTATGCCATCTGCAGTACTGCCTGACGATGGCCAGCGGCGCAATCACACCGTCAATTTGCGATAGATGTCCGCCACCTTGAGCGGCAGTTTTTTCACATCGTCGAGCACCGTATAACTGGCCGGCCCGACCATGTGCCGGAGGTAATCGGCGCCGTGCCGGTCGATAGTGATGCAGTAGCTGCGAATGCCTTGCTGGCGCGCCTCCTGCAATGCGCGCCGGGTGTCCTCGATACCGTAGGTGCCGCGATACTCGTCGCCGAAATCGTCGGGACGACCATCGGAGAGCGTCACCAGCAATTTGTGGCGCGCCGGCTGTTCGGCGAGCAGCTTCGACAGATGGCGAATCGCCACACCCATGCGCGTGTAGTCTTTCGCCTCGATGGCGTCGATGCGGCCCCGGACGGTTTCGCTGTACGCCTCGGCAAAACTCTTGATGCGGTAGATGTCGCAGCGCGTGCGCGTCCAGCCGCTGAAGCCGTAGATCGCGTAGGCGTCGCCGAGTTTTTCCAGCGCCTCGCACAGCATCACCAGCGCCTCGCGCTCGGCATCGTTGATCCAGCCTTTGGTCGAGCCGCTCATGTCGACCATGAACATGGCAGCGAGGCTGCGGTCGTTGCGCACGCGACGACTGAAAAGCCGGGGCGAAGGCTCCGCCCCGCTCTTGCGATCGTTCACGGCCTCGACCAGCGCATCGAGATCGATTTCCTCGCCTTCCGGCTGGCGACCAATGATGCGATCCTCGCCGCGCACCGCTTCGAAACGACGCTTCAACTGCTGGATGAAGGGCGCATAGCGCTGCCTGGTGTCGCGCACGAACGCGCCGCTACCCGGTTTCACTTCCATCTCATAGACATGGCACCAGCCGCGCCGATAGGCATTGCGATGGTAGTCCCACTCGTCGTAACGAAAATCGGCTTTGCGACCGCTGACCAGCTCGGGTGTCGTCTCGGGCAGGTTATCGGAATCGACCGGCGCCCACCTGCCGTCGCCCGCCGCCGTCAGCGCTTCGGGCGGCACTTCGCCAAGATCCTGCAGCAGCGACTGCGCGGCGGCCTGTGCCTCATGATTGAGTTGCACGGCTTCGCCATCGAGGCTGAATTCCATCGCTCCCGTTTCCGCGTTCAGTTCGGCGGCGAATTCGTTGGGCGCAGCCGCCTTCTTGCCACCCACGCCCTTCAGCGCTGTGAGGGCTTTCTTCAGGATTTCGGTATCGCGCGTGATGCGCTCGGCGCGTACCCGGCCGGCAATGCCCGGCTCCAGCCGCCCGCAAAAAGTCGGCGCTGGCGGGACGGCAAGTTTCCCCATGAAATGATCGAACCACGCGAGGGTGACGCGTACATCGGCGCCGGGCGCCTGCAGATCGGCCAGCGCTTCGTTCATTTCTTCCGGCCACGCGCCGCGCAACTGCGCCAGCATGCCGGCCAACCCGGGCAACTCGCGCGCGATGCAGGCTTCCAGACGCACCGCTTCGAGATGGGCCAGCCAAGTCAGCGCGGTCTCGCGCTCCGGCCAACGCGCCAGTGCGCTGTCCAGATCCACCGCAAAGGTGCCATAGCGCGTCTGCGCCCACAGTTGTACCGCCAGTCCTTTGTACAGCTGGCGGTTGTCCTCCGCTGCCGTGAAATGCGCGATGCGCTCGGGCAGAAAAAGCGTCTCGGTATCCGTCCAGGGGTAAGCGCCTGCTTTCAGCGCCAGGGGCCTGCCTGAAAGGCCCTGAACGAAACGCACCAGGCGCTGCTCGACCTCGCCGAAGCGCGCAAACAGCCGGCCTTCCTTGATGGCCAGGAAGCCATCGAGGTCGCGCAACACCTCCATCGCCGCGCGCAGCCCCTCCTTGTCGTAGCTGTCGAGACCGGCCAATACCCAGCCCTCGAACTCCTTTTCATTCAGCGCATCTAACGCCTTGGTGGCCAACATGGAGACCAGGTGACCCATCTCCGTATTGGTCTGTGCCGCCACCCCCGTCCAGTGCAACACAAGGTCCTGATGAGGGCGCGGCAAGGCTTCGAGCTGCGTCGCCAGCCGTTCGATGGATCGGTGCGAGGGCGAAGCAAACAGCAGCGCATCGAGCTTCTCTTCAAGCTCGTGTTCAAACAAGCGGCGCTCAGAAGACGGCACGAACCAGATCGTCCAGCGTCTGCGTCATGTCGGGATCGTCGGTCAGCGCCCGCGCGATAGCGGCCGTGCTGGCCGCGGCGGCCGGGACACCCGCGCCGATGAGCTGCGCGGCATGCACCAGCAGCCGCGTGCTGGCGCCTTCGTCAAGGCCAGCGCCTTTCAAGTTGCGTGTCAGCTCGCCGAGCTTGACCAGCTTCTTCGCAGTCGCCGCATCGATGCCGCCTTCCGTGGCAACGATCTGCGCCTCGACCTCGGCGCCCGGATAGTCGAACTCCATGGCGACGAAGCGTTGCCGGGTCGACGGCTTGATCTCCTTGAGCACGCTCTGGTAGCCGGGGTTATAGGAAATCACCAGCATGAAACCGGGCGGTGCGGGGATCAGTTCCCCGCGCTTATCCACCGCCAGCGCACGGCGCGTATCGGCGAGCGGATGAATCACCACGGTCGTATCCTTGCGTGCCTCGACAATCTCGTCGAGATAGCAAATCGCGCCACCACGCACGGCAGCGGTCAGCGGCCCGTCGAGCCACACGGTTTCATCGCCGACAATCAGGTAGCGGCCGACCAGATCGGCGGTGGTCAGGTCGTCATGGCAGGCCACCGTCACCAGCGGGCGCTTGAGCTTCCATGCCATGTATTCGACGAAGCGCGTCTTGCCGCAGCCGGTGGGACCTTTGAGCAGCACCGGCAGGCGTTTGGTAGCAGCCGCCTCGAACAGCGCCACCTCGTCGGCCACGGGTTGATAGTAGGGTTCGCTGCCGAGCGACTCCAGTTCGGGGGTAATGGTGCGCAGTTTGGATGAGGTCATGGCAGGCCGGTTTCAGACATCTTAGAGAAGTCTCCAACAGGCACCCATCGCTGTCAAATACCATGAACGAAATAGGTATACTGCATTGATACGCGGTCGGAATACGGACAACACAATCTTCCCTTATGCGAGGCGCCCATGAAGTCCCCGTTGGTCCTTGCTTCCACCCTGCTGGCCCGGCTGCGGCGCGTCGGGCTGCTCCTCGCCCTGCTGGTTCCGACCGCACCTGCTCTGAGCCAGACGGCCGCCGAGCCGGTCATCAAGCCGTTCATCATGATGATCGACGGCGAACCGGCCACCTACGGCAACCGCTGGGGCGCACTGGTTCATACCGAGGTTTTCAAGCGTCTGGGCATGCCGCTCCAACTGGAGTACTACACCCTGGCCCGCCGCACCGCCCTGAAAGGGGAAGGCACTGCCGACGGCGAAGGCTCGCGTGTTTACGCCTATGGCAACGACCGTCCCCATCTGGTGCGCGTGGAGGAGTCCGTACTCGACTTCAGCTTCGCACTGTTTGCGGCAAATCCGGGCGTGCGTCTCGAACGGCTGGAAGATCTGCGCGCCGCTTCTCATCTGGTGGAGTATCGACGCGGCATCGTACTGTGCGAGAGCATGCTGAAGAAATGGCTTCCCGCCGAACGGATTTCGGACGTGCTGACCCTGCAGCAGGGGCTGAAGAAACTACAGGCTGGCCGCACGGATCTGTATTGCGACCTCGATGTTCTGGTGCGCCAGGAACTGCAGTCGCCCGACTTCAAGGGTGTCGCGATACGCAAGGTCATCAGCCTCGGCAATGCCGTGCCGACCTATCCCTATCTGCTCAAAAAGCATGCTGCCTTGGCACCGCGCATGGCGGCAGTGATCAAGCAGATGAAGGCCGAAGGCCTGATCGAGGCTTACCGGCGGCAAGTCGAACGGGATCTCGGGTGGACAAACTAGTGGCCGGCCGCCATCGCGCAGCGGGAAATAAATGCCGAACCTGAGAACCCTGCTGCTCGGTGAAAAACCCCGGATCGGGCGCCACCTGATCGTATTCATCATTGCGTTCAGTTCGCTGATCACACTGTGCATTTCCGTGATCCAGTTATTTGCCGAATACCGCGGCTTGCGCAACGCGCTTGACCGACAGCTTGAAGGCGTTGCGATCTATGTACCGAGCATTGCCAGCAGTGTCTGGGATTTCGACCAGCAGCAGGTGCAGCGGGCGCTCGATGCCCTGATCCTGTTGCCCAATGTGGTTCAGGCCCGTATCGCGACGACCGACACCGGCCTGCAGCGGGAAGCAGGAAAGGACGTCAACGACAACTTCGTGGCGAAAACCTATTCCCTGCGTTACGACGTCCGGGGCGAAGACAAGGAAATCGGCGTGCTGACCGTCGTGGCGAGCCTCGACGGCATCTATCATCAAGTAGCGACGAGCGCGCTCTCTATCGTGCTCAGCAACGGGCTGAAAACCTTTCTCGTCGCACTGTTCATGATCGTCCTGATTCGTCGCGTCGTGACGGGACGACTGGAAAAACTCGAACAGAAGATCCGAACGCTGGTGCCCGACACGCTGCCACAGTCTGCGCAAACGCTGCCGCGGGCACTTCCCCGGCATATCGACGAACTCGATGCGGTGGATTGGACGCTCGACCACATCGCCGGAAAACTGGGCGCCGCCGTCGCGTCGTTGAAGGACATGGGCGAGGAACTGGAGCGGCGACTGACCGAACAAAAGCATACCGAAGCGGAACTGGCAGGACTCCGTCAGCATCTGGAAGCGCTAATCGAGCAGCGCACGCAGCAATTGGCAGCGGCCAAGGAGGCCGCCGTGACCGCCAGCGTAAGCAAGAGCGCATTCCTCGCCAACATGTCGCACGAAATCCGCACGCCGCTGAACGGTATTCTCGGTCTGGCACATCTGATCAAGCGTTCCGGCGTCACGCCGCAACAAGCCGAGCGGCTCGACAAAATTGATGGCGCAGGTCATCACCTGCTGGAAATCATCAATGCCGTTCTCGACCTCTCGAAGATCGAAGCCGGCAAGTTTTCGCTCGAAGAAATCGAAGTCGGCATCGGCAGCGTGATCGCCAATGTCGTCTCGATCCTCCACGAACGCGCCCGCGCCCGCAATCTGAAAATGCTCGTCGAGACCGAGCATATTCCCCGCAACCTTCTGGGCGACCCGACCCGACTGCAACAGGCACTTCTGAATTACGCCACCAATGCGATCAAATACACCGAAAACGGCACGGTCACCTTGCGCGCCTTGCCGCTGGAGGAATCGGACGACAACCTGCTGATCCGTTTCGAGGTACAGGACACGGGCGTCGGCATCGCACCGGAAGCCCTCTCCCGACTATTCGGTTCCTTCGAGCAGGCCGACAACTCGACGACCCGCAAATATGGCGGCACCGGCCTCGGCCTGGCCATCACCCGCAAGCTCGCCCAACTGATGGGCGGGGATGCCGGGGTGGACAGCACGGTGGGCGTCGGCAGCACCTTCTGGTTCACGGCGCGTTTCAAAAAGGGCGGGCGTGTCGTTGCCGGACCGACCGTCAGTACGACAGAACCGGCCGAAGCCACCCTGATCCGCAACCACAGCGGCCGGCGCATCCTGTTGGTCGAGGACGAAATCATCAATCGGGAAGTTGCCCGCGATCTGCTGAACGATACGGGTCTGATCGTCGATAGTGCGGAAGATGGCGTCGAGGCGGTCGAGCTCGCCACGAAAAACCGCTACGACGCCATTCTGATGGACATGCAGATGCCGAAGATGGATGGACTGGAAGCGACGCGTCAGATACGCCAACTGCCCGGTGGTGCCGATATCCCCATCCTGGCAATGACGGCAAATGCCTTCGTGGAAGATCGGGGGCGTTGCTTCGATGCAGGAATGAACGACTTCATCGCCAAGCCGGTCGATCCGGATATCCTCTACAAAACCTTGTTGAAATGGTTCGATCAAACGGCGCAGCCAATCGCCCCAAGGTAATTGACCGCTAAGCTCCGGTTTCGGCATCGCTGGGATTTTCCTCCAGTAGTTAAGCATGGGCATGGCTTGCGGCGACGCGTGGCATTGCCGCCTGCATCACCAAGGCTGGACCTAGCGCCACCAATCTCGTCACCCGCATCGCCAAACATCGTGCTTGGTGGCAGCTGCCTCGAATAGCGCTACCCCATCGGCGACAGCCCGGTAATAAGGTGTAGCGGAGAAATGTTTGAGTTCGGGAGTGATAGTCCCGAATAGAGCGATGGTCATTGCACGGGATTCCAATTCTTTTGTCGTAGCAAGCGTCAGGGACAGGGACAAGTCTGTGTCAAACGCTAGAATCCTCAGGAATAATATGGGGGTTATCCATGCCTTTCAGCCAAAGCACTCAACTTTCTTCAATCGTGGGTTTTTTTGAAAAACTTGCGCCGTCTTCGATTCTAGATGTCGGCATCGGCATGGGCCAATATGGCTTTCTTGCCAGAACCAATCTTGAAGGCGAACACCTGTTTGTCGTCGATGGCCAGAATGGATGGCAACGACCAAAATCCGAATGGCACGTCAGAATCGATGGCATTGAAGGTTGCGCTGTCTATCTGACGCCTGTGCACCAATATGCCTACAACGAAATAAAGATTGGCAATGCACTCGATTTGCTTCCAGACATACCGGCATGCACATACGATCTGGTGTTGGCCATCGATATTCTGGAGCACTTCGAGAAAGCGGATGGGGTTCGCTTCCTCACCGAGCTAAAGCGCATTGCCCGCCAAGCCGCGCTCGTCAGTACTCCTAAAGAGTTCATACCACAGGAGATACCAGCTAACCCCTATGAAAACCATCGTTCGCATTGGCTTGCCGACGACCTCATTCAGGTTGGATTTTCCAGGATGATCGACAATCCGCAGAGCTGGATCGCTGTCTACGAGAAAACTTAGCATGAGTTACGTAAGCACTTAATTATTCGCACGTTTCGCTCGTGCTCAAATACAGCATTTGGCCAAAAGAACAAGCATGCAGATCACCGTCGCTGCCCTCATCGTCCGCTTCATGGAGCGTCTCGGCATCGCCCGCGCCTATGGCATGCCGGGTTCGCACATCCTGCCGGTATATGACCAGCTCTACGATTCGTCGATCAAGACGGTGCTGGTCAAACATGAGCAGGGCGCGGCCTTCATGGCCTGCGGCGATGCGCGCGCCACGCGCGGCATTGCGGCCTGCATCACCACGGCCGGGCCGGGCGCGACCAATCTCGTCACCGGCATCGCCAATGCCTATGCCGACAAGCTGCCGATCCTGATCATCACCGGCGAGACCTCGACCGCGATCTTTGGCAAGGGCGGCCTGCAGGAAAGCTCGGGCGAAGGCGGCAGCATCGACCAGACCGATCTGTTTCGCGGCATCACGCGCTATCACAAGATCGTCGAGCGCACCGACTATCTGCTGCAGGTGTTGCGCCAAGCCTCGCGCATTCTGCTCTCCCCCAATGCCGGGCCGGTGCTGCTTTCGTTTCCCTACAACATCCAGAAGGAACTGATCGAGGAAAGCCTGCTCGACGATATCCGCTTTGCCACCGATGCGCCACGCATCTGCAACAGTTTCGCCGCCACCGAGGAAATGGGTCGGATGATTCGCGAAGCGCGCCATCCGGTCATCGTCGCCGGCCACGGCTGCTTCATCGCCGGTGCGGAGGACATGCTGCAGAAGCTCGGCGAGCGCCACGCCATCCGCGTTGCCACCTCGCTCAAGGGCAAGGGCCTGATTGCCGAAAGCGATCCGCGCGCCATCGGCTGCCTCGGCGTCACCTCCGACGGCAGCGCCTATCGCCACATCGTCGACCATGCCGATCTGGTCATTGTGCTGGGTGCCGGTTTCAACGAACGCACCAGCTACCTGTGGGATGCCAGGCTGATGGCCAACAAGCGCGTCATCCAGGTGGACCACGATGCCACGCAGCTTGAAAAGGTCTTCAAGGCCGACCTGGTGATCCATGGCGACATCCGTGCCGTGCTCGAAGACCTGCTGATCTGCCTCAGCGATTTTCCGGCGCCGCCGCCGCCGACGCTCATGGCACCGGAAGTGAAGCCGCACTTCACCGCCATCGCCCATCTTTTCGAACTGCTGGTCGCGCGCCTGCCCGAAACCATGGTGTTCGACGACAACATCATCCTCGCGCAAACCTACCTCAAGGCGTCGCCGCAGCATCGCTACTTTCCGAATTCCGGCGTCTCCTCTCTCGGCCATGCGATCCCGGCCGCCATCGGCGCGCGCTGCGCCATCGCGACACCCACCTTTGCCGTGACCGGCGACGGTGGCTTTCAGATGGCCTGCATGGAGCTGATGACGGCCGTCAATTACCAGATTCCGCTGAATGTCGTGATGATCAACAACGGCACGCTCGGCCTGATCCGCAAGAACCAATATCAGTTGTATCGGGAACGCTATATCGACTGCGATTTCCAGAACCCCGATTACGCCCTGCTGGCGCGAAGCTTCGGTATCGCACACTGGCGCGTCGAGAGTAGTGCGGACGTCGATGCGCTCTTCGAGAAAGCCGACCTCGTCGGCCGCATCAACCTCATCGAAGTCATGTGGGACAAGCACGTGTTCCCCGCTTACAAGTCTGATCGATGAGCCGGCACCGTTTCATCATCGTCGTGCCGGTAGCCGACCGGCCGCGCCACATTCAGGCCTGCCTGGACAGCTTGCAGGAACTGCTGCGCCACTACCCCACGCCGCACCCGGTCCGCGTCCTGATCGCTGATGACAGTGCAGAGGCCGCCAACGTCACCGCCAGCCGGGAAATCGCCGCACGCTACAGCACGCAGAATTTGCAGGTGATTCACTTCGGCCCGGAAGAGCAATGGAAACTGAGCGAACCACTGAGGGAATCGCTGCCCGGCGTGGTGGGCAACAAGCCGCGCGAAGCTTTCGGCCACAAAGGCCAGGGCGTAATGCGCAACATCGCCTACCTCAAGGTCGCCGCGATGGTGCAGGACGAGCCTGACGATGTGCTGATCTGGTCGCTCGACAGCGATCAGGAATTCTGCGTCAAGCTCGCCGATGGCCGCATCGACTATGCAGTCGACTACCTCGGCGGCCTCGACGCGATCTTCTCGCAAACCGATGCGCTGGTGCTGACCGGCAAGGTGGTCGGCGACCCCCCGGTCTCGCCCGCCGTGATGACCGCCAACTTCCTCGCCGATATCGAAGGCTTTCTGCAGGATATGGCAAGGTGCGAACTGCAAGCCCCGTGCAGCCATCATGGCGCGACACAGCGCGGCGGGGATGCCGCCTACCATGACATGGCGGATATGTTCGGCTTCCAGCCGGAAGCGCGCTACGCCTACCCCTGCCCGCTCACCAGCCCGCACAGCGAGGCCGACTGCTTCGCCCATTTCGCTGGCCGGGTGAACAGTTTCTTCTACGGCGAGCATCCGACGCGCATTTCCTGCTACGAACCCGCCGAGCTGTTTTCCACCGTGCAACCGGCACGCACCGTGTATGCCGGCAACTATGTGTTCAAGCCGGCAGCGCTGAAGTATTTCATTCCCTTCGCCAGTTTGCGGCTGAGAATGTCCGGCCCGACGCTCGGGCGCATCGTCAAGGCCGAGCTCGGCCCGCGCTTTGTCTCGGCCAACCTGCCGATGCTGCACAAGCGCACGGTCGAAAGCGGCGGCCAGTCCGAATTCAGGCCCGGCATCGAGACGCAGGCCGAAATCATCGACATGAGCGGCGAATTCGAACGCCAGTTCTACGGCGACGTCATGCTATTCACCACGGAACGCCGTCCCGCCAGTCCCGAAAAAGGGATTTCCTTCGGTCACGCCGACTTTTCATTGCTTCACGAAGTACGCGAAGAAATGCTCGACAAGTACAACACGCGACAGCAGGCCATCCTGCAGCGGCTGGACGCGGTGGAATCCCTGCTGAACGATCCCACCCGTTGGTGGCAAGGCAAGCCTGCCACCGAGTACTTCCGCCACTTCTGCGCCAACGTGCGCCGCAACTTCGGCGCTGACTCTTCCGGGCATGCGCGTATCAACGATCCCGAACGCTGGCAGCAGTGGCGCAGCGACCTGCTTGCCGCCATCGAACGCTACCCGGCTGAACGCTCAGAGTGGGAGAAGGTGCTTTGTCCGCACTGAGAGCGTGGCTGCACCGTCACCGGCAGCCACTGCGTTATCAACTGCTCGATGGTCTGCTTGCCACGCAGGCGTTGACGCTAGCGCAATTGCACCGCCAGCAGCAGGATGATCTACGCGCTATGGTCGACTTCGCCCGTGCCCACACGGTGTATTACGGCGAACGTTTTGCACAGTTGCCGGATGACTGGCAGATCGACGACCTGCCGATCCTGACGAAGGACGACGTGCGCACCCGCCTGCCCGACCTGCTGGCACACGAGCACGATCCCCGCACAACACCCATCGGCCACACTGGCGGTTCGACGGGTAAGCCGCTCGCTTTTTACTACGACGACTTCAAACACGAACTGATGCGCGCCGGCATGATGCGCAGCTACATGCTGTCCGGCTGGCGGCCGGGGCAGAAGATCCTGAATTTCTGGGGCGCGCGGCAGGACACGGTGGCGGGTGGCGTTTTTGGCGGCGAGCGGATCGGCGACTTCATTGCCGCCGAAAAAACGCTGCCCGCGCATGAAGTTTCCGAGAAAAACCTAAATGACTGGGCGCGCTTCATCCAGCGTTACCGCCCTGCCCTGCTCCAGGGCTACGCCTCGATTCTCGCCGCATTGGCGCGCTTCGTGATCGACCGGCGGCTGCGCATGCCCGCCAGCCTGATCGGTATCTATTCCACCGCCGAGATGCTCGACGCCACGCAGCGTGCTGCCATGGAAGAAGCCTTCGGCTGCAAGGTGTTCAACCAGTATGGCAGCCGCGAAATTCCCAACATCGCCTGCGAATGCCGCCACGGCCGCATGCATGTCTTCACCGATATGGTCTGGCTGGAGTCGGTCGACGGTGCATTGCTTGTCACCTCGCTGACCAACCGGCTGATGCCGATGATCCGCTACGAGAATGGTGACTCTGGCGAGTTGCTGGACGAAGCATGTGACTGCGGCTCCCCCTTCCCACTGATGGCGATGGGGCTGTGCCGCAAGAACGATTTCATTCTCACCACGGATGGGCGGCGTCTGCACCCGTCGTTCCTCAACCGACTGCTGTACGGCCAGACGCAGATCGCGCATTACCAGTTCATCCAACACGAACCCGGCAGGATCATTTTGCACGTAGTCGCCGAACCGTCCAGCGAAATGGATCTGCAGCACAGGCTCCAGCGCGAACTGGGTACATCCCTCGAATTGGCGGTTCAATGCGTCACCGCCATTGATCGGTCCGCATCTGGAAAACACCGCTATGTCATCAGTCACTGCTGACGCCACCGTCGCCATCATCGGCCTGGGCTATGTCGGTCTGCCGCTGGCCGTCGCGTTTGGCCAGCGCTTCAAGACCATCGGCTACGATTTATCCGCCGCCAAGGTCGCCGCCTATCGGGCATTTCGCGACCCGACAGGAGAAGTTACTGCAGAGGAATTGCGGGCCGCCACGCAGCTCGAATGCACCACCGATCCACGCCGTCTCGCCAGCGCCGACTTTTTGATCCTGGCCATCCCGACGCCCGTCAATGCGGCCAATATTCCCGACTTCGGCCCCTTGATCGCCGCCAGCATCGCGGCCGGCCAGCACCTGAAACGCGGCGCCACGGTGATCTACGAGTCCACCGTCTACCCAGGCGCGACGGAGGAAATCTGCATCCCGGTGCTGGAACAGCATTCCGGTTTGAAGTGGGGCGCGGATTTCCATGTCGGCTACAGCCCGGAGCGCATCAATCCGGGCGACCGCGAACACACGCTGACCAAAATCACCAAGGTAGTTGCCGGTGATTCCCCTGAAACGCTCGACCAGGTCGCCGCGCTCTACGAAGCTATCGTCACGGCAGGCGTGCATCGGGCCAGCTCGATCAGGGTGGCCGAAGCCGCCAAGGTGATCGAGAATACCCAACGCGACCTGAATATCGCGCTGATGAACGAACTGGCGATCATCTTCGACCGCATGGATATCGACACCGGCGAGGTGCTGGCCGCTGCCGGTACGAAATGGAATTTCCTCAAATTCAAGCCGGGACTGGTCGGCGGCCACTGCATTGGCGTCGATCCCTACTACCTGACGCACAAGGCCGAGCAGTTTGGTTATCAGCCGCAGGTCATTCTGGCAGGACGGCGCATCAACGATGGCATGGGCAAGTTCATTGCCGAGAAAACCATCAAGCTGATGATCCAGCAAGGCTTGCCGGTCAAGGGGGCGCAGGTCATCGTGCTGGGGCTGACCTTCAAGGAAGACTGCCCGGACCTGCGCAACAGCAAGGTGATCGATGTCATCCGTGAATTGCAGGATTATGGCTGCCAAGTGAGCGTGCATGATCCGCTGGCCGACCCGGCGGCGGCATGGCACGAATACGGCGTGACCCTGACGCCGTGGAGCGCTTTGCCGCCACAGGTCGATGCGCTGGTGCTGGCGGTCGCCCATCGGGCCTACCGTGAGATGCCGCCGAAAAATCTTCTCGCCAGCCTACAGCCCGCCGGCATCGTCATTGATGTGAAGTCGGTGGTCACCGATGCCGGCGACCACCCGCGCTGGCGACTCTAGGCGCTAATCAGCCCTTGCCGCCGCAGCCACCCGCCTCGTCCTCACAGAAACCGAGGCCGGAGGCGTCTTCGTCAATGCCTTCTTCAAGCATCTTGCGCTCGTATTCGGCACGCTTCTCTGCGGCTTCCTTCTCGATCTCGGCCTGACGCGCCTGCCACTTGGTGAGGCGCTCCTGCGCGGCTTCCTCGTCAAGCGCGATACTTTGCTCACCAAACAGCACCTGCTTGAGGAAACGGAAAGAGAACTGCATCAGTTCGACGTCGTCGGCCATCAGCATGGCCTTTTCGTCGGCGCCGAGCTTGAACAGCTTGCCGAAAGCTTCGCTCTCGACGAAATTGTGGAAGGTATCGATGTCGTAGCAGGCCATGAAAAAGAGCTGGCGGCTCTTCAGCGATAGCGAACCGATCGTCGGGCCGGACGACTTTTTCTTCAGTACCAGTTGGCGCCAACCGCGCGCCAGGTCGTCGTATTCGATAACGCCCTGCTCCTTGCGATAGTCGGCGATGGTGAGAAGGCGAGCCTCCGCGTGGCCCTTGCAATGTTCTTCCTCGACCAGGGCGTAGGACTGGGTGTCGGTGTATTCGTCCTGCTTGCGCATCGACAAGAGCGCCACCGGGTAATAGCGGCAGGCGGTCGGACGGTCTTCATAGACCGCGCAGCCTTCGGGCTGCATGAAGCGACAGGCAGTGCCATTGTCGACCGGGCGGAATTTCACGCCGGCGATGCCGTCCTTCTCCATCTCGTAGGGCACGGTGTAGTCGCGCAGAAACTGCGTCGAGGTCGTACCAAGACGCTTCTTAAGCCTAATGATGTCGTAAGGTGTTAGCGAAATGTCGATGTTGGCGCAGCAGGCGTTCCAGCAACCGATGCCCTTGTGGCAGGAAAACTGGATCTCCTTGTTCTCGTCGTACATGGTCGGAACAACAGGAAAGCTGGGCGTATTGTTTTCTGGCGTCGACATTAAAAACCTCGTAACGGCTAGGGTTGGTGACTTTATAAATGAAACAGGCCGGAAGCCCGAGGGCTTCCGGCCTGCATGTTACAGCGTGCCGTGCTTAGTGCGGTGCAGCGGCCTTGAACAGCTTGGACTTGTCGACCAGATCCACGTGCTTGCGCTTGAAGCAAGTCCAGGTCTTGGTCTTCTTGTCGTAGATCGAGTTTACGAAGCAGTGCCAGTTGGTCTCATCGACGAAGTTCTTGTCGGTGCGATAGTAGAAGCCGGGGTAACGGCTCTCTTCACGGAACTGGATGTGCTTCATGTGGGCTTCGGCCGTCAGGATGCGATGGTAGTTCTCCCAGGCACGCAGCAGCTCATGCAGGTCCTTCGCACGCATCTTCTCGGCGTCTTCCTTGAGCATGCCGAGCTTCTCTTCGGCCTTTTCCAGCATCTTGTCGTTGGTACGGTAGTACGTGGCGACACCGGCAACATACTCGTCCATGATCTTCTGCAGACGGAACTGCAGCATCTTGGGGGTGATGTAGTGCGGGTTGACGTCGATGGCGGTGGTGTAGTCCTTGTGCTCCAGGTAGTTGCGCACCGGCTTCCAGATCGATTCGGCCAGTTCTTCGACGGGGGTGTCGAGTTCCGGCGTATGGCTGTTGTCCATGCAGTACTTGACCATGGCCTTGGCTGCCAGACGACCTTCGGTATGCGAACCGGATGAGAACTTGTGGCCGGCAGCGCCCACGCCGTCGCCGGCGGTGAACAAGCCCTTGACCGTCGTCATGCCACGGTAGCCCCAGTTCCAGCCTGACGGCAGGTGAGCGGGGACGCCCGGCAGTTCTTCGGTGGTCGGTGCGCCGACGTCGGTCGGGCCGGACGCCCAGATACCGCAGCAGCCGGAGTGCGAGCCGAGCAGGTAGGGCTCGGTCGGCATCAGTTCGGACATCTTCTTCTCGGGCTCGATGTTCTCGCCAACCCAGATGCCGCACTGGCCGATACACATATCCAGGAAGTCTTCCCAGGCTTCGGCTTCGAGGTGCTTCACTTCCTTCGGCGTCAGGGTCTCGGCCAGCTTGGCCAAGGCGGTGACGGTGTCCATGTAGATCGGGCCGCGACCTTCCATCATCTCCTTGAGCATCAGGTGGTTACGCAGGCAGGACGCGGGAACGGCAGCCTGACCATAGGGCGGGTAGTCGTTCAGCATGTCCTTGTTCTTGGTCATGTAGTCTTCGCCGTAGGCGTTGGCAGCACGGGCCTTGAACAGCAGGAACCAAGCGCCGACCGGGCCGTAACCGTCCTTGAAGCGGGCGGGCACGAAGCGGTTTTCCATCATGGTCAGCTCGGCGCCGGCTTCTGCCGCCATCGAGTAGGTGGAACCGGCGTTCCACACCGGGTACCAGGCGCGGCCCGTACCTTCACCGACAGAGCGGGGACGGAACAGGTTCACACAGCCGCCGGCAGCCAGCATGATGGCCTTGGCCTTGTAGACGTAGATCTTGTTCTCGCGCACGGAGAAACCAACGGCGCCAGCGATCTTGGAGGGGTCGTTCTTGTCGTTGATCAGCTTGACGATGAACACGCGCTCCTGGATGCGGTCAAGGCCGAGGGCCTTCTTGGCGGCTTCAGCAACGATCCACTTGTAGGATTCGCCGTTGATCATGATCTGCCACTTGCCCGAACGGACCGGCTCGCCGCCGTCCTTCAGGAGGGGCAGGCCTTCCTTGATCGCGTCAGCGCCATCGTGACGCACGCCATCGGGAGCGGTCTTCCAGATCGGCAGGCCCCACTCTTCGAACAGATGCACGGAGTCATCGACGTTGCGGCCCACATCGTAGGCCAGGTCATCACGGGTGATACCCATCAGGTCGTTGGAGACCATACGGGCGTAATCGGCGGGGTCCTGACGGGTGCCGATGTAGGTGTTAATAGCGGACAGGCCCTGGGCAACTGCGCCCGAACGGTCCATCGCGGCCTTGTCGACCAGTTTGATCTTCAGTTCCTTGCCGGTTTCAGCCTTGAGAGCTTCGGCCCAGCGCATGATTTCGTAGGCAGTGCCGCAACAGGCCATGCCACCACCGATCATCAGAACATCGACTTCTTCTTGAACGACTTCTGGTTTGTCAAAAGTTCCAGCCATTTTGTTATTCCTCGGTCAAAAATTACTTGCGGATCAGTTCGGCAGGGTTGCCGGCACGGAAACCACCCATCATGTCACGGGTAAACGAACCGACGGCGGTGATGTCAGCCAGCTTGGGCATCGGCTTGCCACCGAACGGGTCAATCGAACCCTCGGCTGTGGTGCGGATCGGGAACTTGAAACGCTTCATGTTGCCATTGCGGAACTTGATGGTCCACATGATCGAGTCGGAACCACGCAGCGGCTGCACGGAACCACCGAGCGGCACAACGTCGGCGTAATGACGGCACTCAATGGCGCCTTGCGGGCAGATCTTGACACAGGAATAGCACTCCCAGCACTGCTCGGGCTCCTGGTTGTAGGCCTTCATGGCGTTACCGGTATCGGTACCGTCTTTGTCGAGCTTCATCAGGTTGTGCGGGCAGATGTACATGCAGGCGGTCTTATCTTGACCCTTGCAGCCATCGCACTTCTCGGTACGAACAAAGGTAGGCATTACTTACTCTCCTTGCTAGCTAACAATCCGCTGTTCTTTCGTAGCAGCGGTCCATTTGATTTCCGTGTTCTACCTTGGCCGGGGCGTATCGCGATTCCGCTTCCGGCGGAACACGGGGGTTTCAAATACCGTTTTTATTGAATACCGTTTTATGAAACAGAGCGAGGCTATCACCTCTAGGCGTGGCAGGATAATCCCGATTTTTGATTGATGAATAAGCCACGCGAATTGTTTTCATAGAATATTTGATCTAGATCAAATACCCCGTTTTCTGGGGCATACCCTTGATATCCGCAATTAGTCAATGGCACGATTGAAGAAGAATAATTGATCGAAACACCATTGGGCTTATTGTATTTTCCGCGATCCGAAATCTAACTCAAATGGGAGGATCAACAGTGATAAAGCCACACGGTTCCGAACAACTTAACCCGCTGTTCGTGTATGACCCCGATCAGCATCGCGCGCTGGCACACGAAGCGGAGTCGCTGCCCTCGATGATGCTCTCCTCGGCCGCCGCCGCCAACGCAGTGATGATGGGCTCAGGATACTTCAACCCGCTGACCGGCTATATGAATCTGGCCGATGCCCTCAGCGTGGCGGAACACATGAAGACCGCCAGCGGCCTGTTCTGGCCGGTGCCGGTCATGAACCTGACCAAGGACATCAGCGCCATCAAAGGCCACAAGCGCATCGCGTTGCGCGACCCCAATGTCGAGGGCAATCCGATCCTGGCCGTCATGGACGTGGCAGCGATCGAAGAGGTCAGCGAAGATCAGATGCGCCTGATGACCGAGAAGGTCTATCGCACCACCGACCCGAAGCACCCCGGCGTGGCCGCCTTCAATTCCGCCGGTCGCTTCGCGGTTTCCGGCTCGATCAAGGTATTGAGCTTCAGCTATTTCCAGACCGAATTCCCGGACACCTTCCGCACCGCAGTCGAGATCCGCAACGAGATCGCCGAGCGCGGCTGGAAAAAGGTGGTCGCCTTCCAGACCCGTAACCCGATGCACCGTGCCCACGAAGAACTCTGCCACATGGCGATGGATCGTCTGGGCGCCGATGGCCTGGTCATCCACATGCTGCTCGGCAAGCTGAAGGAAGGCGATATCCCGGCGCCAGTACGCGATGCCTGCATCCGCAAGATGGTCGAACTTTACTTCAAGCCGAACAGCGCAATGGTCACCGGTTATGGCTTCGACATGCTCTATGCCGGGCCGCGCGAGGCGGTGCTGCATGCCGTCTTCCGCCAGAACATGGGCGCCACGCACTTCATCATCGGCCGTGACCATGCGGGCGTGGGCGACTACTACGGTCCCTTCGACGCGCAATCCATCTTCGATGACGTGCCCAAGGGCGCGCTGTTGATCGAGATGTTCATGGCGGACAACACCGCCTGGTCGAAGAAACTCGGCAAGGTCGTAATGATGCGCGAGGCTCCCGGCCACACGCCGGAAGACTTCATCACGCTGTCCGGCACCAAGGTGCGTGAAATGCTCGGTCGTGGCGAAGCGCCGCCGCCGGAGTTTTCTCGTCCCGAGGTTGCCAAGATCCTCTCGGCCTACTACCAGAGCATAAGCTAAAGCCAATAGCGCCGCCTAACGGCGGCGCATTTCCTCCATCTTGCGCTGCTTCAACTCGCGCAAACGGGCATCCACTTCGGAACTTTCGTAGAAGTTGCCATCGCCCGCTTTGCGGGCCAGGTCGAACTGTTCGATGGCAGGATCCAACTGGCCTTCGACCAGATAGGCCTCCGCCAGCGCACGATGCTGGTGCAAACGTTTGCCTTGTGCGGCATACGCCTTGGCCTGCAGGCGATGCAAGCGAGCATCCCCCGGCGTCAGCTGCAATTCGCGTTCGATCAGGTTCAAGGCATCCGCAAGATGTGCCGTCCCGCCAGCGCCGACTTTTGTGTCGATCAGCGCATAAATCAACGCCCGCACATGCGGATAGCGCTGCACCGCTTGCTGCAAGGCCTGCAGGGCAGCGGCCAAATCCTGCCGGCGTAGTTGCACCTGCGCGGCAAGCGTTTCCAGCATAGGGGACTCCAGCTTGAGCCGCCGCAGGATCGCCAGTTCCGCAGCCGCTGCCGCCACCTTGTTGTCGCGCAACAAGGCATGGGCATAGCCAAAATGCACATCCGTTTCGCGGGCGAACTTGCCTGACTTAAGCTGGGTGGCGAAATCCGCCACCGCATCGCCCGGCGTGCCATCGTAGGCTTTCAGCTTGGCCCGTACCAAGCCGAAATCGACGCTGTCCGGCACCTGCTTGTAGGGCCGCTGGGCGATGCGGTTTTCCATGTCGGTGATCCGCTCGGTAGTCAGCGGATGGGTACGCAGATAGCCCGGCGCGTTATTTTCGTAGAGACGGCCAAACTGCAACATACGCTCGAAAAAGCTGGCCATCCCGCGCGTCTCGAAACCGCTCTTTTCCAAAATATCGAGGCCAAGCCGATCCGCTTCGCGCTCGAAATCCCGCGAATAATTCAACTGATTCTGTACTACCGCCGCCTGACCGGTCATTGCCGCGCCGACGGCCACGTCCGGCGCGCTGCGGGCAGCCAGCACTGCGACCGCAAGAGAAAGTAGGGATGCCAGTTGTGCTTGGCTCTGCTGGCCGAACAGGCGCGCCAGATGGCTTTGGGTCACGTGCGACACCTCATGCGCCAGCACCCCGGCCAGCTCCGACTCCGTACGTGCCGCCAGCACCAGCCCGCTATGCACGCCGATGAACCCGCCGGGCAGGGCAAAAGCGTTCAGCATGGCATCCTTGACAATAAAAAACTCAAAGGGATGACGGGCACCTTCGGCGTGGCTGGCCACGCGCTGCCCCAGTTGGCCAAAATAGCCGGCCACCTCGGGATCATCCAAGTACGAAGGATCGCGCCGGATCTCTCGCATGATCTGCTCGCCAAGGCGGCGCTCCGCCGTCAGGGAAAGACCGCCGCGCTCCAATTCGCCGAGATCGGGCAAACCATCCGCCCAGCCGAATGGACTGACACACAACAAACCGGCAACGAGGATATTCCGTAACTTCATGAGGCTATGATACTGGTTGACTCGAACTGCCCAGCCAATGGAGTTGCAAGCAAATGTCACAGAACGAATCCATCCCACTCCCCCTCACCCACTTCGACGCCACCGGCCAGGCTCACATGGTCGATGTCGGTGCCAAGCCCGAAACTGCCCGCCTAGCCCGCGCTAAGGGCAGCATTCGCATGCTGCCAACCACTTTTACGCTGATCCAGTCTGGCAGCGCAAATAAAGGCGACGTTCTCGGCATCGCTCGCATCGCCGCCATCCAGGCCGCCAAACGCACCAGCGACCTGATCCCCCTCTGCCACCCCATTGCCCTCACCCGTGTCGCCGTCGAATTCGAGCTCGACGAACAAGCTTCCTGCGTAAGCTGCACCGCCACCGCCGAAACCTTTGGCCGCACCGGTGTCGAGATGGAAGCACTGACCGCCTGCAGCGCCGGCCTGCTGACGATTTACGATATGTGCAAGGCCGTAGATCGCGGCATGGTCATCGAGGAAATTCGCTTGCTGGAAAAAGCTGGTGGAAAGTCTGGGCATTGGATAGCAAAGGAATAACCTGGTAGTCAGCACTAGCCATAAACCTGCCGATTGTGATGGTTGTTGAGTTTCTCGAAGGGCTTTGTCCATCGTTTGTCCAAGTGAGGAAACGATGGCATCTATACGCGAGCACGGCAACAACTGGCAGGCCCGCATCAACCGCAAGGGCGTCCCCCCCCTGAAATCAGAACATTCACCAGCAAAGCAAAGGCGGATCGCTCCTTCTAGGGGCCGCAATTAGGGAATGGCTTTCGTGTCGATCAAAGACCGTTTTCGCCCGAAGCTGAAGCAGTGATCTTTGCCAATACGACTGCATTGCGGCGAATCGGGATAGGGGCGATCCGGATACCTGACCGAGCCCCTCCCACACCACCCGGCATGCGGGTCCGCACCGGGCGGTTCGAGAAGTTGAGGTCATGAGAGACGGGGTACGCCAAGTTTGTCGAAGTAGGCAATAGTCAGCACCCGTTTGATGTCGCCATCGCTGTTCCGTTACCCGTCGTACCGGACTGGGCCGGTACATCCCCCGCAATAGTTGGTCACGTATCGTTGACCACGCCGTGACGAGGTGACGTCCGGTCTGCGCAATGTCCAGACCATCAACGCCCGCCGCCCCTTTGTTGGCTTTGACTCGCTTCCACGCTTGCCGCAGGTTCTCTCTCGCCAACTGCTTGCAGCAGCCCGACCCTGTGCTCTCGGTGTCCCGTCGCGGGTTGTTCGCTTCGTCGCTGACAAGATCACGTTCGGCCCTTCGCTCCCTGCGAGCAGCTACTACGGCCTTTGCTGACTTCTCGCTCCGTTCTTCAACGTCGGCCTTTCAGCCATGGGGCGAGATCTCCCCGGGTAAGAACGCACTCCTTCACTGCACAACCGCCGGATTTACGTCACTTCGCCTTGATCACGAGAGCTTCGCGGAATCTTGCCCGCTCGCCCTGCTCAGCATCGCCTTCTATCCGGTTCTTGTCCATCGGCTCGCAGTTTCGCTCCACGCTTCCTCCCCACACTCGGTCACCCTTATGCAGTTGCGCTTCGCTTCGTTCGCTGTGATCAACTTACGGCGGGACTTTCACCTCCAAGAATGCGCCCGTGCCGGGCGCACAAGAAAAACGGGTTAGCGTTTTATCGCTAACCCGTTGATTTTTCTGGTGCTGCTGACCGGAATCGAACTGGTGACCTACTGATTACGAATCAGTTGCTCTACCGACTGAGCTACAGCAGCTTGAGTCGGCACATTATACGCAAACTTAGTCAAACAACTCGCGCCACGAAACTCGCCGCGGGGGATTAGGGGTATCGTCAATTCGGACACTATCGACCTTGTTATCCACACTTTGTCCATCAGAAACGCGCGTGATGCTTTTCACCAGGTTTGAGGGAAGAACAATCACCGTTGGTCTGGTCGCAGAACCATCATAATGTACGGCGACATCCGTGCTGCTTTCTCCGTCCTTGACAACACCACCACATTTTCGATCAAGGTTGTAGACCCAGCTTTCAAAGCCAGAGGGATTGCAAACGGAAGTCGAACTGGGGGCACTCGTCGAAAATACGAGCGTACCAAACGCCACAGTCGGATCTGTGGTTCCACGCTCTTTGGGGGCTGAAAAATTGATCTTCCAGCCTAGATTGGCGTGTTCATCGAAGACAGAATCACAGGTCGTCGCCGTCTTGTTCTGCCCGCTTCCGCCCGAAATGCTCTTCGTTACCATTGTCGAGGCAGTTTTCCCATCCAGTTCGGCATCCCAAATGGCATAGAAGCTCTGCTGGTCGGTGGTAGACAAATCGCCGCCTGCCACTAGGCTACCTGTCGGCACATAGATCACTCGTTTGTCGATGCCCCCCCCCCAAACATATTCCAGCGCTGGCTTGGCCGTAATGGGCTGGGTTGCACCAAATGCCTTGAGCAGCGTCGACGATCCATTCACCGCATCGAAGCGCCACAGATTGCCAAGGTAGTCTCCGCCATACACATATTTGACGGTGTAGTTCTCATCCTCAGCCCATGCAGCGATTTTGCCAAGCCCGCTCGGCGTGGTCGTATCGCCTGCCGAAGTGGCAATCTTCTTGATGGGATATCCCGTCATTGCATCCAGAACATAGAGGTAGCCCTTGCCATCCCCGCCATCGGTGTGATTGTTGTACCCGGAGGTCACCATGACGACCCAATTGCCTGACACCTTGGCTATTTGAGGGTTGCCGAAACTATGGCCTAGATCGCAGTCCCAGAGCACCCCATTGACCAACAAAGGGCCGGGATCGGCAACGCACTCGGCGGCTGGGCGCTTGCGCATTTCCCACAGAATGGCTGGGTCGGTTTGCGTCGTGATATCGATGGCGTAATAGCCGGGTCCCCCACCAGCCAGACCGCCCACAAGAATTGTTTTCCAACTGCCCGATGAAAGGACATCGCCGACCACCGGTGTTCCATCGACAAAATAGCGGTGATTCAGGTTATAAGCCTTGTCGGCAAGAAGATAGAGCTTGGGCAGCACCATGCTTGGGATGTAAGACCAGCGCGGCTCTCCTGTTTCGGAATTCACCGCATGCAACATGCCGTCATTCGCAGCCACATACACCGTCGGATTGGATCGCGGCGCTCCCTGGCCGGGATAGGCTGGATCGGTGAATCCATAAATGTAGCGCCCGTTATAAACCGCCTCGGCAGATACGATATCTCCGAGCGTATGCGCTCGATCGCGATACAAGCTTCCCTCGTTGGCAATATCCCCGCGCAGGAAGTTAACCAGCTTATCCTTGGCCGCATCCGTTTTTTGAGCTGCAGTCAGCGTGATCCACTGCTGCCATGCCGAGATCCGTGGGGAATTGAAACAACCTTTTTCATTCACCGGCGGGTTGCAGACCGCCTCATCGGCCGAGTTCAGACTTCCATACTCGAACACTTTGCGCTTGTTGCCTGCGGCATCGTCCCACGTATAGATATTCGAACGCATCCCGGCAGCATCCATTTTTTCCAACAGCGACCAATTGCTGCCGGGGAGAATCGCGCCGGTCGTCAAGTCGATTTCGCCCCGCGTCAGCTCGCCATACCAATCGACTGTTCGAAAACTTGAGCTGAATACGAAATTGTCGCCCGTTGTTACGTTCGGGTTACTGGTCGTTGCTGCCGCCGCGCCCCCCGTGCTGGCATTAATCCTGGCCAGCAGCGCCTCCAACCCCTCTCTCAATTCGCTCGGAGAGCGTGCGCTGTAATACTCACCGCCCCCATTCACCGCGGCATGCCACAGGTCGTCGATATTTTCCTGCTTACTGTCGCCAGGAATCGGCCATTTGCACGCACCGCTGGTCTGCCACGGGCACACCCCGGTCGATGGATTCGCCGGGGTCGACGACAATACCGAATTGTAGTCGTCAGGCAAGTCTTCAGCCGACGGGGTCTGCGCATAACTCTTTCGATACTTCATCACGCCATCAATGCCGAGGCCGATCGTGCTCGTAATCATGTGTTGAAAACTATTGGGCGCGTCCTGGTTGGTCGGCACATTATTGGTGCACAAGTCATCGTAATTGACGACATCCAGATTGGTTGCCGCCTCATTCAAGCAGTCCGTAGTACGCAAATCGGTATTGAAGTAGTAGGAAGCCACATCCGCCAAGGTTCCCGATTGCCCGTCACCATCGGAATCTGCTATCGCACCGCCGGAAATATTGACGCCGGCAGTGCCATTCCAATAGCCGTCTGTCGACAGGATCGTATAGTTTTTCTGGCAGGAGTATTGGACAGGATCCTTTGCATCGGTCACTGCGGACAGTTGGCCAGCATAAATTCTCCCGGCACGGCTGAGCGCATCGCGCAAAGGCGTACTGCTTCCCGGGTCTGCCTTGAAGATATTGGTGAACCAATTGTTCTTGTGGGTCGAGTCAAAGCTCTTGATGTTGATACCGTTTGCCGTCGACACCATGTCCGGGAAATTGATCGTGAAATAACCGACCCGAACCTTGTCGTCGATCGTTTGAAACGCCAGGCTGACGGATGACTTCATCATCTGCATGCGGCTGCGATACCATGCAAACCAGTTGGCAAAGTTTTTCAGCTCTTCGGTATAAGTACAGTTTGGTGCTGCTGCACAGTCGGTCCGCGCCGAGCGGTCGAGAACGGTCGTGCCGCTGGCGACAATATTTCCAAACGTCGCCGCTGAAGCAATATCGACCCGTTGCCACGAACCGGGTGCATAAACAGCCGGGCCGCCAGTCACACCGCTGGAGTTAAACACGCCATTGTCGTAATCGTTGCTGTCCATGGGAGAAGAGTAGTCGCTACCCAACTCAAACTGCAGGTTGCCCGAGGTCACGGTGTATTTATCAGTTTGTCCATTCGCAGTCATCCGCAAGGTCTTGCCGTTGAAGGTGGTTCCAGTAGGGGCGGTGATCTTTACAACGCCATTGCCCGGCGTCGTATATGCTGCTGCACCGAATCCATTCTGCGTTACAGCCGCTGCGATGGCATTGCGCACATTGTTGATCCGGGTGCTGCTGGTACCGGAACTGGTGTTGCAACTTGCGCTGGTAGATGAGCAGGAAATCGGCGCAGCCAACAAAGTGGTTGTTCCATTCGCCGTAATCTGGTCGATGGAGAATGAGGAATTCTGAGTCACTGCAGTAATCTTCACGTAGCTGAGAGGGCTCGCAGCTGTAGTGGCACCTGTCAAGGCAACCGTGGGATACAACGGATATCGATAGGTCGAGGTTTTCAGCCCTTGGCAGCCTTCAATCGTCGTCGTCGTCGTTGCATCATCGACCGACTTCAGGGCCGTGTTGTTGCACCAGCGCAGCTTGGCCGGAAATGGACGCGCTGTCGTCGGAGCCGTTTGGGTGGCGCAGTCGGTGAGCTTCTTGGTAGTGCAATACTCGCCCGGTATCATCACATAGTAATAGGGACCCTTGGTACGTGCTACCGTCGTGGGCGCCGTTACCGCTCCCGTCGCAAAATTGCCCGTGCCCGTCGAGACCGTCACCGTGTGCATCGTGTTGTAAGCGACCCCGCCCACCGTTCCGGGCAACACATAGTTGTCGTTTCTCAGGCAGTTCGTATAGGTGGCATCGGTACACCACTCGACATCGGGGAAGCCTGTGAAGGTCAATGAACCGGTATGCTGGATGTTATAGCCATCCCACGGCACGCTGCCAGAACCGCTGTAGCTGGTTTTGTCCGATCCGTCATAATTTTTCGGGACAGCATAAGTCGTCGCCGGGTTGTAATAAATGTTATTGAAATCGGCGGAGTGGAAAGGCGGCATCCCTCGGTAATCGCTTAGACCGGTACTGGTTGGCAAGCAGACATTTGAGGAGTTCATGGCCGTTCCATCCTGCTTCCGGCAGCAGTCGATACCCCCCTGACCGGCCACCTTGCCATTTGCATCCTTGCACCAGTTGTCAGCGACCACCCAGTCTGGCAAGTAATCCCAATCCATACTGCCCGAGTTATCCAGAACAAACAGCAAATTGGGGCGAACGGATACGCCACCCTCGACAATGTTCGGTGCATCCAGCAGGGCGATGCCCGCCGAAAAAGTAGCGCCAGGGGAAGCCAAGGCCAGGACAGTGATCAAACGACGTGCTGTTTTCATGACTGATTTCCTTTTCATTTGCATTCCGCCTCTACATGAACAACATGACCTGCAAGAAACTGACAACCCCTCGCGGTCCGGTGGTCCGTACCAGAATCCGATAATAGGTGCCGCTTACCCGTGTTGCGCAGGGAGGACTTGGGCAACTCGTGCTGCCCGAAGCAGGTGGCTCGACGCAGGACACGGGTACCCCGCCCGCCGTATCGTAGGGACGGCCAGAAACCGTGCATAGGCGTTGGATCAGATAGCTTGCGGTATTTCCTGCCGCATCCTCGGCCAATGAGGTTGGCGTATAAACGCTGGCCAATTGCTGCCAATAATTAGCCCAGGTTTGACTGGTTCCTTTGACGGCGCCGGGACTGATCCCTGCGGCCATATAGCCATTCGCCGGCGCATCGTTGAAGAGGCCGTTACCCTGCGTCGTCAGCCAGGTGACGGCTGCCTCGACCGCAGCATCCCCGGAGCGTGTCGCATTTCTTTGCATCGAGATATTTCCCACCGAGATGGTTGCAATATCCATCGAGCGGAATAGGGCTACGCCCCCCAACATCATGGCCACCAAAACGATCAAGGCCAGGAACAACACCACACCCTCCTGCCCATGCCCAGGGGCAATGCGATGGTTACGGCGAGTATCGAGATTATTCAGCATCCTGATTGCGCTCCAAATAATTGGGTGTTGCGCAAAGCCACTGTGGTCGCTACGGTGCGAAATCGGTAATGGCGATCGGGTACCGCCCAAGTGGGACCGGTGGTGGTTGGCGCCGCAGCAGAGTCTGGCCAGATCTTGACCGTTCCCGGCGATACCTCGGTCTTTTCGGCCTGACCGCTGCGACTGACCAAGCCGATATACATCGCACCGATGCGCGAAAAATCGCAAGCCGTCGCGGGAGCCGGTGCGCTGCCGGCGGCGCAGTTTCCATTCAGGACCGCTTGGCAATAGGCATCGACCCTGCCATCGGCCGGCACGGTGGTATCCACACCATATTGCACATGCAGGGCGACGATGTCGTTCAATACGGGAACCCATATCGTCGGATCGGTAGCCCCCCCCGTGCAGTTCGATTGAGCAAAGTTGCAAACCGTCAGCGATCCATTGCGGACTGCATAAGCCAACATGCGCGGCTGCGTGCCAAGGTTGAGGGCTCGTGCATTGCTGCTGTAGGCCGAACTCGCCGGGGAATCCAGGGTCACGTCTCTTGAAGCAGGATTGGTCCCCGTAACTCGCCCCAGTGTGCAGGTTCTGCCAGCCTCCGCCAGCAAAACCGCATCGTTCAGGTTGAAACCCTGTACGCCATTCAGGGGGATTGTCGTTGAACCCGCGACGACCGAACGCGTGCTTTTCCCGTCCGAAGTATTCTCGGAAGTGCCATAGGCAACGATAAGCATGTCGGAGTTCGCGTCGCCCATCGGCAAACTCCAAGGATTGACACTGCCATCGGCCGGTACGATACCCGCGGACATCAATGGGTAACCATTCAAATTGTTGGTCGCCGACACAACGGTGCATCCTAAGGACCGCAGATTGGCAAAGCCCATGCCGGCCTGCTGTAGATCGCGCTCGATCATGAACATTCCCAACAGGGCATTGGACTGGCTGTCGGAAACCGAACCGATGGCACGCCGGTCTGCCTCGCGCCCGGTGAACGACTGCATGATGGCGAGGGAACCCAGCAGGGCAATCGCCATACCCACGATAAGTTCAACGATGGTGAATCCAGCCTGTGTTCGCCGCATTTTCGGAGTCCTCCGGCTAACTGATCGTTGCAACGGCGACAAAACGGTGTGGCACCGTTTCGCCGGGTGCCTGCCAACTGACGGTCACAGTCACGGTTGCGGGCGTTCCCACAATAGTGACCGTGGGCGGAACCGTCGCGGCCCCAGGCAAACCGGTCGTCGGATTCTGAATCCGGTCAATCCAGGCCTGTAACCTCGGGCTACCGTCTGCATAATCCACTGCAAGCGTCTGCGGATTCCCGCTGCTGCGCATTTCGCTCAGCAAGTGATCCACATGCATGCCGGCTTCCGCCCGGTACTGCGAGTCGGCGGCCACCTTGGCGGCCGAAGCCTGCATGCCGATCAAGCCCAGCATGCCGATGGAGAAAAGCAGCAAGGCAATCAACGCCTCAATCAGGAGGAAGCCGGACTGGGAGCCATTTTTGGTTGCTTGCATCGCTTGCCTCAGAAAACACAGGACTGCGGATCGCCCGCAGGACGTACAGGGTCACACAAGCGCGTTTGGCCACCGACACGCACGATAACATTCAAACAACGAATGGAACCCGCCGGCTGACACTCCCCCGCGCCAGGGTTGGTAATTGAAAACGTCAAGTCGCCGCCGACAGGTAATGTCCGCAGGCCCAGATTGCTAAAACGTGCGGAGGTATCCAGATCGCCTGCCAACTGGACGGTGCCTCCCGTACTCGCCGGCTTGCTGTTGATCACACTTTGATCGGAGTCCTGAATCACAGACCATCCGGCGCCATCGGTTGCATCGACCCTGAAGGTGACATTCTGATTGCGCTTCATGGCCTCTGCACGGGCCAACTGCAGCCCCCCGGCCACTTCCTCTGCAGCACCGCGCACCCGGATATTCGCCAGCATGCCGCTCAAGGCAGGCAAACCCGCCATCATCAGCATCCCCGCCACCGCCATAGCGATGACGATTTCGATCAGGGTAATGCCGCGTTGACGCATTAGCAGACCTCGTCTCTTTTGGTGACCCAACAGGTCGTACTCGTGTTGTAGCCCAAGCCCGCAGGCACTGCGGTAGTAGCACGCACATTGGCCTCATTGACGGTAAAGGTAAAACCTGCTGCCGCCCCTGTGCCCGTTGCGGTCACGGTATAAGTCGTAGCCCCGAGCGCACAGGCAAAAGTGAAAAACCTGCCGGTGGGCAAGGCCGCCACAGACCCCGCCGCACACGCTCCCACATAGGTCCGATTGTCGAGGAAGTGCTGCTCCAGTTTGGGACGTACGGAAGCCAACTCGCTGTGAGCTTCCGTGATGCGCCCACGCGTCACGTAATCGCCGTAGGCAGGAATAGCCACCGCCGCCAATATCGACACGATAGCGACCACGATCATCAATTCGACCAAGGTAAATCCCTGAACGGTGCTTTTCATATGCATGCTCCTCTGATAGTTGCAGACTAAGCCATCTTGATGAAAGATGCCAAGAAATGGCGGATAAACGGTTAGATTCGCCGGTTGAACGGTTCGTCCCGCCGATGATTTACCGAACCAGGATCGGCGGCAAGGCAAAGCTTATGCCTTCCTGCACGCCATCCAACTGAGTGATCGTACTCACCCCCAGCGTCTGCAGGCGCAAAATGACTTCAGTGACCAATATTTCAGGCGCTGAGGCTCCAGCAGTCACGCCCACGCGATTCACGCCCTGTATCCAGGCCGGATCGATATCCATTCCGCTGTCGACCAGTTTAGCGGGAATGCCCAAGTTCTCGGCCACCTCGCGCAAACGGTTCGAGTTCGAACTATTCTTCGACCCCACGACGATCACCAAATCAGCCTGGCTGGCCAGCGCTTTCGCCGCATCCTGACGGTTCTGCGTTGCGTAACAGATATCGTCTTTCTTGGGGCCGACGATGTCGGGAAAACGCAATTTCAGCGCCGCGACAATCGCTGCCGCATCGTCCACCGACAGGGTGGTTTGCGTCACATACGCCAGCAAAGGCGCCATACCGCCAGCGTCGACTTTTAGGCTGGCGACATCTTCGACATTCTCGACGAGGTGCATCCCGTGCGCACTTTGCCCCATAGTGCCTTCGACCTCGGGGTGGCCCTTGTGGCCGATCATCACCACCTCGCGCCCGGCTTTGCGGTGACGTTCGACCTCCAGATGGACCTTGGTCACCAACGGGCAGGTGGCATCGAAAACCCGGAATCCGCGCTGCTCGGCCTCTTCGCGCACCGTCTTCGGCACACCATGGGCACTAAAGATTAGCGTCGCCCCGGCGGGCACTTCGGCCAGATCCTCGATGAAAATCGCGCCCTTGGCCTTGAGGCCATTGACGACAAAGCGGTTATGCACGACCTCGTGACGCACGTAAATCGGCGCACCGAATTTCTCCAGCGCCCGTTCGACGATGGCAATGGCACGCTCCACGCCGGCGCAGAAACCACGGGGATTGGCGAGCAGGATGTCCATCAGAGGATTCCAATCACTTCGACTTCAAAGCGGATCGACTTTCCCGCCAGCGGATGATTGAAGTCGACCAGCGCCGAGGTTTCGTCCATCGCGCGCACCATGCCCGCGAACTTTGCGCCCCCTAGTTGCGAAGGAGCCTCGAATTCAACCAGCGTCAGTACCTCAATGCCGGCCCCGCCCTTGGGGAGTTCGGTTTTCGGCAGGCGCGTCACCAGTTCTGGGTTATGGGGGCCGAAGGCCTGTGCAGGTTCAAGTAAAAAGACATGGCGCTCGCCAACCGGCAAATCCTCAAGGCAGGCTTCAAGGGACGGGGCGAGTTCGCCACTGCCCAATTGCAGCGTCGCGGGGGTCGAACCGAAGGTGGCGATCACTTCGGTATCGTCCGCCGTCGCCACGCGGTAATGGAGGGTAAGCAGGCTGTCGGGCTTAACGCGATCAGTCATTCCAAGGTTCCTTGTAATTGAGTTGCTGCCACAAGAGCAGCACAACGCCAATGGTAATGGCCGAATCGGCGACGTTGAAGGCGGGCCAGTGCCAGCCGGCGACATGGAAATCGAGGAAGTCGACCACGGCGCCAAAGCGCACCCGGTCGATGACATTGCCCAGCGCGCCACCGAGTACCAGCGAGAATGCGGTGGACAGCAGGCGTTCCGAAGCATGGCGGCGAATTTCCCACACCAGCCAGCCGGAGATCGCCAGCGCCAGCACGATGAAAAACCACTTCTGCCAGCCGCCGGCATCCGAGAGAAAGCTGAAGGCCGCCCCGCTGTTGAACACCAGCACGAGATTGAAGAAGCCGGTCACCGGCAAAACCTCGTGCAGATGAAAGCTAGCCAGTACCCACAGCTTGCTCGCCTGGTCCAGCCCGATGACGACAGCGGCCAGACCGAACCAGACCTCGGGCCTAGGCAAACTCACGAGCTTCGCCAGCGCCGAATAGGTTGCTCGTGCAACGGCCGCACAGTTCGGGATGTTCGGCATCGTGACCGACATCCTCGCGCCAATGCCAGCAACGTGCGCACTTCCGATGCGGGCTGGGAACAACTGCCACTGCCGTCCCGCCAGCGTCGACTTTTTGCAATGAGGCCTTCGAGCAGATCAGCACGAACTTGAGGTCGTCGCCCAGCGCGGCCAACAAATCGTAAGTCTCGCCTGCCGCACGAATCTCGACCTCGGCCTGCAGCGAGGAACCGATACCACCGGCACTACGTACCTCTTCGATCTTCTTGAGCACGTCGGCACGTACGAAACGAATGGCTGACCACCGCTCATTTATCGGTAGACCCAGCGCCGACTTTTCGGCGAGTTCGGGCAAGGTGTGCCAGGTGGTCAGCATCACGCTGTCCTTGCCCTGCACGGCCATGATTTCTTCTGCGGTAAAACTCAGGATCGGCGCCATCAGGCGCGTGAGGCTCTGCACGATATGCCAGAGCGCGCTTTGTGCCGAGCGGCGTGCGCGTGAGTCGGTCGCGCTGGTATAGAGGCGATCCTTGAGGATGTCGAGGTAGAAAGCACCCAAGTCTTCGGCACAGAAGTTCTGCAGCGCCTGCACCACCTTGTGGAATTCGTAGCGGTCGTAGGCGGCAAGGCAATTGCTTTGCAGCTCATGGGTGAGCGCCAGCGCGTAACGATCAATCTCCAACCACTCGCCCACCGGCAGCACTTGCGTCTGCGCATCGAAGTCGCTGGTGTTTGCCAGCAGGAACTTGAGCGTATTGCGCAAGCGCCGATACACCTCGACCACGCGATCGAGAATTTCCTTCGAGATGGTCAGCTCGCCCGAATAGTCGGTGGAGGCGGTCCACAAGCGCAGGATTTCGGCACCGAGCGAATCCGAGACCTGCTGCGGCGCGACGACGTTGCCCTTGGACTTGGACATCTTCATGCCCTTGCCATCGACGACGAAGCCGTGGGTCAGCAGCCCCTTGTAAGGCGCACGGCCGTCGATGGCGCAGCCGGTCAGCAAGCTTGAATGGAACCAGCCGCGGTGCTGGTCCGAGCCTTCAAGATAGAGATCGGCGGGGTAGCCACAATCGGCCTCATGCGAACCGCGCATGACACTCCAATGCGTCGTGCCCGAATCGAACCAGACATCGAGCGTATCGCTCATCTTGTCGTACTGGCTCGCCTCATCGCCCAGCAGTTCGGAGGCCGAGAGGGCAAACCAGGCTTCGATACCGCCCTGCTCGATGCGCTTGGCGACCGCCTCGATCAGTTCCAGCGTGCGCGGATGCGCCTCGCCGCTCTCCTTGTGCAGGAAAAAGGGAATCGGCACGCCCCAGTTGCGCTGGCGCGACACGCACCAGTCCGGGCGGTTGGCGATCATCGCGTGCAGGCGCGCCTTGCCCCAGCTCGGGAAGAACTCGGTCGCCTCGATGGCGGCGAGTGCTGCGCTGCGGAGAGTCTCGCCCTCATTCGGCTGGCGATCCATGCCAACAAACCATTGCGTCGTGGCGCGGTAGATCGTCGGCGTCTTGTGACGCCAGCAGTGCATGGTGCTATGCATAATCTCGCCACCGACCAGCAGTGCGCCTACTTCGGCCAGCTTCTCGATAATCAGCGGATTGGCTTTCCAGACATGCAGACCGCCAAAGAACGGCAGGTCTTTGGCAAAGCATCCGTCGCCCTGGACGGGGGTCAGAATCTCGTCGTTCTTCATGCCGGCACGCTTGCAGGAATCGAAGTCCTCCATGCCATAAGCCGGAGCGCTATGAACAATACCCGTACCGGTATCGAGCGTCACATACTCGCCGAGGAACACCGTCGAAGCGCGATCATAGATCGGATGACGGAACTGCATGCGATCCAGCGCGATGCCACGACAGGCCCCCAGCACCTTGCCTTCCAGCGCATAACGCTTCAGCGCCTGCTCACGCAGTTCGGCGGCAAGGATCAGCAGGCCCTTCGGCGTATCGATCAACTCATAGACAAACTCAGGATGAATGTTGAGCGCCTGATTGCCGGGGATCGTCCACGGCGTGGTCGTCCAGATCACTGCGTATGCCGTTTTTTCCGGCAGCGTGGCAACATCAAAAGCGCCCGCCAGCCGACCGCGTTCGGCAGCATCCAGCGGGAAGGCGACATCAATCGCTGGCGATTTCTTGTCGGCATATTCGACTTCCGCTTCGGCCAGTGCGGAACCGCAGTCGAAACACCAGTTAACGGGTTTCAAGCCTTTGAACAGATAGCCGCGTCGATACATCTCGCCGAGGGCGCGAATCTCGTCGGCCTCGGTCTTGAATGCCATCGTCAGGTAGGGATTGTCCCAGTCGCCCAGCACGCCCAGTCGGATGAAGTCCTGCTTCTGGCGCTCGACCTGTTCCTGCGCATAGGTACGACAGTGCACCCGCGCCTGATCGGAGGGCAGATGCTTGCCGTGGGTTTTTTCGATCTGGTGCTCAATGGGCAGACCATGGCAATCCCAGCCCGGGATGTAAGGCGCATCGAAGCCGGAGAGTGTCTTGGCGCGAACGATGATGTCCTTGAGAATCTTGTTCACCGCATGGCCGATGTGAATGTCGCCGTTGGCATACGGTGGGCCATCGTGCAGCACAAAGCGCGGACGGCCTTTGCAGGCTGCGCGAATCTGCTGGTAGAGCCGTTTCTCCTGCCAGTTGATCACCCAGCCCGGCTCGCGCTTGGCGAGGTCGCCGCGCATCGGGAAGGCAGAGTCGGGCATGTTCAGCGTTTTACGGTAATCAGCTTTTTGGTCAGCCATGATATTTGCCTGCAAAGTAATCCTGAATAGCCTGTACGTCCTTGGCAATCTGCACGGTCAGCGCCTCGAAGGAAGCGAATTTTGCCTCGTCGCGCAACTTGTGCAGCAGATGCACAGTGACGTGTGTGCCGTAGACCTCGCGGTCGAAATTGAAGAGATGCACTTCCAGCACCGGGCGCAGCCCCTGCCCCAGCGTCGGACGCACGCCGAGGCTGGCCGCACCGGGCAGGAAGCGTTTGTCGAGGCCCGACACGGTGGCGGCGAACACACCCGTCAGTGCCACACGCTTTCTCTTGAGCTGGATGTTGGCCGTCGGATAGCCAATGCGGCGGCCGATCTTGTCGCCATGCACGACGCGGCCAGAGATGCAGTAAGGACGACCGAGCAGACGCGCCGCATGTTCGAGATCGCCCGCGCCAAGCACATCACGCACAGCGGAACTGGAAACACGCTCGCCGTTGATCTCGATGGTGTGCATCGCCTCGACGCCAAACCCATGTTGCTGCCCCGCCGCCTGCAGCATGGCGAAATCCCCCGCGCGCCCCTTGCCGAAACGGAAGTCGTCGCCAATGATGAGGTGGCGCACGCCGAGACCTTGCACTAGCACGGTGTCAATAAAGGCTTCCGCCGTCAGTCCGGCCAGCTTGCGGGAAAAATGCAGCAGATAGACTTCCTCGACGCCGCAGCTTTCCAGCAGAGCCAGCTTCTCGCGCAGGCTGGTCAATCGTGCGGGGGCTTGCTCGGGCGCAAAGAGTTCGCGCGGATGCGGCTCGAAGGTCATCACCGCCGGCGGGAGACCGTGTTGGCGGGCCGTGGCCACCAGTCGTTCGAGCAAGGCACGATGCCCCAGATGCACGCCATCGAAATTGCCGATGGCGAGCACGCGGGAATGGGTTGCCTGCGCCGGAATGGTGCGGAAAAGCTGCATCACAGTGAGGATCGGGGAAAGCGCTCGATTTTATCTCAGTCGAGCCGTGCGACTTTCGACTTCGTCAGGGTCGGATTCTGCCTGAAATAGCCGCGCATGCCGGCCAGCAGGGCATCGGCCATCTTGTCCTGATAATCCTCGTCGTTGAGGCGCTTTTCTTCCTCGGGATTGGAGATGAAGGCGGTCTCGACCAGGATGGAAGGAATATCCGGCGCCTTGAGTACGGCAAAGCCGGCCTGCTCGACATGCGGCTTGTGCAGGTCATTGATGCCGCCGATCTCGCCCAGTACCGCCTTCGCCAGCTTGAGGCTGTCGTTCAGCGTCGCGGTTTGCGACAAGTCCAGCAGGGTGCGCGCGAGATGCGGATCTTTCACTCCGATGTTGACGCCACCGATCAGGTCGGCGGCATTTTCCTTCTGCGCCAGCCAGCGTGCCGCCGTGGAAGAAGCACCGTTTTCCGACAGGACAAAGACGGAAGATCCGCGTGCCGTCGGCTTGACGAAGGCATCGGCATGGATTGACACAAACAAGTCGGCCTTGAGCTTGCGGGCTTTCGCCACGCGCTGGCCGAGCGGAATAAAAAAGTCGCCATCGCGCGTCAGCACGGCGCGCATGTTCGGCTGGCTGTCGATCCTGGCCTTGAGCCGTCGTGCAATCGACAGCGTCACGTTCTTTTCGTAGCTGCCGCCATGACCGACGGCCCCCGGGTCTTCGCCACCGTGACCGGGATCGATGACCACTGTCACCAGCCGATCGACGACGGGATCGGCCGGCTTTGTCGGCGGCTTGCCGGGTGTGGCTGATGGTGCAAACGGATCGCCCTGACCATGCTTTTGCAGCAACGCCATGAGCGGGTCCGGCGGCTCGGCCGGATAGAGGTCGAGCACCAATCGATGCCCGTACTCGCCGACCGGCTTGAGCGTGAACACCTGCGGCTTCACTTCCGCCTTGAGTTCGATGACGATGCGCACCACTTCGGGCTTGAAGCGACCGGCGCGAATCAAGCGGATTTGCGGATCGGTCTCGCTGATCTTGCCCGGCAGGCTCTGCAACACCGAGTTGAATTCGACACCCTCAATATCCAGCACCAGCCGGTTGGGGTCTTTCAGCAGCAGATGAGTGAAATTGAGCGGCTGAGTGGCCGCCGCTTGGTATTCCAGCGTCACCCGCGTGTAATCCGGCGCCGGCCAGACACGCACGGCCAGCAGCGTGGGTTGCGCGCCAGCCCGAACCGGCGTTACCAGCAGCGTCAGGCTGGCGGCAGCGGCAAACTGGAGGAAGTCGCGGCGAGTGAGAGGGGAAGCTGACTCAGCCATGCGCGCCCCCGTTCGCTGCCTGATTCGATCCGAACATGTCGCCCAGCCCCGTCCAACCTAAGCTGGACGCGCAGATCGGGCGCCAGCAAATACGGCGCAGCCCGATCCGGCCATTCGACCAGGCAAATGCCATGTTCTGCGAAGTATTCGTCCAGTCCCGCATCCAAAAACTCTTCCGGAATAGTGAATCTATAAAAATCAAAGTGATACAAGTTTAACCCAGAAGTTACATGAGGTTCAACCAAGGTATAGGTCGGGCTCTTTGCCGTCTCGCCAGCGCCGACTTTTTGCAACCAGCCGCGCACCAGCGTGGTCTTGCCTGCACCCAGATCGCCTTCGAGATAAATCACGGCCGACGGCGTCACCGCTTGAGCCAAAATCGCACCGAGCGCCAGCGTCGCCGCTTCATTCGGCAAGGCGTATTCGCGGCAGGTATCATCGGCAGGATGCATGAGGGAGACTCTCTAAAGGAACGGATTCGTGGCTGGGGCCGGGAACTGGGCTTTGCCGCCGTCGGGGTTTCCGGCATCGATCCCTTTGTACCATCGGCCGCCGAAACGGGCTTGATGGACTGGCTGACTGCCGGCTATCACGGCGAGATGGATTATATGGCGGCGCATGGCACGAAGCGCTCGCGGCCCGCCGAACTGATTCCCGGCACGCGTTCAATCATTTCCTGTCGCCTGGACTACCTGCCGGAAACTGATGGCGTTGCCGACGCCGCCATTTCCCGCTACGCCTTGGGCCGCGACTATCACAAGCTCATGCGCAACCGCCTGCAAAAACTGGCCGACCGCATGACGGCCGAGATCGGCAGCTTCGGCTATCGGGTCTTTGTCGATTCCGCGCCGGTCATGGAAGTCGCCCTTGCCGAACAAGCGGGTCTCGGCTGGCGCGGCAAGCACACGCTGCTGCTATCGCAAACCGGCTCGTGGTTTTTTCTCGGCGAAATCTATTGCGATCTGCCCCTGCCACCGGATGCGCCCATCACTTCACACTGCGGCACCTGCGCTGCCTGTCTCGACGTCTGCCCGACGGGTGCCTTTATCGGCCCCTATCAATTGGATGCACGGCGCTGCATTTCCTATCTCACCATCGAACTCAAGGGCAGCATTCCAGAAGACCTGCGGCCGCTGATGGGCAATCGCATTTACGGCTGCGACGATTGCCAGTGGGTTTGTCCGTGGAATCGTTTTGCATCCATCACACAAGAAGTCGACTTCGCGCCCCGCCATGGCCTCGATCATGCGACGCTGGTCGAACTGTTCGCCTGGACGGAAGCGGAATTCAACGACCGGCTGGCCGGCTCGCCGATCCGCCGCATCGGCCATGAGCGCTGGTTGCGCAATATTGCCGTGGCGCTCGGCAACGCGGCACCTTCACCTGAAGCCAAAGCTGCGCTCTTGACGCGGCAGGATCACCCATCCGCGCTGGTACGCGAACACGTGGCCTGGGCCTTGTCGCGTTACCCCGGCTAACCGCCTAGCGGATTGAGTTGGTGGTGATCTGATGCCGTCCCGCCAGCGTCGACTTTTACGACCCGGACTGATCTACCCAGTTTTCCAGCCTCAGCCCTTCGACACGGGAAAATTCGCGCGTGTTGTTGGTGGCCAGCACGGCATCGAGACTCAATGCGTGGGCGGCGATCATGGTATCGAGCGAGCCGATGGGCTGGCCGCGCGCTTCGAGTGTGGCGCGCAGTTCGCCGTAAGCCCATACCGCCGCTTCGTCGAAGGGCAGGATTTCCAGCGGGGCAAGAAACATTTCGAGCGCCTTGCGGTTACGCTCGGAGTGGCTCTTGGCGACACCATAGGCCAACTCCGCCGCCACCACGCTGGAAAGCCCGATCTCGCCGAGACGATAGCGGTGAAAGCGCACCAGCACTTCCGGCGGGCGGGTGTTGATAATGTAGATGCAGATGTTGGTGTCGAGCAGGATCATGTGGCGATTGCGCTGCGTACCTGAGTTTCTGGCTGTTCTCTGCTCATCTCGAACCCTGGCTCGAAGTCATTCAACGCCGCCTCCAGCGTCGCCCACGGATCGTCGATGGGCAATAGCAATACCCCGTTGCCGAAATGCCGTACGCCAACTTCGGCACTTGCAAACCGAAACTCCTTGGGCAGGCGGACAGCTTGGCTGCGGCCGGACTGGAAAATACGGGCGATATCCATGTTCTCCTCCTAATGATGAATACCACTAGTATATATCACGCAATACTCGAAAAAAAGCCGCACCGAATCGCTCCGGTACGGCCTTTTGAACCAAGGCGCCGTCTTGCCAGCACCGACTTTTACCCTGGCTGATCTCCGGTAGCGACGGGACGAGCAGGATCGCTGCACCACGCGCTCCACGAACCGACATAGAGCTTCGAGCCCGACAAGCCGGCAAGCTCCATCGCCAACAGGTTGTGACAGGCCGTCACACCCGAGCCGCATTGTTGTACGACCGCCTTGGGATCGCGGCCATCGAGGATGTCTTCGAACTCGGCACGCAGCTCGTCGGCCGGCTTGAAGTAGCAACCGGCATCGTCGAGGTTGTCGAAGAAGAAACGGTTGATCGCGCCCGGAATATGGCCCGCGACCGGATCGAGCGTCTCGTTCTCGCCGGCATAGCGCTCTTCGCTGCGCGCATCGATAATCACCATGTCCGGCGCATGCAGGCGCTGCGCCACATAGGCGGTATCGACCTGAATATCCTGCGGACGCGGTACGAAGTTTGCCGGCGTTACCGCCCGCACCTCGACTTCGAGTGCGAACTTGGCACGCCGCCAACCGGCCATGCCGCCATCGAGCAGGGCCACCTTGTCGTGACCGAGCCAGCGCAACATCCACCACAGGCGCGAGGCGAACACGCCGCCCTCGTTGTCGTAGGCAACCAATTGCGTTTCCGGGCCGACGCCGCATTCGCTCAGGCGTTTCGCAAACGTCGCGATATCCGGCAGGGGGTGGCGACCATTTTTTTCGGTCAGCGGACCGGACAGATCGCGGTCGGCGTGCATGAACTGGGCGCCGGGAATATGGCCCTTGAGAAATGCCTGCGCGCCATACTCGGTATTCTTCAAATCATGGCGGCAGTCGAACACGCGCCACTGCGGATCATCGAGATGCGCCGCGAGCGTCTGGGCATCGACCAATTTACCGAACATCAGCTCGCCTCCGCCAACCAGCCGCGCGCCTCGTCGCGCTCGGCAAAGACACGCAGGTCGGCATTGGCGAACAGGGTCTCAAGCCAAGCGCTCCACGCCACCCACTGACTGTCAGTCACCACCGCGATGCGCCGAAAATCGCCGCCATGGATACGCGAGAACTTGATCTCCTCCACCGCCATGTCGACGGTGAAGCCGGCCATCTCGCGCAGATCGACGAGCAGGTCGGGACGTGCCTCGAAAAGATTGTTGGCGAGGAGAAATTCTTCGAACTCGGTGAAATCTTCGAGGGTAAATTCGCCAAAGACCGTGGCACTGACGCGCCCGAATTGATGTTCAACAGTAATCATTGGGTCACCTCGTTACGAGTGCTTCGGCCATGACGCGGCGATAGAACTCATGGAAATGCTGCATGCCATCCTCCATCGGCGATTGATACGGGCCGACTTCGCTACGCCCCTGCTTGAGCAGGGCATGGCGCCCACGATCCATGCGCTCGCCGATGTCATCATCCTCGATCGCGGTTTCCATGTAGGCAGCCTGCTCGGCCTTGATGAAATCCGGTTCGAACAGCGCGATATCCTCAGGATAGTAAAACTCGACGACGTTGAGGGTCTTGTCCACATCCTGCGGAATCACGGTCGAGACCACCAGCACATGGGGGTACCACTCGACCATGATGTTCGGGTAGTAAGTCAGCCACACGGCACCTTGCTTCGGAATCTCGCCATTGTAGTAATCCAGCACGGCCTTATGCCACTTGGCGTAAGTATCGCTGCCGGTCTTGGCCAGCGAGGTGATGCCGACTTTCTGCACCGAATACCAGTCGGCGAACTGCCAGGTCAGGTCGTCGCAGGTCACGAAGTTGCCGAGACCGGGGTGGTAGGGCACCACATGGTAGTCCTCCAGATACACCTCGATGAAGGTCTTCCAGTTGTAATTGCACTGGTGCAGTTCGACATGATCAAGCTTGTAGCCGGAGAAATCGAATTCGCCGGCCACCTTCATACCTGCCAGGTCGGCATTCACCGAGCGCGGCCCCTTGAATAGCAGGCCGTTCCAGTTTTCCAGTTTGGTCTTGTTCAGGTTCAGGCAGGGGTTGGCGGGAAAATGCGGCGCGCCGATCAACTCCCCCTGCGTGTCGTAAGTCCAGCGGTGGATCGGGCAGACGACATTCTGCGCCGTGCCCGCACCCTGCAGCATGATGGCCTGACGATGGCGGCAGACGTTCGACATCTGGTAGATGCCGTCGGGCTGGCGAACGATCAGGTGGGAATGGTCGGTCCACTCGGTAGAACGGTAGTTGTACAACTCCGGTACCATCAGCTCGTGGCCGACGTAACCCGGTCCGGCATCGAAGATGAGCTTTTTCTCCATTTCGAACAGCTTCTCGTCGAAATACCAATCGACGGGGAATTGGGAATGGCTCGGCGCCAGCAGGGCGCGGGATGCGATATCGGACATAGTGGGGTACCAACCTCCAAGAAAATGAACACCCGGAAACCGGTCATATTCCTGTAACGAAAGGCCGTTACGGGGGAAGACGAGTATAGGGGAATTTGACCAAGGGGGCCACCTTGGGCTATGTTCGCATGTTCGCAAATGCCCATTTCCGTCATGAAGTCTGCCGCCAGGTCCCCTGCTTCGCCGCCCGCCTCCTTTGAGGCCGCTTTGCAGGAACTCGAAACCATCGTTCAGTCGCTGGAAAGCGGCGGCACGGCGCTAGAAGCTTCCTTGCAGGCTTATGAGCGCGGCATGCTGCTGATGAGTTACTGTCAGAACACGCTGGCGCAGGCCGAGCAGAAGATTCGCCTGCTCGAACATGACAAGTTGCGCGACTTCCACCCCGTCCCCGGTAACGAATTTTGAGCGATATTTCTGCCTGGATGGCGCTGATCCAACGGCGCACCGAAACTGCGCTCGACCATTGCCTCCCCCCGTCCACGCTGGCGCCCTCTCGCCTGCACACCGCGATGCGTTACAGCGTTCTTGGCGGCGGCAAGCGCATGCGTCCCCTGCTCTGCCATGCCGCCGGCGAAGCGCTGGGTGCCGACCCGAGAAATATCGATATTGCTGCCTGTGCGGTCGAGTTAATTCACGCCTACTCGCTGGTGCATGACGACATGCCCTGCATGGACGATGACGCCCTGCGTCGCGGCCGCCCGACCTGTCACATCGAATTCGACGAGGCAACGGCCCTGCTAGTTGGCGATGCGCTGCAGACCCAGGCTTTCCAGTTGCTGGCAGAGGGTGAGGCGCCGTCTCCCCAGCGTCGACTTTCCATGCTCGCCCTGCTGGCGCATGCCGCCGGCTCGCGTGGCATGGCCGGTGGTCAGGCGATCGACCTCGCTTCGGTGGGCATGGCGCTGACGGTGGAAGAGCTCGAATTCATGCACATCCACAAGACGGGTGCGCTCATCCGCGCGGCCGTGCTGCTTGGCGCCCACAGCGGCGAAGCCGATGACGCCACCCTGCAGGCGCTCGGCCACTATGCCAATCGTGCCGGCCTGCTGTTCCAGGTGGTCGATGACATTCTCGATGCCATCGGCAACACCGCCACACTGGGCAAAACGGCGGGCAAGGATGCGGCGAATGACAAGCCCACCTACGTCAGCATGCTCGGCCTTGCCCGTGCCAAGGAACTCTGCACCCGTCTGCGAGCCGAGGCGCACGAGGCACTGGATGCCTGCCTGCTCGATACGGGCCGACTGGCCGGTCTGACCGACTACATTGCCGAGCGCACTTTTTAATCATGACGACCCCGCTGCTCGACGCCATCCATAGCCCTGCCGACCTGCGCCTGTTGCCCCGCGAACAACTCGCGCCGCTGGCCGAGGAGTTGCGCGCCTTTCTGCTCGATTCAGTCGCCAAGACCGGCGGACACCTCTCGTCAAATCTTGGCACCATCGAGCTGACCGTTGCTTTGCACTACGTTTTCAATACGCCGGAAGATCGGCTGGTCTGGGATGTCGGCCACCAGACCTATGCCCACAAGGTACTCACCGGCCGCCGCGCTGGCATGGCGAAGCTGCGCATGAAGGATGGCGTTTCCGGCTTTCCGCGCCGCGAAGAGTCGCCTTATGACACCTTTGGCGTCGGTCACTCCTCCACCTCGATTTCCGCTGCGCTGGGCATGGCGGTCGCCGCCCGGGATAAAGGAGAGGATCGCCGCGTCGTCGCGATCATCGGCGATGGCGCCATGTCGGCTGGCCAGGCCTTTGAAGCGCTTAATAATGCCGGCGTGATCGACGCCAACCTGCTCGTTGTCCTCAACGATAACGACATGTCGATCTCGCCGCCGGTGGGTGCGCTCAACAAATACCTGGCTCGCCTGCTGTCCGGCCGCACCTTCAATGCCGCGCGCAAGGCCGGCGAAAAAGTGCTGTCGGTTGCCCCGCCGCTGCTGGAACTGGCCAAACGCGCCGAGGAGCACGTCAAGGGCATGTTCGTGCCCGGCACGCTGTTCGAGGAATTTGGCTTCAATTACATCGGCCCGATCGACGGCCATGATCTCGACTCGCTGATCCCGACGCTGGAAAACCTGCGCGAGCTGAAAGGCCCGCAGTTCCTTCACATCATCACCCGCAAAGGCCAGGGCTATAAACTTGCCGAAGCCAACCCCGTGCTGTATCACGGCGTTTCCAAGTTCGATGCTAACAACGGGATCGAATCGGGCAAAAGTGGCGGCAAGCTGACCTTTACGCAAGTCTTCGGTGACTGGCTGTGCGACATGGCTGCGTCGGATGACAAGCTGATCGCCGTCACCCCGGCAATGTGCGAAGGCTCCGGCATGACGCGCTTCGCCGAGCAATTTCCAACGCGCTATCACGATGTCGGCATTGCCGAGCAGCATGCGCTCACTTTTGCCGCAGGTCTTGCCTGTGAAGGCATGAAGCCGGTTGTCGCGATCTACTCGACCTTCCTGCAGCGCGCCTACGACCAATTGATCCACGATGTCGCGCTGCAGAATCTGGACGTCACCTTTGCGATTGACCGCGGCGGCCTGGTCGGTGCCGATGGCGCCACCCACCAAGGTGCCTTTGACCTTTCCTATCTGGCCTGCATCCCGAACATGGTGATCATGGCGCCCGCGAACGAAGCGGAATGCCGCCGCATGCTCACCACCGCCTACCATCACCCGGGACCTGCCGCCGTACGCTATCCGCGCGGCGGCAGTGGCAAGCATGCCGTCCCAATCGACGCCAATGAGGCGCCGAATTTTGAGTGCATCGAGATTGGCAAGGGTGAAGTCTGTCGCCAGGGCCAGCGCATTGCGCTCCTCGCCTTCGGCACCCTGCTAGGCACTGCGCTGGAAGCCGGTCAGTCGCTCAACGCCACGGTTGCCAACATGCGCTTCATCAAGCCGCTCGACCTGGCCCTGATCCATGAACTGGCCCAAACGCACGATATTCTGGTCACCATCGAGGAAAACGCCGTGATCGGCGGCGCCGGGTCGGAAGTCGCCCGGGCGCTTGAAAACATGCGTCTGAACAAGCCCCTGTTACGCCTCGGCTTGCCGGACCAGTTCATTGAACATGGCGAGCAGGGACAATTGCTGGCCGAACTCGGCCTGAACACCGCCGCACTCGTCGAGCGCATCAAAACATTTGAATCCACTATTACTTGAGAAAACTAGTCGGGAATGTTATATAGGGCTTACCCCCAATGGAGACACTCCCATGAATCTGAAAGAAATAACAATGGCCATCCCTGACGTTCAATCCAGCGCCGACTCGCGCCAACTGCCGATCAACAAGGTCGGTATCAAGTCCATCCGCCACCCGGTCAAGGTGCTCGACAAGAGCGGTGGCGTGCAGCACACTATCGCCACCTTCAACATGTATGTCGGCCTGCCGCACAACTTCAAGGGCACGCACATGTCGCGCTTCGTCGAGATCCTCAACAGCGATGCGCGCGAGGTTTCGGTCGAGAGCTTCGAGACAATGCTGCGCGAGATGGTGATCAAGCTCGAGGCCAAGACCGGCCACCTCGAAATGAGCTTCCCCTACTTCATCAACAAGGAAGCGCCGATTTCCAAGGTCAGGAGCCTGCTCGACTACGAGGTCACCTTCATCGGCGAAATTCTCGACGACAACCGTTTTCGCCAGACCACCCGCGTCGTCGTCGCCGCGACCAGCCTGTGTCCCTGCTCGAAGAAGATTTCCGAGCGCGGCGCCCACAACCAGCGCTCGCACATCACCATCACCGCCACCACCAACAGCTTCGTCTGGATCGAGGAGATCGTCCAGATGGCCGAAAGCCAGGCTTCCTGCGAACTCTATGGCCTGCTCAAGCGGCCGGACGAGAAGCATGTCACCGAACGCGCCTACGACAACCCGAAATTCGTCGAAGACATTGTGCGCGATGTCGCCGGTGTCCTGAATGCCGATGCGCGCATTGACGCCTATGTGGTCGAATCAGAAAACTTCGAATCGATCCACAACCACTCGGCCTATGCGCTGATCGAGAGGAATAAACTGGCCTGAAGCGAGGCGCCACCCAGTAAAAAAGGACGCCACGGCGTCCTTTTTTGTGGCAGCAAGGCTTGCTTACGCCTTGGCTTCGGTCGTCCTGCGTACCAGCTTCTCTTTGATACGTGCCGACTTGCCGGAACGATCGCGGAGGTAGTACAGCTTGGCGCGACGCACATCGCCCTTGCGCTTCACTTCGATGCTGGCGATCAGCGGGGAGTAGCTCTGGAAAGTGCGCTCGACGCCCTCGCCAGACGAAATCTTGCGGACGGTAAAGGCCGAGTTCAGACCACGGTTGCGCTTGGCAATCACCACGCCCTCAAAGGCCTGCACGCGCTTGCGCTCACCTTCCACCACGTTCACGTTCACGATCACGGTGTCACCGGGCGAAAACTCGGGGATGGTCTTGCCCAGGCGGGCGATTTCTTCCTGTTCCAACTGTTCAATCAGATTCATGTCGTTTTTTCCTTTTTAATAAACACGCTTACGACCGCAGAGCTCCGGTGTTTGAATCAGTTTCGATCTCACGCAGGAGTTGCGTTTCTTCCTTGCTCAAACCGCGAGCATTTGCTGCACGTTGCGCCAGCCATTTGGCAAACAGCTCCGGGCGGCGCTCCCGGGTCCGCAGCAG
>CAYZEA010000004.1:0-204746 GCA_964477575.1 uncultured Methyloversatilis sp.
CCATTTTTACGGCCATTTCCGGGTGGGAAATGGGTTTTTCTACAGCTTCAACGTTCAGCATCACCGCAGGAGGTATTTGAAATTCCGAATAGAGAGGGCTGACTACCGTGTAGTCGCCCAAAACCATTGGGATGCCTTTCAACTTCTTGATAGCCCCACTGTAAATCACGAGTTCTTTCCGATCATGGGTGGTGTCAGACTCGACTTTGATGATGTCCTTGATAGAGGCCGGGATCGAAGAACCGGTGACGATTACCGAGAAGAACTTGAACGTCTTGTGACTCTCGGCCACGAATTGGGCGATCTGGGTTGTTCGATCCGCCACCTTAACTTTTGTGCAAACCCGGTTGTCCAACACAAGAATCCAGTATTTAAAGAACTGGGATCCTTTATCGATGAGCGCCCCGATGTCGTCCTTCACCAAGAGGAAGTTGGCGAAATCCTCAGGCTGTAACCGGAGAGCGATCGAGTCCGAGGCGATCTTCCCGGCTCGCTTACGATCGAACACCAGCTTGTTTCTGTCGGGTGGTCTATCTAGTCCGATTACTGGTATGAAATTGAGATCCAGGAACTGGTCTATTACGAACGCGTAATTGTTTTCTCCTGCGATTGTTATGCTGTCGTCAACGTCGAAGTTATCTAGAAAGAAGGTGTAAAAGCTTTTGAGGTTATTCTCAACGCTGCGCGCTGCCTTTACGACCAATGCCTTGAAAGCTTCGGAATTCGCGCCATCCTTCTGTTTCGGAAGATCGAAGAATGGAACAAGCCCTTCTGCTATATCTGGCGTGAGCGCCTTCAGTGCGCCGACTTCATTTACCTTCAATTTCAGAAAGGGAACGTAATTCTTCACTTGAGAAGTATCTCCCTGACGTCAGCCGCATTGATGAAGTCTGCAAAGAGGTCATGGCGATCCAATTCACGCCTTAGGCGACCGGCCACAATGGCTGGGTGCACTCCCAACTCGGCCGCGAACTTTGCGACGTCCTCGGGGCTTTGCGTGTATTTGGCCTGACAACTCCGCCATGCGTGTCTAGGTATGAGCGAGTCACTTGCAAGCCGGTCTGCTTGGAGTTCCCGCAGGTCACTACTGGTCGTTTCCAGATCATCGAGAATCGGGGTCGCCAGTACGTCGCGATGAATGGCAATATGTGCGAGTTCGTGCATCAACGTGAACCAGAAGTTATCGAGACGCGAATACCGCAAGCTGAGCGCGACTACGGGTTTGTCTTCGCCGAGTTGAAACGCAGCGCCGTCTAGCTTCAGCCCGGCTATTGACGGCTCATAGACCAGAACTATTCCGACCTCGCGGAGGATGCTTTCTAGCTTGACGATGTTGTTGACGTCTAGGCTCTTCTTCGCGAAGTCCGCAAGCCATTGGGTAGTTAAGCCCAAGAACCTCGGCATCCTGTTAAAGGCTGCCAGCAGCCGCGCCTTCTCCCGAACGCGCGACAGCCAGAGCCTAGTAACGGCCTCGCTGGCGTCTGGGCGCTGACGAAACAGCGCCGGATTGTCTGACTTCGATGAATGTACCTCCATCACAAACCGATAAAAGGCAAAGTCGTCGTCTCGAGATAGTTCGGTCTTCGGGATCTTCTTTGCTAGTTCAGCGGACTTTAGATACGCGCTATAGAACTCGCGCGCGTCAAGGAAACCATCGCCATCCGACGTGATAGGTGAATCGTCGAGTTTGTCCCTTGTCGCCATTAGGCCACCGCGAATTCCGACGCCGTCGCTTCCGGCATCTCGAAGTACGGCAAGTTGGGTTTGTCTGACGCCGCATGGGAAACCATGCCTATCGCCCTGTACACCGGGGCCGCCTTCGGAAGTGCGTGTAAGGAGAAGCCGTATCTCAGTTTCAATACGTTCCGCCCATAGTTCAGTGCATGGCGGAGCAGAACCGTCGCAACCCCTTTTAGAGCGCGGTCCTTCATCGGGTTCTGCCTATTCCAAGGTGCTGCGGCCAAATACTCAACGTAGAAGATGTTCCCGGTTGCTATTGCACTTGGCTTCGGGTGGTATATGAGACAGGCACCCTGAGGATAGCCTTCCGCCATCAAATAGAACCAGTCGTATTCGCTGCCCACGTAGTAGAGGGACTTTTCGAGCCACCTCCAGTGGCCGTCGTCCACTTGAACGCCGGAGAGGACTTTTTCAAGCGCTTTCTCATCGTAGTTCTTGGTCTCGATGAAGCGCATTATCTGGATGTTGAAGGCACCCCAAGTCTTGTCGCATAGGTGTGCTTTTGCTGGATCCCATCCATGATGGAGCTGGTAAGCAACATGGCCGCCGCTCTTAGCACTCAGCAAATTGCCAGAAGCTACGATATCGTCCGCCGACGGCGTGAGCTTGCCGGTACGGACCATTTCCCTGATGTCGTTCGCTGTAACCATATGCCGTGACAATACTATGTTTATAGCATTGCTGCAAACGACGGAGTCCCGTCCCTCAGCGGCAATTCATATTCCGAGACCCGAGTGGCTATGAAGGCGATCTCGTTTGCGTTGAAATGAATGCTTGGATTGAGGAGCAACAAGCAAAGCAAAAACCAAAGGGCCTGGAGCATGCGACGCTCCTTGGCCTTGATTCGCCACAGCAAGGCGGCGGAGGCATGATCAATACTTATCAGGCGATGCAGAAGGTTCCAAAACCTTGGTTGTAGAAAAGTGGGAAATGGCATGCTCCGGGCGTTTCCGGAATTCTGTGTAAAGCTGCCATTGACCGCTACTCTGCTGAATGACAACTCCGGCCGATGAGGAGCCAGCAGGGCAAATAGCCGGTAAGTCTTACTCCGCTACCCGCACCCGCCAGAAGCTGGCGAAGCGCGGCATTCCTTTTGCCGTCAGTTCGCGGTAGCGATACGTCACCGTCGCCCCCAGCGGCGGCGGATCGCGGCGCTGGGCGTCGCTGAGGCCGGTGCCGAGCGAGAACTCGCGGCCGTCTGGGGCTCGTACCCGCAAGGCGCCGAGGCGGCCCTTGCCCGGCAGGTGGCCGACCACCACGGCTTCGGCGTCGTGCCAGAGTTTCAGCTTGAGCAGCGCATCGCTGCGGCCGGTAACGTAGGGCGCGTCGGCGCGATGCAGCATCAGGCCTTCGCCGCCGGCCTTGATGACCTCGCGCAGGCGGCGGTTTAGCGTCTTGTCATCGGGCAGACGAAATTGCTCCACGGCGATCAGCCAGGGTAGGTTCGCATCCGCCACGATTTGCCGGATGCGCTCGGCGCGTTCGCTGAAGGAAGCGGGTGCGTCGGGCAGTTCAAATACCTGATAGCGCATCTGCCGCCATTCGGTCTCGCGCGGCATTTCGCGACGGATGGCGGCTGAGGTTTCCTCGAAGCGGCCGCGCCCGAGCCAGAGTTCGCCATCAAGCGGGAACGGTGGCAAGCCGGCGGTGAACCAGGCGGGCGCCTGGATTGGATGGCCGGCGCGGGTCCATAAGCGCTGGCCGTCCCAGTAAGCGCGCACGCCATCGTATTTTTCGCTGACCAGATACTGCGTGATATCGAGACCGCCGCGCCAGCTTTCGGCCAGCAGCAAGGGCGGCGGCCCGGCAGCGAACGCCCGCAGGGCGAACAGCGTCAGTAGCAGAAAAATATGCCGTCTTGCCAGCGCCGACTTTTGGGAGACAGCAGGATCGCGTCGATCATCGAACATGGAACACCCCATACAATGCGTAGCCATTTTTGCAAGGAGCTATCATGAACCCTCAGCAGATCGCCGACAAGTGTGCCGCCCTGATGTGGGCCGATGACCATGCCGCCCGCGGCCTGGGCGTGGAGGTGGTGTCCGTTGGGCCGGGAACCGCCACGGTACGCATGAAGGTGCGTCAGGACATGGTGAATGTACATGGCACCTGCCATGGCGGCTTCATCTTTGCCATTGCCGACGTGGGATTCGGTTACGCCTGCAATTCGGAAAATTACCGTACCGTGGGCGGTAGCGCCGACATCGACTTCATCGCCCCGGCGCACCTCGATGATGTGCTGACGGCCTCCGGCAAGCGCCGTCATCAGGGCGGACGTGCCGGGGTCTATGACATCGAGGTGCACAATCAGACCGGCAAGTTGATTGCGCTGTTCCGAGGCAAGACGGTGCGTATCAAGGGACATTTCTTCGATCCGGCATAATGCACGGCTGGATATCGCGCCCGGAGTACTGAAATGAAGAAGTTGATCGTGCCTGTTCTGCTGCTGTGGATGACTGCATGTGGAGAAGGCGAAAAGAAGGGGCCACCCGGCGCGCCAGGCCCGCAAGGCGCCGCACCGCCGCCTGCTGAAGTGGATGTGATCACGATTGCCGCGGGCAGTGCCACGCTGACGCAGGACTTGCCGGGCCGCCTGCAGGCGGTGCGCAAGGCCGAGGTGCGGGCGCGCGTCGAAGGCGTGGTCGAGCAACGCCTGTTTGCTGAGGGTAGCGATATCAAGGCCGGCACGCCGTTGTTCCGCATTGATGCGCGCACCTATCGTACGACCGTGGCGGCGGCCGATGCCGAGCGCGCCGCAGCGCAGGCTGCGTTTGATCGGACCGACAAGCTGGTCAGTATCAATTACATGAGCAAACAGAACCTCGATAGCGCATCTGCCCGCCTCAAGCAGGCCGAGGCGGCGCTGGCCAAGGCCCGGCTCGATCTTGAGAATGCCGTCCCGCCAGCGCCGATTTCTGGCCGCATTGGCCGTGCGCTGGTGACCGAGGGCGCGCTGGTCGGCAGGGGCGAGGCGACGCATCTGGCGACGATTGAGCAGCTTGATCCGATTCGCGTCGAATTCACCCAGAGCTATGCCGATCTGCAGCGTTTGCAACAGGCGGTGAAGGCGGGCAGGCAAGCCAAATCGGAAAGTGTCGAGGTGCAGTTGTTGTTCGAGGATGGCAGCCTGTATCCCGACAAGGGACGCCTGCAATTCACCGATCTGGCCGTCGATCCCAACAGCGGCTCGGTGGTGCTGCGCGCCGAATTCCCTAATCCGCGCCGCGAGTTGTTGCCCGGTGCGTTTGCCCGTGTTCGCTTCCCGCAGGCACAACTGGATAACGCCATCCGTGTGCCGCAACGGGCGGTGCAAGGGACGCCGCAGGGACAGATGGTGATGACGGTCGATGCCGAAAACAAGGTGGCGCCGCGACCGATCAAGACGGGCGGCATGGCCGGGACGGATTTCATCGTCAGCGAGGGCTTGAAGCCGGACGATGTGGTGATCGTCAATGGCCTGCAGAAGGCCAAGCCGGGCAGTGTGGTCAAGCCGGTGCCCTGGACACCGGGGGCGCCCCTCATGGCAGCACCTCCACCTGCTGCCGCTAAATAAACCATGTTCGCCCGATTTTTCATCGACCGACCCATTTTTGCCTGGGTCATTGCGCTGATCATCATTCTGGGGGGGCTGCTGAGTTTGCGGCAGTTGCCGGTGGCGAGCTACCCGGCCGTGGCGCCGCCTGCGCTGGCGATCTCGCTCAACTATCCGGGCGCTTCGGCCCAAGTCGTCGAGGAGACGGCGGTGTCGCTGATCGAACAGGAGATGAACGGCATTGATCGTCTGCTCTACATGGATTCGTCTTCGGAGCAGAACCTTGGCACCATCACGCTGACCTTCGAGGCCGGTACCAATTTGGACTTGGCGTCGGTAGAAGCGCAGAACCGCATCAAGCGTGCCGAGGCACGTCTGCCGGAAGAGGTGCGTCGCCTCGGGGTGACGGTGAATAAAGCGGCACGCAACTACCTGTTGTTCCTCTCGATCTTCTCGCCGGACAAGTCGCTCGATAACGTGGCGCTGGGCAGTTATGCCGCCGCCAACGTGCTGGAACGTATTCGCCGCACACCGGGTGTCGGGGAAGCGATCCTGTTCGGTACCGAATATTCAATGCGGTTGTGGCTCAGGCCGGATCGTCTGCAGGCTTTTGGCCTGACGCCGGCCGATGTGTCCAAGGCGGTGCGCGCGCAGAACGTGCAGATCGCCACCGGCGAGCTGGGTCAGGTGCCGGCCGTGCCGGGCCAGGAAGTGGCCGCCACGATCATTACGCAGGGGCGTTTGAATACGCCCGAGGAATTCGGCAACATCATCGTCAAGAGCGATGGCCGCGGTGCGACGGTGCGGGTGCGTGATGTGGCGCGTGTCGAACTTGGCGCTCAGGACTACTCGATTGCCGCACGGGTCGATGGACAGCCGACTGCCGCCATTGCGGTACGCATGGCGCCGGGCGCCAATGCGTTGGATACCGCCAAGGCGGTCAAGGAAACGATGGCGCAGCAGGCGAAATATTTCCCGCCGAGCATCGACTGGATGGTGCCTTACGACACCTCGACCTTCGTCGATATCTCGATCCGCGAGGTGGTCAAAACGCTGATCGAGGCGCTGATCCTGGTTGTGCTGGTGATGTACCTGTTCCTTGAGAATGTGCGTGCCACCTTCATTCCAACCATCGTCGTGCCGGTCGCCCTGTTCGGTGCGATGATCGGCCTCAATATTCTGGGCTACTCGATCAATGTGCTGACGCTGTTTGCGATGGTGCTGGCCATCGCGATTGTGGTGGATGACGCGATTGTGGTGGTCGAGAACGTCGAACGCATCATGAGCGAGGAGGGGCTGAGTCCGTATGACGCCACCGTCAAGGCGATGGGCCAGATCTTTGGTGCGATCATCGCCATTACCGTGGTGCTGTCGGCGGTGTTCGTGCCGATGGCCTTTTTCGGCGGATCGACCGGCGCCATCTATCGGCAGTTTGCCGTCACGCTGGTGCTGACCATGGCCTTCTCGGCGCTGATGGCACTGACGCTGACACCGGCGCTGTGTGCAAGCTTCCTCAAGCATCAACATGGACAGGATGAGGTTTTGCCCTCGACCGGCTTCTTCGGCTGGTGGAATCGCTTTTTCGCCACCACGGTGAAACGCTACACCCGTGCCACACGCCGCATGCTCGGCAAGCCGGGACGCTGGCTGGTGGTCTATGCCGTGATTCTCGCGGCGACCGGGGCACTGTTCATGAAGCTGCCGGGTAGTTTCCTGCCGAGCGAGGATCAGGGCTATTTCCTCAGCATCATCCAGTTGCCGCCGGGCGCCACGCGGGAACGCACCCTGGAAGTGCTGTCGACGGTCGAGCAGCATTATCTGGCGCAGAAGGATATTGCTCACGTCATTGGCGTGGCCGGTTTCTCCTTCTTTGGCCGTGGCCAGAATGCCGCCATTACCTTCGTGCGCCTGAAGAGTTGGGATGAGCGGCCAAATAAGGAAAACAGCGCCGAATCGCTGGTGCAGCGTGCCAACATGGCCTTCTTCCGCATCAAGCAGGCGATGATTTTTGCCATCAACGTGCCGCCGATTCCCGAACTGGCCGCAGTGGGGGGCTTCGATTTTCGCCTGCAGGATCGTGGCAGTTTGGGCCGGGAAAAGCTGATGGAGGCACGCAACATGGCCTTGGGGCTGGCCAGTAAGCAGCCGGCGCTGACGGGAGTGCGTCCCGAAGGTCAGGAGGCTGGCCCGCAGGTGCTGCTCGATATTGATCGGCTCAAGGCGAGTGCGCTGGGCGTCAATTTGGCGGACCTGAACGACACCCTGCAAGCTACGCTGGGGACGGCTTATATCAATGACTTTGTCCGCCAGGGGCGCATCCTGCGTGTGCAGATGCAGGCGGATGCCGAGGTGCGCCGCACCCCGGAGGACATCCTGCGTCTCCCCGTCCGCAATGGACGTGGCGACATCATGCCGCTGGCCGAGATCGCCAATGCCAAATGGGTGGTTGGGTCGCCCAAGCTGGATCGCTACAACGGGCTGCCTTCGATGAAGATTGCCGGCAGTGCGGCGCCGGGACGTTCGACCGGCGAGGCGATGGCGGCGATGGAGGCTGTGGCCAGCCAGTTGCCGCCCGGCATCGGTTTTGAATGGTCCGGCACCTCTTACGAGGAGCGCCAGTCCGGTTCGCAGGCGCCCTTCCTGTTTGCTGTTTCGCTGATTGTGGTGTTCCTGTGTCTGGCGGCGCTGTATGAAAGCTGGTCGATTCCCTTTGCCGTCATGCTGGTGGTGCCGCTCGGCATTTTCGGCGCCGTATTGGCCGTGACGCTGCGCGGGCTGCCCAACGACGTTTATTTCAAGGTCGGCCTGATCGCCATCATTGGCCTCTCGGCCAAGAATGCGATCCTGATCATCGAGTTTGCGCGCGAACTGCAGGAGCAGGGCATGGAACTGATTGAGGCCACCCTGGAGGCCTGCCGGCTGCGTTTCCGACCGATCCTGATGACCTCGATTGCCTTTATTTTCGGGGTGTTGCCGCTGGCGCTCTCGACCGGGGCAGGGGCCAACAGCCGGATTGCCATTGGTACCGGGGTGATGGGCGGGATGATCGCGGCAACGGTGCTGGCGGTGTTCCTTGTGCCGGTATTTTTCTTGGTCGTGCGCCGCATCTTTCCTGGTCACGCCCGGCATGCTAGAGTGCGCGGCCAACATAACCATAACCAGTGAGGTCATCACATGAGCAATAAAGGGCAGATGCTACAAGACCCGTTTCTCAACACGCTTCGTCGCGAGCACATTCCCGTGTCCATTTACCTCGTCAATGGCATCAAGCTGCAGGGACAGGTTGAATCCTTCGACCAATATGTCGTGTTGCTCAAGAACACCGTGACTCAGATGGTTTACAAGCATGCGATTTCGACCATCGTACCGGCTCGCATGGTCAATCTTGGCCCCGAGGCTGAAGCTGAATAGTCTCGTGAGATTTGCCGGCAGTTGCCGGTTGGCAATGCTTTTCCCCTATGTTTGAAAGGCCCGCTGCAGGCGAAAATGCCCTGCTGGTTCAACTCGATTTTGGCGATGGCGATTTTGCCGAGCGTTTTGAGGAGTTCCAGTTGCTTGCGACCAGTGCCGGTGCCAACCCGGTGGAAACGATTACCGGCAAGCGCGCTCGGCCCGATCCGGCGACCTTCGCCGGCAAGGGCAAGGTCGAGGAAATCGTCGCGGCGGCTGACGCAGTCGGGGCCGATCTGATCCTGTTCAATCATGAACTGTCCCCGGCGCAGCAGCGTAACTTGGAAAAGGCCTGCCAGCGGCGCGTGATCGATCGGGCAGCCCTGATTCTGGATATCTTTGCCCTGCGCGCCAAGAGTCATGAGGGCAAGTTGCAGGTCGAACTGGCGCAACTGGAACATCAGATGACGCGTCTGGTGCGTGGCTGGACTCACCTCGAACGCCAGAAGGGGGGGATCGGCATGCGCGGCCCTGGCGAAAAACAGCTGGAAACCGACCGGCGCCTGCTCGGCAAACGGGTTGCCTTGCTTAAGGAACGCTTGCGCCAGCTCGAACGCCAGCGTGCGGTACGCCGTAAGCAGCGTAGTCGCGGTGAAGTGCTTTCGGTATCGCTGGTGGGCTATACCAATGCCGGCAAGAGTACCTTGTTTAATGCCCTGACCAAGGCCGGCACCTATGCGGCCAATAAACTCTTTGCCACGTTGGACACCACGTCGCGGCGCCTGTATGTGCCGACCTGCGATCTGGCGGATGGCCGTTCGGGTTGCCAGGTGGTGATTTCCGATACCGTCGGCTTTATCCGCGATTTGCCCCATGCGCTGGTGGCGGCGTTCCATGCCACGCTGGAGGAAACGATCCAGGCCGATTTGTTGCTGCATGTGGTCGATGCGGCCAGCCCGGACCGCGAGCAGCAACGCGAGGCCGTGGCGGGCGTTCTGGCCGAGATCGGGGCGGCAGAGGTGCCGCAAATCATCGTCTGGAACAAGATCGACCTGATGACGGGGGGCACGATTGGCCCGGGAGTCGAGCGGGATGAGTGTGATAACATCGCCCGCGTTCGAGTGAGTGCCAAAAGTGGTGCGGGACTCGACCTGTTGCGTGCGGCACTGGCTGAAATGTCGCGCAAGCTCGCAGCCCCTATTGAAGATAACTACTCCCTACCCTATAACGAAGAACATGATTACCGGCATACTGATGTCGCTCAATGACCACGGCTGGGGCAATGATCCCAATCGTGGCGGTGGCGGACGCAATAACCAGGGCCCCCCAGATCTCGACGAGCTGTGGCGCGATTTCAACAAGCGTTTGTCCGGCATGCTCGGCAAAAAGCGTGGTGGCCCACAGAATAGCGGCGGCGGCGATGACGGCAATGGCGGTGGCAATGGTGGCAATGGCCTGCCGACCCTGACGCCCGGGCAGTTCGGTGGCGGCATTGGCGTCCTGCTGGGGCTGGTCGTGGTTGTCTGGTTCGCCAGCGGCTTTTATATTGTCGATGCCAGTCAGCGCGGGGTGGTGCTGACCCTGGGGAAATACAGTGAAACGACCGAGCCGGGCCTGCGTTGGCGCCTGCCCTGGCCGCTTCAGACGCATGAAGTCGTCAATCTCACTGGGGTGCGTACGATCGAAATCGGCTACCGCGGCACGGAAAAGAACAAGGTACTGCAGGAAGCGCTGATGCTGACCGACGACGAAAACATCGTGAGTCTGCAGTTTGCCGTGCAATACCTGCTCAAGGATCCGAAGGAGTATGTGTTCAACAATCGCCACCCGGATGATGCCGTGATGCAGACGGCCGAGACGGCGATTCGCGAAGTGGTCGGCAAGAACAAAATGGACTTCGTGCTTTACGAAGGGCGCGACGTGATTGCCGCGAATACCCAGAAGCTGATGCAGGACAACCTGGATCGCTACAAGACGGGTATCCAGATTCGTTCTGTGACGATGCAGAACACCCAGCCGCCGGAACAGGTACAGGCAGCCTTCGATGATGCCGTCAAGGCGGGTCAGGATCGCGAACGCCACAAGAACGAGGGCGAGGCTTACGCGAATGACGTGATCCCGCGTGCCCGTGGTACGGCTTCGCGCCTGATGGAAGAAGCCGATGGTTACCGGGCGCGTCTGATTGCCACCGCAGAGGGCGAGGCCGCGCGCTTCTCCAAGTTGTACGCGGAATATGCCAAGGCCCCCGAGGTGACGCGTCAGCGTCTCTATCTGGAGACGATGCAGCAGGTATTTGCCAGTACCAGCAAGGTGATTGTCGATACCAAGGGTTCTGGCAACCTGCTCTATCTGCCACTCGACAAGTTGATGCAGTCGACGGGCACCACGGCTGCGACGGTCAACCCCGAAACATCGGGCGAGCGTTCTTCCACGCCGGCCTCGGCGCAGGAAAACCGTGACGTGCGCCAGCGCGGCAATAACCTGTCCTCGCGTGAAAGGGGAGATCGATGATGCAGCGTCTGCCCATATTTGCCGCAGCGATTTTCGCCCTCTTCACGGCCATTGGCGCGATGGTGTTTACCGTCGATCAGCGTCAGTACGCCATCGTCTTTCAGTTGGGTGAAATCAAGGAAGTCATCAAGGAGCCGGGCCTGTCGTTCAAGTGGCCGATGATCCAGAACGTGCGTTTCTTCGATAGCCGCATCCTGACACTGGATTCGGTCGAGCCGGAACGCTTCCTGACGGCGGAAAAGAAACCCGTGCTGGTTGATTCCTTCGTCAAGTGGCGCATCGCTGACGTCAAGCAGTATTACATCTCGGTCGGTGGCGACGAGATGCTGGCCAAAACCCGCCTGTCGCAAACCGTCAACTCGGGCTTGCGCGAGGAGTTCGGCAAGCGCACCGTGCATGATGTGGTGTCCGGCGTGCGTGACAAGATCATGGACGACGTGCAGAAGAAGGCCGACGCGGATGCGCGCCAGATTGGCGTCGAGATCGTCGATGTGCGCCTGAAGCGGGTTGATCTGCCGCCGGAAGTTTCCGAATCGGTCTATCGCCGCATGGAGACGGAGCGCAAGCGCGTGGCCAACGAACTGCGTTCGCAAGGTGCCGCCGAAGCCGAGAAGATTCGCGCCGATGCCGACAAGCAGCGTGAGGTGATCGTCGCCGAAGCCTATCGTGATGCGCAGAAGATCAAGGGTGAGGGTGATGCCAAGGCGGCGTCGATCTATGGCAAGGCCTTTGGCGAAAATCCCGAGTTCTATGCCTTTTACCGCAGCCTGGAAGCCTACCGCCAGAGTCTTGGCAGCAAGAGTGACTTGCTGGTGGTTGATCCGAGCGCTGACTTCTTCAAGTACCTGAAGAACGGCAGTCGCGGTGGCAGTAAATAATCCAGATTCGCAATGTCTACGCTACTCCTGGCCCTGGGCCTGATGCTGGTGATCGAGGGTTTGCTGCCTTTCGCTTCGCCACGCATCTGGCGCGAGACATTCCGGCGTGCGATTGAACTGGCCGACGGCCAGTTGCGCTTCATCGGCCTGACGTCGATCATCCTCGGTCTGGTTCTCATTACCCTGTTCCGTTAATCGCCATGCACGCCTGGTTGTTGCCTGAAGCCATTGAAGATCTGCTGCCCGCCGAGGCGGCACAAGTGGAATTGCTGCGCCGTCGCCTGCTCGACGATTTCCTGCGCCACGGTTATCAACTGGTGGCGCCGCCCATGCTCGAATTTGCCGATGCCCTGCTCGAAGGGGATGCGGGGGGAGATCTGAGCCTGCGTACCTTCAAACTCGTCGACCAACTGTCCGGGCGCACGCTGGCCTTGCGTGCCGACATGACGCCGCAGGTTGCGCGCATCGATGCGCACCTGTTGAATCGTTCGGGCGTTACCCGTTTGTGTTACTGCGGCAGCGTGCTGCATGCGCGGCCCGCCGATCTCTTGGCGACGCGCGAACCGCTACAGATCGGTGCCGAGATTTACGGTCATGCTGGACTCGAAGCGGATCATGAAGCGATTCGTTTGCTGGCGGCCGCCTTGCGTCAGGCGGATTTGCCGCCGAGCCGCATCGACCTGGGACATGTCGGGATTTTCCGCGCTTTGATCGACGGGTTGGCGCTGTCGGCCGAACGCGAGCGGGCGCTGTTCGATGCCTTGCAGACCAAGGATATTCCCGCCTTGCGCGAGTTGACGCAAGGCTTGCCGGAAGATCGTCGCGCCGGCCTGCTGGCACTGCCGGGACTCTATGGTGGCATTGAGGTACTGTCGGGTGCGGCTGCGCGTCTGCCGACCCTGCCGGCCATTTCCACGGCGCTTGGCGACCTGTTGCGTCTGGCGACCGAGCTGGCCGATTTGCCGCTGTCTTTCGACCTCGCGGATTTGCGGGGTTACCACTACCATACTGGCGTGGTGTTCGCTGCCTACTGTGCCAACAGTCCGGCGTCTGTGGCCTTGGGGGGACGTTATGATGCCTCCGGCGTGCGTTACGGACGTGCGCGACCGGCGACGGGCTTCTCGCTCGACTTGCGGGCGCTGGCCCGCTTGTCGGCATCGGCGCCCATGCCGGACGCGATCCTGGCACCCTGGCCGGAGGATGCCGGCGTCCATGGGGAAATCGAGCGCCTGCGTGCGCAAGGCGAGATTGTCGTGACCGCCTTGCCGGGGCATGCGGGTACGTGGCGTGATGCAGGCTGCGATCGTCAGCTGGTATTGCGTGACGGCAAATGGATCATTGAAGCATTGCTGGATAACTGAATTCAAATAAGGGGAAGAGCATGGCCAAGAACGTGGTGGTGATCGGCACGCAATGGGGTGATGAAGGCAAGGGCAAGATCGTCGACTGGCTGACGGATCATTCGCAAGGCGTGGTGCGTTATCAGGGCGGCCACAATGCGGGCCATACGCTGGTCATCAATGGCAAAAAGACGGTCTTGCATCTGGTGCCCTCCGGCATCCTGCGCGAAGGCGTGACCTGCTACATCGGCAACGGCGTGGTGCTGTCGCCCGATGCCCTGATCAAGGAACTGGACGAGCTGCAGGCGGCCGGCGTGGATGCCGAAGCGCGTCTGAAAATTTCCGAAGCTTGCCCGCTGATCCTGCCTTATCACCAGGCGCTCGATATCGCCCGTGAGGCCGCCAAGGGGGCCAAGAAGATCGGCACGACCGGACGCGGCATTGGTCCGGCCTACGAGGACAAGGTGGCGCGTCGCGGCCTGCGCGTGCAGGACCTGTTGCGCCCCAAGCGTTTTGCCGAGAAGCTCGGCGAGGTGCTCGACTATCACAACTTCACGCTGAAGAATTATCTGGGTGCCGAGCCGGTCGATTTCCAGAAGACGCTGGATGGCGCCATGGCGGTTGCGCCACGCATCACCAAGATGATCGCCGACGTGCCGCGCGCGCTCTATGAAGCCAACAAGGCCGGCGCCAACATCCTGTTCGAAGGCGCGCAGGGCACGCTGCTCGACATCGACCACGGCACATATCCCTACGTCACCTCATCGAATTGCGTGGCGGGTGGCGCCTCGACCGGTGCCGGCGTCGGCCCGAACATGCTGCATTACATCCTCGGCATCACCAAGGCCTACACGACGCGCGTCGGCAGCGGGCCGTTCCCGACCGAGCTCTACGATGCTCTGGAGAAGCAGGATCCGATCGGCAAGCACATGGCCGACAAGGGTCACGAATTCGGCTCGACCACCGGTCGGGCACGCCGCTGCGGCTGGTTCGACGCGGCGGCCCTCAAGCGCGCGATTCAGATTAACGGCGTGTCGGGTCTGTGCGTGATGAAGCTCGATGTACTCGACGGCCTTGAGGAAATGAAAATATGCACCGGCTACAAGCTTGATGGCGGCATTACCGACATCCTGCCGGTGGGTGCGGACGACCTGGAGCGCTGCGAGCCGGTCTATGAGTCGATGCCGGGCTGGAGCGGCAGCACCGTCGGCGTCAAGTCCTTTGAGACTCTGCCCACGGCGGCTCAGAACTACATCAAGCGCATGGAAGCCCTCTGTGGCGTGCCGGTGGATATGGTGTCGACCGGTCCCGATCGCGAGGAAACCATCGTCCTGCGTCATCCGTTCAAGTAAGCCAAGCCGCGCCTGCTGAAAAGTCGGCGCTGGCGGGACGGCAGATATGTCCCGTCAGCAATAACTGCTTACACTTTGCTGTGGTGGCGACATGGCTTTCGGGAATTCAAGTGCTTTAATCAGACCGTGTGGTGGAAGGATCTGAACGATGAAAGCATTCCTGAAAATTGGGATAAGGGTGTTGCTGGCTTCGATGGTCAGCGTTAATGCGTGGGCTGAGCGTGGCTGGCATCGCCCGCACAGTTCCGTTTATTTGGGCATTCAGGTGGGTAGCCCGTGGTTGTTTTCGCCTTATCCTTATCCCCCCTATCCGTATTGGCAGCCACGCATCTACATGCCGCCGACGGTGATAGTTGCACCGCCACCCGCGCCGACGATTTACGTTGAACAGTTACCGCCGCCAGCAGCGGCAGTGCCTCAACTGGAGCCTGGCTACTGGTATTACTGCCAGGAGGCCAACGCTTATTACCCTCATGTGAAGCAGTGTGCGGGGGACTGGCGCAAAGTGCCGCCCACGCCTGCCAACTGACCCGATGAAGGTGCTGCAATGAAAAAAAACAGCGTGATTGTTCTGGCGATGTTGCTCGGTGCCTGTGCGACGGTGCCGACCGGGCCGGATGTGATGGCCTTGCCCGGGACGGGACGGAACTTCGACGAGTTCCGTGCCGATGATTTCTACTGCCGCGATTATGCTTTCCTGCAAGTCGGCGGCAAAGCGCGCGTCGAGGAAGCCAACAGCGAGTCTTTGCGCAATGCCGCGATCGGCACGGTCATCGGCGCCGTGGCGGGTGCCATGATCGGCGGTCGCGATGGCGCGGCGATCGGCGGGGGTTCCGGAATGATCGTTGGCAGCGTAGCGGGGAGCGAGTCGGCGCGCAGCGGCAACTTCGGTAGCCAGCGTCGTTACGACATGGCTTATGTGCAGTGCATGTATGCCAAGGGGCATCGGGTGCCGGTCAGCGGCAATTACACGCCTAGCAGCCCTGCTGCAACTTCGGCGACCAACATCCCGCCGCCGCCACCGGGAAATCCGCCCCCGCCGCCCGCGCGCTAAACGGTTTAGCTGCTGACCGTCGGTTGGAGGGGCGGCGGCGTAGTGCTATCGCAGCCGACGATACGGTTGCGTCCCCTTTGTTTGGCCGCGTACATCCGTGTGTCGGACTTTTCGACCAGAATGCGCCAATCGCCATTAACTTCATCGGCAATGCGCTCGGCGATACCGATGCTGGCGGTGATCGGGGTGCCGTCTGGCCGCGTGCCGAGACCATTTTCCCGCAGCCGGTCCAACGCAATGCAGGCCATCTCGGCGGTGCTATTGGGCAGGATCAGCACAAATTCCTCGCCGCCCCAGCGCACCAGCATGTCACCCATACGTAAATGACGCTGAATGGTCTGTGTCGCCGCGATCAATGCAGCATCACCGGCCTCGTGGCCAGACTGATCGTTGATTTTCTTGAAATGGTCGAGGTCGATGAAGGCGAGCGCTAACGGACTATTGCTGCGCCGGGATAGGATAAACTGCAGTTCGAGCAGTTCCTCACCACTCTGTCGCGAAAAGCAGCCCGTTAGGTGATCGCGAATCGCTTCGCGTACCAGAATGATCATGAAGGCTAGTTGCGACAGACCCGCCAGTACCGAAACACCGGCAATCAGAATCATCAGCCAGAACGAGGCGGCGAAGGTAGGCCAGTCGAGGACTGGCAGACGGAGTAGGCCGGCAATACCCTGCATCAACAGTAGAGGGGAAAGAAAAATGATGTTTTCCTTCAGCGTCAGCGGAAAGATCGACAGACCGGCGAGCATGACAAAGGGCAGGAAGGCATAGCCGGTCGAGAAGGCCTGCTGGATGCCGTGCAGTTCGAACTGCGCCATGTGCTGGTAGGAGAACAGGAAGAAGGCGGTGGGAACCAGAAACAGCAAGGTAAGGACGCGGTAGGCATCGTAGATACTCCGCATGCGTACGGCCATCAAGGTGATCAAGGCGAAGGCAACGGTTGCTGCGACGCGGGCAATGACCAGAGGGAGCCAGACTTGGCGAGGGAAGGCAGCGATGTCGACGACAATCCATAGCGGCGTCAGCAGGGAAAACAGCGCGGCGACGATGCGCACACGCGAAACAATCATCATCGTGCGGCGTTTCTCGAGCAGCAAGATATGGTTCTTGCGCGATAGTAGCCAGTTGATTTCCTGCGTACTCATCTCTGCTAGGACGGAGGCCAAAGCATGGTTCCAGAGATTGCGCAGAGAAGATGTCATGGGCGACTGCCCTGTCTTTATGTAATTGTGCGGAATTGAGTGTATCATCTAGCCCAACTAAAGACCCACGATGGGCTATAGCGTTGAGGATGTTGGTTCAATTGTCCTTGTTCTTGTCTTGAGCCTGAGTTGGAAAGCCAGAAAGCACGTAGTGAGCCCAGCCGAATACGGCTGGGTTTTATGCTTTGTGGATTGCAATATTGGGTCGAATATTTTTTCAGGAAACCGCCATGCAAACCGCCCAGCACACCGCCCCCATACTCCAACACCTGAAGAAGTACGGTCAGCTTTTGGACTCAGAGATTGCTGCAGCCACTGGTATCCCAATTCAAAAGGTACGAACCTCTCTGATCGAGTTGTCAGACCGGGGGGAAATTTCCCGATGCAGTGTTACTCGATTCCATAATGGCAAGTCTGTCGAGGCGATGCAATGCCGCGTTTCGGGTTATGTACCGCCTTCCGCTCCCGGCAGAAAGCCCGGCGTCAAGTCCTGATTCCATTTTATTACGTTGAGATAGAGTATGAGTGACACAGCTTACTGCTACCACTGCGGAAAACATCATCCCATCGAGGAAATGCGCCAACTGACGACCAAGACCGGCAAGCGTTGGCGTTGCATCAAGAGTATTGAGGCGACCAAGGCGGATCGCGAGACGCGCGATGCGTTTGGCAAGAAAATCACCGCCAATAACAAGGCCGACTCCCAGAGCCGGGCAAGAATTACGCTGAACGTCGGGCGGACATAAATCTCTGTGGCTGCTCGTGAGCATTTTTAGCTCGGTACCAACCCAGCTGGTTTGATTTTCGAGGCGATCAGTTGCCCTTTCCGGGCGCGATTGCCAAGATGACTGCTGAGCTCCTTTGTCGTCATTCGGTACTCTGCAGTTTTTCCGCCGCGTCCGTTACCCCGTATCGTGAAAGCACTGCCGTCGCCAACAGCGACAGCGGCAAGTTCGTCCTTGGCGTCGAGCGCCTGGATGATGGTACCGCGGCCCTTGGCCATGGTTTTCAGTTCGGCAAGCGGGAAGAGCAGCAGGCGTCCGTTGCCTGAAATGGCGGCAACTGCCGTCCCGCCAGCGCCGACTTTTGTAGGGGCGAGCGGTTTTTCTCCCTTTTCCAGGCTCATGAAGGTTTTGCCGGCGCGATTGCGCGAGATGAGATCGGCGACGCCAGCAACGAAGCCGTAGCCACCGGAATTGGCGAAAAGATACTGCGCTTCTGGGGTATCTGTGAGCGCCTGAGTGAGCTTGCCGCCGTCCTGGAAGTCGACCAAGGTCGCGAGCGGCACGCCATCACCGCGGCCACCCGGCAGATCGGCAACGCGCACGCTGTAGGCGCGGCCATTGCTATCGATGAGAACGAGCGGCCAGACGGTGCGGCTTTCCTGAACGAGGTAGGGGAAGTCGCCGGTCTTGTAAGTAATGCTGGCTGGGTCGATGCCGTGGCCCTGACGGGTGCGTACCCAGCCGTTTTTCGAGACGATGACGGTGACCGGCTCGTCGGGGATGGCCACTTCGGCGGTGCTGACCGGGGCGACGGCCTCAATCAGCGTCCGGCGCTCGTCGCCGTATTTCTTGGCGTCCTCGGTGATTTCCCTGACCACGAGCTTCGTGAGTTCCTTGGGGTCTTCGAGGATGCGGCGCAGTTCCTGGGCTTCCTCGGCCAGCGCCTTTTGTTCCTGCTCGATCTTGATGCCTTCGAGGCGCGCCAACTGGCGCAGGCGGATTTCTAGGATGTCCTCGGCCTGAATTGCCGAGAGCTTGAACTTCGCCATCAGCTCGGCCTTGGGCTCGTCGGCCTCGCGGATGGTCTTGATGATCTTGTCGATGGAGAGGTAGGCCAGCATGCGGCCTTCCAGGATGTGCAGGCGGCGCTCGACCTCGCCGAGGCGATGCGCGGTGCGACGCTCGACGGTGGCGTGGCGGAAGGCGATCCACTCATGCAGCATTGCCATCAGCGGCTTCTGCGCCGGGCGACCGTCGGTGCCGATCATCGTCATGTTGACCGATACGTTGGCTTCAAGGCTGGTGCGCGCCAGTAGCACGGCCATGAACTCGTCCTGCGGCACCTTCGACGAGCGCGGCTCCAGCACGATGCGTACAGGTTCCTTCTCGTTCGATTCGTCGCGCACGGCATCGAGCACGCCGAGCATCACCTGCTTGAGATTCTTCTGTTCCTGCGAGACGTCCTTCTTGCCGGCCACGGTACTTTTGGGCTGCGGGTTGGTGACGGCCTCGATTTCCGAGAGCACTTGCGCGGTGGACACGCCGTGGGGCAGTTCGTGGACGATCACACGCCACTGGCCGCGCGCCAGATCCTCGATGCGCCAGCGGCAGCGCATGCGGATGCTGCCGCGCCCACTCTCGTAGGCGGCACGGATGTCGGCCGGGGCGGCGATGATCTGGCCGCCGCCGGGGAAATCCGGGCCGGGCAGGGCAGTGAGCACCTCGTCAAGTTGGACGGTCGGTTTGCGGATAATCAGCCTAAGAGCGTCAGCCACTTCGCGCAGGTTGTGCGGCGGAATCTCGGTCGCCATGCCGACGGCGATGCCCGAGGCACCGTTGAGCAGCACGAAGGGCAGGCGGGCCGGCAGCAACGCCGGTTCGACCATCGTGCCGTCGTAATTGGGCACGAAGTCGACGGTGCCGCGGTCGATTTCGGCCAGCAGCAGTTCGGCGATGGGCGTCAGGCGGCATTCGGTGTAACGCATCGCCGCCGCGCCGTCGCCGTCGCGCGAGCCGAAGTTGCCTTGGCCATCGACGAGCGGATAGCGCAGCGAGAAGTCCTGGGCGACGCGCACCATGGCGTCGTAGACGCTGCTGTCGCCGTGCGGGTGGAACTTGCCGATCACGTCGCCCACGACGCGTGCCGACTTGACGTGCTTTGCCGTCGACGGCAGACGCATCTCGTTCATCGCATGCAGGATGCGGCGCTGCACGGGCTTGAGGCCGTCCTCGACCTGCGGCAGGGCGCGTGACTTCACCACGCTCATGGCGTAGGCGAGATAGGCGCGCTCGGCGTAGCTGTCGAGGGGCAGGGCGTCTTCCGGAAAAGTCGGCGCCGGCGGGACGCCGCCAGGCGGCTCGCCTCCAATATGTTGGACGGCAGGCGTGTCGTCAGGAGAGTCGAATAAGTCAGGGGTATTCATACGTCAGCCTCAGCAAGGTGACCCTTGGATTCCATCCAGGCGCGGCGACCGGCGGCCTCGCCCTTGCCCATCAGCAGGTTGAAAAGTTTCAATGTTTCGACATGGGCTTCGCCACGTTCGAAGACCGGCAGCACGCGGCGCGTGGCCGGGTCCATCGCGGTTTCGCGCAGTTGCTCGGGGTTCATCTCGCCAAGGCCCTTGAAGCGGCCGACTTCGATCTTCTCGGGCGCGAAGCCTTCTTTCGTCAGACGGTCCTTGATCGCTTCCAGTTCGCCGTCGTCGAGGGCGTAAAGGCGCTTGGCCGGGCGCTTCTTGCCGCCTGCCGGCACATCGACGCGGTAAAGCGGGGGCTGGGCGATATAGACATGGCCCTGCGCCAGCAATGCGGGAAAGTGGCGGTAGAAGAGGGTGAGCAGCAGGGTCTGGATATGCGCACCATCGACGTCGGCGTCCGACATGATGACGAGCTTGCCGTAGCGCAGGTTGGATAGGTCAGGGTGGGCGTCGGCGGCATGCGGCTCGATGCCCAAGGCGACGGCGATGTCGTGGATTTCGTTGTTGGCGAACAGGCGGTTGGCCTCGATCTCCCAAGAGTTCTGCACCTTGCCGCGCAAAGGCAGGATGGCCTGCGTCTCGCGGTTGCGCGCCATCTTGGCCGAGCCCCCGGCGGAGTCGCCCTCGACAAGGAATAGTTCGTTCTCGGCGATGTCGGTGGACTCGCAGTCGGAGAGCTTGCCGGGCAGCACGGCGACGCCGGACTGCTTCCTCTTCTCGACCTTCTGCGCGTTCTTCTGGCGGGCGAGGGCTTGCTTGATCGCCAGTTCGGCAATCGCCTTGCCCGCTGCGACATGCTGGTTGAGCCAGATTTCGAAGGGGTCGCGCACCATGCCGGCGACAAGTTTTACCGCCTCGCGCGAGTTGAGCTTTTCCTTCACCTGGCCCTGGAACTGCGGGTCGAGGATGCGCGCCGAGAGTACGAAGCCCATCTTGCCGCAGATGTCCTCCTGCTGCAGCTTGACGCCGCGCGGCAGCAGCGCGTGATGTTCGATGAAGACCTTGACCGCTTCGAAGACGCCGGTGCGCAGGCCGGATTCGTGGGTGCCGCCGGCCACGGTTGGGATCAGGTTGACATAGGACTCGCAGGGTGCCGCCTCGGGCCACCAGCCGAAGGCCCAGGCGGCGCCCTCGCCTGGGGCGAAGCTTTCGTGATCGGCGCCGGCATAGTTCTCACCAGCGTAGAGCGGGGCGACCGCCAGTTCCTCGCCGGCGATTTCCTTCAGGTAGCCGGACAGGCCATCCGGGTAACGCCAGGTCTTTTCCAGCAGCTTGCCGTCGGCCTGTTCGATAGCCAGCGCAACTTTCACGCCGGGCAGTAACACGGCTTTCGAGCGCAAGAGGCGTTCGAGTTCGGCCTGCGGGGCACGCGGTGCATCGAAATACTTCGGATCGGGTACGACGCGCACGCGCGTGCCGGTCTGCTTGCCGCAGTCGCCCCGTATCGCCAGCGCCGAGATTTTCTCGCCCCCTTCGCTGAAGCTGACCGCATGAATTTTGCCTTCGCGTCTGACCTCGACCTCGACTGACAGCGAGAGCGCATTGGTGACCGCAACCCCCACGCCGTGCAAGCCGCCGGAGAAGGCATAGGCCGTATTGCCGCCTTTTTTGTCGAACTTGCCGCCCGCGTGCAGACGCGTGAAGGCGAGCACGACGACAGGAATCTGTTCCTCGGGATGCAGCCCGACGGGGATGCCGCGACCGTCGTCGGTGACCGTGACAGCACCGTCCCTGGCGACCAGCACATGGATGTTCTTGGCAAAACCACCCAGCGCTTCGTCGGCGGCGTTGTCGATAACTTCCTGAATGATGTGGGCCGGCGAGTCGGTGCGGGTGTACATGCCCGGCCGCTCGCGCACGGGTTCGAGTCCCTTGAGGACGCGGAAACTGGATTCGTCGTAATTCTGTTTCATGGTGGAGCAAGAGGTTGCCCCGTCTTGGGGGTCATTCAAGGCGCGAACTAAGCCATGAAACAGCTCTTGTTGGATGATTTAGCCGTTGGCGGTCAGACTTTCGGCCCAGCGGATGGCTTCAATGGAGATTTCCGGGCTGTGCGGTGCGCTCATGCCGACTTTTTGAAAAATAATCTCAATCACACTTTACGACAGAAAGCGTTTCGGCTATAGTGCGCGCCTTGTTTATGCGCGCCCGTAGCTCAGCTGGATAGAGTACTTGGCTACGAACCAAGGGGTCGGGCGTTCGAATCGCTCCGGGCGCGCCAAGCTTACTAAGGCGGTTAGTGATAGAAATCACTAACCGCTTTTTCAATTAGGGTTTTCCACATGTTCGACCTTGTCCGCAACAATAAAAAAATCATTCAGTTGGTATTGGCAATCGTCATATTGCCATTTGCTCTGTTTGGTGTCGATGCCTATGTCAATAGCGGCGGTCGGGACGAGGTGGCGAGCGTTGGCGACGTGTCGATCTCTTCTTTTGAATTTCAGGAAAACCTGCGCGAACAACAGGATCGTCTGCGCAAGCAGTTGGGTGGGGCGATTCCTCAGGAAATGCTCGATACGCCGGCGAGGCGCCGAGCTGTTTTGCAAGAACTGGTCAACCAGAAATTGCTGCAGCAATATGCCATCGATACCCGTATCCGCGTGAGCGATGCCGATCTGGTTGGATTCATTACCTCCGTCCCAGGCTTGCAGGAGAATGGCAAGTTTTCGCGCGAGCGCTATGAGGCTTTGGTTGCAGCACAGGGCATGAGTGTCGAGATGTTCGAGGCGCGGGTACGCCAGGACATGCTGATCCAGCAGGCCGTGATGGCAGCCGGCAACGGTGCATTGACCGCACCGCAAGCGGCTGAACGCTGGCTGGCGTTACAACTGGAAGAGCGCGAGATTCGCGAACTCAGTCTGCAAGCAGATCAATTTATGACCAAGGCGGGAAAACCGGATGGCGAGGCAGTCAAGCGTTATTACGAAGAAAATCGCAAGCGTTTCGAGAAGCCCGAGCAGGTCAGGCTTGAGTTTCTGGTATTGAGCCAGGAAAAGCTGATGGCTGTGGCGCAGGTGTCGGATGCCGATATCGAAGCGGCCTACAAGGCCAATGCGGCGCGTTATTCGACGCCGGAGCAGCGTCAGGCCAGTCATATCCTGATTCGCGCCGACAAGAATGCGCCGGAAGCAGCCGTCAAGGAAGCTAGCGACAAGGCCGAGCAGATTCTCGCTCAACTCAAGGCGGCGTCGGGAGATTTTGCCAAGCTGGCCAAGCAGCATTCGCAGGATCCGGGTTCGGCCAGCAAGGGGGGCGACCTTGGTTTCTTCGGGCGCGGCATGATGGTTAAGCCGTTTGAGGAGTCCGTGTTTGCCTTGACGCAGGGGCAGATTTCGCCGGTGGTGCGTTCCGACTTTGGTTTTCACATCATCCAACTGACCGGCATCAAGCCCGAGCGGGCACGTCCGCTGGCTGAAGTGCGCGGTGAAATAGCGGCTGAACTGAAACGTCAGATGGGGGCAAAAAAGTATGCCGAAGCGGCGGAAGCCTTTACCAACATGGTCTATGAACAGTCCAACAGCCTCAAGCCGGCGGCTGAAAAACATGGTCTGACCGTGCAGACAACCGACTGGATTGCCCGCGGCGCTCAGATGATGCCGCCCTTTAACAATCCCAAGCTGATGCAGGCCGTGTTTGCGGATGACGCCGTGAAGCAGCACCGCAACACCGAGGCGGTTGATGTCGGAGGGAACACGCTGGTCTCCGCACGCGTACTTGAGCATCGTTCTGCAGAAGTCGAGTCGATCGAATCTGTGCAGCCTGTCATCGAAAAAGCCCTGCTGCGCGAGGCAGCGCTGGCCATGGCGGTGACCACAGGCGAGGCGCAGCTGGCCAAGCTCAAGGCCGGTGAGAAGGTCGATTTAAGCTGGGGCAATGTTCGTACCGTGTCGCGCTTGGCAGCGGCCAACCTGTCTCCCGAGGGACGGCAGGCGATCTTTGCTGTTGCCGGTCAGAATGTGCCCGCCTATGTGGGCGCCAAGACACCGGCGGGCTATGCCGTGTATCTCATTGAGAAGGTCAAGCCGTTCGAGATTGCCGCGAAAGAAGGTGAAGCCGCCAGCCGTGCCATGACCCTGCGTCAGCAATACCATCAGGTGATTGCGCAGGAAGAAGTCATGGGCTGGATTGATACCTTGCGCGAGCGTTATCCGGTCAAGGTGAACGCGGGGGCGCTGGAAAAGAAGTAAGCCGTTTCCCCAAACAAGTTGGCTTAACCGGGTAACGGATCGGCGTTCCCCATGGCGACGTTGTGCGTACCGCCATCCACATACAACACTTCTCCCGTGACACCGCTGGACAGATCGGACAGCAGGAAGGCAGCGGCATTGCCGACTTCCTCGATCGTGACATTGCGGCGCAGCGGTGCGTGGTGGGCGTTGTAGGCCAGCAGCTTGCCGAAGTTGCCGATACCGGAGGCTGCCAGTGTCTTGATCGGGCCGGCAGAAACCGCATTGGCCCGAATGCCTTGCGGGCCGAGGCTGAAGGCGAGGTAACGCGTCGCGGCCTCCAGGCTGGCCTTGGCCAGGCCCATGGTGTTGTAGTTGGGCATGGTGCGCTCGGCACCGAGGTAGGACAAGCAGACTAGAGAAGGCTTGTCGCCTTTCAACAGTAGCGGACGGGCTGCCTTGGCGAGCGCGGCAAAGCTGTAGGAAGAAATTTCGTGGGCGATGCGGAAGGCGTCGCGCGAAATGCCGTCGAGAAAATCGCCTTCGATCGCCTCGGTGGGAGCAAAGGCGATGGAGTGCACCAAGCCTTCGAGACCCTCCCAGCGTTGGGCCATCTGTGCGAAACAGGCGTCGATCTGCGCATCGTCGGCGACATCGACTTGATAGATCATGTCACTGCCGAATTCGGCGGCAAATTTGGTGATCCGCTCTTGGAAGCGCTCATTTTGGTAGGTAAAGGCCAGTTGCGCCCCTTCGCGATGGCATGCCTTGGCGATGCCGTATGCGATGGATCGGTTGGACAGGAGGCCGGTGATCAGTATGCGTTTGCCGGCGAGAAAGCCCATGTTGAATCCTCCAAAAGCCATGCTCTCTAGAAACACGAAGGGCCGCCCCAAGTGTTTCTGCCCCTTGAGGGGAGGTTGCCGCGCAGTGGCGACTTCGGGGTGGTCCCAGTTGATGGACGATTATAGCTGCGATTCCATTACACTTCGGCCATGCGCTGTCTTTCCCTCATTCTGTTGGCCGCTCTGCTGAACGGCTGTGGTTCTGCCTGGAATGACCCCTATCCGGCGGACGATCGGGGCCGCAACATTCTCTACACGGCCTTCACCGATCGCCCCAAGCATCTCGATCCGGTGCAGTCCTACAGCGAGGACGAGATCACCTTTACCGCGCAGATTTACGAGCCGCCGCTGCAGTATCACTATCTCAAGCGTCCCTATGAGCTGATGCCGGCCACTGCGGTGCGCGTGCCGGAAGCGCGCTATCTTGATCGTTTGGGTAGGCCCTTGCCGGCGAATGCCGATCCTGCGCAGATTGCCTTTACCGACTACATCGTCGAGATCAAGCCTAGCATTCGCTACCAGCCGCACCCAGCCTTCGCCGAACAACCGGCTGATATATCGAGTTTCCATACGCTGGCGGACTTTCCCAAGCGCGACACGCGCGAACTGGTGGCGGAGGACTATGTCTATGCGCTCAAGCGGCTGGCGCATCCGCGTTTGCATTCGCCGATCCTCGGTTTGATGGCCGAATACATCGTCGGTTTGCCTGAACTGGCAGGTGAGCTGAAAAAGTCGGTGTTGGCGGGACGGCATGACCAATGGCTGGACTTGCGTGATGCTCGTCTGACTGGTGTCGAAGTCATCGACCGCTATCGCTACCGCATTCGCATCAAGGGCAAGTATCCGCAGTTCCTGTACTGGCTGACCATGCCGTTTTTCGCCCCGATGCCCTGGGAAGCAGATCGTTTCCACAGTCAGCCGGGCATGGCGGAGAAAAACCTGACGCTGGACTGGTATCCGGTCGGTACCGGCCCCTTCATGCTGACGGAAAACAATCCGAATGCGCGCATGGTGCTGGAGCGCAATCCCAACTTTCGTGGCGAGACCTATCCGTGCGAAGGCGAAGCGGGGGATCAAGCAGCTGGTCTGCTGGCGGATTGCGGCAAGCCGCTGCCGTTTATCGAGAAGGTGGTGTTCACCCGCGAGAAGGAGCAAATTCCCTACTGGAACAAGTTCCTGCAGGGCTACTACGATGCCTCGGGGATTTCTTCGGATTCCTTCGATCAGGCAGTGCAGGTGGGATCTGGTGGCGAAATTTCTCTCACCCAGGACATGCGGATGCAGGGCATCGATTTGTCGACGTCGGTGGCGACCTCGACTTTCTACATGGGCTTCAACATGCTCGATCCGCTGGTGGGGGGCTCCAGCGAAGCGGCAAAGAAGATTCGTCAGGCGATTGCCATTGCGATTGATCAGGAGGAGTTCATCTCGATCTTTCAGAATGGCCGCGGCATCCCGTCGCAAAGTCCCTTGCCACCCGGCATCTTCGGTTATCGCGAGGGCAGGGAGGGCACCAATCCGGTGGTGTATGACTGGTCGCCGACTGGCCCAAAGCGCAAGGATGCCGCGGTGGCCAAACGCCTGCTGGCCGAGGCGGGTTGGCCTGGCGGTCGCCATGCGAAAACGGGTGAACCGCTGGTGATCAATCTCGATACGACGGCGACGGGTGTCGGTGCCAAGACGCGTATCGACTGGCTCAACAAGCAGTTCCAAAAGATCGACGTGCAACTGGTGGTGCGCAGCACCGACTACAACCGCTTTCAGGAGAAGGTCAGGAAGGGCGCGGTACAGTTGTTCTATTTCGGCTGGAATGCCGATTACCCCGATCCTGAAAACTTCCTGTTCCTGCTTTACGGTCCGCAGGGCAAGGTCAAACAATCCGGGGAGAATGCCGCCAACTACGCCAATCCCGAGTACGACCGCCTGTTCGAACGCATGCGTGCGATGGACAATGGATCGGAACGTCAGGCGATCATCGATCGCATGCTGACCATCCTGCATGAAGATACGCCGTGGGTCTGGGGCTTTCACCCCAAGGACTACAGTTTGCGCCATGCCTGGCTGAAGAATCGCAAGCCGACCAAGGTCGGCAACAACACCCTCAAGTATCAGCGTATCGAGGTGGCACAGCGCAGCGAGTTGCGGCAGCGCTGGAATCAGCCGGTTGTCTGGCCGGTGTTGATGCTGTTGTTGGCGGGCGTGCTGGTAGCCTTGCCCGCCTTCCTGAACCACCGGCGGCGCGAGGCCGCGACGGCTGGTTAGCCGGTCAGGCTGGGCGCGTGGCCCGCATCAGATAATTCACGCTGGTATCGTTGCCAAGCTTGTAGGTTTTGGTCAGCGGGTTGTAGCTCATGCCGATGATTTCCTCGACTTCAAGCCCAGCTTCGCGGGCGAAGCGCGCCAGTTCGGCGGGATGCAGAAATTTTGCATAGTCATGCGTGCCCTTGGGCAGCATGTTGAGAAGGTATTCCGCACCGATGACCGCAAAAAGATAGGCCTTGGGGTTGCGGTTGATGGTGGAGAAAAAAACCTGGCCGCCGGGTTTGACCAGTCGAGCGCAAGCGGCGATGGTCGACGCGGGATCGGGAACATGCTCCAGCATTTCCAGGCAGGTGACGACATCAAAACTGGCCGGCATTTCGCTGGCGAGGGCTTCGGCGGCTACATGACGGTAGTCGATCTGACGACCGCTTTCGAGCATGTGCAGCTTGGCGACGCCCAAGGCCTTCTCGGACATGTCGATGGCGGTGACGCTGGCGCCGCAACTGGCCATGCCTTCGCTCATCAGCCCGCCGCCGCAACCGACGTCAAGCGCCTGCTTGCCGGCAAGCCCGACGCAGCGATCCACCCAGCCCAGACGCAAGGGATTGATGTCATGCAGGGGTTTGAACTCGGAGTTCGGATCCCACCAGCGGTGGGCAAGATCACTGAACTTGGCAACTTCTTGAGGATCGACGTTGGCGTGGCTGCTCATGCGGGCTCCATGGAATAACAAAAAAAGCCCTGCAGTGCAGGGCTTTTCCGGGAGTGAAGGGTACCGAATTACTTGGTGCCGATCACTTCGATTTCGACGCGACGATCGGGCTGCAGGCAGTCGATCAGCTTCTTCGACTTGACGACACTCTTTCCGCACTGGGCTGCAGTGGTCTTGGGCTGCTTCTCGCCCTTGCCTTCGGAATAGACGCGGTTGGCTTCGATACCTTTGCCGACCAGGTAGTCCTTGACGGCCGCAGCGCGACGCTCGGAGAGCTTCTGGTTGTAGGCATCCTTGCCGATACGGTCGGCGTGACCAACGGCGATGATGACCTCGAGTTTAATACCCTTGACGTCATTGACGAGTTTGTCGAGGGCTTGTTTGCCTTCGGGCTTCAGCACGGCCTTGTCGAAGTCGAACAGGGCGTCGGCGGCCAGGGTCACCTTGGCAGAGGCAGGCTTGACAGCGGTTGGTGCGGCAGGTGTGGGTGCGGCAACCTTAGGCTCATCCATCTTCTTGGTCAGATCAGGATCGCACTCGGCGATCGCCATGGCGGGAGTCCAGTAACCGGTGCGCCAGCACAGGCCGGTACCGCTCTTGACGACATAGCCACGGGCGTCGATGACGTAGCCAACGGTGCCCGTCATATCAACAGGCTTGGAAGCGCCATGGTTGTCTGCTTGTGCGACGGTGCCGATGCTAATCAGGGCGGCGGCAACGATAAGGTTCTTAGGGGTGAATTTGATCATGGTGTTCCCTCTTAAAGATGTTGGAGATCTTGGCAGTGCGGCGTGAGTGCTGATAGATGTATCGGTCAAGCCGAAGCGCGAAACCATATTATTCGCCCCGAGTTGACCGACTCGACAGTCTATTTTGCCACATAAGCGATTTCTTGAGCAGCGTGTCATGCGGGCAATCGATAGGTTTGCTGTCGTTAATTCGCAACTTTCCACTTACCCAAACATGACTGACGCTTTCTCTGCCCGTGACATAGATGAGGTGCGAGACCGGATTGAAACAAGGGCGATTGATCCAGTCGTCCAGTTTGATCGCAATCGTGTCGGCAGCCTTGCCGATTTCGAGCGAGCCGATTTCATGGGCCAGTCCAAGGGCGCGAGCGCCTTCCAGTGTCGCCATGCGCAAGGCTTGATGGGCGGGGAGCAGGGCGGAGTCAAGACCGGCAACCTTGGCCAGCAGTGTCGCATGGCGCATTTCCTGAAACAGGTCGAGCCGATTGTTGCTGGCAGCGCCATCGGTGCCGAGTCCGATGGATAAGCCTTGTTCGAGCATTTGCCTGATCGGGGCAATGCCGCTGGCTAGTTTCATATTCGAAGTGGGGCAATGAGCTACATGGCAGCCGGAACTGGCCAACAGAGCGATTTCTTTGTCATCCAGATGAATGGCGTGGACGGCGATCAGTCGGTGATTGAGCAGACCAAGGCGCTGCAGTCGTTCCAGCGGGCGGACGCCATGCTGTACCAGACTGGAGGTCATTTCATCCATGCTTTCATGGAGATGGATATGGATGGGGAGCGCGGCGTCGGCAGCAAGGGTGGCAATGCGCTCGAAGGTGGCGTCTGCCACGGTGTAAGGAGCGTGCGGTGCCAGACAAAAGGAGATGAGGGGTTCGCCCCGCAGGCTTTCACGTGCCTGCAGCCCCTTGTCCAGATAGTCCTGAGCATGCTCCCCATAAGCACTGGGAAATTCGAGAACCGTGATCCCCAGGGCGGCACGAATGCCGGCAGACAGGGCGGCACGCGCAGCATCCTCGGGAAAAAAGTACATATCGTTGAAGCAGGTGATGCCGCTGCGCAGCATTTCCCAGCAGGCTAGCAGGGTACCATCGTGGACGAAATCGGGAGACACGTGGCGGGCCTCGGCTGGCCAGATGTGGTCTTGCAGCCAGTCCATCAGGTGTAGATCATCGGCGTAGCCGCGTAGCAGCGTCATCGCGGCATGGGTGTGCAGATTGACGAGTCCAGGCAGTAGCACGTGGTTTTCAAGGCGGCAATGTTCGCGGCCGATATAACGGGCGCTGGCCGCAGTGGTGGGGAGTAGATCGATGATGCGACCGCCATTGACTATCAGACTGTGGTTTTCGAGAACCGCATTGTCTGGCTCGACAGGGATGATCCAGCGTGCATCAATGACCAGATCGGTCTGCGTGCGAGGTGTGTTTTCAATGCTTGTCATGTGAGCAAAAATGGCGTGACGACAAGGGGTTGGCTTGAGTTTCGTTATTCTAGGCGACATTGGTCTGACAGGTTCGGCATGTTAGAATCGCCCGCTTTCCGATGCGCCCAATTTGGGATAGATGACCGCTCATGACTACCGTTGATCCCTCCGCCTTCGCCAAGGAAACTCTGCCGATCAGCCTAGAAGAGGAGATGCGGCACTCTTACCTTGATTATGCGATGAGCGTGATCGTCGGGCGGGCGCTGCCGGATGCGCGCGATGGCCTGAAGCCCGTGCATCGTCGCGTGCTGTTCGCCATGCACGAGCTGAACAACGACTGGAACCGGGCTTACAAGAAGTCGGCGCGTATCGTCGGTGACGTCATCGGTAAATACCACCCCCACGGCGACACGGCGGTGTACGACACCATCGTGCGCATGGCGCAGGACTTTTCGTTGCGCTACATGCTGGTCGATGGTCAGGGCAACTTCGGTTCGGTCGATGGCGATAACGCCGCGGCGATGCGTTACACGGAAGTGCGCATGGCGCGCATCGGCCACGAGTTGCTGGTCGATATCGACAAGGAAACCTGCGATTTCGGCCCGAACTACGACGGTTCGGAAAAAGAGCCGCTGATTCTGCCGGCACGCATTCCCAACCTGCTGATCAACGGCAGCGCGGGCATTGCCGTCGGTATGGCGACGAACATTCCGCCGCACAACCTGAATGAAGTCATCGACGCCTGCATGGCCGTGCTCGACAATCCGGCAATCGACATCGAGGAACTGATCAAGATCGTTCCTGCGCCCGATTTTCCGACGGCGGGTCTGATCTATGGCGTTTCCGGCGTGCGCGATGGCTATCTGACCGGGCGCGGTCGCGTCATCATGCGCGCCCGCACCCATTTTGAAGAGATCAAGAATTCCGGCCGCCAGGCGATCGTCGTCGATGAACTGCCCTATCAGGTTAACAAGAAGACGCTGCAGGAAAAGATCGCCGAACTGGTCCACGAGAAGAAGATCGAGGGCATCGCCCACATTCAGGACGAGTCGGACAAGTCCGGCATGCGTCTGGTGATCGAACTGAAGCGCGGCGAAGTGCCCGAGGTTATTCTGAACAACCTCTACAAGCAGACCCAGTTGCAAGACACCTTCGGCATGAACATGGTGGCGCTGGTCGATGGCCGCCCGCAATTGCTGAACCTGAAGCAACTGCTGGAATGCTTCCTCTCGCATCGGCGCGAGGTGGTGACGCGGCGCACCGTGTTCGAGCTGCGCAAGGCGCGGGATCGTGGTCATGTGCTCGAAGGTCTGGCGGTTGCTCTGTCCAACGTCGACGAGATCATTGCGCTCATCAAGGCGGCCTCCACGCCGGCCGATGCCAAGCGCGAACTGATGGCCCGCACATGGCGCTCGACGCTGGTCGAGGAAATGCTGCTGCGCGCTTCTGCGGAAGCGTCGCGGCCCGAGGGCCTTGCCCCCGAGTTCGGCCTGTCGCGCCGTGGTTACCTGCTGTCCGACGTGCAGGCTCAGGCGATTCTTGAGCTGCGTTTGCAACGCCTGACCGGCCTTGAGCAGGACAAGATCGTCGCCGAATACAAGGACGTGATGGAAATCATCACCGATCTGCTCGACATCCTGGCGCGTCCTGAACGCATCACGCAGATCATCGTCGATGAACTCAACGCCATCAAGGTACAGTTTGGCGACAAGCGCCGTTCGGAAATTGTGCTGCAGACGGCCGACATCAATCTCGAAGACCTGATTGCCCGCGAGGATATGGTCGTCACGCTGTCGCATGGCGGTTACTTCAAGCGCCAGAGCCTCGACGACTATCGCACGCAGAAGCGGGGCGGGCGCGGCAAGCAGGCGGCGGCGATCAAGGAAGACGATTTCGTCGATCAATTGTTCATTGCCAACACGCACGACTACATCCTGTGCTTCTCCAATCGCGGTCGCGTCTATTGGCTCAAGGTCTATGAGGCGCCGGAGGGCACGCGCAACTCGCGCGGCAAGCCGATCGTCAATCTCTTCCCGCTGGAGGAGGGCGAGAAGATTACCGCCGTCCTGCCAACGCCGACTTTTGACGAAAACCACTACATCTTCATGGCGACGGCCATGGGCACGGTGAAGAAGACCCCGCTGTCCGACTTCTCCAATCCGCGCAAGGCCGGCATCATCGCCGTCAATCTGGACGAAAGCGACTTCCTGATTGGCGTGGCGATTACCGATGGTGCCTGCGACGTGATGCTGTTCTCCGATGCCGGCAAGGCGGTACGCTTTGCCGAGGACGATGTGCGGCCGATGGGGCGTGCGGCGCGCGGCGTGCGCGGCATGATGCTGGAAGAAGGTCAGGCCGTGATCTGCATGCTGGTGGCTAAAGATGAAAGCCTTAACGTGTTGACCGCCACTGAAAACGGTTATGGCAAGCGTACGCCGATTGCCGATTACACCAAACATGGACGCGGTACCAAGGGCATGATCGCCATCAGCACCTCCGAGCGCAATGGTGCGGTGGTCGGCGCCGTGCTGGTTGAAGAGCTTGACGAGGTCATGCTGATTTCCACCGGCGGCGTGCTGATTCGCAGCAAGGTGGCGCAGGTGCGTGAAACCGGGCGTTCGGCACAAGGCGTACGTCTCATCAATCTGGATGACGGCACCAAACTGGCCGGCATCGAAAAGGTCATCGAAACCGACGAGGAGGAATAAAAATGGCACGTGTATTCAATTTCAGCGCAGGTCCCGCCGCACTTCCCGAGGAAGTCCTGAAGCAGGCTGCCGACGAAATGCTCGATTGGCATGGCAGCGGCTCCTCCGTGATGGAGATGAGCCATCGCGGCAAGGAGTTCATGGGCATCGCCGCCCAGGCCGAAGCCGATCTGCGCGAGTTGATGAATATTCCCGCCAACTACAAGGTATTGTTCCTGCAGGGTGGTGCCTCGTTGCAGTTCGAGATGATCCCGATCAACCTGCTGCGCGGCAAACCGGTTGCCGACTACATCAATACCGGCGAATGGGCGAAAAAAGCGATCAAGGCTGCCAAGACATTTTGTAACGTCAATGTCGCCGCCAGCGCCGAAGACAAGAGCTTTACCTATGCGCCGGCCTTCGCCGACTGGAAACTGAGCAAGGACGCCGCTTATGTCCACTACTGTGCCAATGAAACCATCGGCGGCGTCGAGTTCAACTGGGTTCCCGATACCGGTGACGTGCCGCTGGTTTGCGACATGTCCTCGAATATCCTGTCGCGTCCGGTGGATGTCAGCAAGTACGGCCTGATCTATGCCGGCGCGCAGAAAAACATCGGCCCGGCGGGTCTGACCATCGTCATCATCCGTGAGGATCTGGTCGGCAAGGCGCAGCCAACCCCGCCTGCCATGCTCGACTACAAGACCCATGTCGATGCCGAGTCGATGTACAACACGCCGCCAACCTACGGCATCTATATCGCCGGTCTGGTGTTCCAGTGGATCAAGCGCAACGGCGGTCTGGTGGCGATGGAGCAGAAGAACATCGAGAAGGCCAACCTGCTTTACAACTATCTCGAAACCACCGACTTCTACCGCAATCCGGTTGCCCAATCCGATCGTTCGCGCATGAACATTCCATTTACGCTGAAGGATGCAGCGCTGGATGAGGAGTTTTTGAAAGGCGCCAAGGCGCGCGGCATGATTCAGTTGAAGGGCCACCGTTCGGTCGGCGGCATGCGGGCGTCGATCTACAACGCCATGCCCACGGCAGGCGTGCAGGCGCTGGTCGATTACATGAAAGAATTCGCAGCGAGCAAGGGGTAAGATCATGGCGGATCAATTCCAGGTTCTGATCCTTAATAACGTTTCCCAGAACGGCCTCAAGCGCTTGGGCGAGCGCTTCGCCTGCGCCAAGGAAGTCGCCAAGCCGGATGCCGTGCTGCTGCGTTCGGCCGACATGCACAGCATGGAGATTCCTGCGTCCGTGTTGGCCATCGGCCGGGCCGGTTCCGGTACCAACAACATCCCGGTCAAGGCGATGTCAGAGCGCGGCGTCCCCGTGTTCAATGCACCGGGTGCCAATGCCAATGCCGTTAAGGAACTGGTGCTGGCCGGCATGTTGCTGGCGGCCCGTAACATCGGCGGCGCCATGAAGTTCGTCGGCGCCCTTGATCCTGCCGATAGCGAAATGGAGAAGAAGGTCGAAGGGGGCAAGAAGACCTATGCCGGTTATGAAATCGCCGGCCATACGCTGGGCGTGATCGGCCTTGGCAAGATTGGTTGTCTCGTTGCCGATGCAGCCCTCAAACTGGGCATGCACGTCGTTGGCTACGACCCGGAGATTACGGTCGATGCGGCCTGGAGTCTGCCGTCGCAGGTAAAACGGGCCAACAGCGTCGCCGAAGTACTGAAAAGCAGCAACTTCGTTACCCTGCATGTGCCGCTGGTCGATGCCACGCGCAACATGATCAATGCCGAAAGCATCGAGCAGATGAAGCATGGTGCTGTGCTGCTCAACTTCGCCCGCAATGGTGTGGTCGATGAGACGGCGGTACTGGCGGCGCTGGATGCGAAGAAGCTGGCGACCTACGTTTGCGACTTTCCTAGCGCCAAGGTCAACACCCATCCGCACGTCATCGCCTTGCCGCACTTGGGCGCTTCGACGCGCGAGGCGGAGGAAAACTGCGCCATCATGGTGGCCGATCAGGTGCGCGATTATCTGCTCGACGGCAATATCGTCAATTCGGTGAATTTCCCGACCGTGGTGATGCCGCGCGAATCGGCTTATCGTATCGCTATTGCCAATGCCAACGTGCCGAATATGGTCGGGCAGATTTCAACGACCATGGCCGAGGCGAAGCTCAACATCCATACCATGATGAACAAGTCGAAGAAGGACGTGGCTTACACCCTGGTGGATGTCGATAGCAAGGTGCCGAAGAAGGTGATCGACCAGATTGCCATAATCGAGGGCGTGCTGGCCGTGCGCTATCTGCCGCAGGAAGGCTAAATGTCCGACGAGCAGAAAGAACTGGGGGCGCTGCGCGACGGCATCGATAAACTCGATAACGAAGTGCTGCGTCTCCTTTCCGAGCGGGCGCGACTTGCGCAACGTGTCGGCGAGATCAAGCATGGCAACATCTATCGTCCCGAACGCGAGGCGCAGGTATTGCGGCGGATTGCCGAGACCAACCCCGGGCCCTTGCCTGAGGCGGCGGTGCGCACGATCTTCCGCGAGGTCATGTCGGCCTGTCTGGCGCTGGAGCAGCCGCTCAAAATTGCCTATTTCGGCCCGGCCGGCACCTTTACCGAGTCGGCCGCCAAGAAGCATTTTGGCTCTGCACCGGCCTTCACGCCCTACCTGACGATTGACGACGTGTTCCGTGCCGTCGAATCCGGACAGGTGGATTACGGTGTGGTGCCGATTGAAAATTCGACGGAAGGTTCGGTCGGCCGTACGCTGGATCAGATGCTGACCTCGCCCCTGATGATCTGCGGCGAAGTCAATCTGCGCATCCATCAGAATCTGATGACCAGGGCGACCTCGCTAGAGGGCGTGAAGAAACTCTATTCGCATGCCCAGTCGCTGGCGCAGTGCCATGAGTGGCTGAACCGCAACCAGCCCAATCTCGCCCGCGTACCGGTCGCCAGCAATGCCGAGGCGGCGCGCATGGCGGCACAAGACCCGGAAGCCTGCGCCATTGCCGGGGAGGCGGCGGCCCGTCTGTATGAACTAAATATTCTCGCGCCGAACATCGAGGATGATCCGAACAACACGACGCGCTTTGTCATCTTGTCGAATCACGATGCTGGCCCATCGGGTGTCGACAAAACATCTTTCGTCTGTTCGGCGCAGAACAAGCCGGGTGCCGTGCATGACCTGCTAACGCCGCTCAAGAAACACGCCGTGTCGATGAGCCGTTTCGAGTCGCGCCCCGCCCGGGGTTTTGGCAATTCGCGCTGGGAATATGTGTTCTTCGTCGATATCGAAGGCCATCGCAGCGATCCCAAGGTGATGGCCGCCCTCGATGACTTGCGCGGCTGTGTCGGTTTCCTGAAGGAACTGGGTTCGTACCCCAAGGCAAACAATTAATTCATCGAGGTTGGCATGAGCATCACCGAACAGGCGCTGTCCTATATCCGCGGCATTTCGCCCTATGTGCCGGGCAAGCCGATTACCCAACTGGCGCGCGAAATGGGTATTCCGGTCAAGCAGATCGTCAAGCTGGCCTCCAACGAAAATCCGCTCGGCATGAGTCCCAAGGCACGCGCTGCAGTCGAAGCGGCCGTCGCCGGACTGGAACGCTATCCGGATCAGTTCGAATTGATCGCCAAACTGGCTGAGCGGCTGGGTATTGCCCCCAGTCAGGTCGTGCTTGGCAATGGCTCGAATGACGTACTCGATCTGGCCGCGCGCGTGTTCCTCGCACCGGGCCGTTCGTCGGTGTTCTCGCAGCATGCTTTTTCCGTCTATCCGCTGGCGACGCTATCGATCGGTGCGGAATGCATCGTCGCGCCCGCGAAGCATTACGGCCACGATCTGGCGGCCATGAAGGCGACCATTCGCCCTGACACGCGCCTGGTCTGGATCGCCAACCCGAATAACCCGACCGGCAACTTTCTGCCCTACGCGGATATTCGCGCTTTCATGCAGTCGATCCCGGCCGCTGTCGCTGTCGTGCTTGACGAGGCCTATAACGAATATCTGCCACCGGCAGAACGTGTCGATACGGTTGCGTGGATCAAGGATTTCCCCAACCTGATCGTGACGCGTACCTTCTCGAAGATCTACGGCATGGCAGGTTTGCGCGTGGGATTCGCCGCCGCATCCCCAGAGGTGGCTGATCTGCTCAATCGCGTACGCCAGCCGTTCAACGTCAATAATCTGGCGATTGCGGCGGCTTGCGCTGCACTTGACGACCATCTGTTCGTTGCGGAATCCTACGAACTCAATCGGCGTGGCATGGAGCAGATCGTCGCGGGTCTCAAGCGTCTCGGCCTCGAACATATTCCTTCGCATGGCAATTTTGTGACCTTTGCGGTGAGCGATGGTGCGGCAGTCAATCAGAAACTGCTGAAGCAGGGCGTGATTGTCCGTCCCATCGGCGGTTATGGTTTGCCGAACCATTTGCGCGTGACCATCGGCCTCGAAACCGAGAATGCACGCTTCCTCGCAGCGCTGGAAAAGTCGCTTTGATGTCAGGCAAGCTGGTTATCTGCGGGGTCGGCCTGATCGGCGGCTCTTTTGCATTAGCGATAAAGTCGGCGCTGCCCTCAGTTGACAATGAGCGGCGTCCGCATATTGTCGGCATGGGCCGTACCCGTGCGCCGCTGGAGCAAGCGCTGCAACTCGGGGTGATCGACGAGATTGCGACCGACTGGGCCAGCGCGCTGAAGGGCGCCGACCTCGTTCTGCTCGGCATGCCGGTCGGCCAGATGGGGCCGGTGCTGCAGGCGATGACACCGCATCTCGAAGCGCAAACACTCGTCACTGACGGTGGCAGTACCAAGGCCGATGTCGTTGCAGTTGCGCGGGCTGCACTGGGCGACAAGATCGGCCAGTTTATTCCCGGCCATCCGATTGCCGGGGCCGAAAAGAGTGGCGTAGGCGCGGCCAAGGCGGATCTTTACGCAGGTAAGCGCGTGGCGCTGACGCCACTGCCGGAAAATACGCCGGAGGCCGTCAAGGCCATCCGTACCGTCTGGGAAATCTGTGGTGCGAAGGTGTCGGAACTCGCGCCTGAAGAACATGACCGCGTTTTCGCTGCGGTTAGCCATCTGCCGCATCTGTTGGCGTTTGCGCTGGTGCATGATCTCGCGCAGCGTGGTAATGCCGATCAGTTGTTCGGTTTCGCCGCCAGCGGCTTCCGCGATTTCACGCGCATTGCCAGCAGCCATCCGGAAATGTGGCGCGATATCTGCCTTGCCAACCGCAAGGCCTTGCTGCAAGAACTGGATGCCTACATGGCCGAACTGCTGCGTACGCGCGTGCTGCTGGCGCGCGCCGACAGTGCCGGGCTGGAAAAAATGTTCGATACCGCCCGCACGCGCCGCGATGCCTGGCTGGATTCTTTGGGGAAATAATGGATCATCTTGATCTGCCTGCGCTGACGCGGGCTGCCGGCACGGTGAAACTGCCGGGTTCCAAGAGCATTTCCAATCGCATGTTGCTGTTGGCCGCGCTGGCCGAGGGCGAAACGGAAATCCGCGACTTGCTCGATTCCGACGATACGCGCGTCATGCTGGCGGCCCTGCAAAAAGTCGGTGTTGGCGTGACGGCGTCAGACGGCACGCCGCGTGAGATGGTGACGGCACTGGGGAATAATGCGTATCGCGTGGTCGGCTGCGCCGGCGTTTTCCCCGGCAAGGAAGCCGATTTGTTCATGGGCAATGCTGGGACGGCGATTCGCCCACTGACGGCGGCGCTCTCACTGTCTGGCGGTCACTACAAAGTGAGTGGCGTGCCGCGCATGCACGAGCGCCCCATCGGCGATCTGGTCGATGGTCTGCGCCAGATCGGTTGTGACGTGCGCTATGTTGGCAATGAAGGCTATCCACCACTGGAAATTTTCCCGGCCAGTGTCGATTTGACGGCGCCGATTCGTGTGCGGGGTGATGTTTCCTCGCAATTCCTGACGGCCTTGTTGATGGCGCTGCCGTTGACCGGCCGACAAGCGGTTATCGAGATGACGACCGAACTGATCTCCAAGCCCTACATCGAGATCACCTTGAACCTGATGGCGCGGTTTGGCGTGAAGGTCGAACGCGATGGCTGGTCCCGCTTCACGATCCCTGCAGGGCAGAAATATCGCAGCCCCGGCCTGCTGCATGTCGAAGGCGATGCCTCGGCAGCTTCATATTTCCTCGCAGCGGGTGCCATTGGTGGTGGCCCCGTCCGGGTCGAAGGTGTGGGAAAAAACAGCATTCAGGGCGACGTAAAGTTTGCCGACGCACTGGAAAAAATGGGCGCAGACATCGTCTGGGGCGACAACTTCATCGAAGCGTCTGCACCTGCCGGAAAACTGCAAACCTTCGATCTCGATCTCAATCACATTCCCGATGCCGCGATGACGCTGGCGGTGGCGGCGCTGTTCGCCGACGGGAAATGCACCTTGCGAAATATCGCGTCATGGCGCGTCAAGGAAACCGACCGCATTGCGGCAATGGCGACCGAATTGCGCAAATTTGGTGCAACGGTGGAGGAGGGGGCCGACTGGCTTGCCGTCCTGCCGGCGTCGACTTTTCAGCCGAATGCCGCTATCAATACCTACGACGACCACCGTATGGCGATGTGCTTTTCGCTTGCCGCGCTGGGCGGCGTGCCGGTGCGGATCAACGAGCCGAAATGCGTCGCCAAGACGTTTCCGCATTATTTCGATGCCTTCGCGCAAATCGCGGCGCCGGTGATTGCCATCGATGGCCCGTCCGCCTCGGGCAAGGGCACGGTGGCGCAGCGCGTCGCCGAAGCCCTGGGTTTTCATTTTCTCGATAGCGGGGCCTTGTATCGCTTGACCGCACTGGCGGCGATGCGTGCCGGGGTATCGCTGGAGGATGAAGCGGGGGTTGCCGCGCTGGCCGCCGCTTTGCCCGCCGAATTTCATGGCGAACGAATTCTTCTTTCGGGAGAAGAGGTTACCGAAGCGATTCGGGTGGAGGTGGTGGGCGTAGGTGCCTCGAAGGTAGCCGCCTTGCCGGCGGTTCGGGCCGCCTTGCTCGACCGCCAGCGCGCCTACCGGCGCTTCCCGGGCCTGGTGGCGGATGGCCGCGACATGGGTTCGGTGGTCTTCCCTGCGGCACCCGTCAAGGTGTTTCTTACCGCTTCTGCGGAAGCGCGCGGCGAAAGACGCTATAAACAGTTGATCGGCAAGGGAATGCCTGATAGCATACGGCCCCTTTTGCAGGACATCGTGAAAGATTTGAGGGAACGCGATGCGCGCGATGCCGCGCGCATCGTAGCACCTTTGAAACAGTGTGAGGATGCCGACCTGGTGGATACCACCGCGTTGAACATCGAGCAAGCCGTGGCAGTGGTGATGGAGAGCGTTCGTAAAGCCTCTATCCTGTTGCCTGTTATTAACTAACCCGTTGTCAAGACGGATATTTCTTGGAACCTTAACCCTTTATGTCTGCTACTGCTGCTGCCGTACCCGCCGAAATAAGCGCCATGGAATCCTTTGCTGCCCTTTTTGAAGAAAGTCTCTCGCGTCAGGAATTGCGCGCTGGCGAGGTCATCACGGCTGAAGTCGTTCGCGTCGATCATAATTTTGTGGTCGTTAACGCGGGCCTGAAATCCGAATCTTTTATCCCGGTCGAAGAGTTTAAGAACGACCGTGGCGAAATTGAAGCCAACCCCGGCGATTTCGTGCTGGTCGCCATCGAGATGCTCGAAGACGGCTACGGCGAAACCCGCCTGTCGCGCGACAAGGCCAAGCGTATCGCTGCCTGGAACGATCTCGACAAGGCCATGACCGAGAGCATCCTCGTCAAGGGGGTGATCACCGGCAAGGTCAAGGGCGGTCTGACTGTCATGACCAACGGCATCCGCGCCTTCTTGCCCGGTTCGCTGGTCGATACGCGTCCGGTCAAGGACACCACGCCTTTCGAAGGCAAGGAATTCGAATTCAAGGTCATCAAACTCGACCGCAAGCGCAACAACGTCGTGGTGTCGCGTCGTGCGGTGATGGAAGCCAACATGGGCGAAGAGCGCCAGAAGCTGCTCGAAAACCTGTCGGAAGGCACTATCGTCAAGGGTATCGTCAAGAACATCACCGAGTACGGCGCATTCGTCGACTTGGGCGGCATCGATGGTCTGCTGCACATCACCGATCTGGCCTGGCGTCGTGTGCGTCATCCGTCGGAAGTACTGAATGTCGGCGACGAAGTCACCGCCAAGGTACTCAAGTTCGATCAGGAAAAGAACCGCGTTTCTCTCGGCATGAAGCAACTCGGCGACGATCCGTGGAACGGTATCGCCCGTCGTTACCCATCCGGCACGCGCCTGTTCGGCAAGGTCACCAACCTGACCGACTATGGTTCGTTCGTCGAAATCGAGCAGGGCATCGAAGGTCTGGTGCACGTCTCCGAAATGGACTGGACCAACAAGAACATTCATCCCTCCAAGGTTGTCCAGCTGGGCGACGAAGTCGAAGTGATGATCCTCGAAATCGACGAAGAGCGTCGCCGTATCAGCCTCGGCATGAAACAGTGCCAGGCCAATCCGTGGGACGACTTCGCGATGAACCACAAGAAGGGCGACAAGGTTCGCGGTGCCATCAAGTCGATCACCGACTTCGGCATCTTCATCGGTCTGCCAGGCGGCATCGATGGTCTGGTGCACCTCTCCGACCTGTCCTGGTCTGCTACCGGCGAAGAAGCCAAGCAGAACTACAAGAAGGGCGACGAAGTCGAAGCGCTCGTGTTGTCGATCGACGTCGAGAAGGAGCGTATTTCTCTCGGCATCAAGCAGATGGATGGCGACCCCTTCACCAGCTTCATTGCCACCCACGACAAGAACAGCCTCGTCACCGGTACGGTGAAGAGCGTCGATGCCAAGGGTGCCGTGATCGATCTGGGTGGCGAAGTCGAAGCTTATCTGCGCGTTTCCGAGTTCTCGCGCGATCGTATCGAAGACCTCTCGCAGCACCTCAAGGTGGGCGATAGCGTCGAGGCACTGATCATCAACGTGGATCGCAAGACCCGTTCGATCAACCTGTCGATCAAGGCCAAGGATCAGGTCGAGCAGAACGAAGCCATGCAGAAGCTTGCTTCGGATTCCGCTTCGGCTGCGACCGGTACGACCAACCTCGGCGCCTTGTTGAAGGCCAAGCTGAACCAACAGTAAGACAGTAGTAAGCCATAAGGAAAGTCCCGGTCATGACCAAGTCCGAGTTGATTGCTCGTCTGGCGGAGCGCTTTCCGCAACTGGTGGCGAAAGATGCCGATTTGTCCGTGAAGATGATTCTCGATGCGATGTCCGAGGCTTTGGCCAAGGGCGATCGCATCGAGATTCGCGGCTTCGGCAGCTTCTCGCTGAACTATCGTCCGCCCCGCCTGGGCCGCAACCCCAAAACGGGTGCCAAGGTGGAAGTGCCGGCCAAGTATGTGCCGCATTTCAAGGCGGGCAAGGAGTTGCGCGAGCGCGTCGATCTGACAGTGAATGCCGACCTCAAATGAGGCCGAGGCCAGATAGCTGATGCCATGCATGTGCTGACCTGGCTCGTTCGCGGCGTTCTCTTTGTCGTCTTGATGGGACTAGCCATCAAAAACAGCGCAGACGTTGAACTGCGCTTTTTCTTTGATACCCGCTGGCAGGCGCCGTTGTCTTTGGTCGTGCTGGTCGCCTTTGCAACGGGTGCCCTGGCAGGTTTGCTGGCATTGCTGCCGCAGTGGATTCGTCAGCGTCGCCAAATCGGCCGCATGTCCAAACAGTCCCCAGCGGTGCAAAACGATAAATTGACGCATGGAAATTGAACTCTGGTGGTTGCTGGCTCTGCCCGTTTTTTTTGCGTTTGGCTGGTTGGCGGCCCGCATCGATCTGAATCAGTTGCTCAAGGAATCGCGCAGCCTGCCGCGTTCCTACTTCACCGGTCTCAATTTTCTGCTCAACGAGCAGCCGGACAAGGCCATCGAGGCATTCCTCGAAGCCGCGCGTCTCGACCCGGAAACCGTTGAGCTGCATTTCGCCTTAGGCAGTCTGTTCCGCCGTCGCGGCGAGACCGATCGGGCCATCCGCGTGCACAAGCACCTGATCGACCGCGATGTGTCCCTGTCGCAACTGACGGATGAGCAGCGCCTGCATGCCTTGTCCGAGTTGGGCCAGGACTATCTCAAGGCTGGTCTCCTAGACCGCGCCGAGGAAATTTTTATCAAGCTGCGGGGCACCGCTGATGTAAAGCGCGACGAAGAAGCCTTGCGCAGCCTGCTCGAAATCTATCAGCAGGAAAAAGAGTGGGAAAAGGCCATCGAGATAGCCGCCCACATGCCCGGACATGCCGAGCATTTGTGGCAAAAGGAGATCGCCGAATTCCACTGCGAACTGGCTGCCTCGGATCTGATCAACAGTCGTTACGATCAGGCCCGCCAGCATCTGGAGGCGGCGCTGGCCGAGAACCGCAAATGCGTGCGCGCCACGCTGCTGCTGGGCGAACTGGAACAAAAAGTCGGCGCTGGCGGGACGGCGCAATATGAACTGGCACTGAGCGTCTGGCAGGGTATCGAACAGCAAAACCCCGTGTTTCTCTCGCTCGCCGCCGAGAAGATGATGGCGGTTTATCGCGAACTGGGCCGGGAAGCGCAGGGCATCGAATTGCTGCGCGGCTATCTGGAGCGCTACGCCTCCATCGATCTGCTGGAATATGTCTTTCAGGCCGAACTGGCTGCACGCGGCCCGGAGGGGGCCTATGTGCTGGTGCGCAATGAGTTGCGGCGCAACCAGACCCTGTTGGGTCTGGAAAAGCTGCTCGAAGCACAGGTAGCGCTGTCACCTCCTGATCGTCGCGCCGATCTCGAACTGGTCAGAAATCTGATCCATAACCACACGCGCCGGGTGGCGCGCTATCGCTGCAACGATTGCGGCTTCAAGGCGCGCCAGTTTCATTGGCGCTGCCCGGCCTGCGGCGGCTGGGAAACCTTTCCGCCGAAACGTACCGAAGAATTTGACCTAAGCCCTTAGCGATCTTTCGCCTTGATGACCAAACTCCCCATTCTTCCCGATACCCGTGCCGCCCGCGTCCTTGTGGTCGGCGATGTCATGCTCGACCGCTACTGGTTTGGCGATGTCTCGCGTATTTCGCCTGAAGCTCCTGTCCCGGTGGTCAAGGTGGAACGCAGCGAGGAACGTCCCGGCGGGGCGGCCAACGTGGCGCGCAACATCGCCGCGCTGGGCGCGCGCATTGCGTTGCTTTCCGTCGTGGGCGCGGACGAGGCCGGTGCCTCGCTGGCCCGCCTGCTGGCCGAGGCATCGATCGAAGCCAGCCTGCATGAAGACGCGCAACTCAATACCACCGTCAAACTGCGTGTGCTGGGACGTCAGCAACAACTGCTGCGCATCGATTTCGAGAATGCGCCCGCCCATGAGGTGCTGCAGGCCAAGTTGGCCGATTTCCAGCAGCGCATCGCGGCCTGCGATGTGGTCATCCTGTCGGACTATGGTAAAGGCGGGCTGACCCATATCACCGAAATGATCCGTCTGGCGCGCGAGCATGAAAAGCCGGTCCTCGTCGATCCCAAGGGGGGGGATTACGCGCGCTATCGCGGTGCCAGCATCGTCACGCCGAATCGAGCCGAACTGCGCGAGGTGGTCGGGTGCTGGACCAGCGAGGAAGACCTGCTGGCCCGCGTGACCAGACTGCGTACCGATCTTGGGCTGGACGGCCTGCTGCTGACCCGCTCGGAAGAAGGGATGACGCTGTTTTCGGCTGCCGGTGCCGTCCATGAGCCGGCGCTGGCGCGCGAGGTTTATGATGTCAGCGGTGCGGGCGATACCGTGATTGCCACCATGGCCGTGATGCTGGCCAGCGGGCTGAATATGGCCGAGGCCATGGTCTGGGCCAACCGTGCTGCGGGCGTCGTGGTTGGTAAGCTGGGTACCGCCACCTGTTCGATTGATGAATTGAAAGGCTAGTCATGTCTTACTTTGTAGTTACCGGCGCCTGCGGCTTCATCGGCGCCAATCTGGTCAAGGCCCTGAACGCACGCGGCATCGACAAGGTGATCGCTGTCGATAACCTCAAGAAGGCCGACAAGTTCAAGAACCTGATCGATTGCGAGATCGCCGATTACCTCGACAAGCACGAGTTCATCGAGCGCGTGCAGCATGGCGAATTCGACGGTGCCATCGAAGCGATTTTCCATGAAGGGGCCTGTTCGGACACCATGGAAACCGACGGTCACTACATGATGGAGAACAACTACCGCTACACCTCGATACTGCTCGACTACTGTCTCGATCACGAGACACAGTTTCTCTACGCATCGAGCGCCTCGGTCTATGGCGGCGGGCGCATCTTCAAGGAGTCGCGCGAACACGAGGGGCCGCTGAATGTCTATGGCTACTCGAAATTCCTGTTCGATCAGGTGGTGCGTCGTCGCGTACTGGCCGATAGCGGCCATTCGCAGGTGGTCGGTTTCCGCTACTTCAACGTCTATGGCCCGCGCGAGCAGCACAAGGGGCGCATGGCCTCGGTGGCCTTCCACCACTTCAACCAGTATCGCGAAAGCGGCAAGGTCAAGCTGTTCGAAGGCTGCGATGGCTATGGCAATGGCGCGCAGAGTCGCGATTTTGTCTATATCGACGACGTGGTCAATGTGAATATGTTCTTCCTTGATCATCCTGAGAAGTCCGGTATTTTCAACCTCGGTACGGGCTGTGCGCAGCCCTTCAATGATATTGCCCATTCGACGGTGAATGCCTGTCGCGCGCTGGAAGGCAAGCCGGCACTGTCGCTGGTCGAGATGGTGGCGCAAGGGATTGTCGAATACGTCGATTTCCCGGAAGCGCTAAAAGGCAAGTACCAGAGCTTCACGCAGGCCGACATTTCCGCGCTGCGTACTGCCGGCTATGGCGCTGCGTTCAACAGCGTTGCCGAGGGCGTGACGAAATACGTCCAGCATCTGGCAAAGCAATGAATACGCTGGAAGCCTGCGTCGGCAATACGCCGCTGGTGCGTCTGCAACGCCTGCCGGGTGCCGAAAACGCTCGCCGCAACAACGTCATTCTCGCCAAGCTCGAAGGCAACAATCCGGCCGGTTCGGTGAAAGACCGCCCGGCGCTGTCGATGATCCGGCGTGCCGAAGAGCGCGGCGAGATCAAGCCGGGCGACACGCTGATCGAGGCCACCTCGGGCAACACCGGCATCGCACTGGCGATGGTCGCGGCCATGCGCGGTTACAAGATGATCCTTGTCATGCCCGAGAACCAGAGCGTCGAGCGCCGCCAGAGCATGAAGGCCTATGGTGCCGAACTGCTGCTGACACCGAAGGAAGCGAGCATGGAAGGCGCGCGCGACATGGCCGAGCGTATGGTCAAGGAAGGGCGCGGCATCATGCTCGACCAGTTTTCCAACCCCGACAACCCGCGCGCCCACTACGAAACCACCGGCCCCGAGTTGTGGCGCGATACCGACGGGCGCATCACCCATTTCGTTTCGAGCATGGGCACGACCGGTACCATCATGGGCTGCTCGCGCTATCTCAAGGAAGCGAGTCCGGCCATCCAGATCGTCGGCTGCCAGCCCGAAGACGGCTCGCAGATTCCCGGCATTCGCAAGTGGCCGCAGGAATACTTGCCTTCCATCTGCGATTTTTCGCGCGTTGACCGGCTCGAATCCGTGAGCCAGACCGTGGCCGAGGACATGACGCGTCGGCTGGCAACGGAGGAGGGCATCTTCTGTGGCATCTCCTCGGGCGGCGCGCTGGCCGTGGCGCTGCGCATCGCCGCCGAGGTCGAGAATGCCGTGATCGTCAGCATCGTCTGCGACCGTGGCGACCGTTATTTGTCGACCGGGGTTTTCCCGGCATGATCCCTGTTCTCAGTTTCGACATCGAAACGATTCCCGACATCGCCGGGATTCGTGTGTTGCATGAACTGCCGGCCACGCTCTCCGACAGCGAAGTCGCCGAATTCGCCTTCCAGAAGCAGCGCGCCAAAAATGGCTCCGATTTTCTGCAGCATCATCTGCAGCGCGTTGTCGTGATTTCCTGTGCCCTGCATGGCGACGATGGTTTCAAGGTCTGGTCGCTGGCCGAACCGAAGTCGGGCGAAGGCGACATCATCCAGCGTTTCTTTGATGGCATCGCCAAATACACGCCCCAGATCGTGTCGTGGAACGGCGGCGGCTTCGATCTGCCGGTGCTGCACTATCGCGGCCTGATGCACGGCGTTACCGCGCCGCGCTACTGGGATCTCGGCGAGGATGACCGCGATTTCAAGTGGAACAACTACATCAGCCGCTATCACACGCGCCATCTCGACCTGATGGACCTGCTGGCGATGTATCAGCCGCGCGCCAATGCGCCGCTGGACGATCTGGCCAAGCTGATGGGCTTCCCCGGCAAACTCGGCATGGATGGCAGCGCCGTCTGGGGCGCGTGGCAGGCCGGGCAGATCGACGACATTCGCGACTATTGCGAAACCGATGTGGTGAATACCTATCTGGTCTATCTGCGCTTCCAGCAGATGCGCGGGCACCTGAGCAAGAGCGCGCATGAGGGCGCAATTGCGACCATACGCCAACATCTGAGCGCGCTGGATGCGCCGCACTGGCGCGAGTTTCTCGCCGCCTGGGCCGCATGAACGGCGTCGATGTCGTCCGCTGGGCAGCGGATAACGCGCTGGCGCCCATCGAGGTCGACTGCGCCACGGCCGTCATGCTCAAGATCATCGACGGCAAATGCAAGATGAGCGAGGCCGAAAAACAGATCATGGCGCAGCTCTACGATGCGGTCAAAGCCCGTTCCGGCCTGCATCTGAGCGAAGATATCCACTGTCTCATCGCCGCGTCCCGTCAGGTTGCCAGCGAAGCGACCAAACTGCACATCTACGAAAAGCGCGTGCTGGCCGAAACCATGATCTCCCGGCCGGCGATGAAAGGATTCAAGGCCCGCTTGCGCGAAGCGGGATTATTCGGCCCAGAATTGGACGAAGAAGCCGAATAGCCGCCGTCCTGCCAGCGTCGACTTTTCGGGTATTGGGAGGCTATTGCGATGCGGAAATTGCGCGCTGCCCTGCTTGTCCGCTTGCTGGATCGGAAAGTTAGGCTTTGGCTTGGCTGACAAGCGGGAAACGCTCGGGATGCCGGATGGATTCAACCGCCAAGTCGACGTCCAGTTCCGGCCAGTAAAGATGATTGGGCGATGGCCATTCGACGTGGAGGATTTTGCCAATCGCCACATCGCGAAACCAGGGGAATTCCGAGAAGGGTAGGAACAATTCCTCCGCGCCCAGCAAGACCCAGAAGCCGTGCTGCGATACGTTGGTCACTTCAACCGGGGAAATGTCTGTGCCAAGCACTGCGAATGTCATTTTCATGCTCCTGAACGAGGCGCTGCGCCTCGCCGATTTCACGCCGGGAGAGGCCGGTGTGTTGTGCAACCTCAATCACAGGTTCGAGCCAGAACTTTGCCTCACCGTTCTGGCCCTGAACATGGACATGCATCCTCGGCTCCTCACGAGAGAAGAAGTAGAACCGGAAGCCGCCTTCACGAAATATTGTGGGACTCATGCGGAAAATAATACCCGCTGATGACTCTTTGAGCCATTTTTAAAAAGTCGACGCTGGTGGGACGGCACATAACGAAGCTGTAGAAAAAGTCGATGAGGGGTTGCTCCCCCCGAATTTCTGGGGTCACTTGACCATTCCCCACCTGCCGATAGGCCCGCTGAGTGCGTTTTATGAGGTTGATTCTTTTGGCGCATCATCGCGAAATTTCCGGGAAGGGTTTTCTACAGCTTCATCGCGCAGTGTCCCCTGCACTGTAGGGGTGGGCGTCATAGCGGCTCCTCGCCTCGAAAAGACGACTTGATGTCGGCCTCAAGTTGCTTCGCGGACGACTTGCCCCAGAGATAGCGGTCCTTGTCACGCAGAGACGGATATTCGGGTGCGGTGTTATGCACTGCTACGATGAAAGCAGAATAACGTTCCCAAAGAGTTGAGAAATTAGTAGATCCCATAATGTCGGCGCAAAAACTCAACCCGATGGCGTGTGTCTGCCGGATAGAGTGCAGGGCAAGATTCGTCCACGCACTACAGCATCCGTACCGAGCTGGCCTATGTCGATTGGATTAAACGATTTATCCTGCATTTTGACAAGCGCCATCCGCGCGCGAGTTGGGGCGGGCAGCGCCGTCCTGCCGGCGTCGACTTTTCGCGTTACCAGCGGGTCATGACCGGGTATTGGGTGATGAGCGGGTCGGGGGTCAGGATGATCATCTGGTTGGCGATGGCCTGACAGATCAGCATGCGGTCGAAGGGGTCATGGTGCAGTAACGGAATCTTGTCCAGCATCAAGGTGTCGGCTTCTTTGAGCGGTATTGTCTGGATTTTGTGGTTTTCCCGCTCTGCGGGAACGTAACGAATCGGCACATCGCCTAAGGGCAGTTTGCCGAGCCGATGTTTGACGGCAATTTCCCAAGCGGAAACCGAGGAAAGAAATATCTCGTTCGCCGGGTCGCGAAATAGCGCAACGGCTGTCGGACTGGCTTGTGGCTTCTTGCGGATGATCCACAGGAAGGCGCAGGTGTCGAGCAACAGTTTCATCGCTCGGGCTTAGGTCTTAGGTATTGGTTCGGCGACCTTAAGCGGTGTCGGCGTGTTTTCTGCCTCGGGATAGGCCAGGCTGTCGAGAAAAGGGTCGGGCAGTTCCCCATTGAACGCCTTGAGCAGTTCCTCGGGAAGTGGCTCGAAGAAACTATCGGGGATGTCGTACTCTGCATCGCAGGCCAAGCCTATTGGGCGAGGCTCCGTGTTTGGCTTGGGCAGGGGCACCAACTGGGCGATTGGCACGTTGCGGCGGCAAATCTGCACGACTTCGCCGGCCTCGACGGCCGCGAGGTATTCGGAGAGTTTGGCTTTGGCTTCATGGGTGTTGATGACGATCATGACTTAATTCCTGGTCCTGAACATGACCAACTATAGGTCTACATGATTGAAAAGTCCAGAGACAGTGGCTATTCCTCGCCCAGTTCGCCCAACAGCAGATCCTGCGCGCAGGTGCGCACGCGGCGCGTTGGCTTGATGCGGTATTCGCCCTCGCTGTTCATGTCCCAGGCCTGGCAGTTGTCGACCAGATAGGCTTTCAGGCCTTCCTTGATGACGCGGCGCTTCAGCTTCGGGTCGAGTACCGGGAAAGCGACTTCGATGCGGCGGAAGAAGTTGCGTTCCATCCAGTCGGCGCTGGCGAGGTAGAGCTTTTCTTCGCCATCGGCATGGAAGTAATAGATGCGATGGTGCTCAAGGAAACGGCCGATGACCGAGCGCACGCGGATGTTCTCCGACAGGCCCGGCACGCCGGGACGCAGGCAGCAGACGCCACGCACGATCAGGTCGATATTCACGCCGGCCTGGCTGGCGGCGTAGAGTGCCTCAATGATCTCGGGTTCGAGCAGGGAATTCATCTTGGCGATGATGTGGGTCTTGCGGCCGGCCTTGGCGATCTCGGTTTCGGCACGGATGGCTTCAAGCATGTTGGCATGCAGGGTGAAGGGCGCCTGCCAGAGATGGGTCAGCTTGCTGGCCTTGCCCAGGCCGGTGAGTTGTTTGAATACTTCATTGACGTCATCGGCAATTTCGTCGTTGCAGGTGAGCAGACCGAAGTCGGTGTAGAAGCGGGTGGTACGCGGGTGGTAGTTGCCGGTGCCCAGATGCACGTAGCGACGGTAACCGTGCTCTTCGCGGCGCAGCACCAGCATCAGCTTGGCGTGGGTCTTGTAGCCGAATACGCCATAGACAACATGAGCGCCGGCTTCTTCAAGACGGGCGGCGATGGAGAGGTTGGCTTCCTCGTCGAAGCGTGCCATCAGTTCGACTACTACAGTGACTTCCTTGCCCTTTTGCGCGGCGCGCAGCAGATGTTCCATCAGCACGGAATCGGTGCCGGTGCGATAGACAGTCATCTTGATTGCCACGACCTGCGGGTCGTCCGCTGCCTGCTTAAGGAACTCGATCACCGGCGTGAAAGACTGGTAGGGGTGGTGCATCAGGATGTCGCCCTTCTTGATGCTGTCGAACATGTCGTAACGACCGGAAAGCTGCTTTGGCAGGCCGGGCTGGAACGGCGGGAATTTGAGCTCGGGGCGCTCGACGCGGTCGGGCACCGACATCAGACGTACTAGATTGACAATGCCCGGTACCTGATAGAGATCGTCGCGACCAAGGCCGAATTGCTGCAGCAGGAAGTCGGTCATGATCTCCGAACAGTTGTCGGCCACTTCAAGGCGCACGCCGTCGCCGAAGTGGCGTTGCGGTAGTTCGCCCTGCAGGGCGGTACGCAGGTTTTTGACTTCTTCGTCATCGACGAACAGGTCGGAGTTGCGCGTGACGCGGAACTGGTAGCAACCGAGCACCGTCATGCCGGTGAATAGTTCATTGACGTGTTTGTGCAGCACCGACGAGAGGAAAACGAAGCCGAAATCGACACCGGTCAGTTCGCGGGGTAACTGGATGACACGCGGCAGGGCGCGTGGCGCCTGGACGATGGCGGCACCCGAGTTGCGGCCGAAAGCGTCCTTGCCCTCCAGCTCCACGGCGAAGTTCAAACTCTTGTTGAGCACGCGCGGGAAGGGGTGGGCCGGGTCAAGCCCGATGGGGGTAAGCACCGGCATGACTTCGCGACGGAAGTAGCTGTGAATCCAGGCCTGTTGCTCTTCGGTCCATTCCGAGCGTTTGTAGAAACAGATGCTTTCCTTGCGCAAGGCGGGCAGGATGACCTGGTTGAGCAAGGCATATTGCTCGGTAATCAGTTCATGCGCTTCCTGGGTGACGCGGCGGAACACTTCATGCGGGCTGCGATGATCCGCACCGGTGGCATTGCTGCGCAGCTTGATCTGCTCCTTGATGCCGGCGACGCGGATTTCGAAAAACTCGTCGAGATTGGATGAGACGATGCAGAGGAAACGCAGGCGCTCTAGCAGCGGTACGCGCTCGTCGGCGGCCTGAGCGAGGACGCGGCGGTTGAAGGCCAACAGCGAGAATTCGCGATTGAGGAAGTGGTCGGGGGGGAAGTCATGCAATGCGAACATGGTGGTCATGGTCTTTGTCCTGGAAGTCTCAATGATGTTGCGTCCATATTGCACAAGTATGACACGACGCATGCGGGCTCAAAGCATGTCCGGAATGCCTTTTTGGTCGGTTGTTCCGCCTCTTTTGGAGGCCTTCGGCTAGAATTTGCCGTCTGAAAATCCCCTCTGCAAGCCTTCTCCGTGATTCACGAACACGTCGCTGCCGTCGATATGGGTTCCAACAGTTTCCGCCTGCAGGTGGGGCGCATCGTTGGCAACCAGATTTATCCGCTTGATGGCCTCAAGGAGACGGTGCGCTTGGCAGCCGGACTGACTCCGGAAAAGTTGCTCGATGCGGCGTCGCAGCAGCGTGCGCTGGATGCCTTATCGCGCTTTGGCGAGCGCTTGCGCGGTTTTTCGCCCGATGCGGTGCGGGCCGTGGCGACCAATACCCTGCGCGTGGCCAAGAACGGGCCGCAATTCCTGCAGCAGGCCGAGGCGGCGCTGGGCTTCCCGATTGAGGTTATCGCCGGGCGCGAGGAAGCGCGTTTGATCTATCTCGGGGTGGCCCATACCCTGCCCAATCCGCGCATTCGCCATCTGGTGGTGGATATCGGCGGCGGTTCTACCGAATTCATCATCGGCCAGAACATCGAACCGCTGCAACTTGAATCGCTCTACATGGGCTGTGTCAGCTACAGCCTGCGCTTTTTCCCGGAGGGGCGCATCGACAAGCGCTTGATGAAAGATGCCGAACTGGCGGCGCGGCGCGAGTTGCAGACCATTGTCCAACCCTATCGCGATACCAATTGGGATGAAGCGGTGGGATCTTCTGGCACGGCCAAGGCGATTTGCGACATTCTGCAGTTGAATGGCTATGCCGATGGCGACATTACGCGCGATGGGTTGGATAGGTTGCGCAGTGGTTTGGTGCGTTCAGGTTCTGCCCAGGCAACTGGGCTGCAAGGGATGCGCATTGATCGCCAGCCTGTGATTGCGGGCGGCGTGGCGATCATGTCGGCCGTGTTCAAGGAGTTCGGTTTGGAACGCATGACCTTTTCGGAGGGTGCACTGCGTTTGGGGGTACTCTACGACCTGATGGGGCGTTACCATCATGAGGATTTGCGCGAGGCGACGGTGATGCGCTTCATGCAGCGTTATGAAGTGGATCGCCGCCAGGCGTCGCGCGTGGCCCAGACGGTGCTGGAGATTTATCAACAATTGCGCCCGCAGGACGATCTGGAAGAAACGCCAGCGGCCCAGTTTCTTGTCTGGGCGGCGCGCATGCACGAGATCGGCATTTCGGTGGCGCACTCTAGCTTTCACAAGCACAGTGCCTACATTCTGACCAATGCCGATATGCCCGGTTTTTCCAAACGCGATCAGGCCTTGCTGTCGCGTCTGGTATTGGCGCATCGCGGCAAGCTTGAGCGCGTGCAGAGTACGCTGCGCGAATCGCCGGAATGGTTGCTGATCTTCTGCCTGCGTCTGGCGGTCTTGCTGCACCGCGCACGCGACGAGGCACCCTTGCCGGAAATCGATGTCGGCCTGACCCCCAGGGGGTTCCAGCTGCAGGTCGATCGCCACTGGTTGGCGAGCGCGCCCCTGACCGCTGCCGTGCTGGAGGAAGAGTCCTTGCAGTGGGCGAATGTGGGGATTGAATTCAAGCTGCGTGGATCACGGCTAACCTGATCGTCTAAGCATGACGCCTCCGGATTTTGCCTTCGCCCCGGTGGAAAATATGCCGGAATGCCGACTGACCGGACGCTGGACCTTGCGCTTCCTGAGTCGGCACGATGCAAGCTGGCATCAGCGTTTTGAGCGCGAAAGCCGTGCCGCGCACATCAGTTGGAACTGCCTCGACGTCGAGGCACTCGATTCGACCGGCGCGTTGATGCTCTGGCGTGTCTGGGGCGGAAAACTGCCCGAGGCGCTGTTGTTGCATCCTGAACACCTGCGCACCTTTGAACGCATTGCCGAAACCGAACGTGCCGCTGCAGCAATTGCCGTCCCGCCAGCGCCGACTTTTGCGTCTTCCCATGCCAAGCTGCGGCTTGTGGGGCATTTCAGCCTGCACCTGCTTCAGCATGTCACCGGTTTTGTTGCCCTGCTCGGGCAACTAGTGCTCGATGTGCTGCATCTGCTGCGCCACCCGACCGATCTGCCGAAACGCGAGATTTCCGCCAACATTTACAAGAGCGGCGTGCAGGCCATGCCGGTGACGGCGCTGGTCGGGTTTCTGATCGGCATCGTGCTTTCCTATCTGTCGTCGCTGCAATTGCGGCAGTTTGGTGCCGACATCTTCATCATCAATATTCTCGGTCTGGGCATCATTCGCGAGCTTGGGCCGGTGCTGGTGGCCGTGCTGGTGGCCGGCCGCTCCGGCTCGGCGATGACGGCCCAACTGGGCGTGATGCGTGTCACCGAGGAGATCGATGCGCTCGCCACCATGGGCGTGCCGCGCAGCCTGCGCCTGATTTTTCCCAAGGTGGTGGCGCTCGGCATCACGATGCCGCTGCTGGTGTTGTGGACCACGACCATGGCCTTGATCGGCGGCATGGTGTCGGCGCAATTGCAGCTCGATATCGGTTACGGCTTCTTTATCGAAACGCTGCCCAAGGCCGTGCCGGTCGCCAACGTTGTGATCGGTCTGGCGAAGGGGCTGGTGTTCGGGATTGCGATTGCGCTGGTGGCCTGTCACTTCGGCTTGCGGGTGGTTCCCAATACGGAAAGCCTGTCGGCCAATACCACGGCCTCGGTGGTGTCCTCCATCACTGTGGTGATCCTGATCGATGCCGCATTTGCCATTGCCACGCGTGGCATTGGTTTGCCGAAGTTATGAACGCTCCCGTCATTTCCGTCCAGGGGCTGTCGACCCGTTTTGGCAAGGCGTGGGTGCATCGACAACTGGATCTGGAAATTCACGCCGGCGACATGGTTGCGCTGGTCGGCGGTTCGGGCAGCGGCAAGACGACCCTGCTGCGCCAGATGATTGGTTTGCTGATCCCGACCGAGGGCGAGATTCGCCTGTTTGGCGAAGCGTTGTTTGGCGGCGGTGTCGTGCGCGAGCGCAGCCTGCGCCAACGCTTTGGTGTCCTCTTCCAGAACGGCGCCCTGTTTTCGGCGTTCACCGTATTCGACAATATTGCTTTTCCCCTGCGTGAGCTGCAGTGTCTCGATGAAGTGACGATCCGCGATCTGGTGATGCTCAAGCTCGACATGGTCGAACTGTTGCCTCGGCATGCCGCCTTGATGCCGGCCGAGTTGTCGGGCGGTATGGTCAAGCGCGTGGCACTGGCCCGTGCGCTGGCGCTTGAGCCGGAATTGCTACTCCTCGACGAGCCGACGGCCGGTCTGGACCCGGACCGTTCCGATAGTTTTGTCCGCCTGACGCGCCAACTGGGTGAAGAACTGGGATTGACCGTGCTGCTGGTGACGCATGATCTGGATACGCTGGCGGCGCTCGCCAACCGTGTTGCCGTGCTGGCTGAGCAGCGTATCCTTGCACATGGATCGATTGACGAGATCATGCGCGTCGACCATCCCTTCATCCGCAATTTCTTCCATTCCGATCGCAGCCAGCGCGCCCTTGCCCATCATCATTGACTCCTGATCATGGAAAACAAATCCCATGCCCTGGCTGCGGGGCTATTCACCCTCCTTTTTGTCGCGGCTGTCGCGCTGGCACTCTGGTGGTTCTCCGGTTCGGGGGAGCAGACGCATACCTATTGGCTCGAAACGCGCGGCAATGTCACCGGACTCAATCTGCAGGCACAAGTACGTTATCGTGGCATTCGTGCCGGCAAGGTGCTGAGCATCCAGCCTGACCCCGTTGATCCTGCGCTCCTGCTGGTCGAGATCAGCCTCGGGCGCCAGTATCGCTTGACCGGCAAGACCACCGCCAAGCTCAACCAGCAGGGCATCACCGGCCTGGCCTACGTGATGCTCGAAGACGGCGAGGGTAGTGGCAAGCCGCTGGATCCCGAAGCATCGCCCCCCCCGCGCATCACCATCCAGCCGGGACTGATGGAGACCCTTGCGCAACAGGCCGAGGGCGTGGCCCGGCAGGTGCATGAGCTTACGACCCGGCTGAATCGTTTGCTCGACGAGCGCAATGTCAGAAATGCCGGCAAGGCGCTGGAGAATCTTGCGGCTGCCTCCGAGGAAATGCCGCAGATGATGGCGGCGATGCGCAGTGTGCTGTCCGCCGACAACCTCAAGCGCCTCAACGCCTTGCTCGTCCATCTCGAAAAAACCGCCGGCGAAGCGGCCCCGCTGACCGCCGAAGCGCGGGTGCTGGTCAAGTCCATGAACGGTCTGGCCGGACGTTTCGGGCGCCTGGCGGATAACGCCGGCACGCTGGGTGAGCGCCTCAACAGCGAAACCCTGCCGCGCGCCGAAGCCCTGATGTCGGACGTGGGGGCGGCGACGCGTCGTCTGGATCGTCTGCTCGATACGCTGAACGAAACCCCGCAATCCGTGCTGTTCGGCACGACGCCTGCCCGCCCTGGTCCTGGCGAAGCTGGCTATGCGCTACCCTCCCGTGCTGCCGAGTGATGCCATGCGAATCCTGATGATCTTTTTGAGTTTGCTTCTTCTCAGTGCTTGCGTGGGCAACCCGCCACGCCAGAGTGATATTGCGTTGTACGACCTGGGGCAGGTTCCCGTCGCCACGACGGCACTGGCGCTGCCCATTGCGGCGCTGAATGTCACGTCCAACCCCTGGGTGAATTCGCCGGCGCTGCTGTATCGTCTCAATTTTGCGGATGACCTGCGCCGCCGAGCCTATGTGGAGAGCCGCTGGGCGGCGCCGCCGGCAGAACTGCTCAAGCGTTATCTGCAACGGCAGATCGTCTATGGTCAGACAGCAGAGGGAATGTCCGGATGTCGCCTGGAGTTGGTCCTCGACGAACTGGAACAGCAGTTCGAGAGTGCGCAAAAGAGTCAAGTGGTACTGGAATTGCGTGCTGGCTTGCTTGCCCGCCATGGCGAAGACGCCCTGGCCCGGCGGGCTTTTCACCTGCAGCGCGAGGCGCCGAGTGCGGATGCGCGCGGCGGCGTGCAAGGCACGCGAGCGGCTTTGCAGGGGGTAACAATGGAATTGATTGACTGGCTGAACGGACTCGCCAAGGCGCATCCTGAACTGTGCCAGCGCAGGAGTGGATGATGAAAGTACTGGTGGCGGTTAAACGTGTGGTCGACTACAACGTGCGGATCCGGGTCAAGTCTGATCAGTCCGGCGTTGAGTTGGCGAATATCAAAATGGCGATGAATCCCTTTGACGAGATCGCCCTGGAAGAAGCCGTGCGGCTCAAGGAGGCCGGTATTGCTTCCGAAGTAGTGGCCGTCTCCTGCGGCGCTTCGGTGTGTCAGGAGCAGTTGCGCACGGCGCTGGCGCTGGGGGCTGATCGCGCCATTCTGGTCGAGACGGGAGATGCCGAACTGCAGCCATTGGCGGTGGCCAAGCTGCTCAAGGCGGTGAGCGAACGCGAGCAACCGGGTCTGGCCATCCTCGGCAAGCAGGCCATTGATGACGATGCCAACCAGACCGGACAAATGCTCGCTGCCCTGCTGGGCTGGCCGCAGGCGACCTTTGCGTCGAAGGTGGTGATTGCCGACGGCCGTGCCGAGGTGACTCGCGAAATTGATGGCGGGCTGGAAACCCTGTCGGTCAGATTGCCGGCGGTGGTCACGGCCGACCTGCGCCTGAACGAACCGCGCTATGCGACCTTGCCGAACATCATGAAGGCAAAGAAGAAACCCATCGAAACCCTGAGTCCGGCTGAACTTGGTGTCGATATTGCGCCGCGGCTGACCACGCTGAAAGTGGTCGAGCCTCCACAGCGGCATGCCGGGGTGAAAGTGGCCGATGTGGCCGAGCTGGTGGTCAGGCTGCGCGACGAAGCGCGGGTGATTCCATGAGCATTCTGATTATTGCCGAACACGATCAAGCCGGTCTGAAGCCGACGACACGCTCCGTTATCACGGCGGCGGCTGCGCTTGGGGCGGATATTCATGTGCTGGTGGCAGGCCATGATGTCGGCCTTGCGACTGCCTCGGCTGCTGCAGTGCAGGGCGTGAGCAAGGTGCTGCACGCCGATGCGCCGCACTATGGCGAACAGAGCGCCGAGAATCTGGCCGTTCTCGTGCAGTCCCTCGCGGGGGTTTACCGCCATGTACTCGCGCCAGCCACCAGTTTTGGCAAGAACCTGTTGCCGCGTGTGGCGGCCTTGCTGGATGTGGCACCGGTTTCCGATGTCTGTGGCATCGTGTCGCCCGATACCTTCGTGCGACCGATTTATGCGGGCAACGCCTTGGCGACGGTGCAGTCGGCCGATCCGGTCAAGCTCGTCACGGTGCGTCCGACGGCCTTTGCCGCTGCCGACGATAGAGACGGGGAGGGGGCGCCAATTGAACGTATCGCCGCCGGCCCGGATCTTGGGTTGACGCAGGTGACCACCCGCTCCCTGAGTACGTCCGCGCGACCGGACTTGAGCGCGGCCAAGGTGGTGGTCGCCGGCGGGCGCGGGTTGGTGTCCGGCGAGCATTACCGGACCTTGCTGGAGCCGCTGGCCGACAAGCTGAACGCCGCCCTGGGCGCCTCGCGCGCCGCAGTGGATGCCGGTTTCGTCTCGAACGATCATCAGGTCGGCCAGACCGGCAAGGTGGTTGCCCCCGAGCTTTACCTCGCCATCGGTATCTCCGGGGCGATCCAGCATCTGGCGGGCATGCGCGACAGCCGCATCATTGTCGCCATCAACAAGGATGCAGATGCACCGATCTTTCAGGTGGCTGACTATGGACTGGTCGGCGATTTGTTCAAGCTCGTGCCGGAACTGACCGAGGCACTATGAACTTTCCCAACGGCCTGTTCGGTGACTTCTGGGCCTATCTGGCCTTCCTGCCCTATGCCGCCATGCTGTTCTGGGCGCTGCGTACGGCACCCTGGAAACGGCTGGCTGACAGTACGCAAATGAATGTCTGGTTCGGCATGCTGGTGGTGCTGACGCTGGTCTGGAGCATGAAGGCGGGGGTCAAGCCTGGGCTGAACCTGCATTTTCTTGGGGTGACGGCCTTTACCCTGATGTTCGGCCGGCAACTGGCCATGATCGGGCTGGCGGTCGTGCTGGCGGCGGTAACGCTGAATACGGCGCTGCGGGCCGGTGATGTCTGGTTGGGCTGGCAGGCTTTTGCACTGAATGCCTTGGCGTTGACGGTGTTTCCCGTGCTGGTCGCCCATGCGGTCCTGCGCTTTGTGGAGCGCTACCTGCCACGCAATATCTTTGTCTACTTCTTTGTGGCCGCCTTTTTCGGTGCCGGGATTACCGTACTCAGCACCGGCCTGCTGACCGGGCTGATGCTTTGGCTGGCCGGTGTCTATAGTGCCGATTTGCTGGTGTCCGACTACCTGATGTTCTATGTCCTGCTCGGCTTCGCGGAGAGCTGGCTGAACGGTGCGGTGATTACCCTGCTGGTTGTTTACTACCCAGGCTGGGTAGGCAGCTTTGACGACCGGCGATATCTCTGGAATAAAAAAACGACGGACTGATACACTGTGACCATGAACCGACCCGAGCTCTATCAGCAGATTGCCGCCGAGGCCGAACGCGGCGAACTGGTGTTCCCGACGTCTGCAGAGGTCGGCCTGCGCATCAAGCGCGCATTGGATGATCCCGATGCCTCGATGGAGCAGGCGGCCAAGCTGATCCAGGCCGAGCCGGTACTGACGGCCCGTGTGGTCGCGATGGCCAACTCGGTGACTTATAACTATTCCGGGCGGGAAATTACCGATCTCAAGCAGGCCGTGTCGCGGCTGGGTTTTCGTACCCTCAAGTCACTGACGATGTCGGTGCTGACGCGCCAGATTGCCGGTGCGGCGACCGATCCCGAACTCAAGAAAATGTCCCAGCAGTTGTGGGAACACACGGCGCATGTCTCGGCCTTGTGTCATGTCATCGCGCGCCGCGTGACGCACCAGGACCCGGAAACGGCCTTGCTGGTCGGTATTCTTCACGAAGTCGCCGGTTTCTATCTGATTGGCCGTGCGCAGGGTAAGGCCGAGTTGCTGACCGGCGATTTGCCGGACTGGCAGGGCGAAGGCGAAATGGTCGTGGGCGGCGCGTTGTTGAAGGCGCTCGGCGTGCCCGAGGCCGTTTCCACCGCGATCGAGGACTTCTGGGAGGGTTACCTCGCCATGCCGCCGACCTCGATGGGCGATACGCTGCTGCTGGCTGAGGAACTCGCGCCCGTGCCTTCTCCCCTCTACTGGGTACCGGATGGCTCCGAGCATGAGCGGCCCCAGATTGAGATAGCGATCGACAAAGAGACGCTTTCGAGCATCATGGCCGAGTCGGCCGAGGACGTTCAGTCGCTGCTGGCCGCGCTGAAATAGTCGGCGTATGCCGTCCCGCCAGCGCCGACTTTTCCCTACTTCAGAATCGAGAACAGGCTGCTGTAATCGTCGCGCCAGGGCTTGAAGTCCGCTTCGATTTCGATAGGTTGGCTGCTTTCCAGCAGCGGATGGTCGAAGATGGCAGCCTTGGCACCGATTAGTGCCCAGCGCGACCGATAATCGAGGGGATCGGCGCTGCCGTCGTAGTCGAGCAGTCGTGCCTGGCGATCGAATTGCCGGGCACCGGCCAATACCACCTGGCGCAGATCGAGAAAGCGATTGGTGATGTGCACCGCCAGTACGCCATCGGGTTTCAGATGGCGAAAATAGTGGGCGAAGGCCTCGCGAGTCAGCAGGTGGACCGGCACCGAATCGCCCGAAAAAGCATCGACGACGAGCAGGTCAAACTGCTGGGCAGGCTCCTGTTCGAGCTGCAGGCGCGCATCGCCCAGAACCATTTCGGTCTGTGCCGGCGTGCGCGACAGGTAGCTGAAATGCTGGCGGGCGACGTTGATGACCAGCGGGTCGATTTCATAGAGCCGATAGGTATCGCCGCTGCGTCCGTAGCTGACCAGCGTGCCGACTCCCAAGCCGATAACTCCCACGCGCAGAGGTCCTTCAGCCATTTTTGCCCGCAGCATCCTGCCGATGCCGCTGGGTTCGCTGTAGTAGGCCGTGGCCTGATCGAGCCGGTCGGGGCGGGTGTATTGGCGGCCATGGACGATTTGTCCGTGCAGCATGGTGCGATATCCATCGGCGGTATTCTCGAAGACCTTTAGCGTGCCGTAAAAGTTGCGTAGCCGAACGATGGCGCCGGCACCTTCCTCGGCGTGGTCGGCATAACGAATCCAGCCGAGCAGTCCGAGCAGCAGGGCCGTAACGGCCAGCGCACCGGCACGCCAGCGCTGCGAAACATGGGGAAACACGGCAAGATAGGCGACAAGGCCGGTTAGCAGAATGCCGATGGACAGTTCGTAATGGCTGTCAAAGAAGTAGGGGGCGATGACGCCTACGAAGAAACCGCCGGCGGCACCGCCAACAGCCAGCATCAGGTAGTAGCCCGTCAGGTGACTGGGATGGGGCTGCTGGCATGAGAGCTCGCCGTGGCAGACCATGCAGGCGATAAAGAAAGCGGCGAGGTTGATGCCGATCGAGAAAACAAAGGGCAGGGCGCTGATGCCGAGCGTGGGCAACCAGGCCAGAACGCACAGGCCGACGACCAGCAGCGGCAGGTAGATCGAGCGGCGATACCAGCGGGGATGCTCGAACGTGAAAATGAACGAGAGCAGATAAAGCGCCAACGGGGCTACCCAGAGCATGGGAATCGGCGCGATGTTGCTGGTCAGGTAGCTGGTGTCGGCAACCATGAGGATCGACGGGCAGGCAGCCAGCGCCGCCCACAATAGCATCTGCCGCAGCGTTGGCGCCGGCCCTGCTTCGTGATGGGCGACCGCAATGGGCTTGCCGGTGCGGCCGCGCCATGCCAGCAGGCCGCAGGCAATGACGAATAGAACAAACAGGCCCGACCACGCATAGGATTGCCAGCGGGTCGGCAGAACGGGTTCGACCGCGACGGGGTAGGCCAGCAGGGCCAGCATCGAACCGAAATTGGATAAAGCGAACAGGCGGTAAGGGACCTGGCCCGAGCGCTCGCGCGCAAACCAGGCCTGGATCAGCGGTCCGGTGGTCGACAGCACGAAGTAGGGAAGCCCGATCGATACACCCAGCAAGCCCAGGATGCGCAAGGTCGGATTTTCGTCGCCGCCGGGTTTCCAGTCATCGCTGGGGGCGATCGGCAGCAGCAACAGACTGCACAGCAGCAGGCTCCCATGCAACAGGCTTTGGCGGGCCGGAGTGAGGAAGCGGACGATCCAGTGCGAGTAGAAATAACCTAACAGCAGCACCATCTGGAAAAACAGCATGCAAGTGGTCCATACCGAGGCCGAACCGCCAAACCAGGGCAGAATCATCTTGCCGACCATCGGTTGGACCTGGAACAGGAGAAAGGCGCTGAGGAAAATCGTCAGGCCGTAATGGACGGTGAGGCGAAGGTCGAGCATATGAGGTGAGCGCAGTCGAGACAATGTTGGATTTGACCATAATCATGGCATGGCCCTGCGTCTGATGAGGTTGATACTTGCTGCCGTCCCGCCAGCGCCGACTTTTTGCCCCCTACATTCCCGAGTAGATCGGCCCCTCGCCGCCTTGTGGCGCGACCCAGTCGATATTCTGACTAGGGTCCTTGATATCGCAGGTTTTGCAATGCACGCAGTTTTGCGCGTTGATTTGCAACCGCGATACTCCATCCTTCTCGACAATCTCATACACCCCGGCCGGGCAGTAGCGCTGTTCCGGCGCCGCGTAGCGTGTCAAATTAAGGGTGATGGGAATATCCGCATTGCGGATGCGCAAATGGCAGGGCTGGTTATCCTCATGGTGGGTATTCGACAGAAATACCGAGGATGGCCGGTCAAAGGTGATTAAGGAATCCGGCTTCGGATAATTGATTGGCGCACATTCGGCGGCGGGTTTCAGGGTGTTGTGGTCGGCTGTCAGGGCGAGCGTCCAGGGCGCCTTGCCTCCGAAAACCTGCTGGTCGATGCCGAACAACAGGCTGCCGAGCCACAGCCCCTTGCGCATCAGCGGCTTGAAGTTGCGGGCGCGGTACAGTTCCTCGTAGAGCCAGGAGGCGCGGAATTTTTCCGGGTAGGCGGTCAATTCGTCGCCGCTGCGATGGGCCGCGAGCGCTTCGGCCACCGCCTCGGCGGCGAGCATGCCGGACTTGATGGCGGCGTGCGAACCCTTGCTGCGCGAGGCGACCAGAAAACCGGCATCGTCGCCAATCAGTGCACCACCGGGAAAGGTTAGCCTCGGTAGCGCCTGCAAGCCGCCTGCCGTGAGGGCACGGGCACCGTAGGCGAGACGCTGACCGCCTTCGAACAAAGCGCGTAGGCTCGGGTGCGTCTTGAGCCGCTGCATTTCGTCGAAGGGCGAAAGCCATGCGTTGGCGTAGCCTAGGCCGACCACCAGGCCGACGGACAGCAGATTTTCGCCGCTCATTGGCGTGTAGTGATAACAAAAGCCGCCGCCGTAGGTGTCCGACGGCAGCGGCCAGCCGGCGGTGTGCATCGCCAGTCCCTGGCGATGCTGTTCGGGGCGAACCTGCCAGAGTTCCTTGATGCCGAGGCCATAGACCTGCGGATCGGCGCCGTCGCGCAGACCAAAGTGTTGTTCCAGTCGCTTGCCGAGATGGCCGTGGCAGCCTTCGGCGAACAGGGTGTATTTGCCGCGTAGCGCCATGCCCGGCTGGTAGTTGGGCCCGGGGCTGCCATCCTTCTGCACGCCCATGTCGCCGGTGATGACGCCGGCCACGCGATCCTCATCATAAAGCACGTCGGCGCCCGCAAAACCGGCATAGACCTCGACGCCGAGGCTTTCCGCCTGCTGGCCGAGCCAGCGACAGAGTTCGCCGAGGCTGATGATGTAATGGCCGTCGTTGCGGAAACAAGCGGGCAACAGCGCATGCGGTACTTGCCAACTGCGTTCCGCCCTAAGCAACAGGAAGCGATCTTCATTGACCAGCGTATCGAGCGGCGCATCGCGTTCCTGCCAGTCGGGGAACAGCTCGTTCAGGGCGCGCGGGTCCATGACCGCACCGGACAGGATATGCGCCCCGATCTCGGCGCCCTTGTCGATTAGGCAGACGCTAATGTCGCGGTTGGCCTGCTTCAGACGGATCGCGGCGGCAAGGCCGGCGGGGCCGCCGCCGACGATGACGACATCAAATTCCATGACTTCGCGTTGCATTAAGCTGTCCATAAGGCGATGTTATCGGGCATCATTCTGCTTTTGTGCGTTTTCGAGGTTCATGATGACCGACTCGATGTTGTGGCAACCCTCGGCGGAACGTATTGCCGCGGCCAATCTCACGGCTTTTGCCACCCGAGCGGGCCAGCCAGCCGATTATGCCGCGTTGCATCGCTGGTCGATCGAACAACCCGAGGCGTTTTGGTCGCAGGTCTGGGATTTTTGCGAAGTGCGCGGTGAAAAAGGCGCGCGCGTTTTGGCCGATGGCGACAAGATGCCCGGCGCCCGCTGGTTCCCCGATGCGCGTCTGAACTACGCGCAAAACCTGTTGCGCCGCCGCGATTACGAGGCCGCGCTGGTATTCTGGGGCGAAGACAAGATCATGCGGCGCATGGGCTATGGCGATCTCTATCGTCGCGTGGCGCGTCTGGCGCTGGCGATGAAAAATGAGGGCATCCAGCCCGGCGATGTGGTGGCGGCCTACATGCCCAACCTGCCCGAGACGACCATCACGATGCTTGCCGCCGCGTCGATTGGCGCGGTGTTTACCTCGGCCTCGCCGGACTTCGGCGTGCAGGGTGTCCTCGATCGTTTCAGTCAGGTGGCACCCAAGCTGCTGTTCGTCGCCGATGGCTATTACTACAACGGCAAGAGCTACGACAGCCTGGTCAAGGTGAAGGAGATTGTCGCCGGCCTGCCGTCGCTGCAAAAGACCATTGTCGCCCGCTATACGCGCAAGGAAGGCCACGACATCGAGTCGATTCCGCATGCCCTGATGCTGCGCACCTTCGTCAATCCTTACCGCTGGCAGACCGAGATCGAATTCACCCAACTGCCCTTCGATCATCCGCTCTACATCCTCTATTCCTCGGGCACGACGGGTGTGCCCAAGTGCATCGTCCACAGCGCCGGCGGCGCGCTGCTGCAGCACCTCAAGGAGCACCGCCTGCAGTGCGACGTCAAGCCAAGCGACAAGGTGTTCTTCTACACCACCTGCGGCTGGATGATGTGGAACTGGGTGATCAGCGCGCTGGCCTCGGGGGCGACGGTGCTGCTCTATGACGGTTCGCCCTTCGTCGGGCGCGGCAGGATTCTCTTCGATTACGCGGTGGCCGAAGGCTTTACCCACTTCGGCACTTCGGCCAAGTTCATTGACGCCTGTGCCAAGATCGACCTCAGGCCGGGGCAGTCGCATGACCTGTCGCGGCTGCGCGTGATCCTTTCGACCGGCAGCCCGTTGTCGCCCGAAAGCTTCGACTACGTCTATCGCGACATCAAGGCCGATCTGCAACTGGCGTCGATTTCCGGCGGCACCGATATCGTTTCCTGCTTCGTGCTCGGCAACCCAATCGGGCCGGTGCGGCGCGGCGAGATTCAATGTGCGGGACTGGGCATGGCCGTCGATGTCTTCACTCAGGAGGGCGAGCCGGCCACCGTCGGCGAGAAGGGCGAACTGGTGTGCAAGCGTCCCTTCCCGTCCATGCCGATCACGTTCTGGAACGATGCCGATGGAAAAAAATACCATGCGGCCTACTTTGATCGTTTCCCCGGCATCTGGTGCCATGGCGACTTCGCCGAAAAGACACCACAGGGCGGTTTCGTCATCTATGGCCGTTCGGACGCGACGCTTAACCCCGGTGGCGTGCGCATCGGCACCGCCGAGATTTATCGTCAGGTGGAGCAGCTTCCCGAGGTGCTGGAATCCATCGTCATCGGCCAGGACTGGCAGGAGGATGAGCGTATTATCCTGTTCGTCAAGCTGCAGGAGGGGCTGATGCTCGACGAGCCGCTCGTCAAACGCATCAAGGACACGATTCGCGACAACACCACGCCGCGCCATGTGCCCGCCAAGGTGTTGCAGGTGGCCGATATCCCGCGCACCAAGAGCGGCAAGCTGGTCGAACTGGCCGTGCGCGAGGTGGTGCATGGCCGTGCGGTGCAGAACAGCGAGGCGTTGGCGAATGCCGAGGCGCTTGCTTATTTCAAAGATCGACTTGAGTTGGCGAGTTGAGGGATGGTAGTCGTTACCGGCACAGATTATTGTGTTGACGTTGCTTTGATGCGCTTTTCCCGAATCAGGCAGGACATCAATTTCTGTTCTATCGGGCTGACCTCGCCTTCTGCAACGCCAGCACTGAAATGACGTCGGAATGCCGCCAATGCAGCAAGAGGATCGGATACGTCATACCCAATTGCCTGAAGTGCCAATATCGGATCCGGTAATTCGCCCAGGCTTGCCGATGGTGTCTGGCACCATAGGCCAAAGCCTTCCAGCGCAAGCCTTTCCCACGGAAAGTACGCACTGGGGTCAACCTTGCGACCCGGGGCTACGTCGCCATGGCCGAGGAAATTATTTTTTGGGATATTGTGGCGTTGCGAGATGTCCTTGAGCAGTTTAAGCAGCCTGACCATTTGCGCCTCGACATAGGATTCCGTTCCTGTGTTGTCGAGTTCGATGCCGATCGAGACCGAATTGAGATCGGTATGCCCGCCCCAGTAGGAGGTGCCGGCATGCCAGGCGCGTTGTTCCTCATCGACGAGTTGGTAGAGCGTGCCATCCCGTCCGATCAGGTAATGCGCGCTGACCTCCCGGGCGGGGTCGGTGAGGGTGCTGAGGGCGCGCTCGGCTCTGTCGCTGGTGGTGTCATGAATGATGACGAAGTTCGGGCGTCGCGCGTTATGGTTGGGGGAGGGGACTGAAATGGTCCGCTGACCCGGATCGCCCGGCAGGCCGGCACAGCCGGCGAGCAAGACGATACTCATGACCAGCATCCATTGGAGCAGGGCGTTCATCCGCAAAGTTCACCAGAAGTAAAGGGACAAGCTGTCGCGAGGGTATCATTGATCGGTGTTAGCCCGGCAACTGCGGGTTTGTGTTTTATTGCATGCTGTATGCTGAGAAAAAAGTATGGGAATTCTGACCAATATCATTGCCGCCGAAGAGGATGAAGTTGACGCGATCGGCGAATCCTTGCAGCCTATAGACGAATGGAGCGGCATTGCGCTGCGCGATGTGACCATTCCAAAAATCGTCACGCTGCATTGTCTGTTGACCGGCGATCTGTTCGACGATGCGTTTGTACTTTACGAACCCATCTACCTGTCGGCTGCCGAAGGTGCCCTGGTGCTACGGATGTCCGAGGGGGCCGTGGCGCGCCTGGCGACGCTCGACGAGGATGCCCTGGAGGCCGTGGCGACGGAACTGACGGCGACAGAGGAATTCGAGGATGCCGGTTGGCCGGAAGAAGATATTGGCGATATGCTGGCTGCCCTTGGTGATCTGGCCCGGTTGGCCGAATCACAGGGCCAGACCTTGTTTGTCTGGATGCATCCACTACGAACTTGAAACCGCCATGCGTTTATTGAAATCGATCGCCTTGTTTATTGCCCTTGTTGCCCTCTTTCTGACGGTACCGATTCTGTTCGCGGACAAACAGCCGCCCGTGAATCAGGAGGCCGCCGAGGGTTTGCCCTGGCAGATCGACGTGCTCCCCGGCGGCGGCTCGCGTGTGTTCGGCATTACGCTTGGTCAATCCACGTTTGGTGAGGTGCGGCAACAGTTTGGTGGCGAAGGCACGCTGGCGCTTATCGTTGCACCGGGCGAGTCCGGTTCGGTCGAAGCCTATTTCGAGAAAATCAATGCGGGTTTGGTCACCGGGAAACTGCTGCTTGCCATCCAAAGCAGCCTGCCGGAGCGCGAGGCCATGCTGCAGCGTGCGGTCAAGGCCGACTATATGGACAGCAGCACCAAGCGGATTACCCTGCATGAGATGGATATTGAGGCCATGCAGAAATCGCCCATTATTGGCGTGAGCTTTATTCCCTCGGCCAATCTCGACGAGGACATCATTCGGCAGCGCTTTGGCATGCCGGGGGAACGGATTCGCGGCAGTGAACATACCGAACACTTTCTCTATCCGGATCGTGGGCTTGATTTGATTCTGGATCGCAAAGGCAAGGAGGTGCTGCAGTACGTTGCGCCGAAAAACTTCGCCAGCCTGCGCGATCCTCTAGTTGCCGCTGAGCGAGCGGCAGCAGCGAGACCGGTAAAGTAATAAGCAAGCCGGCAAGGCTTTGAAGGTTTTTTCGCAGGAAAATCGGCCTTGGAGCGGGGAAGAGCTTGAAAAGTGGCTCTGTTGAAGATGTTGGCCTCGGTGACTTGATTATCTTGAACGGTTAGAATACTACGTTTGTAAAGGGGTAGATCATCTCCTGCAGGGTAACCTGCGTGGGGCCGTGTCTGCCCTTGCACCGCCGATCAACACACACGATAAATTGCATCATTTCAAGGATTTTTCATGGAAACGACCCAGGACACCCCCGCAACCCAGCCCGCAGAAGTTAATCCGCTCGAGCGTCGCCTCGACATGGCTGTTTTGCATGCCGATATCGAGCGCGAGGTCGGGCTGCAGCTCAAGCGCATCGCCAAGACAGCCAAACTGGCTGGTTTCCGTCCCGGCAAGGTGCCGCTGAAGATGGTCGAGCAGATGCATGGTGGTCAGGCACGTTCCGAGGCGCTGGGCGCAGCAATTGAAAAGGTTTTTGGCCAGATGGTGCGCGAGCAGAAACTGCGTGTTGCCGGTCAGCCGCGTATCGAGCCGAAGGCGGGCAGCAATGAGTCGCAGATGGAATTCACGGCGATCTTCGAAGTCTTCCCCGAGTTCACCGTGGCCGAGATTGCCGACCGCTCGATCGAAAAGTCGGTGTTGCCCGTAACCGAGGCTGAAGTCGACAAGACTATCGACGTGCTGCGCAAGCAGCGCACAAGCTATGTGCCGGCCGGTCGCGCCGCCGAAACGGGCGACCGTCTGGTGATCGACTTCACCGGCCGCAAGGGTGGCGAAGAGTTTGACGGTGGCAAGGCAACGGATTATCCCGTCTTCGTCGGCGGTGGCATGATGCTGCCGGATTTCGAGACGGCACTGGTCGGTGTGACCGCAGGCCAGGAAAAGACTTTCGATGTCCAGTTCCCCGATGATTACCATGCCAAGGATCTAGCCAGCAACAAGGTGCAATTCACCGTGACCGTCAAGTCGGTTGAGCAGCCCAAGCTGCCGGAGGTGGATGCCGAGTTTGCCCGTGCGCTGGGCATTGCCAATGGCGACCTTGAGAAGATGCGCAGCGAAGTGCGGACCAATCTCGAGCGTGAAGTGACCAAGCGCCTGCGTGCTCGCGTCAAGGAGCAGGCGATGAACATCCTCGTCGAAGCCAATCCGATTGCCGTGCCGAGCGCCATGGTGCAAGCCGAAGCCCAGCAGATGGCCGAGAATGCCTTGCGCGACCTGAAGCAGCGCAACCCGCAGATGGGCAATATGCCGGTCGAAGCCAGCTGGTTTACCGATCAGGCATCCCGTCGCGTCAAGCTGGGCCTGATCGTGGCCGAACTGGTGCGTGCCAAGGATTTGCATGTCAAGCCCGAGCAGGTGCGTGCCGTGGTTGATGAGTTCGCGGCCACCTTCGAAGAACCGCAGGAAGTCGTGCGCTGGTACTACAGCCAGCCCGATCGCCTCGCCGAAGCCGAAGCGCTGGCCATGGAAAACAACGTGGTCGAGTGGGTGTTGGTCAATGCCAAGGTGACCGAGATCCCGGTGGCCTTTGACGACCTGATGGGAGGTAACGCGGCATGATTTTTCAGCAGGCAATGCAGGAGCCGCAGGCGCTGGGCTTGGTCCCGATGGTGATCGAAACCAGCGGTCGTGGCGAGCGTGCCTACGACATCTACTCACGCCTGCTGCGCGAACGGGTGATTTTCCTGGTGGGGCCGGTCAATGACGTGACGGCCAACCTGGTGGTCGCCCAGCTGCTCTTCCTTGAATCGGAAAATCCCGACAAGGAGATTTACCTCTACATCAACTCGCCGGGTGGTTCGGTGACGGCCGGCATGGCGATCTACGACACCATGCAGTTCATCAAGCCGGATGTGTCGACGCTGTGCATCGGCCAGGCCGCCTCGATGGGGGCCTTCCTGCTGGCAGCCGGCGAGAAGGGCAAGCGTTTCTGCCTGCCGAATTCGCGCGTGATGATTCATCAGCCGCTGGGCGGTTTCCAGGGACAGGCGTCGGACATCGAAATCCACGCCAAGGAAATCCTGTATCTTAAGCAGCGCCTTAATGAGATGCTGTCCAAACATACCGGCCAGCCGGTCGAGCGGATCGATCGCGATACCGATCGCGACAACTTTCTGTCGGCTGAGGGTGCGGTCGAGTACGGCATTGTCGACAAGGTGCTGACTTCGCGCAGCGAAGCGACTCAATAAGGAGTACGGAACGATGGCGGATAAAAAGGGCGCGACGGAAAAACTGTTGTACTGTTCTTTTTGCGGCAAGAGCCAGCACGAAGTCAAGAAGCTGATTGCCGGCCCATCGGTATTCATCTGTGATGAGTGCATCGATCTTTGCAACGACATCATCCGCGATGACACGACGGGCACCGAGGAGTCCGGCAAGGCCTCGCGCGATTTGCCGATCCCCAGCGAAATCCGCGCCGTACTCGATCAGTATGTGATTGGTCAGGAACAGGCAAAGAAGATCCTCTCCGTCGCGGTTTATAACCATTACAAGCGCTTGCGTACGGATGGCAAGGGCAAGGATGAGGTTGAGCTGTCCAAGAGCAATATTCTGCTGGTCGGTCCGACTGGTTCCGGCAAGACCTTGCTGGCCCAGACGCTGGCACGCCTGCTCAATGTCCCCTTCGTGATTGCCGATGCCACCACGTTGACCGAAGCCGGCTATGTCGGCGAGGACGTCGAGAACATCATCGCCAAGCTGTTGCAGACCTGCGATTACGAAGCCGAAAAGGCCCAGCAGGGCATCATCTACATCGACGAGATCGACAAGATTTCGCGCCGTAGCGAGAATCGTTCGATCACGCGCGATGTATCCGGCGAGGGTGTCCAGCAGGCACTGCTCAAGCTGGTCGAAGGCACGATTGCCTCCGTGCCGCCGCAGGGGGGGCGCAAGCATCCCAATCAGGACTTCATTCAGGTCAATACCGCGCACATCCTGTTCATTTGCGGTGGTGCGTTCGACGGCCTCGACAAGATCATTCAGGATCGCTCCGAAAAGGCCGGCATCGGCTTCGGTGCGGATGTGAAGAGCAAATCCTCCGCGAGCCTGAGCGATACGCTGGCGCAGGTCGAGCCGGACGATCTGGTCAAGTATGGCCTGATTCCCGAGCTGATCGGTCGTCTGCCGGTGGTTGCGTGTCTGGCTGAGCTGGATGAGCAGGCGCTGGTGCAGATTCTGATCGAGCCAAAAAACGCGCTGATCAAGCAGTACCACAAACTGTTTTCGATGGAGGGTGTTGAGCTGGAAGTGCGTCCCTCGGCCCTGCAGGCGATTGCGAAAAAGGCGATCAAGCGCAAGACCGGTGCGCGTGGCCTGCGTTCCATCCTCGAGAACGTGCTGCTCGATACCATGTACGACCTGCCGGGCATGACCGGGGTGGTCAAGGTGGTGATCGACGAGAACATGATCGAGGCAGGTAGCCAGCCAATCATGATTTATGCCGACCAGCCCAAGGTGTCCGGTTCGAACTGAGATTAAGTAGGTCGCCGGCACGCCTGGTGGCTTGAATCCTTCGCGCCTGTCCCAATCTGGTCAGGACTCGACAATTTATTAGAGGATGCGTCCATGTCAGACGATCTCGATCTTCCCCAAGAAAACAACATCCTGCCGCTCTTGCCCTTGCGCGATGTGGTGGTGTTCCCGCATATGGTTATCCCGCTCTTCGTCGGCCGTCCCAAGTCGATCAAGGCGCTTGAGACCGCGATGGAAGACGGCAAGAGCATCCTGCTCGTGGCGCAGAAATCGGCTGCCAAGGATGAGCCGGACCCCGCCGATCTTTACAGCATCGGCTGTATCGCCAATATCCTGCAGATGCTGAAGCTGCCGGATGGCACCGTCAAGGTGCTGGTCGAGGGCACGCAGCGTGCGAAGATCGAGCGCGTCGAGGACCGCAAGTCGCTGTTCGTGGCCGAGATCACACCGATCCCGATCAATGAGCGCGGCAGTCACGAAATCGAAGCGATGCGCCGTACCATCCTTGCGCAGTTCGATCAGTACGTGAAGCTGAACAAGAAGATCCCGCCGGAAATCCTGACCTCGCTGTCAGGCATCGAGGAAGCCGGGCGTCTGGCCGACACGATTGCCGCCCATCTGCCGATGAAGCTCGAGCTCAAGCAGGAAGTGCTGGAGATGTTCGGCGTCGATGATCGTCTTGACAAGCTGCTGGCGCAACTGGAAACCGAACTCGACATTTTGCAGGTCGAGAAGCGCATCCGTGGCCGCGTCAAGCGCCAGATGGAAAAGAGCCAGCGCGAGTATTACCTCAACGAGCAGGTCAAGGCCATCCAGAAGGAACTTGGCGAAGGCGAAGAGGGTGCCGACATCGAGGAGATGGAGAAGAAGATCAAGGCGGCCGGCATGAGCAAGGAAGCCCTGACCAAGGCCAACGCTGAGATGAAGAAGCTCAAGCTGATGTCGCCGATGTCGGCTGAAGCCACCGTGGTGCGCAACTACATCGAGGCGTTGATCGGTCTGCCGTGGAAAAAGAAATCGCGCATCTCCAAGGATTTGTCGGCCGCCGAGAAGATTCTCGACAAGGATCATTACGGTCTGGAAAAGGTCAAGGAACGCATCGTCGAATATCTTGCCGTGCAGCAGCGCGTCGACAAGGTCAAGGCGCCGATCCTGTGCCTCGTCGGCCCCCCCGGCGTGGGCAAGACCTCGCTCGGCCAGTCGATCGCCAAGGCGACCAACCGCAAGTTCGTGCGTATGGCGCTCGGCGGCATGCGCGACGAGGCCGAGATTCGCGGCCATCGCCGTACCTACATCGGTTCGATGCCGGGCAAGATCCTGCAGAACATGACCAAGGTCGGCGTGAAGAATCCGCTGTTCCTGCTCGACGAGGTGGATAAACTTGGCATGGACTTCCGCGGCGATCCGTCCTCGGCGCTGCTGGAAGTGCTCGACCCCGAGCAGAACCATACCTTCCAGGACCATTACATCGAGGTCGATTTCGATCTGTCCGATGTGATGTTCGTGGCAACGGCCAACTCGCTGAACATCCCGCCGGCCTTGCTGGACCGTCTGGAGGTGATTCGTCTGGCGGGCTATACCGAGGATGAAAAGATCAACATCGCTCAGCGCTACCTGCTGCCCAAGCAGATGAAGAGCAATGGCGTGAAGCGCGAGGAGTTATCAGTCACGGAAGATGCGATTCGCGACATCGTCCGCTACTACACGCGGGAAGCCGGCGTGCGCGCGCTGGAGCGCGAGATTTCCAAGATCTGCCGCAAGGTGGTCAAGGCGCTGGTCATGCGCCAGCGCAAGAACAAGATCGTGGTCAACGACAAGTGTCTCGATAAGTACCTCGGTGTGCGTCGTTACTCGTTTGGCATGGCCGAAAAGGAAAACCAGATTGGACAGGTCACCGGCCTCGCCTGGACCGAAGTCGGCGGCGAACTGCTCACCGTCGAAGCGGTGACCGTACCGGGCAAGGGCAAGACTGTCACAACGGGCAAGCTCGGTGAGGTCATGCAGGAGTCGATTCAGGCTGCCTTGACTGTCGTGCGTCGGCGTGCCAAGCAACTGGGCATTGCCGATGACTTCTACCAGAAGAACGATCTGCACATCCACCTGCCGGAGGGCGCCACGCCGAAGGATGGCCCGTCGGCCGGCATCGCGATGTGTACCGCCATGGTCTCCGTACTGACCGGCATTCCGGTGCGCGCCGATGTGGCGATGACCGGCGAAATCACGCTGCGCGGTGAAGTGCTGCCGATCGGTGGTCTCAAGGAAAAGCTGCTGGCGGCTGTCCGTGGCGGCATTCGTCTGGCGCTGATTCCCGAGGAAAACGTCAAGGATCTGGCCGAGATTCCCGATACGATCAAGAACCGGATCGAAATCCTGCCTGTCAAGTGGATCGACCGCGTTTTGGAACTGGCACTTGAGCGCATGCCAGAACCATTACCCGATCCCGTAGCTACCGAAACCGCAGCCTTGCCGTCTACCGATACCAGCGTGAATGCGGGGTTGATCAAGCATTAATGAAGCGAAGGGTAGTCTGCTAGAATAAAAACCGAAGATCGTTTTCGACGGTTTGCGAGATTAGCTCAGTTGGTAGAGCGCCTCCCTTACAAGGAGGATGTCGGCGGTTCGAGCCCGTCATCTCGCACCAAGAATATGCTAACTGCGTGTATTAAGCGACAGCAGTTAGAAATAGAGAAGGCAGGAGATGGTTTTTTCGCCTAATGTCGATTTTTTCCCCTTACGACAGGCTTAATCAAACAGTATCTGCAAATTCCGGGGCGGCACAATCATTTAGGTCATTGAGTTTCCCTCTGTTTTTCGTTTTCCAACCAGAAGGCATTATGCCGCTTCTTTCTTCTGCTCATGCTGAGCGTAGATCCAGTGCTGAAAGAAGTTGGCTGGCGAGGCGAAGCCGAGCGTGGAATGCAAGCGCTTGCGGTTGTAGAACGGCACGATGTATTCAATGATGTCCGTCTTGGCTTCGGCCTGCGTGTCGTAGCGCGTGCCATGCACGCGCTCATTCTTCAAGCTGTTGAAGAAGCTTTCCGAGCAGGCATTATCCCAACAGTTTTCCTTGCGACTCATCGAGTACTGCATGCCGAACTCGTGCAATTGCGCCTGAAAGGCGCCACTGGCATATTGCCAACGCGTATTCCTTGCGCTGCCCATCAATCCAGGCGTACTTCATAGCGCATCTGTCGCGAAGTACGCCGCCGCTTTTTTAGGATTTCGTACTGCCGCTGCAGTCGGATGTTCTCCACCCGCAACCGTGAAATTTCCATTTGCTACGGCGGCGAAGGTGTTTCCCGCCTTTACCCGTTGTACCGCCAACTCGCGAAATTCCGCCGTGTCTGACGGCTTCGGTAGCTTCTTCACCTCACCTTCCCTTCCCATGTTTCGGGGCGTTTTACCCCAACTACTGGAAAACGAAATTTCGGGGGAAGCTCAGTTTGTTGATGAATGATTTTTCGACTAGAATTGCTACCACGATGATTGCGGCGGGCAGCGGTAAAGGGTAATGGCTTTTTTGAATCTAACTCATTGAAAAGTAAGACAGGAGAAGTGGCCGAGTGGTCGAAGGCACGCCCCTGCTAAGGGCGCATCTGGGCAAAACCTGGATCGAGGGTTCGAATCCCTCCTTCTCCGCCAGAATTTCTGGCTAAACCAGTCTTAGACTGGACGAAGACCCCGCCGAGCTACACGCCCTGCGGGGTTTTTCGTTTCTGCCTATCGACATCGGGGGGGCAGATTTTCAATCGTTCTAGTGGCGCGGATTTCCGTATGAGGACAGTGAAGTGCATCCTCTGCCATTCTTTGCAAAACCGACAAGCTCCATCGCAAACCGTTCCGGCTGAAACAGTTGGGGGCAATGATCCGCACCATCACCTTCGACAACGGCACGGAATTTCACAACTACAAGGTGCTGGAGGGCGTCTTCCCGGTGAAGTGCTACTTCGCGACACCCTATCATTCCTGGGAGCGGGGTAGCAATGAAAACCTCAATGGTTTGCTCAGGCAATATCTACCCAAGGGCACCTGCATGAAAAGTCTGACCCAGAAACAGTGCGATTGGATCGCCCACGAACTAAATACTCGACCACGCAAGCGGCATGGATACAAAACCCCAGCAGAGGTCTACCATGCGTCTTGAGGTTTGTTGCACTTCGCCGTTGAGTCTACGATTCCAGATCGCATGACTGGCGGTCCAGCCATGGAGGAGGATTAATGGCGATCCCTCTCCCGTCACCCGCAGGTGTAGGCATTCTCCGTCATTGGCAAAGAAACATTCCATGCGGCTCAGCCGCGCTTGCCAATCAGTTCGATGTAATACCCATCCGAGGCGGCGACGAAGGCAATAATGGTAGTACCGGCGTTTATCGGGCTATCCTCTCGGATGAGCTTGCCACCCTTTTGGTTGATGCGTCGCAGGCGGCATACATGTCATCGACCTCAATGGGCGATGTGACCGTAGGCATTAGCAGGCCTCCCCCGGCAAATAATGCGTGGCTGTCCCTTTGGGGCTGCTGGTGTCGATGACGATCAACCCCTGAGCAGCCAGATCCTCGAGGTCTTTCGTTAGATGCAGCATCGAAAGATGAAAGGGCAGGTGACTCTGAATCGTATGTTTGTTATGACATCCCGCCCGTACGATGGCAAGAATCTCGTGGTGGCGAACCTCCGTTGCCGGAATTTCTTCATCATCACAAGTGTGAATTCTGCCCTGACCGAGTACCGGGGTAGGCTTTTGATGGGTGCCCAGCAATTGGGCGACAAATAAACTGTTCATGGCGATGGAGTGTCAGCATGTGTGAATGGGTAACCTGGAGAATTCTGACATTGGGAGGGGACAGCAGAAGCCTTGATACAAGGCCGATAGCTGCCCAATTCTTGAAACTTCCCCGCCAAAAACCCAGTGGCCTCGCTCGGAGGCCACCAGGCTTGCAATTCAGTGAATAGGCTCCTGCGATGCCACCCGACTTCACCGGGGTATAACGTGGCCCGTTTCCAGTCGCTTCAGGTGCGTTCGACAGGGAACGCTCACAACGGCGACATTCAAGTTGCAGACCTCAGATGTTGCGATTTCGTTGAGGCGGGCACCGCAGGTATTTCTGTTGGCACGAGCGTTGTTTGTTTCGGTTGGTTGTTCGCGCTCTGTTGACTCATTTAACGTCGTTGCCATAAGAAGGTTGATACCGGCAGCGATAAATATTCGTGGATGACCAGACTCAAGCGGCCTGAAGATTAAGGCCGCGCCGTATGCCATAGACCTCAGCCGCCTTGCGTGGACAGTGAAACTCATCGTAAGCCATGAGAACCTCGAGGCGATTGATGGCAGCATCCAGCATATTGACGCCGTAAAGACGTATCAAGGTGGCATCGAACTCATTGACGATTTCGCGCATTTCAAATTTGCCGACGTTGTTCATGTTCATGGCATCACCTATTGTCTTTGCTTCCTGGGCCTTGAGTATGCATCGATCATGCCAGGGGGAGGCGCTGTTCAGTACCAGCGACTCTTGCCTTCAATAACAGCAAACAGTTGTAGCTGAAATATTTGCTTGCATCTTTGCCTTGAACCATAGGCGCATGACGCCATCTTAACCAAAGTCACAAATCAGACAGAGTACACCATGCGCCCGAACATCATCGAGAAATTCATCACCGACTCCCGCCGCTATTTCGAGCAGTAATCGCACCGAATTACCCTTTGCTGTCGCTCCTCCCTAAGCGGCAATAATTGCCGCTACCGAGCGGCAGTCTCGTCAAGTTTTCTTTCAAACCCTGATTAAACGGAGTTTGGCAAGCTAATTGCAGGTAGTGCTTGCCAAGATAATCAGGAGCGATGCCATGCAAACACAATTTACCCTGCAGCCTTGCCGGCTGTCCCCGGAGGCGATGAATTCTCCCTTACCGTTTGACCTGTTCAACAGCAAGGGAATGCTCCTCGTTAAGCGGGGTACCGAGCTTAATCGGGATAGGGGGGACGCGGAAACCCTGCTGGACCAGCCGCTGTACCGATTGCGTGCCGATGCGGAGGGCGATGACCGGCACAGCATCCAGCGTCTTGAAAGCCTGTATCTCGGCTATATCGGCCTGATGGATGGCTGGCGCAGTTGTCCGGACGATGTGCTGCAGTTGAAGCGGCAAGCCGGCGATCTGGTGCATTTGTGCGGCAGCCATTCCGATCTGTGTGTCGCCACGGCATCGCATCTGCCGGGCAAGCGCCATGCCACCAAGCAGGCTTTTGCGACGGCGGTGGTGGCCATTTTGCTGGGCGATGCGTTGGGCTGGAATTTGTGGCGCCAGCACATCCTGGCACGCGCCGCGCTGACGATGAATCTTTCATTGCTGCCCCTGCATGACGACTGGGCTAAAAGGCGTAGCCCCTTGAGTGCGGTGGAGCGGGGCAATGTCCAGCGTCACCCAGGCTTGTCTGCCGAACTGTTGCTGCAAGCGCCCGGTGTCGATGTAGCCTGGATTATGGCGGTCGATCAGCACCATGAGAATCTGGACGGCAGCGGCTATCCGGTGGGCCTCGAAGGCCAAGAGATATCGCATGAGGCGCGTATTCTGCGCGTTGCCGATGCTTGGTGTGCGCTGATCCTGTTACGTGCCGGACGGGCACGCAAGACGCCGCGCGATGCTCTCCAGGAGATGAGCCGGTTTGTCGGCACGCATTTCGATCCGTCGGTTTTCCAGGCGCTGAAGAAACTGATGGGTGCCTATCCGCCCGGTACGTTCGTGCGTCTGGCCAATCGCGAGACAGCCATCGTCACCAGTTGGGACAAGCAGGGTTCGCTACCGCGATATGCCACCAGCGTCCTGTTGCCCACCGGCGTAATGCCGCATGACTTCAAGGTGCGCTCCTTGAGCGAATACGCCTACGGCATCCGCGACTACACCCATCTGGACATGGCCCAGATGGCGCGCTTTTCGGTTTCGCGCGTCTGGGCCTCCGCTGCCCACTGACGCTTATAGCCGCAGCATTCCCGCCGGACAGCGATTGGCCTGTTCGAGGCGGCTGAGGGTGGGCAGCAGGTTCAGGTCGGTCGCCGCCTTGAGCTGCTTGGTCAGGGTTTTCAGCTCGCCAAGCGAGTGGGTAATGGGGTTGCCGCTGGCCGCGAAGGCGACGACGTTACCGCTATCGCATGAGGGAAAGGCGATGGCGCGCCCCTCGAAGACCTCCTCCAGACGTTCCATGGACTTTTTGACACCCTTGCGTTTCGACAGCAGGTTGGCGACCAACAGCCCGTTGCAGGAGAGGTGGGCCTTGCAGTTCAGGTAGAAGGGCAGGGTATCGAGCATGCCGGTGCGGGCGTTTTCGTCGAAGCCGTCGACGAGGATGAGGTCGAAGCGCTGCTGATTGGCCGCGATGAAGCTCGCGCCATCGTCGATATAGAGGCGCAGACGCTCGTTTTCCTCGGGCAGCTTGAAGTATTGGCGGGCGACATGCACGACATCGGCGTCGATTTCCACGACCGTGAGTTTGGCCTCGGGACGGTGGCGATGCAGAAACTTAGTCAGCGAGGCGGCACCGAGGCCGATCAAGAGGACGGTCTTCGGCCACTCGGTGCCAGGGCGCAGCAGCAGGGCGGCCATCATTTCGCGCGTGTAGTCCAGTTCCAGCGCCCAGGGGCGGGCAATGCGCATGGCGCCCTGAATCCAGTGCGAGCCGAAGTGCAGGTAACGTACACCGGCGGATTCGCTAATCTCGATGTTCATGTAAAATCTATAACTTACGTATTGGTATTGAAGTTTTGTCAGCAGGCCGTATGGTTTGGTCGTAAGATATCCGAAAGAAGGAACAGTAGAGGGGAATGAATGAGGCGACGCCTTTTTCTGGAAGCGACACTGGTCACAGCCCTGTCGTTATGGGCAGCGTCTTCGTTACATGCGCAGGGGACGCCATTGCGCATGGCCGTGCATCCCTACAACAGTGCGCTGGCTTTGATGGCTACGCACCGCCCCTTGTTTCAGTATCTTGAAAAAACCCTGAACCGGCCGATCGAGTTCTACACCGCGCCCAGCTTTGAAGCCTATGTGGAGTCATTGATGGCTGGCGATTACGACATCGCCATCAGTCCGCCGCACTTTGCCATGCTGGGTATCGAGAAGGGCGACTATGTTCCCTTGGTTCGCTATCAGACGAACCTTGATCCCCTGTTGGTGGTGAAGAACGAGAGTGCTTATCTACGCCCTACCGATTTTGCCGGCAAGCGGATTGCCATGGCCGACAAGTCGGCCCTGATTCGCATTGTCGCCGTCAAGTGGTTCGCCGATGCCGGTCTGATCGCAGGCAAGCACTACCAGATCGTCGAGCGTCCCACACATGCTGCCTCCATTTCAGCAACAGTCATGGGGGAGGCGGACGCCGGGCTGGCGACCACCACTGCTTTCAGACAAATTCCCCTGGATATTCAGCAGCAGTTACGTGTCCTGCAGACCGGTTACAAGTTCCCGCATTTGTTCACAATGGCCCACCGACGCCTTGGCGATCCGCTGATTGCAGAATTGAAAGCGGCCTTGTTTGCCTTTACGGCCAAACATCCGGATGGCAAAGTGTTTTTCGAGAAAACGGCGTATGGCGGCTATGAACCCATCGCGGCCGATGAATTGACTGCCTTGCGTCCATTTATCGGGCCGACACGGCAGATCGTCAACAGCATGCGCTGATCGCCACACCCGATGCATCGCTTTCATTCTCTTCGCACTCAATTGGTATTGGTCAGCCTGACGGTTCAGATCGTCATTCTGGGGGCACTGTTCATCAACAGCGTGCGGGTCATCGAGGAGCAACTTTCCCTACAACTGGAGATGCGTATCCAGGCCGTTGAGCGGGCCTACAAGACAGCCGTGGCCGTGCCGCTGATATCGCGCGACTATGCCACACTGCGCGATATTCTCGAAGGCTGGAAAACCGCAGATGACATCCTCTACCTGGCGGTGACCGACCAGCGCGGCAAGGTGGTCGCGGCCGTGGGTTGGCCGGATGGTCAGGAATTGCCCGCCCCGAATTCGGTAAGGGATGGTGGCGACACCGTGCATGTGGCGTTTGCCGTCGACTTTCAGGATGTACTCTATGGCAAGGTGCAATATGGTTTGTCGCTCTCGATTTTTCGCAATGCCAAGGATGCCCTGATCCAGAAAAGTGTCGTGTTTGCCTTGCTGGCAATTGCGCTATCGCTGGTGCTGTTACTGCTCACGGCCTTCTGGCTGACGCGCAATCTTGTTTCCCTCTCCGCTGCCAGCCAACGGATCGCGGAGGGCGACTTCAATGCCCGCATCAGCTTGCGCGGCGACGACGAAGTGGCGATGGTGGGGCGCAGCTTCAATGCGATGGCGGAAACGGTGCAAAGCCGCATCGCCGAACTCAAGGAAAACGAGCGCAACTCGCGCGCCATTGCCGATTACACCTATGCCTGGGAAAACTGGTTCGGGCCGGACGGCAAGCTGCGCTGGATCAATCCGGCGGTTGAGCGCATGACCGGCTACAGCGTGCGCGACTGTATGCACATGATCAACTTCCCCTTGCCGCTGGTGCATGCCTCCGACCGCAACCTGATGGCACGTCAGCATCAGCAGGCACTGGCCGGCGAAACCGGGCAGGATCTGGAATTTCGTATCGAAACGCGCGATGGTCGCGTCGTCTGGATGGCACTGTCGTGGCAACCGATCTTTGCCGAGGATGGCGAAAGCCTCGGCTATCGCTCCAGTGTGCGCGACATCACCGTGCAGCACTTTGCCCATGAGGAACTGGCCTATGCCGCCTCACACGATACCTTGACGGGTCTCTATAACCGTCGCGCATTCGAGATGGAATTGACGCGCGAACTGGACACCCGGCTGCCGGGCAAGGTGATCGTCTTCTACATCGATCTCGACCAGTTCAAGCTGGTGAACGACACCAGCGGCCATACGGCCGGCGACTCCCTGTTGCAACACCTGGCGCGCGTCATGCAGGTGCGCTTCTCGTTCGGTTTCCTGGCCCGGTTGGGTGGCGACGAGTTTGGCATGGTGCTCTGCGACATGACGATCGAGGAAGCCGAGCGACACGCCCAGCACGTCATCGACGACATCCGCAGCCTGCCCTTTGTCTGGGAAGAGCGTACCTTCCGCATTGGCGCCTCAATTGGCATCGCGCAATCCTCAATGGAGATGTGCAGCGTCACGGATATGCTGATGGCCGCCGATACCGCCTGCTATGCCGCCAAGGAGCGCGGCCGCAACCGCGCCCAGGTCTATCTGCCGACCGACCAGTACTTCCAGCAGCGCCAGCTTGATTTTCTGTCGCTGTCGCAAATCTCCGATGCGCTGGGCGCCAACCGGATGGAACTGCATGCCCAGCGTATCGTTTCGCTGAAGCCACATTTGCCGGACTATGCCGAAGTGCTGGTGCGGATGAAAAGCGAGGATGGCAGTCTGATCCAGCCGGGTCGCTTCATCCCGGCCGCCGAACGCTATGGCCTGATTCCCCTGATCGACCGCTGGGTGATTGAGCACAGCCTGATTCAGTTGCGCGACTGGCGGTTGGCGGGCAAACCGCCCCTTAAGCTCAATATCAATCTTTCTGGTCTGACGCTGGCCGATCCTGGCTTGGCCGAGTTTATCGAGTACATGACCGAACAGTATGGTATCAATCCGGCTACGCTCGGATTTGAAATTACCGAAAGCTGTGCGATCTCCCAACTCGATCAAGCCCTAAGCTTTTTCGACTTTTGCCGGAAAAAAGGATTCAGCTTGGCGCTGGACGATTTCGGCAGCGGCTTGTCTTCATTCGCCTATCTGAAACGTTTCAAGGTACAGACCCTGAAGATCGACGGCATGTTCGTGCGCAATGTGGATTACGACCTCGACGACCGGGCGGTTGTCGATTCGATGGTACGTCTGTCGCAATTGCGCAATCTGAGTACTGTTGCCGAGTTCGTCACCAACTCGGATGTGCTGGCAGCCGTAAAAGCGCTCGATGTCGATTATTCGCAGGGCTACGCCATGCATATTCCCGAACCGCTTGCCAACCTGGTGCCCTGAAAAGTCGACGGTAGCGAGACGGCGCTAGTTGAGCGTCCTCGCCAGCGCGATACGGAATTCGCGCACCAGATCGTCGTATTGCGGCTGTGCGGCAAGCAGGGTGAACAGGTTCAGCATCGCCTTGCGGGCGGCCTCATCGTTCCACTTGCGATCGCGGCGGACGATCTCGATCAGGTTTTCCAGCGCCCCGCGATAATCCTGCTGCACCGCCAGTGCATTGGCGAGTTGCAGGCGCGCGTCATGCTGATTGGCATCGGCCGCCAGCTGGGTGCGCAGTGACTCGACATCGACGCAGCTGCCGGCCATCGCCAGTTGCAGGCGCGCCTGCAGGGCTTCGACACGGCTGCGGTCGCGTGCCCGGTCGGCGATGACGTCGAGCAGTTCCCTTGCTTCATCGAGTTCGTTGGCGTCAATGCTCATCTCGACGAAATCGAGGTAGGCCGCGTCATTTTTCGGATCGAGATTGATGGCATCGGCCAGCAGCTTGCGGGCAGCGGGCAGATCGCCGGCTGCGGCCAGCGCCAGCGCTTCCCGGCGCATCGGTTCGGCCGGGGAGGGGATCAGCCGTTCGAGAAACTCCCGAATCTGCGGCTCGGGCAGGGCGCCGGTGAATTCGTCGGCCAGCTGTCCGCCGACAAAGGCCTTGACGGCCGGAATGCCGCGCACGCCATAGCGCTGTGCCAGTTCCTGGTTTTCGTCGGAATTGATCTTGGCAAGGATGAACTGGCCACCATATTCGGCGGCCAGTTTTTCGAGCAGCGGTTTGAGAATGCGGCAAGGCTGGCACCAAGGCGCCCAGAAGTCGACGAGCACCGGCACCTGCTGTGAAGCCGCCAGCACTTTTTCATCGAAATCGGCGACGCTGACATCATAGGCATACGCACTCATGCGCCTACCTCGCTGTCTTCGAACATCGTGACATCGTCACTGTGTTTGTGTGCCTGCAGTTTCTTGTCGGCCAGCAGTTTTTCGTAGAAGCAGACCTGATTTCGACCGTTTTGCTTAGCGTAATACAACGCCTGGTCGGCATGACCGAGCAGTTCGATCGGCATCGACGAGTTGCTGATGCGTGTGACGCCAATGCTGACGGTGACTTTGCCGACTTGCGGAAAGGCGTGATTTTCAACGGTGCGACGCAGGCGCTCAAAGGTCATGTCGGCCTCGGTGTCGTTGTCGACATAGACGATCACGACGAACTCCTCACCGCCAAAACGGTAGATCAGGTCAGATTTTCGGAAGGTGCTTTGCAGGATGCGGGCAATGATCAGCAGCACTTCGTCGCCGTACAGGTGGCCGAAGGAATCGTTGATGCGCTTGAAATAGTCGATGTCGATCTCGCCGAGGAAGAACGAACCGGTGTCCTTGAGGCGGCGTTTATGCGTGACTTTCTCATCCTTGTAGGCATCGCGGATGAGGTTGAGCGCCTTGTCCAGCTGGTAGTCGAAGGTATGGCGGTTGAGCAAACCGGTGAGCCGGTCGACCTGCGAATCCTTGAGCACCGAGAGGTAGTTGTCGTAGATGCGGAACAGGGCGCTCATCATCTGGTGTTCGGCGGTATTCAGCCCATTTTCACGCGACATCAGCAGGTAGGCGATGACCTCGCGGTTACGGCTGACGATGGAAAAGGCCGTGATGCCCAGACTGCTTGCCAGGGCGGAAAATGTTTCCGTTGGCGCTTCGTGCGACAGCTCCTCACCGCAGATGCGCACCGAAAATTCCGGCGGATCGTTCTCGGAGACATGGAAAATCGCTGCCCACGCGGGGGTGATCATCTCATTGACGGTTTTCAACAGACTGACTTCGAGCATGTCGACGTCACGATGATCGGTCAGCGCCGCAATCTTGCCGACCACTTCCTGCAGGGGGATGGTAACCATTGGATTTAATGCCCGGAACGTCGAATCTTTTGATTATCGCACTAGGATAGGCAACTGGGGTAGGCAGCTATAATTTGCGACTGTCCTGCACCCTGCCCGGATTCCCGTCATGACCCAGATTCTCAAGCTGCGCGGCACGGCCGCCTTTTCCGCTTCCCGTCTTGCGCGCCTGCAGGAACAGGTGGGGCAAGCCCTGACTGCCGAGCACTGGTATTTCATCGAAACCGACGGCAGTCTGAGCGCAGACGAACAGCGCCGTCTCAAGGATTTGCTGGACATCCCGGCGACACTGCCAGCCGAACCCGCCGGGACACTGATTCTGGTGACGCCGCGTCTCGGCACCATCTCGCCGTGGGCCTCGAAAGCCACCGACATCGCCCACAACTGCGGTTTTGCCGCGATCAAGCGCATTGAGCGTGGTATTGCCTACCATTTCAAGCATGGCGAAAAGTCGGCGCTGGCCGGACGGCTGCATGACCGCATGACCGAGTCAGTGCTCGACAGCATTGATGCCGCCGAGCAGCTTTTCCATCATGTCGCGCCGCAGCCGCTGACGACGGTCGATGTCATGAATGGCGGTCGGGCGGCCTTGGTCAAGGCCAATGGCGAACTGGGGCTGGCCTTGAGCGAAGACGAAATCGACTATCTCGTCGAGAACTTCACCAAGGTTGGCAGGAATCCTACCGACGTCGAACTGATGATGTTCGCGCAGGCCAACTCCGAGCACTGCCGTCACAAGATCTTCAACGCAAGCTGGACGGTCGACGGGGCCGACCAGCCGCTCTCGCTGTTCGGCATGATCCGCGAGTCGCACAAGGCACATCCCGAAGGCACGGTGGTCGCCTATTCCGACAACGCTGCGGTGATCGAGGGCGCGCAGATCAAGCGCTTCTACCCGCAAGCGGATGGTGGCTACGCTTATGTCGAGGACAAGACCCATATCCTCGCCAAGGTCGAGACCCACAACCACCCGACGGCGATTTCGCCCTTCCCCGGTGCGGCGACCGGCTCGGGCGGCGAGATTCGCGACGAAGGGGCGACCGGGCGCGGCTCCAAGCCCAAGGCGGGGCTGGGCGGCTTCTCGGTCTCCGATCTGAAGATTCCCGGCTACGCCCAGCCCTGGGAGTCCAACTATGGCAAGCCGGACCGCATCGCCGCCGCGCTCGACATCATGATCGAAGGCCCCATTGGCGCGGCGGCCTTCAACAACGAATTCGGTCGACCGAACCTTGCCGGCTATTTCCGCACCTTCGAGCAGGAATTCAACGGCGAGATGCGCGGCTATCACAAGCCGATCATGATCGCCGGTGGTGTCGGCAACATTTCCGACCGCCATGCTTTCAAGGAACTGTTCCCGGCCGGCACCAAGCTGATCCAGCTCGGTGGCCCCGGCATGCTGATCGGCCTCGGTGGCGGCGCGGCGTCGTCGATGACCACCGGCACGAATACCGCCGACCTCGATTTCGCTTCCGTGCAGCGCGGTAACCCGGAAATGCAGCGCCGCGCGCAGGAAGTGATTGATCGTTGCTGGCAAATGGGCGACCGGAATCCGATTCTGGCGATTCACGACGTTGGCGCCGGCGGCATCTCGAATGCGATGCCCGAGTTGGCCAACGATGCCGGGCGGGGTGCGCTCTTTGATTTGCGTGCCGTACCCAACGAAGAGCCGGGCATGGCGCCACGGGAAATCTGGAGCAACGAGGCGCAGGAGCGCTACGTGCTGGCCATCGGCCCAGATCGGCTGGCCGAGTTCGAGGTGATGTGCGAACGCGAGCGCTGCCCCTATGCCGTGATCGGCGAAGCGACCGAGGAACGCCAACTGGTCGTCAAGGACGATCACTTCGGCAACAAGCCGGTCGACATGCCGATGGACGTACTGCTCGGCAAGCCGCCGCGCATGCACCGCACGGCCACGCGCAAGAAAGTCGACATGCCGGCCCTCGACTTCGGCCAGATCGACCTGAAAGAGGCAGCATTCCGCGTCCTGCGCCTGCCGGCCGTGGCGTCGAAGAACTTCCTCATCACCATCGGCGACCGCACCGTCGGCGGCATGACCGCGCGCGACCAGTTCGTCGGCCCCTGGCAGACGCCGGTCGCCGATGTGGCTGTCACGGCCATGGGCTACGACACGAATTTGGGCGAATGCTTCGCGATGGGCGAACGCACGCCAGTGGCGCTGCTGAATGCGCCGGCCTCGGGCCGTATGGCGGTGGGCGAGGCGATCACCAATCTGGCTGCTGCCGATATCGGCGATATCAGGAAGATCAAGCTCTCGGCCAACTGGATGGCGGCGGCCGGCCACGGCAACGAGGACGCGGCGCTGTTCGATACGGTCAAGACGGTTGGCCTCGACTTCTGCCCGGCCTTGGGCGTGTCGATCCCCGTCGGCAAGGATTCGCTGTCGATGCGTACCAAATGGAACGACGGTGGGCAGGAAAAGATGGTGGCCGCGCCGCTATCGCTGATTGTCACCGCATTTGCCCCCTGTGCCGATATCCGCAAGACACTCACGCCACAGCTTCAGCGCGACAATGGCGCCGGCGCAGCGGGCGAGACCGAACTGATCCTGATCGACCTTGGTGCCGGCCAAAACCGTCTCGGCGGTTCGGCGCTGGCGCAGGTCTACGGCGTCTCGGGCGATGTGCCGCCGGATGCGGATGCCGGCAAACTGAAAGCTTTTTTTGCGCTGATCCAGCACCTCAACCGTGCCGGCATGCTCCTCGCCTATCACGACCGCGCCGATGGCGGCCTGTTCGCGACGGTCTGCGAAATGGCCTTCGCCGGCCATGTCGGTGTGTCGCTCAATCTCGATACGCTGTGCTACGACGAGTTGATGAACGACGTCGATGGCATGGAGCGTCTCCCCGAAATGGTCGATGGCCGGATGCGCGACCGCGTGTTGGGGGCCTTGTTCAACGAGGAACTCGGTGCCGTGATTCAGGTGCTGCGCGACGACCGCCCGACGGTGATGCAGGCGCTGCGCGACGCCGGCCTCGGTGCCTGCGCCCACATGATCGGCACGCTCAACGGCAAGGATGAGATTCGCATCTGGCGCAATTCCAAGCTGGTGTTCGGTGCCAACCGTATCGAGTTACAGCGCACCTGGAGCGAGGTCAGCTATCAGGTGGCCCGCCTGCGCGACGATCCGGTCTGTGCGCAGGAAGAGTTCGATGTTGTGCTGGACGGCGAGAATCCCGGCTTGTCTGCCAGCATGACCTTTGATCCTGTTGCCCCGTTTGTGGTAACCGGCGCCAAACCAAAAATGGCGATCCTGCGCGAGCAAGGTGTCAACGGCGAGGTCGAGATGGCCGCCGCCTTCGACCGTGCCGGCTTCCAGGCCGTCGATGTGCATATGTCCGACCTGATGACTGGCCGCGTGCATCTGGCCGACTTCAAGGGCCTTGCCGCCTGCGGCGGTTTTTCCTACGGCGACGTGCTGGGGGCGGGCCAAGGGTGGGCGAAATCCATTCTCTTCAATGCGCGGCTGAAGGACGAGTTCGTCGCCTTCTTCAATCGCACCGATACCTTTGCGCTGGGTGTCTGCAACGGCTGCCAGATGATGAGCAACCTCGCATCCATCATTCCCGGTGCCCAGGACTGGCCGACCTTCCATCGCAACCGTTCCGAGCAGTTCGAGGCGCGCTTTGTGATGGTCGAGATTGTGGCTTCGCCATCGATCTTCTTTACCGGCATGGCGGGTTCAAAACTGCCCATCGTCGTCAGCCATGGCGAGGGCCGCGCGGTTTTTGCCGGTGATGCCATAAAGTCGGCGCTGGCAGTACGGTACATCGACAATCGCGGCGCTCCCGCGACCATTTATCCCTTCAATCCGAACGGTTCGCCCGAGGGTATTACCGGCGTGACCACGCCGGATGGCCGCTTCACGATCATGATGCCGCACCCCGAACGCGTCTTCCGCAGCGTACAGATGTCCTGGCACCCGGCCGAGTGGGGCGAGGATTCCCCGTGGCTGACGATGTTCCGCAATGCCCGGAGGTGGGTGGATTGATTAGAATTTCGTGATACTGACTACCTTAGGAAAAGTCGGCGCTGGCGGGACGCCGTAAATCAGGTGGTCCGGAGGTAGTCGAGCCATTGCTCGAACAGTCTGCGGTCGGCGGCGCAGACGGCAGAGCGTGCCATCAGGTTCAGCGCGGCTGGCTGGCCGTCGAGGGTGTCGGCATGGCCGCCGGCTTCCGCCAGGATCAGGCTGCCCGCAGCGTAATCCCAGAGGTTTTGCCGGCCATGCAGATACAGATGGAAGCGGCCCGCCGCCACCCAGCACCAGTCGAGCGCCACCGAGCCGATCGAGCGCTGCGACGAATAAGGGGGCGTCGCGGCAATGCGCGCCGCCAGGGAGGCGGGCAGACGCTTGAAGTCGATGCAGGCGGTCGTCTTGGCGAGCGGGATGCCGGAGGCAGGCGCCCGTAGCGCATCGCCATTGAGCGTGGCGCCGTGGCCCCGCAGGGCGGCAAAGGATTCATCATGCATCGGGTCGAAGACGATACCGGCCTCGATGCGGCCCTGGCGCATGAGGGCCAGCGAAACGGCGAATAGGGGAATGCCGGCAGCGTAGTTGCTGGTGCCGTCGAGCGGATCGAGAATCCATAGCCCGCCGTGCTCAGCGCGGCTTGCATTGCCGGCCTCGGCCAACAACTGCGCCTGTTGCGCCGCCTCCATTTCCTCGCCCAGCAAGGCAATCCCGGGGTGGCGCGCCGCCAGTTCGGCCTGCAAGCGCGATTGCATCGCCAGGTCGGCCTCGGTCAACCAGCTGCCATCTGCCTTTTCATGGCGGCTGGTATGGCGGAAGCGTTCGAGCAGCTCTTCACGCGCGATGGCGCGGACGATGGTTTCAAGGGCTGAAAGATCTGCAGGGGTCATGGGTAGTTCGCTTGCCTTTGTTGAATTTCGCGTGGGTGCCGGACGACTTGCCTGTCAGCGTACCTTGATTTCCGTCCACATGCGCGAGAGGGTGCGGCGCAGTTTTGGATCGAAATCGCGCAGCATTTCGAGCTTCGTCAGGACATGCGGCGGCGGGAAAATCGCCGGTTCGCTGGCGATCTCCGGTTTGATGCGTGGCATTCAGAATCCATAAAACTGCATTTTCGGCGCCAGGCCTTGCGCATGGCAGCCCCGGAAAACCAAGCGACACGGAGTTCGGTTAGCTATTCGGTGCGGCGCCGTAAACAGTTACCCGATTGCGGCCTTCGGTCTTCGAACGATAGAGCATTTCATCCGCGCGAACGAGCAGCGTGCCCATGTCGTCGCCGTGCGCGGGGAATCCGGCGACACCAGCCGACAGCGTTACCCGAATATCCCGGTCGCCGTACCTAATCCGCCTCTCGGCCAGTTCGGTTCGCCACAAGTCGATCCGTTGCAACGCTCGCTCGGCGGTCATCCCCGGCATGACGACCACGAACTCCTCCCCGCCGTAGCGGCAGATCAGGTCGCTTTCGCGCGCGCTATGCTTCAAGAGCGCCGCCAGGGCTTTGAGGACTTCGTCGCCCGCGGCATGGCCGTAGGTGTCATTGACTTGCTTGAAATGATCGAGATCGAGCATGATCACGGCCACCGGATGGCCTTCGCGCCGTGCCCGGGCCAATTCGCGCGGCAAGGTTTCATCGAGGTAACGGCGGTTATTGATCTCGGTGAGCGGGTCCTGGACCACTTTCTCCTGCAAGTCGATCTGCTCCTCGGCCAGTTCCTTCAGCCGAAGTTCGAGATGGCGCTGCGACTGCTCCAGTTCGGCGTCCTGCCGCCGGCGCTCGGTGATGTCGCGACCGATCCCCTGGTAGCCGGCGATCTCGCCGCTTGCGTCGTAGATCGGAATGGTCAGGACGTCGGCCCAGATGACGCGACCGTCCTTGCAGCGTTGCGGAATCTCGAAACGCAAAGCCTCGCTCTTGCGACCCTCGGCCTCGATCTGCCTGCGTTTCTCGACCAGCCGGGACAGCACGGTTTTACCTTCCGGCGCCAGCGTGTCCTCGATCGGATGGCCGATCACTTCCTCACGCGCAAACCCGCGCAGGCGACGATCTGCATCGTTGATGTAGGTAAAGCGCATCTCGCGGTCGGCCTTCCATACGGTATCGGCCATATTTTCCGCCAGCATGCGGAAATGCCCCTCGCTTTCCCGCAGCGCGGCCTCGGCCACGCGGCGCGCGGTGATATCGCGAAATACCATCACTACGCCGTGCTGGCCATCGAGATCGTCGGCCCGTGTCGCCGCGTACTCGACGTCGAATCCCCGGCCATCTTTCCGCCAGAAATAGTCGGTGCCGAAATTTTCCGTACCCTGGTTCAATAGTGTCTGAATGGAACACTCGCCAGCAGGGTAAGGCGAGCCATCGGGCAGGGAATGATGAGTGGTGTCGTGGAGGTTCTTTCCCACCAGTTCGCCCGGTTCATAGCCTAACAGCCGTGCGCCGACCGGATTGATGAAGGCGACCTGACCCAGCGCATTGATGCCGCAGATGCCCTCCGCAACGGTGTCCAGCACCACCTGCATGCGCATGACCGCGCTCCGCTCGCGCTCCGTTGCTTTTCGCGCGACGACGGTCAGCCAGCCGGCGACAAGAAACAGCAGCGCAAGGCCGCTCCCCATCGCCAGAGCCCGCCGTCGCCAGGGCGACAGAATTTCGTCGCGGCTGAGACTGACGACGATAGCCAGGGGGAAGTCGGCATGCTTGCGATAGGCCACCTGCCGTGCGATGCCGTCGATCGCCGACACGGCGGTGAAGGAGCCTTCCGGCTGCTTCATCATCTCGTCGAGCACCTTCAAACCAAACCGTTTGCCCGCCGCACCGGCATCGGGATGGCGCATGATGACGGCGCCGTCGCCGCGCACCAAGGTATACGCGGCGGTTTCGCCCAGCTTGAGATCCCTCACCGCTTGAATGAAGACGTCGATATCGATGGCCGCCATCGCCACCCCGGCAAAGGAACCATCGGGCCCGTCGATACGGCGACTGAGGTTGAAAACCTTCTTGCCCGTTGTCTTGCCGACGATGGTTTCGCCGATGAACAAGCCCGCGCCCGGCTTTTGCTGGGCCGTGAAGTATTCGCGATCGCTCGCGTTGTTGGTCGAATGCCGCAGATGGGACGCCATCACCGCCGAACCATCTGCGCGGTAGAGCCACAGCCGGCCGCTCACGGGCAGTTTTTGGGCCAGGCCAGCGAATATTGGCCAGCGCTGATCGCCCCCCCGGCCCATGATGTCGTGCTCGCGAACCTCGTCGAACGCGCGGTCAAGAATGCTGTTGGCGTTGTCGATCACATGGGAGGTATGGATTTCGAGCAGTCGCGCAACGTTCGCCTGCGCAATGGCGGCTTCCTCCAGCGTGTGCCGATAGTCGTCCCACAACCAGATGCCGGCACCGGACAGGATGGCCGCGCTCAGGAGCATCAATCTGAAATATGAGTACGTCGATCGCAGGAGGGGCAGAGACATGATCAGCAGGAGTCAGACAAAGCAAAAGGAAGTGTAGTACTTAAGTTCTCACTTTTTCATTGTACCGCTTGCTCTGAACCCGATTCCAATCGTACACGACAATGGCATTTGCATCCTGATGCGATTGCCCTGGGGCAGCCGTTAAAATAAGAGGAATTTCTCTGGAATTTCATTATGGTATCCGTGGTTCATGCCCTGCCGGATTCTGGTATCGACGAAACCGTCCTGAGTCGCCTGGCCGTGGGCTTGGCCGAGGCAGAGATCGATCGTCTGATAGAGGCCATCGGCTACGCCCGCGCCTTGTATGGCGATGGAAAAGTCGGCACTGGCGAGACGGCGTTCGAACATGGCCTGGGGGCGGCACTAATCCTTGCCGCGCTCAACCTCGATCTCGATAGCCGCCTCGCGGCCCTGCTGTTTGCCGCGCCGGACTTTCTCGAACATGCCCGCGAGAAGATGAGTGCACAGTGGGGCGAGTCCGTCGCCGCACTGGTCGATGGCCTGTATCGCCTCAAGAATCTGCGACCGCTGACCGGTTCGGCGCAAGCCAAGTCGGGAGGGCAGGCCGAAATCCTGCGCAAGATGCTGTTGGCACTGGCGGCCGACATTCGCGTGGTGCTGATTCGTCTGGCCTCGCGCACCCAGACCTTGCGCTGGTATACCGACCACGACTTGCCCGAACGTGTCGAGACGGCCCGCGAAAGCCAGCAGATCTATGCGCCGCTGGCCAACCGGCTGGGCGTCTGGCAGATCAAGTGGGAAATCGAGGATCTGTCTTTCCGCTTCACCGAGCCGGCGACCTACAAGCGCATCGCCAAGATGCTCGATGAAAAGCGTCTCGAGCGCGAAGCCTTCATCACGGCCGCGGTGGCACGCCTGAAGGAGGAACTGGCGAAATCCGGCATCATCAACGCCGAGGTGTATGGGCGACCCAAGCACATCTACAGCATCTGGAACAAGATGCGCAAGAAGGACTGCACGTTCGAAGAGGTCTATGACGTGCGGGCGCTGCGGGTGGTCGTCGACGAGGTGAAGGATTGCTACACGGCGCTGGGCCTCGTGCATGCCCTGTGGGTGCCGATCCATGGTGAATTCGACGACTACATCTCGCACCCCAAGGGCAACAACTATCGTTCGCTGCATACCGCCGTCCAATCCGAGGACGGGCGTGCCTTCGAGGTGCAGATTCGCACCCACGAGATGCACCAGCATTCCGAAATGGGCGTCGCGGCGCACTGGCGTTACAAGGAAAGCGGTACGTCGGGTAAAGCCGATTCGGCCTACGACGACAAGATCGCGTGGCTGCGCCAACTGCTCTCGTGGCGCGACGAAATCACCGACTCGGCCGTCTGGGTCGAGCAGTTCAAGCGTGCGGCGCTGGACGACACCATTTATGCGATGACGCCGCAAGGACGCGTGCTCGACCTGCCCAAGGGCGCGACGCCGATCGATTTCGCCTACCGTCTGCATACCGACATCGGCCACCGCTGCCGTGGCGCGAAGGTCGACGGCCAGCTGGTGCCACTCAACACGCCGCTGAAAAACGGCCAGCAGGTCGAGATCACCGCCGCCAAGAGCGGCGGGCCTTCGCGCGACTGGCTCTCGCCCGGCTATCTCGCCTCCAGCCGCGCCCGCCAGAAGGTCAAGGCCTGGTTTGCCGCCCTGCAGGAAGAAGAGATGCTGGCCAACGGCCGCGCCTGGATCATCAAGGAATTGCAACGCGATGGTGCTGCCCAGTCGAATCATGAGGACTTGGCGCACAAGCTGGGCTTCAAGAATACGGAAGCCATGTTCCTCGCGGCAGCACGCAACGAAATCGGCCAGCGGGCGGTTCAGGCCGCAGTGCAGGTCGAACCGCTGGCGCCCGTCGAAGAACCCGGCATCCTCATGCACCGTGCCAAGGCAGAGGCGGGTTCGGGCCAGATCCTCGTCGTCGGCATGGATAAGTTGATGACGCAGCTCGGCACTTGCTGTAAACCCGTACCCCCGGATGCCATCGCCGGTTTTGTGACGCGCGGGCGTGGCGTGTCGGTGCATCGGGTCGAGTGCGCCAACTTCCGCAACATGGTGGCACGCAACCCCGAACGCGTGATTGAAGCCACCTGGGGCGGACAGCAGCAAAGCATCTATGCCTGCGACCTGCATGTGGAAGCCAACGACCGGCAAGGCCTGTTACGTGACATCTCCGATGTACTGTCGAAGGAGAAGGTCAATGTCACCGCCGTCAAGACCCAGTCGAAGGCCGGGGTGGCGCGCATGGCCTTCACCGTCGAACTCGGCAGTGCCGCCCAGTTGCAGCGCATTCTCGCCATCCTCGCCGAGGTTTCGGGCGTCTTCCATGTCGGTCGCAGCTAGTAGGATCTGAATTTGCCCCACACCCAACCGTCGCTGCGTTCGCGCGTCCTGTTCATTGATTTGCTGAAGGCCGTCTCGGCGCAGTTGATCGTCCTGCATCACCTCGCCTGGTATGGGCCGTTTGGCAATCATCCCTTCGGCACAAGCTTTGATGGCCTGCTCGACGGACTCTCCGAATACGGGCGCTATGCCGTGGCCGTGTTCATCACCACCAGCGGGTTTTTGAGCGCCCAGTTGCTGTCGTATCGCGGCTTGTCGCCCAGGGATACCCCCCTATGCCTGATCCGTCAGCGCTATTTCCGTCTGGTGCTGCCGTTTGCCGTGGCGCTGTGTTTTGCCGTAGCGGCCGATTGGCTGTTGCGCCAGTGGTCGCCCGGCGATGACGTGCTGGGTGCCCGGCCGCATTGGCTGCAGTTTGTCGCCCACCTGTTCCTGCTGCACGGCCTGCTGGGTTTCGAGTCGCTGTCGGCCGGCGTCTGGTATGTGGCGATCGAATTTCAGTTGTATGCCCTTTTTGTGCTGCTGTTATGGTTGGGACGCCGTACCCGCTTCGGGGCATTTCATCTGTCCACCGCCGACTTTTTACCTGCGGTATTGGTACTGCTGATGGCGCTGGCCTCGCTGCTCCATTTCAACCGAGATGCCGCTTGGGACAACACCGCTTTTTATTTCTTCGGCGCTTACGCCCTGGGGATTGCCAGTGGCTGGGCCATCCGTTCGGAACGGCGCGGGCAGATTCTCTGGCTGATCGGCCTTGCCGGTGCGCTGGCCTTGTGGAGCGACTTTCGTCCGCGCATCGCGGTGGCCGTGCTGACCGCGCTGGCGCTGGGCTGCAGCCGCCTGCACATGGCGCGGCAGGAAAGCCTCGTCATCCACTATCTGGGCGGAACCTCCTATGCACTGTTCCTGATCCACTATCCCGTCTATCTGGTGGTCGGTGCCGTTTTTCAGCGCATTGCACCGGAAACAACGCTGCATGCGGCCTGGGGACTGGGGTTTGCCTGGCTGCTCAGCATGGCCTGCGCCGACATGTTTCATCGCTGGGTGGAGTTGCCGCTGGAACGCTTGCGCAAGCGGCGGCTGGCCTGCTTGAGACACACTGCCTGATTAAAGGCAATAAAGTAGGCCTGTTTATTGCTCTATTCCTGAAACCCCGAACTCAAAGGAGGCAGGAAAATGAACATTACCAGTGAAAACATCCAGTTGCAGATCGCCAATCTGCGCACTGACATCATCTCGACCCTGATCGGCGCGGTGAGCGGCGAAAGCGAAGAACAGGCGGCAAGTTTTGCCGATATTCTCGGTGACAAAACTTCCGCATTGTCTGCCGACGGTCGCAACATGAGTTTGTTCGACCCGGAGTCCGGGTACAAGATGATGTCCAAGATCAACCAGTACGAGGTTGATTTCAAGGCGCAACATGCCGAGCTTAACGCCATGGGCGATGCCATCGAACACATGGAGGCGGTAGCCGCGCATCTGGCCGAAGCCGTCGATACCGCCACCACGAACACCGACATTGCCGCCCAGTTGCAGTCCTTTATCGATCAGTACAACGCCTGGGAAGATCGCTTTGACGATACGGTGGCGCAGGGGGGCGTACTCGACAACATTCAGGCCGCCGAAATCTCGCTATATGAACTGGAGCAGAGTGTCAGCAGCCTCTTTCATGGTGCCACCGGCCCGAATGGCGGCGTGAGCGGCTTGAAAGACATTGGCATTACGATTGACCCCATGACCAAACAGGCCACGCTCGATGTCACCCAGCTCAATAGCGCCCTGGCGACCAACAAGGCCGGTGTGGTTGCAGCCATCGACGAGTTCGGCGCCCACTTTGCCCAGTCGGCCGACATGCTCAATTCGACAGGCAATTTCATCCAGAACGCGCTCGACAATCGTAGCCGTGCCATCGACTACATTGCCGACAACAAGAGCAGCCTGCACAACGAGTTTGGCAAAGGCGATGTGTCCGCACCGACCGGCGCGACGGCCAAGGCACTGGCCGCTTACAACAAGACGTTTGGATTGGTTTGACGCAAATAGCCCCCACCGGAGGGTGGGGGCGTGGTCTCAATGAAGGACCAACTTGAACCCTGCCGGGGCACGCAGGGTTTCTTCCGTTTCGACGATAAACAGGCCTTTGATGACCGCCTGAATCTTGGGAACCAGCAGACGGGAAAGCATGTGGCTGTCTTCCAGCACCAGTTCCTCGCCATTACGCAGAGCGTGGCTGAGCGGTCCGTACTCGAAGCCATCGCAACCATCCTTGCCGATCAGTTCATGCAGGTCGGTATCGGGAGTGCAGTGATATTTCATGACACACCTCCTGTTCCATTTGAAGTCTTTAACGACTTGCTGGTAAGCAGATTGAGTGCCAATACGTGATTATTTACTGCAGTGCAGCAAGTTCGTTCGGGCTATTGAGGTTGCGGAAGGCGGCTGTGTCAGAAAAATCGACCTCGACGGCCGCATTTGAGCCACACCATGCACCAACCCTGCGCTCGCCGCAGGCCAGATAATCCAGCAGCGCCGGCAACAGGCTGCGCTGGCATAGCTGGAAGGTGGGCTGCATGCGGCCCCCAGTCGAGGCAACGGCGATCATGGCGGCGTGATCCTGCACTGCAGCCCATAGCCGACTGACCAGATCCAGCGGCAGGGCAGGGCAGTCGCAGGGCACGCAGACAAGCCACTCGGTCGGACAGACGGCAAGACCTGCCGCCAGTCCTGCCAGCGGCCCCGGATAATCAGGCTGATCGTCGCTGACCAACGGGTGACCAAACCGGGCATAAATATCCGGATTGCGGTTGGCGCTGATCAGCAGGCTGTCGACCTGTGGTGCCAGCCGCTCGATGACATGAGCGACCAGTGGCCGCCCCTGATAATCGAGCAGCCCCTTGTCGGTCCCGCCCATGCGCCGCCCGGCCCCGCCGGCGAGGATCAAACCCGTGATCGCAGGAACCCCCTGCGAGGGGGGCGAAGGGGGGCGGGGCTGGTTATCCACCGATGTAGGACATCTCGATTTTCTTAAGGGCCGGTGTGACTGCCATGCGGATCTGCGAATAGCGATCCGCGCGCGTCTGCCACAAAGCAACGATGGCGGCATCGAGCGCCGCATCGTCGGCACCGGCGCGCAACAGACTGCGCAAGTCGTGCCCCGCGCTGGCAAACAGGCAGGTGTAGAGTTTGCCTTCGGTCGACAGGCGAATCCGCGTACAGCTATCGCAGAAGGCTTGCGTGACGGAGGAAATGACGCCAATCTCGCCCGCGCCATCCTTGTAGCGCCAACGCTCGGCAACTTCACCCGGATAGTTCGCGTCGATCGGTTCAAGCGGAAATTCCTCGCCAATGCGCCGCAATACCTCGGCCGAGGAAACGACCTCATCGAGCTTCCAGTCATTGCTGCTGCCGACATCCATGAATTCGATAAAGCGCAGGATGTGCCCGGTGCCTCGAAAATGCCGGGCCAGCGGCACGATCTGGCCGTCGTTGCTGCCGCGCTTGACCACGCAATTCACTTTCACCGGCTGCATGCTGGCGGCTGCGGCGGCTTCAATGCCTTCGAGTACTTTGGCGACCGGATAGTCGGCATCGTTCATGTGTTTGAAGGTGGCGTCATCCAGCGCATCGAGGCTGACGGTTACGCGCTGCAGGCCGGCGGCGGCCAGTATTGCGGCTTTCTGTGCCAGCAGGGAGCCATTGGTGGTCAGGGTGATTTCGAGATCTGTGATCGTCGCCAGTTGTTCGATCAGTTTTTCGACGCCATGGCGCAGCAGCGGCTCGCCACCGGTCAGCCGCAGTTTCCTGACACCGCGCGCGGCGAACAGCCGGGCAATGCGCGTAATCTCCTCGAAGGACAACAACTCGGCGCGCGGCATGAAGGGGTAGTCGCGACCAAATACCGTCTTCGGCATGCAATACACGCAGCGAAAATTGCAGCGGTCGGTGATCGAGATGCGCAGATCGCGCACCGGGCGGCCGAAGGCGTCGAGGAGGGGCGTAGGGTGGAGCACGCGACGATTATAAGGAGGCGCCGTACCCGCTGCAGGGCATTTCATACCGCCAGCGCCGACTTTTATCTTATCCTTGCGCCATGTCCAAGCCCGCCCTCCTGCCGCGCACTCTCGTGCTGTTCAACTACGACTGGGACCGCATCGGCTACGCGCGCTGGTCGCATGAATTCCCGCACGACTCGGCCGGATTCGATCTGTTCAGTTTTCCCAGCAATGCGCGGCTGGCCGGTTTCGATCTGGAACGTTTTATCGCTCGCCTCGCCAAACAGGCCGGCAAGCACGGCTGGCAGGCCGTCATTTCAAATCACGAGCAGTTCGGTGCGCTCGGGGCCGCTTTGCTGGCCGAGCGCATGGGCTGGCCGGGAACACCGGTGAATGCCGTCCTCGCCTGCCAGCACAAGCTGTATGCCCGCCAGGTCTTGGAAACGGTCTGCCCGGCATCGAATACCGGGTTTGCGCTGCTGCCGGCACGCTATGGCGATCCGGTGCCCGAGGGTTTGAGCTATCCGCTCTTCATCAAGCCGGTGAAAGCGGCGTTTTCCGTGCTGGCGCGCGTCGTGCATAATCGTGAGGCGCTACACGAGATGACGCGCTTCGGTGCCTTTGAGCTGTGGGTGATCCGTCATCTGGTCGAGCCTTTCGATCGTGTCGCGAAAAAACGTCTACCACTGGCCGGCACGGCCCATCGTCTGCTGATCGAGCAGCCGGTTCAGGCAGCACAGTACAACCTCGACGGCTATGTCTTCAATGGCGAGTTGCGTCCCTTGGGCGTGGTCGCCTCGATCATGTATCCCGGCACACAGGCGTTCATGCGCTTTGACTATCCCTCGTCGATCCCCGCAGCGGGGCAGGCGCAGGCCCTCGACACGGCGCGGCGCTTTCTGCAGGCCGTCGGCTTCACCCATGGCCTGTTCAACATGGAGTTCTTTTACGACGAAGCCACGGACAAGATTACCGTAATCGAGTTCAACCCGCGCATGGCATCGCAGTTTTCCGATCTGTATTTGCGCGTTGATGGCATCGACCTGCATCGCGTCGCCCTTGAACTTGCCTTCGGCCGCGATCCGGTGCGGCTGCCACGCGCCCTGTCCACGGCGGGTAGCGCCGCCAGCCTGGTCTATCGCGCTTTTGCACCCGACGCAGTGCCGGCCATGCCAAGTCGGAAGCAACAGGCCGCATTCCATGCCGCCTTTCCCGATGCGCTGCTGTTCCGTTTTCCCAAGCCGCGTGGCTCAATGACACGCGACTTCAAATGGCTGGGCAGCTACCGCTACGGCATCGTTCATTTGGGCGGACGCGATCAGGCCGACCTGTTCGCCCGCTGCCAGCAGGCCAGCCAAAGCCTTGGCTGGGCATCGCCCTGTGCCCATGCACAACCTGACGTGCCCGACCTCTCCGCCCTGATTTCGGAAACCGCATGACCCCACAACTGATCCAGATTCATCACGCCGATCCGGCCACCCTCCGTGCCGAACTGATTGCCGGCCTGAGCGCGCCCGTCGCGACGATTGCGCCCAAGTATTTCTACGATGCGCTCGGCGCCCGCCTGTTCGCCGCCATCACCGAACTGCCCGAGTACTACCCGACGCGGACCGAGGCCGCCATTTTCGCGGCCCATGCGGAAGAGATGGCGCGTCAGTTGCCGGCTTTCGAGACCTTTGTCGATCTCGGTGCCGGCAACTGCGAGAAAGCGGCGCGGCTGTTCGCGCCGTTCCGCGTCAAGCGCTATGTCGCCGTCGATATCTCGGTCGATTACCTGCGCGATTCGCTCGACATCCTGCGTCGCCAGCATCCGCATCTGGCCCTGATGGGCATCGGCCTCGATTTCTCGGCCGCGCTGCAACTGCCAGAGGAAGTTGGAGCGGGGCCGCGCCTGATGTTCTATCCCGGTTCCAGCATCGGCAACTTCACGCCGGACGAGGCATTGGCGTTCCTGCGTCAGGTGCATGCGGCGGCACAGGGCGGGGGCTTGCTGATCGGCGTCGATCTGGTCAAGCCGGTTGCGGTACTGGAAGCCGCCTACGACGATCCGCTGCAGGTTACTGCGGCCTTCAACCGGAATCTGCTGCGCCATGTGCGCCGTCTCGCCAGCGTCGACTTTTCATTGGCGGATTGGCAGCACGTCGCTTTCTTCAATAGCGCGGCATCCCGGATTGAAATGCACCTCGAAGCCGTGCGCGATGTCACCGTGCGCTGGCCGGAAGGGGAACGGCACTTTGCCGCCGGGGAGCGCATTCATACTGAGAACTCGACCAAATGGCGATTGGCCGATTTCACTGCCTTGCTCGAACAGGCCGGATTCCGCGACATCCAGCACTGGACCGACGCACAAGACTGGTTTTCGGTGTTCACGGCCAAGGCGTGATCGGACCGCTGTAGGGTCGCATAGCAGGGCAAGGAATTGAAATATTGTAAAACGATGTGTATCATACACACATGAACAGCGCCGACTTGATGCGCGAACTGAAGCAAGCTGGATGGCAGCTTGACCGGATACGCGGTTCGCACCACGTTTTCAAGCACCCCACAAAACCCGGTATTGTCGTCCTGCCACATCCGAAGAAAGATCTTGGGGCTGGCTTGCTAAAGGCCATCAGGCGGCAGGCTGGAATCGTTGAGAGGTAATTGCCATGCGCTATCCCGTTGCTATCGAACCTGGAACCCATACTGAAGCCTTCGGCGTTGTTGTGCCCGATCTGGCCGGCTGTTTTTCTGCTGGAGACACGATGGATGAGGCGCTGACCAATGCCGAGGAAGCGATTACGGCTTGGATTGAGGCCGCGCTTGATTCTGGCATGGAGATTCCCCGGCCGTCCAACATCGATACCCTGCGCAAGGCACACAAGGCGTACAAGTCTTGGGTATGGGCGCTTGTCCAAGTTGATCCGGCAATCCTCGACGACACGATGGAGAGGGTCAACATCAGTCTCCCGCGCCGGATACTGCAGCGCCTAGATGCGCACGCCAAGGCAGCCGGAGAATCGCGCTCAGGTTTCATCGCTCGCATGGCGTTGGAACACTAGGCATGCCTTCGAACGGCGTGGCTGGCAGTCAGCGGCAAGGCTGAGGACCGCTTGTCGAAAGACCAACGACAGGCTAGTATTAGCCGCATGAGTCGCCTGCGCACCTTCCTGCTGATTGTTCTGGCACTGCTGCTGCCCCTGCAGACCGCCAGTTCATGGGCCATGCCCCTGTGCAGTCACGCGCCGACAGAAGAGATGGTACAGGCCGACATGCCCTGTCATGAACATGCGGAAGTCGCTGCCACCGCGCCAGCACAGGCGGACTACGAATGCGACAACTGCGGCATCTGCCACCTCGCCAGCAGCGGCTTCCTGTTGGCGATGGGTAGCCCCGACCTGCAACTGCCCGCCCTGAATGTCCTGGTGCCGGTGCAGCATCCGGCCACGCCAAGTCATATCGGCGAACCGCCGCAACACCCTCCCAGACACACCCTCTGAAAACCCGGCGGGGTTGGTATTTCGCCGCCCCGCCAGCGCCGACTTTTTGGTTTTTCGTTTTCAGGAGGTTTCCCATGAAATTCGTATTGCGTGCACTTGCCATCGCAAGTCTGGTTCTGCCCTTTTCCCTGTTCGCTGCCGATGACCTGTCCGAAGGCACAGTCAAGAAGATCGATGCGCCGAGCCAGCGCGTCATGCTGGCCCACGGCCCGATCAAGAACCTCGGCATGATGCCGATGACCATGATGTTCAAGGTCAAGGATCCGGCCATGCTCAAACAAATCAAGGATGGCCAGAAGGTGCGCTTCCGCGTCGAGGACGTGGGCGGCGAGTACACCATCGTCCGCATCGAAGCGGCGAAGTAGCCATGTTGCCCCGCTCCCTGCTGCTGGCAACGGCCCTGGCCGTTGCCAGCGGGCTGCCGTCCATGGCCAGCGCTGCCGAGGAAACGCTCATCGGCGGCAATGTCGACAGCCTGCTCGACTTCGCCCGCAGCCACCACCCGGCGTTTGCCGCTCTGCGCCTGGAAGCGGAGGCCGCCGCCGAGCGCGTGGCACCGGCCGGTGCTTTGCCCGACCCGATGTTCCGTACGGAATTGCGCGATGTGACCAACGAGGCCCGTGGCGGTAGCGCCAACCTCCTGCCGGCGCGGGTCGGCAGCGCCAAATACACGTTGACGCAAACCCTGCCGTGGTTCGGCAAGCGCGATCTGCGTCGCGATGTCGCCGTCGCCGGGGCAGACGAGGCCAGCGGCCGCACGCGTGAAGGCTGGCTGGAACTGGCCACGCGCATCAAGCAGACCTATGCACAGCATCACGTGCACTTGCATACGCTGCGCCTGATGGGCGAGAACCTCGACTTGCTGCAGCGGCTGGGCGAGATTGCCCGCAACCGTTACGCGAATGGACTGGCGCCGCAGCAGGACGCCATCCGCGCCCAAGGGGAATACACCATGTTGCAGAGCGATCTGGCGATGTTCGAAGGCGAGAGCGCCCAGGCCAGTGCGCGCATGCGCAGCCTGCTGGGACGGCCACCGGCCCACATCAAGCTGCGTCCGCCCAATATCCTGCGGCCATTGCCAGCAGCGGCCAAGCTGGATTTTGTCGCACTCGAAACGCGCTTGCGCGCAAACAACCCGCAACTGGCGCAGGATGCGGCGCGGATCGCCGCCGCTGACAAGGGCCGCGAACTGACTTACCGCAACCGCTATCCCGATGTGACGCTCGGTGTTTCGCCGATCCAGACGCGCACGCGCGTCAGCGAATGGGAGCTGATGTTCGAGGTCAATATTCCCTTGCAGCAGGAGAGCCGCCGCGCCCAGGAGCGGGAATCGGAACGCCTGTTTGAAGCGGCCGCGCGGCGCCATGAGGCGACGCTCCATCAGGCACTGGCGGATCTGGGTGAAGCCCTGGCCGGGCTGGAAGCCTCCCGCCGCGTGGAAACCCTGATTGCCACCAGCCTGTTGCCACAGGCCGAGCTGACTTTGCAATCCGCGCTGGCCGGCTATGAAACCGGCAAGGTGGATTTCGCCGCAGTCCTCGATGCGCAACGGCAGATTCGCCGCGCCCAGCAGGATCTCGTCAAGGCGCGGGGCGACCAGCGCTTGCGTCTGGCGGATATCGAACGCCTGATCGGAGAGGAACTATGAAACATCTGATCGTTATCGTATTGGTTGCATTGGCCAGCCTGCTGGGCTACTGGTTCGGCGGACAAGATCACAAAGTTGGCACGGGGGAAACGACGTCCGTAGCCGCGCCGACCGGTAAAAAGCCCCTCTACTACCGCAACCCGATGGGCCTGCCGGACACCTCGCCGGTACCGAAGAAGGATTCCATGGGCATGGACTACCTCCCGGTCTATGCAGGCGAGGATGATGACGGCGGCAGCGTGAAGATCAGTACGGCCAAGGTGCAGAAGCTCGGTGTGCGCACCGAGGCGGTGAGCCGGCGCGATCTGTCGCGTCCGCTTCGTGCGGTCGGCCGTGTCGAGGTCGACGAGCGGCGCATTTTCACCGTGGCGCCCAAGTTCGAGGGCTGGATCGAGCGTTTGCATGTCAATACCACCGGCCAGCCCGTGGGCAAGGGGCAACCCCTGTTCGAGGTCTACAGCCCGGAACTGGTCTCGGCCCAGCGCGAATATCAGGTCGCCTCACGCGGCGTGGCGTCGCTGGCCAATGCCGGGCCGGAGGCCCAGGCGAGCATCCGCCAGGTGGCCGAGGCTGCACTGGCACGAATGGCCAACTGGGATATTTCGACCGAACAGATTGCCGCGCTCAAGGCCGGCAACGAACCGCGCCGCAACCTGAGCTTCCGCTCACCGGTCGGCGGCGTGGTGCTCGAAAAGAAGGCGGTACAAGGCATGCGTTTCATGCCGGGCGAGGCGCTGTACCAGATTGCCGATGTTGCGTCGGTCTGGGTGCTGGCCGATGTGTTCGAGCGCGATCTGGCTGCCGTCAAGCTGGGACAGACCGTCGCGGTGACGCTGGATGCCTATCCGGGCAAGACTTTCGCCGGCAAGCTGAGCTATCTCTATCCGACACTGAATCCGCAGACACGCACGGTGCCGGTCCGTATCGAACTGCCGAATCCTGAAGGACTGTTGCGCCCGGGGATGTACGCGAACGTCGAAATAAAAGTCGGCGCTGGCAGGACGGCCCTTGTGGTGCCCATCTCGGCCGTCATCGACAGCGGCACCCAGCAGCGCGTCATCGTGCAAAAAGAAGCAGGGCGCTTCGAACCACGCGAAGTCAAGCTTGGCATGCGCAGCGACGATTACGTGGAAGTGAAGGAGGGCGTTGCGGAAGGCGAACGGGTCGTCGTGTCGGCCAACTTCCTGATCGACTCGGAGAGCAATCTCAAGGCGGCATTAGGTGGCATGGCGGGTGGGATGAAAGAGAAATCATCGGTCAGCCATCACGCCATGGGCACACTCGACAGCATTGAAAGCGACGGTTCGGTGACCACGGTAATGATTACGCATGACCCCATCGCCAGCCTCAACTGGCCGCAGATGACCATGGCCTTCGTCCCGGCCAATGCCGCGCTGGTGGCCGGCCTCAAACCGGGGACGGCCATGCACTTCGAGTTCGTCGAGCGCAAGCCGGGCGAATGGGTCATCACCAAGATAGAGAAGCACTGACATGCTGGCGAATATGATCGACTGGTCGGCGCGCAACAAGTTTCTGGTGTTGCTGAGTACGCTGTTCGTGGTGCTGGCGGGCGTCGTTGCGGTGTTCAAAACGCCGCTCGACGCGCTGCCGGATCTTTCCGACGTGCAGGTGATCGTCTACACGGAGTTCTCCGGCCAGGCGCCGCAGGTGGTCGAGGACCAGGTGACCTATCCGCTGACCACGTCACTGCTGGCGGTACCGAAGTCCAAGGTGGTGCGCGGCTTCTCCTTCTTCGGCGCCTCCTTCGTCTATGTGATTTTCGAGGACGGCACCGACATCTACTGGGCGCGGTCGCGTGTACTCGAATACCTCAACACCGTGGCTGGCCGCCTGCCGCAAGGCGTGGCACCAAGCCTCGGGCCGGACGCCAGCGGGGTTGGCTGGGTGTATCAATATGTCGTGCTCGGTGCGAATCGCACGCTCGCCGAACTGCGTACCTTGCAGGACTGGTATCTGCGTTACCAGATCACCAAGGCGCAGGGCGTGGCCGAAGTCGCCAGCATCGGCGGCTTTGTGCAGCAGTATCAGGTGGTGGTCGATCCGGCCAAGCTGCGCGGCTACGGCATTCCATTGATGACGGTGGCCAACGCGATCCGCAACTCGAATCGCGATGTCGGCGGCCGCGTGGTCGAGATGGCCGAGACCGAGTACATGGTGCGCGGCAAGGGCTATCTGCGCGGCAAGGCAGACCTTGAGCAACTCGTCGTCAAGACCGACAAGGGCACGCCGGTGCTGCTGCGCGACATTGCCCGCGTCGAACTCGGCCCGGATGAACGCCGTGGCATCACGGAATTGAACGGCGAAGGCGAGGTGGTCTCGGGTATCGCCGTGGCGCGTCACGGCCAGAACGCGCTGGAGGTCATCGGCAACATCAAGGCGAAGATCGCCGACGTCACCGCAGGTTTGCCGGAAGGCGTGCGCATCGAGACGGTGTATGACCGCTCCGAACTGATCGAACGCGCCATTGCCACCCTCAAGGCCACGCTCGCCGAAGAGGCGCTGATTGTCGCGCTGGTGTGCATTGTGTTCCTGCTGCATGTGCGCAGTTCGTTGGTCGCCATCCTGATGTTGCCGGTTGGCGTGCTGATCGCCTTCATCGCCATGCGCCTGCTGGGCATGAACTCCAACATCATGAGTCTCGGCGGCATTGCCATCGCCATCGGTGCAATGGTCGATGCGGCCATCGTCATGATCGAGAATGCGCACAAACATCTTGAACGACTGAAGCCTGATGAATCGCGTGTCGAAGCCATCATTGCCGCCTGCAAGGAGGTCGGCCCGGCGCTGTTCTTTTCGCTGCTGATCATCACCGTTTCCTTCCTGCCGGTGTTCACGCTGGAAGCGCAGGAGGGCCGGCTGTTCGCGCCGCTGGCCTGGACGAAAACCTTTGCCATGGCCGGCGCCGCGCTGCTCTCGGTCACCCTCGTTCCCGTTCTCATGCTGTTGTTCATCCGCGGCAAGATCATGGCGGAGGCGCAGAACCCGGTGAATCGCGTGATGATCGCGTTCTACCGTCCGGTCATCGCGGCCGTGATGCGCTGGAAAACGGCCACCATTATTCTGGCGCTGGTCGCCATGCTCGCTTCGCTCTGGCCCGCCATGAAACTCGGCAGCGAGTTCATGCCGACGCTCAACGAGGGCACCCTGTTCTACATGCCGACGGGGCTGCCGGCGATGTCGGTGACCAAGGCAGCGGAACTGCTGCAGACGCAGAACAAGATTATCAAGAGCTTCCCCGAAGTGGCCTCGGTGATCGGCAAGGCGGGCAGGGCGCAAACGGCCACCGATCCGGCACCGATCGAGATGTTTGAGACGGTGATCAACCTGAAGCCTGAGAAGGACTGGCGCCCCGGTCTGACCATCGACAGCCTGACCGCCGAGATGGACAAGGCCTTGCAGTTTCCGGGCGTTGCCAATTCGTGGACGATGCCGATCAAGGCGCGCATCGACATGCTCTCTACCGGCATCCGCACGCCGGTTGGCATCAAGGTCTTCGGCAAGGATCTCGCCGAGATGGAGCGGCTGGCCCGCGAGATCGAGGCGGTGGTGAAACAGGTGCCGGGCACCAGTTCGGCCTACGCCGAGCGCATCACCGGCGGCTGGTATCTCGATATCGAGCCGGATCGCGCGCAGTTGGCGCGCTACGGCATCCTCATCAACGAGCTGCAGGAAGTGGTGGCGACGGCACTCGGCGGCGAGATGCTGACGACGGCGGTCGAAGGCCGCGAGCGCTTTGGCGTCACGCTGCGCTACCCGAGAGAATTGCGCGACGATCCCCAGAAAATCGCCGCCAACGTGCTGGTGCCCGCCATGAGTGAAATGGGCGCGACGCCCATCATGGTGCCGCTTGGGCAGGTGGCACAGGTGAAGATTGCCAAGGGCGCACCGGCCATTCGTACCGAGAACGCGCTGCTCTCTGCCTACATCTACGTCGACATTCGGGATAGAGACATCGGCTCGTATGTGCAGGAAGCGAAACGTGCGGTGGCGGCGCAAGTGAAGTTCCCGCAGGGCTCGTATGTCACGTGGAGCGGTCAGTTTGAGTATATGGAACGGGCGCTGGAGCGGCTGAAGATCGTCGTCCCCTTCACGCTGCTGATCATCTTCCTGCTGCTCTACCTTAACTTCCGTGCCCTGACGCAGACCTTGATCGTCATGCTCTCGGTGCCCTTCGCACTGGTCGGCGGCATCTGGCTGATGTGGCTGCTCGACTACAACCTCTCTGTTGCCGTCGCCGTGGGTTTCATTGCGCTGGCCGGCGTCGCCGCCGAAACCGGCGTGGTGATGCTGATCTATCTCGACCACGCCTGGGCAGCCGTCCGGCAAAAGTCGGCGCTGGCAGGACGGCTTCCTACCGCCACCGATCTCTACGCAGCGGTGATGGAAGGCGCGGTGGAGCGGGTGCGGCCAAAGATGATGACGGTGGTCGCCATCATGGCCGGCCTGCTGCCGATCATGTGGAGCACGGGGGCCGGTTCGGAAGTGATGCGCCGCATTGCCGCGCCGATGGTGGGTGGCATGATTTCATCGACGCTGCTGACGCTGATCGTAATTCCGGCGATTTACGCACTGATCGAGGAGCGTCGTTTGGCCCGACTCCTGTGAATCCATGTGCTATATTCTAGACAGACTAGCCAGAATAAGGGGTGGAGCATGCAAGCACAGTGGCAATTGCAAGAGGCCAAGAACGGCTTAAGCCAACTCATCAAGGAGGCGGTGGCTGGTGCGCCGCAGTGCGTCACGCTGCATGGCAAACCGGCGGCGGTGGTTGTTTCAGCGGCCGAATACGAGCGTCTCACCCGCCGCGCCAAGGGCAAACTCTCGGCCGGGCTGTTGCGGCCTGATATTGCCGGCGAAGACATCGACTTCAGCCGCAACCGCGACGTGGGGCGGGAACTGACGCTGTGAGTTGGCTGCTTGATACCTGCACGCTGTCGGAGTACATCAAAAAGGCTCCAACACCGGCGGTGATTCAATGGCTGGACGAACAGGATGAGGACAGCCTGTTTCTCAGCGTCGTCACGCTGGGCGAGATCGAGAAGGGCATTCTCAAACTGAAAGCCAGCGATGTACGCCGCAGCCAGAAGCTCACCGCTTGGCTGGGCAAGGTCGAACAGCGCTTCGCCGGCCGTATCCTGCCGCTCGATGGCGCCGCGCTGCATGCCTGGGCGCTACTTGCCGCCAGTGCCGAACTTTCCGGCCAGCGCTTGCCGGTGCTGGATGGCCTCATCATGGCCACCGCCCAATGCCACGGCCTGACTGTGGTGACGCGCAATACCGAGGATTTTCGCTTCTACCCGCAGGTCTTCGACCCCTGGCAGCTCTGAGCGCTGCAAAAGTCGGCGCTGGCAGGACGGTGTTTATGCCTTGACCGGCGGCCACTGTCTGGCGGTATGTACCAGGGCCAGAAGCCAAACGGTTTCCTGCTCGATTGCGTAGACCAGGCAGTAGCTTTTATGCAGAATCAGTTCGCGAGTGCCGGGAATGCGCCCACTGCGGCCGAGCAGCGGATGGGCGGCCAGACGGGCGGCGGCTTTACTGAAGAGTTCGTCCATCTTGGCTGCGGCACGCGGGCTATCTTGTGGCGATATAGTCCCAGACGGCCTCACGATCCTGCCGCGCTTCCGGCGTCCAGATGATTTTCACGCCTGCGTGACTGCTGCGCGCCGGGCGGCGAATTGAGCCTCGACCTCTTCATTCAGACTTCCGCGGCCAGCCTGCATCGAGGCCAGACCGGCATCAACCTTGCGCTGAAAATACTGGTCGTATTCAAGCGCTTCGCGCTGGCGCTGGACGAACTCGCGCATCAGCTCGCGTAAGACCTGAGAGGCGGGCCGGTGAGCGGCCTGAGCTGCAGCCATGAACTCGGCGCGTAGATCAGGTTCCAGTTTCATGGTGAAAACGGCTTCTTTGGACATAGCGTAATCTCCTGACGTCGGTACTGACAGAGTATATATGTTGTTATTACTTCGCCAAATAGGTTGGCTTCGAGCTTCTTCAGTTGGTCGCGGGTCATAAAGGCGGTCGGCAGGGGTGTGCAGGCGGCGAATTATCCTCCGACTTGCCGTCTCGCCGTCCCGAAAAGGGGATTTCCTTCGGTCGCGCCGACTTTTACACGGCGCAGCTCCTGAACCCGCTGTGGATGTCGTTGCGCTCGACGGTGAAGTAGTTGCGGTATTTCGGGTGCGCCATGCGCGGGTCGGTGGCACGGCTGGCGCCTTTCAGCACGTAGCGGTGTTCCTCGAAGCCGAAGCGTGAGTAGTCGCGGTAGGGGTGGGCGACAAAACCGGCAAAGGGCGCGAAGCGGCTGCTGGTCCATTCCCAAACCTCGCCCCACTGAAAAGTCGGCGCTGACGGGATGGCGCTGGCGGCATATTCCCATTCCGCCTCGGTCGGCAGGCGGCGTCCGGCCCAGGCACACCAGGCCTGGGCTTCGTCCCAGGTGAGATGGACGGCGGCGGCAGCCGGATTGAGCGGCTCCCAGGCGCCAAAGCGCAAGGCCTGCCATGTGCCATTTTCCTTGCGCAGATAGCGCGGCATGCCCACGGCGCCGGCCTTGATGGCGGGCACGAAGCGGCCCCAACTGACGGGCACGCTGTCGATGCGGAAACTGTCGAGTTGCACCTCGTGGGCAACAAGCTCATTGTCAAAGGCGAAGTCGCTGCCCTCGTGCCCCAAGCGCCACGTCGTGGCGGGCAGGGCAATATCGACGGCAGCAGGCAGGGGACGTTCCCACGGCCGCAGGTGAGCGGGCAGGGGAATGTCGAGCGCCTGCGCCATGTAGGTGGCGGCTTCGGCATGCATGTCCTCGTGGAACAACGAGAGCCGATAGAAATAGAGGTGATCGAAGTCTTCAGGCTCGTCGGCAAGCAATGCCAGGGTTTCGGCCAGACTCTCGGTGAGATAAGCGCGCGTGCCAGCCAGATCGGGCAGCGGCAGGTCCCAGCGCGTGGTGTGCTTGACGAGGCTGGAGTTGTACCTAATGTCGGCGCTGGCGAGACGGCCTGCTGGGCGCTGGCAATCGGGGTCGGCCGCCAGCCCGAGGTGGCGCTGCGGATTGCGCGCGATCCAGACATCGTAGAACCAGGCGACATGCCCCACTTCCCACAGCGTCGGGTTGAACTGAGGGGAGTAGGGGAGGCGGAGTGCCGGGCCGAGCTTGGCGACGTAGGCATCGAGCAGGTCAAGGGTGCGGCGACGGGCATCCTGCAAGGCCGTAGCGAGAAAACTGGCATTGCCCCCACGGGCGAGACGGGCGGTGGAATAATCAGTGACCATGAAAAAGATCCCGGAAAAAATCGTCATCGTGACGCCGGCGCTCGCCGATGCCAATAACGGTAACTGGCAAACCGCCTGGCGCTGGCAGCGTTTTCTGGCGCCACTTTACCCGACGCGGCTGGTGAAGACATGGCCGGATGGCGCAGCCGACGCGGATACGCTGATGATCGCCTTGCATGCGCGTCGCTCAGCCGATGCGATTGCGGCCTGGCATGCGCGCCATGGCAGCGAGCGTCTGGCCGTAGTGCTGACCGGCACCGATCTGTATCGGGATATCCAGACGGATGCCGCCGCACAGCGTTCACTAGCACTGGCCGGCCAACTGGTGGTGTTGCAGGCCTTGGGGGGGCGCATGCTGCCAGCGGCCTATCACGATAAAACCCGCACGATCTACCAGTCTGCCACGGCAAGAAAAACACTGAGCAAATCGCCGCAGCGCCTGCGTGCCTTGATGGTGGGCCATCTGCGCGAGGAAAAGTCGCCTGAGACGCTGTTTGCAGCAGCCCATCTGCTGGCCAGGCGCAAGGACATTTTCATCGACCACATTGGTGCGCCCCTCGACCCGGCATTGGCGCAGGCCGCGCGGGCCACCATGGCGGCCTGTCCCAACTATCGCTGGCTGGGCGGCCGGCCGCATGAAGAAACGCGCCGCCGTATTCAGCGCGCCCATCTATTAATCCACACCAGTTGCATGGAGGGGGGCGCCCATGTGATTCTCGAGGCGGCCGTCAGCGGCACCCCCGTACTGGCCTCGCGCATCGATGGCAATGTCGGCATGCTCGGAGACGATTACGCGGGCTATTTCGACTGGAACGATACGGCCGGGCTGGCGGCCTTGCTGAGTCAGTGTCGCAATGCGCAAAGTGACCTGCTTTCCCGCTTGGCGCGTCAGACAGCAACGCGGGCAGGTCTGTTCTCCCCTGCCCGCGAATGTGCAAAAGTACGGGAATTGGCTCTATTACTTTCTGGTAGTATGAGTCCATGTCGTCCCTGAGTGAGTGGAAACGTGATTGCCAACATCCGTCCCATCCGACTGATCCTTACGCTCTGTGCGCTTTTGCTCATGGGGGCAGGCACTGTTCAGGCGCGCGAGGTCCGGGTAGGTATCTATGCCAATGCGCCCAAGATATTTCTTGATGCCGACAGCAAGCCTTCCGGCATCCTCGTTGAGCTGCTGGACCGTATCGCAGCCAAGGAAGGCTGGAAGCTGAACTACCTGCCGTGCCAATGGCAGGATTGCCTGAGCAATTTGCAAACCGGCGTGATCGACCTGATGCCCGACGTGGCCTTTTCCGCTTCACGCGAAAAACTGGTGGATTTTCATCGTACCCCGGCGCTTTACAGTTGGTCTCAGTTGTTCAGCCGACAGGGCGAATCCATCATCTCGCCCTTGCAAATGGATGGCAAGCGCGTTGCCTTGTTGAACAAAAGTGTTCAGGCCGAAGAGTTCAAGAGCTGGGTCAGCGGTTATGGCGTGAAGGTCAATGTCGTTCCCGCCGACAGTTTTGATCACGCATTTCAGTTGGTGTCCAAGGGGCAGGCCGATCTGGCAGTGACCAACAACCGTTATGGCGAATTTCATGCGGCCACTTATCATCTGGTCGCCACGCCGGTGATTTTTCAGCCGGCGCAGTTGTTTTATGTCACCGCCAAGGACTGCAATGGCGAGTTGTTGACGGCCATCGAAAATCAATTGGCCGACTGGCAAAAAAACCCGGACTCCAGCTATTACGAAGTGCTCAAGAAGTGGCGTGCCGCCAGCCCGGAAGCCATTATTCCGACCCGCTTCTGGCAAAGCGTCTGGCTGTTATCGGGGTTGCTGGTGCTGGTCGCGCTACTGGCGTTTGGGCTGCGCCGCCAAGTCAAGAAAAAGGGCAGCGAACGACCGTAGCCAACCGGGCCAAGAGCGTCTTTCTGGCCAATAATATGAGCCACGAAAAATTCGTACGCCGATAATGCCATCATGGGCATGGTCGGCAGGCGCTGTCACTGTGCGCATCCGTCGCAAACAAAATGCTGTTCTGCGTGTTGATTTGCGCAGATCCCTCATTAACTACCGATAATCCATATTATGTCAAATTGCGTAAGCAGGGCTTCAGGAAATCCCCTCAGCATTTAACGACCTACTACCACCGCTCGATTCAGGAAAGCCGCCACATCGGTATGGTTCGCCTTCAATGCCATATCCTGAGCCGTCCCTTCTTCAGGATCGGTAACGCTCGAATCCGCATTGGCACCCACCAGAACACGAACTGCATCAAGTTGTCCGCGCTTGGCAGCGAGCATCAGCGCGGTGTAACCATTGGGCGCCCTCAGGTTGATGTCGGCCCCGCCGGCCAATAACAGGGAAATGATTTCGGCGCGTCCTTCAAAGGCGGCATAGTGCAAAGGGTTCCAGCCAGCATGATTGAGATCGATCTTGCGTTCGGCCATCAGGCGCACGATCTCGGTGTGTCCCTGTAGCGCGGCGATCATCAACGCCGTATCGCCATAGCGGTTTCTGCGCTGCGGATTGGCGCGGTTATCGAGTAGAAAACGCACAAGTTCCAGATTGTTGCCCTGTACCGCGATCATCAACAGGCTGCTGCCTTGGGGATCGGTGGTATTGACATCCATGCCTCTGCGCAACAAATCGACCACCTTGTCGGTTTCGTTCTGGTTGGCATAGATCAGAATATCGTCGTAGACGCCGGCGGTAGCAGTCAGTGAAAGCGTCAATCCAGCGAGAAAAATGAATGCATAGCGGTTCATCGGGTGGCGTCCTTGAAAAGACGGAAAAAGTTGTCGGTAGTCGTCTGAGCGATGGTTTCAAGCGAGAGGTTGCGTAGGGTGGCAATCTCCTCGGCCACATGGCGCACATAGGCCGGCTGATTGGTCTTGCCGCGAAAAGGAACCGGCGCCAGATAGGGAGAGTCGGTTTCGACCAGCATGCGATCCATGGGCACCATCTGGGCAACCTCCTTCAGTTCCACTGCCTTTTTGAAGGTGACAATGCCGGAAAAGGAGATGTGAAAACCCAGATTGAGCGCCTGCCGGGCCACTTCCGGTGTTTCAGTAAAACAATGAAACACCCCGCCAACCGTTTCCGCCCCCTCTTCTTTCAGGATGCGCACCGTATCTGCCGCCGCTGCGCGAGTATGGATGATGAGCGGTTTGCCGCAGGTTTTGGCCGCTCGAATATGGGTGCGAAAACGATCGCGTTGCCATTCGAGATCGCCGGTCAGACGGTAATAATCGAGGCCGGTTTCGCCAATGGCGACGACCTTCGAGTCTTGGGCCAATTCCAGCAGGGTGCCCAAATCGGCCTCGGCAGCAGGTTCCTCGGTATCGGGATGTACGCCGACCGCAGCGAACAGATTGGGCTGTGCCTTCACCAGCGCGAGCATGGCCGGAAAGCGCTCCAGCGTGACGCCGGCGCAAAGCGCCCAGCCGACTTGATTACTAGCCATGCTCTCCAGCAAGCTTGGAATATTGGCAGCCAGTTCCGGAAAATCGAGATGGCAGTGGGAATCGACAAGCGGGGTCATGAGTTTTTCAGTGGTCTGAATGCGCGCACGCACAGGTCTTCAAGGAACAAACGGGGATTCAGCGGGTGACTCGCCAAACGACGAATTTGCGCCACCTGCTTTTGCGCCTCCATCAACAGCGGGATGGATAGCTTGCGCGCCAGTGCATCCAGTGCATGGTTTTTATGGGGGAAGTATCTAGGCGCCGCACCTTGCGCGACCAGACCGAGATCCAGCAGCCACTTTTGCACGGTGGTGACCAGCACCTCCATGCTCATCGCGCCATCCGCTTTCACATGGGTTTCCCATTTGGCGGCCTGGGCGAGCGGATCTTGCGGCGCCAGCAGATCGGCCAACAAGGACTCCAGCGCTTTGAGTTGCCCACGCTGGTGCGCCTGGGCGAGTGCCAGGGGCGCGTGACCATAAAACGGCAGCCAGGACTTGGCCGAACCGAGCTTGTTTTGCTCCAGCCAGGCATGGGCATCGGCGTCGCTGGGTGGTGCAAACATCACCTGACGCGAACGGCTGATGAGGGTCGGCAGTAGGCCATGCCACCGATGAGAAATCATTATGAAATAGAAAGATGCAGTTGGTTCTTCAAGTATCTTGAGAAGTGAATTGGCCGTCACGGCATTCATGCTTTCGGCCGGATCGATGAGGCAAACGCGCGCGCCGCCACGATGACTGCCGATGTAAAAGAAATCTTCGATCTCGCGAATCTGCTGGATGCGAATCTGCTTGCTGGCCTTCTTCTTTTCGCCCGGGGTTGTTTCGCCCTCCCCCTCGTCGCTTTCGCTTTCGGCCTCGGGTTGCACCAGACGATAGTCGGGATGGGTTCCCGATGCCCACATCTGGCAGGACGCGCAGATACCACAAGCGGGGACATGCGGTGCCGGTTTGTTCTCGCACAACAGACGCGCGGCCAGTACTTCGGCCAGTTCCCGCTTGCCGACACCCTCCTTGCCGAGAAACAGCATGGCGTGCGGCAACTGGGCATCAGCGCCGCTCAGCGCGTGCCAGGCATCCTTTTGTAAATCAATATATTCAGACACTTGAAATGATTACTTCAAGTTGATTCTTGATTTGTTCAATACTCTGCCGGCCATCCAGCACGCGGAAGCGGGCTGGATTTTCGGTCGCCCGAGCCAAATAGGCGGCGCGGACGCGCTCATGGAAATCGGCTTTTTCCTGCTCGAAACGATCCAGTGTGCGAGCGGCGCCGGCCATGCGCTGAGCAGCGATGTCGATGGGCAGATCGAACAACAAGGTCAGGTCGGGTTGCACTTCGCCTTGCACCCAACGCTCAAGTTGCGCCAGTTTGTCTGTGGATAAACCACGTCCGCCGCCCTGATAAGCAAAGCTGGCGTCGGTAAAGCGGTCGCAAACCACCCAGTCGCCCCGTTGCACCGCTGGCAGGATCACCTGTTCAAGGTGCTCGCGGCGGGCGGCAAACATCAGCAAAGCCTCGGTTTCGAGGTGCATCGGCTCGTGCAGCAGCAGTTCGCGCAGCTTTTCGCCCAGCGGGGTGCCGCCCGGTTCGCGCGTCTGAACCACCGTCTTGCCCTGGCTGCGCAGGGTCTCGACCAGCCAGCTCAGGTGCGTGCTTTTGCCTGCCCCATCCACGCCTTCAAGCGTGATGAATTTCCCCTTCATACCCTTTATCCCTTGCCCCGCTGGTATTGATTGACGGCGCGATTATGCTCCTCCAGGGTTTTCGAGAACACGCTGGTACCGTCGCCTTTGCCGGTGGCGACGAAATAGAGGTAGTCGGTGGCCGGCGGATTCAAGGCCGCCTGGATTGAGGCCATGCCCGGCAGCGATATCGGCGTGGGCGGCAGGCCGGCACGGGTGTAGGTGTTATAGGGCGTATCGGTGAGCAGGTCGACCTTGCGCAGGTTGCCGTCGAAACGTTCGCCCAGCCCGTAAATCACGGTCGGATCGGTCTGCAGCAGCATGCCGCGCTTGAGCCGATTGACGAACACCGAGGCGACCTTGCCGCGGTCGGCCTCGGCGCCGGTCTCTTTTTCAATGATCGAGGCCATGATCAGCGCTTCCTCGATGTTCTTGTAAGGCACGCCGGGATCACGTTTCTCCCAGGCTCCCGCCAGGCGTTTTTGCATCGCCTGATAGGCACGGCGATAAATCGCCAGATCGCTCGACTGCTTGGCAAACAGGTAGGTATCGGGGAAAAAACGGCCCTCGGCATGTGTCTCGACGGCGCCAATCCGCTGCAGCAGTTTGGCATCGCTCATCGCGGCGCTGTCCTGTTTCACCTCAGGATGGGCGGCCAGCTTGGCCCGCAATTCGCGGAAGGTCTTGCCCTCGACAATCACCACCTCGGTCTGGGTCACATCGCCGGCAGTGAGCTTTTCCAGCAGCTGCCATGCAGTTGTCCCAGCGCCGACTTCGTAACTGCCTGCCTTGATGTTGCGGTCACGCCCGGTAAGTCGTCCAATGAGGGCAAACTGCCACGGCGTTACACCGACACCGGCATCCGCCATCGCCATCGCCGCGCCTTTGAGGCCAAGGCCGGGACGAATGTCAAAGTCGACACCATCGTTGCCATTGAGTTTCAACGGAACGGCCGCAGATGCCAACCAGAACAGCCAGCCGGCGGTGCCCAGCGCGGCCAGCAGACAAAATCCGGCCAGTAAAAGTAGGGTTTTGAGTGTGCGTTTCATGGAAGGCAGATATGATATCCGCTCTTGTTGAACCCCGATCCTGCAGACATTAAATGAACCCGACCAATCTTTTCGTACCGCTCACCGACCAAAGCCTGATCCGCGCCAGCGGCGAGGAAGCTGCCCAGTTTCTCCACAACCTGCTGACCAACGACATCAATCATCTGGCGCCGGAAGGAGCGCGCCATGCTGCGCTATGCACCGCCAAGGGCCGCATGATTGCAAGCTTTCTGATCTGGCGCGAAGGCGCGGATTACCTCCTGCAGCTCTCAGCCGACATCCAGCCGGCCATTCTCAAGAAGCTCTCGATGTACATCCTGCGCACCAAGGTCAAGCTGACCGACCTGTCTGCCGAGCGCACCCTGATTGGCGTGACTACCAGCGATGGCCAACAGGCCGACGCCCTGTTTGGCAAACTGGCGCCAATGACCACGGCGCCCTTTGAAGGCGGCACCGTGGTTCGTCTCGATGCCTGGCGTTTTGTCGTGGCCGTTCCGAATGACGCTGTCGCTGCCGCGCAAGCCAAACTGACCGCACTGGGGCATCGCGCCGACCTGACGGCCTGGCATCTGGCCGAAATCGCGGCCGGCATCCCGCGCATCGTCGCCGCCACGCAGGAAGCCTTTACGCCGCAAATGGTCAATTACGAACATGCCGCCGTCGGCGGCGTCAGCTTTCAGAAGGGCTGCTATCCCGGCCAGGAAGTCGTTGCCCGCACCCATTACCTTGGCAAGGTGAAACGGCGCATGTACCGCGTCAAGCTCGATCAGGAATTCGCGCCGGGCACCGACGTATTTACTCCCGAGGCCGGCGACCAGCATTGCGGCGCCGTAGTGCTGACCGCCCCCTCCCCCAACAGCGGCTTCGAATCCCTGCTGGTGGTGCAATCCTCCGGCGCCGAGTCGAACGACGTGCATGTCGGCAAACCGGACGGCCCCAAGGCGCTGCTGTTGCCGATGCCTTACGCGGTCGAGTAAGCCATCGACCGGTGTGCCTGATCCTTGTCGCTTGGCAATCCCACCCGAACTTTCCCCTGATTGTCGCCGCCAATCGCGATGAGTATTACCGGCGCCGTACCGCCAGCGCCGACTTTTGGCCCGATGAGCCGCAAGTGCTGGCCGGCCGCGATCTGGCAGCGGGCGGTACTTGGCTGGGGCTGACCCGGCAAGGACGGTTTGCCGCGCTGACCAACTACCGCGACCCGTCGCGACAGAATACAGATGCCCCCTCACGCGGGCGGCTGGTGGCGGATTTTCTCTGTGGTCATGACACCGTCGACACGTATCTGGACAGGCTGCAGCCGGCCGCCTACAACGGCTTCAACCTATTGCTCGGCGATGGGCAGCGGCTGGTGGCCTTCAGCAATATCACGCGGGAACGGCACGAACTCGCGCCCGGCATTTACGGCCTGTCGAATGCCACACTGGATATACCCTGGCCAAAAGTCGACGCCGGCAAGACGGCATTGGCCGATGCGCTGGCGAATCTGCCAGACGAAACAGCCCTTTGGCGCTTGCTTCGCGATGACACAACCCACCCGGACAACGCCTTGCCCGCCACCGGCGTCTCCCTTGAGTGGGAACGCCTGCTCTCGGCCGCCTTCATTCGCGGTCAGGACTATGGGACGCGTTGTTCGACGCTGATCAAAGTCGGCACCGATGGGACGGCAAGCTTTGACGAGCAAACCTGGCTGTCCGGTGGGAACCTTGGCCCGCGCAGTCGCTATCGTTTCAAGCGCCTTTCTTGATCGACAAAAAGCTCCAGTCATCCAGACTGGCCTCTTTAGAGCCTTCGTCGAAATCCTTCAGGCTGTGCGAAAAGCGCTCGATGAAGCCGCTGCAGAAATTGGCGACCATCTCGCCGCTGTCCTTGTTCGGGGTAAAGCCCTTGAGCAGTTCGGGCTGGTTGCGGATGACGGCGGCGAGAAACTCGGCGGCGGCAAGGTGATGAATGTCCATGACAAGTTCCTCCGGGGTGAGCGGCGCATGCTACGCGCTACAACACCCAGTCGCTAGGCAATAATTTCCACCGGTGTGAAGGCCGGCACGAGATCGAACAACTCAATGATGTCGCTGTTGCGCATCCGCACGCAGCCGATCGAGCCCGGCTGCCCCATCGGCACCGTGTCCGGGCTGCCGTGGATGTAGATGTAGCGGCGCATCGTATCGACGCAGCCGAGCCGGTTGAGGCCCGGTTTGCAGCCAGAGAGCCACAAAATGCGCGTCAGAATCCAGTCGCGGCCGGGATTGGCAGCAGCCAGTTCCGGCGTCCAGACCTCGCCGGTCGGCCGGCGGCGGACAAATACCGTATTCGCCGTCGCGCCAGCGCCGACTTTTGCGCGAACGATATGGTGGCCGCGCGGCGTACAGTTGCTGCCGTTCTGCTCCCCTGCCCCCTTGGCCGCCGTGGAAACCACGTAATGTTTGAGTAGCGCGCCATCTTCATCGAAGAGTTCGAGCGTCTGGTAGGGAATGCGGATGGTGATGTGCATATAACTGATCAATAGCGGTGCTTGGCCTTAATGCAGTGGCTTCTCCAGCCACACCAACAACGTTTCGAAGAGTTTCTGCGAATCGACCGGCTTGGCGATATGAGCGCTCATGCCGGCATCGAGGCAAACCTGACGATCCTCATTGAAGGCGTTGGCCGTTATGGCCAGGATGGGCGTCTGACGGTTCTGCGAATCGCTGCGAATGGCGCGGGTGGCCTCCACACCATTCATCAGCGGCATCTGCATGTCCATCAAGATCAGGGCGTAACGAGTCTGTTTGGCCAGTGCCAGCGCCTGCCGGCCATCCTCGACGACATCCACGACCAGCCCCACATCCTCCAGCAGGCAGCGCGAGACTTCCTGAGTGATCGGCTCGTCTTCGGCCAGCAGGATGCGTGTGCCGGCGTATTTGGCGCGCAGATCTTGCTCGGCTATTCGTCCCGAAAAAGTCGGCACTGGCAGGACGGCATCTTTTTCCCGCTTCTTCAGCGGAATGATGAACCAGAAGGTGCTGCCTGCCCCCGGCGCGCTCTCTACGCCGATCTCGCCGCCCATCATCTGAACCAACTTTTTGCAGATGGCCAACCCGAGCCCGGTGCCGCCGTATTTGCGGGTCATGCTGTTGTCGGCTTGCTCAAAGGACTGGAACAGGCGCGACAGCGCTTCCGGCACGATGCCGATGCCGGTATCGCTAACCTCGAAGCGCACTTGCATCGCTTCGGGGGTTTCGCCAAGCGAACGGACGCGTAGCGTGATACCACCTTGCTCAGTGAACTTGATGGCGTTGCCGACGAGGTTGAAGAGAATCTGTTCAAGCCGTAGCGGATCGCCCTGGAGGGAGGCGTGGGCGAGTTCGGCAGACAAGTCGACCGTCAGTTTCAAGCCTTTCTCGGCGGCTTTGTGGCTGAGGGTGCTGACGATGCTTTCGGTGCTGTCGACAAGATGTAGCGGCGCTTCTTCGAGCACCATCCGCTCGGCCTCGATCTTGGAGAGGTCGAGGATATCGTTGAGAACAGCCAGCAGGTTGGCGGCGGCGGTCTTGGCCTTGCCCAGCTGGTCCAGTCCCTTGGGGTCAGTTATGCGGCGCCGGGCCATGTCGATCATGCCCATCACGCCGTTCATGGGCGTGCGCAGTTCATGGCTCATGTTGGCAAGGAAGGTGCTCTTGGCACGGTTGGCGGCTTCGGCGGTGTTGCGCGCCTGTTCGAGTTCGGCCGTGCGCAACTGCACCATTTGTTCCAGATGCTGTTGATAACGCTGCAACTCAGCCTCGGCGCGCTTGCGCTCGGTAATGTCGGTGACAAAAATTGTCAAACCCGCGACCCGGCCCTGCTCGTCGAAGTAGGGCACCTTGTCGGTCTTGTACCAGCCGGTGCCGCCATCGGCATGGGGGCCGGGTTCGATGATGCCGAGCTTGGGCCGGCCGCTGGCGAGGATCTCGACGTTATCCCTATGGTAAGCAGCGGCCAGTTCGGGGGGAAACAGGTCATGCACCGTCTTGCCGATTGCCGACGCTGCATCGTTGCCCGTCAGTTGCGCCGCATGGCGGTTGATCTGGCACACGCGGTGGTCGCAGCCGATGTGCCAGATCATCGCGTTCACGTTCTCGAAGATGGCTTCCAGGTCACGGCGGCTTTCCTGCAGTGCCGCTTCGGTCCGTTTGCGCTCCGTAATGTCGCGGGAAAAGCCGACGCTGCCAACCACACTGCCCGTAGCGTCAAAAACCGGCGCCTTGTAGGTCTCGAACCATTTGCGCGTGCCGTAGGCAGCGACGATTTCCTCCTCCACGCTCTTCTTTTTCCCGGAAGCGAGGATGGCCCGATCATCGGCCCGATAGCCTTCGGCCAATTCGACGGGGACAATGTCGAAGTCGTTCTTGCCGACCAGATCGTCGGCGCTGCGTTGGCCGAACAACTGCACGAAGCCCTGGTTAACGGCAAGAAAACGGCTCTCGGTATCCTTGAGCCAGACGGCGAAGGGGAAGTTGTCGAGCAAAGCCCGTTGATACTGGTCGCGCTGTCTCAGGGTTTCCAGCAGCTGATTGAAGCCGTCGATGAGCTGGCCGATTTCATCCTGTGCAGTATTCGGCAAGGCACTGGGCGTCTGGCCGGCGGCGGCACGCTCGCGCAGGGTGGCAGCAGCGACCTGCATGGGTTTCAGCTGACACCCCAGTATCCACCAGGTCAACCCGCCGGCAAGCAGGGTGAGGAGCATCGTGACCAGCAGCATGCGCTGTTGCATGTCGTGAATCGGCGCAAAAGCCTCCTCGGTCGGCATCGCGATGGCCAAATACCAGTCAGCCACTGGAATGCCTTTTACCGATGCCACCAGTTCCACCCCCTTGGGGTTGACAAAAATATCCGCTCCCTCGTAACCAGCAAGGTGGCGATCGACGTTCGGGATAGTGCCAAGCGGTGGCAGCACTTCCATGACGCGGCGCTTGTCGGTCGCCGTCACAATCATCCGCTGTGATTTAGATACGATCAGGAATCCACCGGTCTTGCCGTAGGGCAGCATGATCCGGTCGAGGAAGTTCTCTGTTTTGAGGTTGATGACACCGACCAGGCTGCCGATGATCTGGCCCTGGGCATTGCGTTTCGGCACGGCCAGGCTGAACACCGGGGCGTTCAGCTTCTTGCCGATAATCACCGGGCTGATGGCCGCCTTGCCTTCCTTGAGCGCCGAAGCGACATGGTTTTGGACCATGTGGTTGATGCCAATCCGGTTGGGGACGGCCGGCACGGAGGCAATCACCGTCCCCTCGCTGTCGGTGACAAAAAAACCGCCGTTGAAAAACTGTTTGAGCACCACGCGATCTTCAAGATCGGCTTGCAATGCCTTGGGCTGGAGGGGCAGCATGTGCTCATCCAGACGCCGCGCCACCGATTCCAGCGCGTCTAAGCGGACTTGCAACTGTTCGTTGATTTTGTCGGCGACCACATTTGCCGTCGAGGCCTGCTGTGCGTACAACAGGTGCTCCAGGTCTTCCCGCAACATACTGGTCGCGATATAGGCCAGCACCCACAGGCTGAGCACGAAAATGGTCAGCGTGAAGAGGGTGATGCGGGTCTTGAGCGAGTAATGCAGAAGCGGATTCTTCATGGCGGTACTCAAAAGATCAGGCAGTTGCGGTCTTCTGCCGCCGTGCGGCAAAGAAACCCGATAGTAGCGCCCCGCACTCTTCGGCACGCACACCGCCGACAACCTCGGCGTGGTGGTTCAGTTGATCGACGCCAAACAGGTCAATGATACTGCCGGCGGCGCCGGTTTTCGGATCGCGTGCCCCGAACACCACTCGCGCGATGCGTGCATGGAAGATCGCGCCGATGCACATCGCGCAGGGTTCGAGGGTCACATAAAGCGTACAACCGGGCATCCGGTAGTTGCCCAGCCGCTGTGCCGCATCACGCAAGGCTATTACCTCGGCATGGGCGGTCGGGTCATGTCGGCCAATCGGCTGATTGCAGCCGCGTCCAACAATTTCACCGTCTTTCACGACCACGGCCCCGACCGGCACTTCACCCAGCGTGGCTGCTTCGCGTGCCAGTTCGAGGGCCACACCCATGAAATCGTCGTCGGTCATGCCAATGCCCGCAGAATTCCTGCAGCCAGAATGGCCGGATCTTCCGCTCCAACGATGATCTCTCCACCCGGCAGGATGAAGGTAGGGACCATGTTGATGCCCCGTGCACGAATCTCGGCCTCTTCCGCACGCACAACTGCTGCATCGGCGTCGCTGGCCAGATAGTCGGCCACCGCCTGCGCCGGGTAGCCGCACTCGGCAGCGATACTCACCAGCAGGGCCGTATCGCCGACATGCTCGCCCCGCTGGAACTGTGCCTGGAACAGGCGCTCGACCAAGGCATCGACATCGCCCCGGGTCTGCGCCCAGCGCATCAGGCGATGCGCCTGCAAGGTATTGGCGCGCAAGGATATTTTTTCAAAGGCGTAATTCAGGCCATAGGGCTGTCCGGCGGCGCGCACCCGGGCGAAGATTTCCTCGACCTTTTCCCGACTGCCAAACTTCGCAATCAGAAACGGCAGATAGGGCTCACCTTCCGGCGGCGTATCCGGGTTGAGAAAGAAGGGTTTCCAGTGGAGGTGCAACTGAAAATTTGGCTGCTCCTGCCGAATCAGGGCCACTGCCGCAGCCATGCGGCGTGTACCGATGTAGCACCAGGGGCAGACGATGTCGGAAACGATGTCGATGGAAGGCATGGGAGGCAGAAAAAGGATTCAATGGCGCGCATTGTCGCATCCGCAGGATATCGCGGCTCGGAATGAGCGTAGGTCCCCAGGGCAATCGCATGAACGTCTGGCCAATCCGAGTAATTGAGCACGGTAGAGGTTGGAAGTTGCGGCGATGAGTCTGCGGGCCTTGATGCCGCCCTTGCGGGGGAGTGGATCAAGGCGGATGAGGTAAGGGCCGAACTGGAGTACGCCTGCAAGGAGAAGGCAGCGGCCGACCAGATCGAAACGCTGTTGCAGAAGGCACTGACCGAACTGGCGAACATTATGCTTGGGCTGAAAAAAGTCGGCTCCGGCGGGACGGCGCCCACTGCGCCGAGTACAGCATCCGCCATTCTCGAAGCCGAACTCAAGGAAGCGCTGGACAAACTCAAGGGCCTGTTTGAAGACAGCGACTCCGAAGCCGGTGATTTACTCAACGATCTGCTCGACAAGCTGGGTAATTCACCGCTGGTCAGACAACTCAAACCCGTCGCCACCGCCATAGATGGCTTCGACTTTGATGCAGCACTGGAGAAGCTCAATGGCATCACTGCATAACGTGATAGCATAATGATGTTATGATGATATGATGATATAAAAGGATGGCCCAATGAGAACCACACTTGATCTCGAAAATGATGTGCTGGATGCCGCCAAGGAGCTGGCACGTCAGGAAAATGTTGCCATCGGCAAGGTGATTTCCCGGCTTGTCAGAGATGCACTCACAGGTAGGGCATCCTTACATCGGCCTTTGCTTCAAGACGGCGTAGCGGGCTTCAGGCCATTTGCCGCACGCGGAACTCTCGTGACTAACGAGATGGTCGACAAATTGCGGGACGGCGAGGGAGTCTGATGCGCGCCCTGCTCGATGTAAATGTGCTGATTGCCCTGCTCGATGCCGGGCATCTGCACCATGAGCGGGCCATGTCGTGGCTGGCGCGCGAAGCCACACACGGCTGGGCTTCCTGTCCAATTACCCAAAATGGCTGTTTGCGCATCCTGTCACAGCCCGGTTACCCCAATCCTCTGCCGGTAGCGGCGGTGGCGGAACGCCTCGCCGAAGCCACGACACACCCGGCACATGCTTTCTGGCCGGACGATGTCAGCCTGCTCGATACCGGGGTGCTGGCATGGCAGCTCATGATGGGCCACCGGCAGGTGACCGATGCCTATCTGCTTCATCTGGCCGTAAGAAATGAAGGGCGATTCGTGACGTTCGACCAGCGCATAACGGTCGACCTGGTGAGCGATGCTACACCGGCACACCTTGTCATACTGGCCTGATACGAGATGGATGCGAGCATGACAATGGGTGAGGCCAGATGAGTGCCCGGCTCCACATCGCCGGCGTTGGCGCCTCTGCCGGCGGACTGGAAGCCATGCTGCCGATGATCATCTCGCTCAGTCACCTGCCCCCGCGCGGCGTACGCGGCAAATGTGTCAGTGTGTCGGTGCGGGCTATATAGATCATGTAAGCATGATTTACATCAGAATAACCTTGCATATTGAGCGTATCACGCACAAAATGTGAGAATGTTAAAGCGCAATCTGTATTCCATCTTGCAGCGCCGACTGCAGCAACAGCCTGCAGTCGCCATCCTGGGTCCCAGACAGGTAGGAAAAACCACGCTGGCACGAGAGATTTCCCGGACGGTTCCAAACGCTTTGGTTCTTGATCTGGAACGTGAATCCGATCGAATACAACTGTCTCGTCCGGAGTTGTTCTTTCCGCGCCATCGGGATCAACTCCTCGTTCTGGATGAGGTACAGGCTGTCCCGAACCTATTCACCGATCTGCGCCCCGAAATCGACGCAGATCGCCATGCCGGACGTTTCTTGCTGCTCGGTTCGGCCAGTGGCGCCTTGTTGCGACAAGCGGCCGAATCATTGGCTGGCCGCATTGCCTATCTTGAGCTTACCCCGTTGCTTCTTGACGAAATAATGCCGCCGGAAAAAGGGAATAACCCCTCTTTGGCATCGACATTATGGTTGCGCGGCGGCTTCCCTCGCAGTTACCTGGCGAAAGACGACGATGAGTCGTTTGCTTGGCGCACCGACTTTATCGAGACATTTCTGGCGCGCGATTTGCCCCAACTGGGTATCACAATCCCCATCGAAACCTTGCGCCGTTTCTGGCGCATGTGCGCGCATCTGAATGCTCAGTTATTCAATGCGTCGCAATTGGGGGCCGCGTTGGGAGGCGTTGCGCACACCACCGTGGGGCGTTACCTCGATCTGCTGGTTGATGCCCTGATGATCCGCCGCTTGCCCCCCTACCTGACCAATGTCGGCAAACGCCTGGTGAAATCCCCCAAGATTTATCTGCGGGACAGTGGCATTCTGCACACGCTGTTGAATATCCGGGATCTGGATGATTTGAGCGGTCATCCCGTTGCGGGATTTTCTTGGGAAGGCTTCGTTATCGAACAAATCATGGCGAATCTTCCCGCCATGACAACTGCCGGTTTTTATCGAACCTCGGCAGGTGCCGAACTTGATCTGGTGATTGAGATCGGCGACCAACGCATCGGTTTCGAAATCAAATTATCAAGTGCGCCCAGCGTGTCACGAGGATTCTGGAATGCCTGCGAGGATCTTGGCATTGCCCAAGCCTATGTGGTTGCCCCGGTACTTGCACCCTATCCGCTGGCAGACAATGTCGAGGTCATCTCTCCCATGATGCTCAGCGCCCGACTGAACCCTGCAGCAATGAATCAGGCACTCAAGATTGCAGCCGCCGACCCGCAGCCAAACTGCTGACCGAAGCCCAGAACGGCACCATCGCGCTGGAAACCAGCGACGAAAAGGGGCAGGCCCGCATTACGCTAACCCTGCCGGCGAAGTAACGCCGTCCTACCACCGCCGTTGATTCAAATCAAAAAACGCTTCAAGCGTTTTTGGTGATCTGACCGCCCGCATCCAGCAACTGGGCTTGTGCCGCTGCCAGACGCGCGATCGGCACGCGCGGACCGGAGCAGGACACATAGGTCAGGCCGATCTGGTGGCAAAAAGCGATGGAGCCCGGATGACCGCCATGCTCGCCGCAGATGCCGACCTTGAGATCCGGATTGGTCTTGCGGCCTTCCGTCACGGCCAGCTTCATCAGTTCGCCGACGCCCTTCTGATCCAGCACCTCGAAGGGGTTGTCGATCAGGATGCCCGCTTCGACGTAGCCCGGTAGGAACTTGTTCTCTGCATCTTCGCGCGAGAACGAGAACGTGGCCTGTGTCAGGTCGTTGGTGCCGAAGCTGAAGAACTCGGCATCCTGCGCCATGCGGCCGGCACGCAGACAGGCGCGCACGACTTCGAGCATGCTGCCGAACTTGTAGCCGACGTTGATGCCGTGGGTCAGTTCCACTACCTTGTGGATGCGCTTGACGTAGCTGTGAATGCGTACCAGTTCCTCGACGGTGGCGACCTGGGGCACCATGATCTCGGGATAGACCTCGATGCCTTCCTTGGCGCACAGGGCGGCGGCCTCGAGAATCGCCTGGATCTGCATCGAATACAGCTCGGGGTAGGTGATGCCCAGACGCACGCCGCGATGGCCGAGCATCGGGTTGACCTCGGAAAGCGCGCGCACCTTCTTGAGGGTCTTCTCCTTCTTGGTGATCACATCCTCTTCAAGGTGGCTGTCCTTGAAGTCTTCCATGCCGCGCGAAAGCTTGTCGAGACCATCGGCATACTGCTGGTAGAGCTTCGGGCTCAGCAGCTTGAGGGTTTCGGGCAGTTCTTCCACGGCCTTCAGGGAGTCGCGCAGGTGGTGCAAGTGGGCAATTTCCAGTTCAAGCTGGGCTGCGGTCGGCAGGAATTCGTGCAGCGGCGGGTCCATCAGGCGCACGGTCACCGGCAGACCGCGCATGGCCTTGAAGATGCCCTTGAAGTCACTACGCTGGATCGGCAACAGGCGGTCGATGGCGGCCTGACGCTCTTCGGTCGTCTCGGCGAGGATCATCTCCTGCACGATTGGCAGGCGGTCGGTGGCGTTGAACATGCGTTCGGTACGGCACAGGCCGATACCCATGGCGCCAAAGCCGCGGGCCTTCATCGCATCTTCCGGCGTATCGGCATTGGCCATCACCTTGAGGCGCGACACCTGGTCGGCCCACTTCAGCAGCGTCGCCATGTCTTCGTTGAATTCGGCCTGCACGGTCGGCACTTCGCCGGCATAGACATGGCCGTTGCTGCCATTGATGGTCACCACGTCGCCTTCATGCAGCGTGGTATCGCCAATCGTTGCGCACTTCTTGATGTCGTCGATGTGGATGGCTTCGCAACCCGACACGCAGGGTTTGCCCATGCCGCGTGCGACTACCGCCGCGTGCGAGGTCTTGCCGCCGCGTGCCGTCAGGATGCCCTGCGCCTGGAAGAAGCCGTGGATGTCCTCAGGCTTGGTCTCTTCGCGCACCAGGATGATTTTCTCGCCCTTGATGCCAAGGGCTTCCGCCGTATCCGCATCGAAAACGATCTTGCCGGAAGCCGCACCCGGCGAAGCGGGCAGGCCAATCGCCAGGGGCTTGCCCTTGAAGTCCGGCGACAACTGCGGCACCAGCAACTGCTCGAGCATGGCCGGGTCGATCCGCAGCAGCGCCTTTTCCTTGCTGATCAGGCCTTCCTTGATCATCTCGACCGAGGTGCGCACCATGGCGGCGGCGTTCATCTTGCCGTTGCGGGTCTGCAGGCAGTAGAGCGTGCCGCGCTCGATGGTGAATTCGAAATCCTGTACCTCCTTGTAGTGCGACTCCAGGCGATTGTGCAGTTCGAGCAACTGACGGTAGATCTCGGGCATGTCCTGCTGCATCTCGGCAATCGCCTTCGGCGTGCGGATGCCGGCCACCACGTCTTCGCCCTGGGCGTTAACGAGGTACTCGCCGTAGATCAGGTTCTCGCCGGTGCCGGGGTTGCGGGTGAAGCCCACGCCGGTGCCGGAATCGTTGCCCATGTTGCCGAACACCATCGTGCAGATGTTGCAGGCGGTGCCGCTGGCCATTTCCTTGGTGATCTTGAACTGGCGACGATAGTCGATGGCGCGCTTGCCGTTCCACGAACGGAACACCGCACCGATGGCGACTTCCAGCTGCTTGTAGGGATCTTCCGGGAAGGGCTTGCCGGTGTGTTCTTCGACGATCTTGAGAAATTGATCGGCAAGCACGGACAGATCTTCCGCATTCAAGTCTACGTCCTGCGAGACACCGACCTTGCGTTTCATCGCCGCCATGGCCTCATCGAAGGGCTTGTCCTCGATGCCGAGCGCGATCTTGGCGAAGAGCTGGATGAAACGACGATAGGCGTCGTAGCCGAAACGCGGATTGTTGGTGAGCTTGATCAGCGCCTGCAGCGAGGTCTTGTTGAGGCCCAGGTTGAGAATGGTATCCATCATGCCGGGCATCGACATAGAGGAGCCGGAACGCACGGAAACCAGCAAGGGATTCTCGCTACCGCCGAACTGCTTGCCGGTCTTTTTCTCGAGATCTGTCATGTACTTGAGGATCTCGTCCCAGGAACCCTTGGGTAAAGCGTCGTGCTCAAGATAGGCCAGGCAGGCATCGGTGGTAATGGTAAAGCCTGGCGGGACATTCAGGCCAATCTGCGTCATCTCGCAAAGGTTGGCTCCTTTGCCGCCCAATAGCATCTTGTTCTTGCCGTCGCCTTCTTCAAAAGCATAGACAAACTTATCGCCCGCCATGTCCATCTCCCTAAATGTCGTTACAGGCCTTGTATCCTGCATCCGCACTGAGTGTCATTAGAATGAAATCAATTTGTGCTGCTATGCAGCACTGCCCAATAAGATAGCAAATCAATCGATAAAAATGTTTTTTACCGCCATTTGACTCGATAATTCCAATGCCTCGCTTGAGGGAATTGATATCGCGAACGCCCCCTGCTCGCTATACTTGCAAATCATGAGCGACACTGCCGAATTCCCCTCCTCTGCCAAACCGGATACGCGCCGTACCCAGGAAATTTTCCTGCTGTCCCTGGTCGCCATGGCCGCCATTGCGGCCAACCTGCCGGTCGATGTCTTGCGCCCCTATGGCATCGAACCCCACTATATCGTAGCGGTGCTCGGCATCATGGTGGTGCTGGCCATGTTCCTCTACCTGCGCTTCTTTTTCTTTCTGCTGTATGTGCTGCTCGCCATCGGCGCCAATGTGCCGGAACAGTGGGCAGCAGCGCTCGGTCTCTCGCAACTCGCCTTGTTGGTCACGCTGGGGGCCATGGTCGGCCTATCGCTGCTCAACTATGGCATCAGGCTCCTGCCCACCGGCCTCGAAAAGCCCGCTACCGAATACAAGCAAAGCATCGAAGGCGCCAAGGCTCTGCTGACCGCCATCGAGCGCGGCAACACGCAGCAGGTCAAGCAGATCCTCTCCATTGGCATCGATCCCAATCTAGCCAGCGACAACGGCACCACCCCGCTGATGCTGGCCGCGCAACTTGGCTATGTCGAGATGGTCGAAGCCCTGCTAACGGCAGGTGCCGACCCTGCCTTGATCAATGCCGAAGGCCAAACCGCGCGCGACCTGGCATTTCGCAAGGGCTATGTGGCCATCGTCAAACGATTGACACCTTCAACCTGACACAATAAAAGTCGGCGCTGGCAGGACGGCAGCGCCTGGAATACAACATTATGTGGTTTCGCAATCTTCGCCTCTATCGTTTGCCCCTCGGACTCAAGCTCGATCTGGCCGAATTCGAGGCCATGCTCGCCAAACGCCCTCTCGCCCGCTGCGGCAGCTTCGAGATGGTCAGCCGCGGCTGGGTCTTCCCGCACCAGGACGGCCGCTTTGTCCATGCCGTCAATCGCCAGTGGCTGGTCGCGCTGGGGGTCGAGCAGAAACTGCTGCCGGCCAGTGTGATCCGCCAAACCGCCCAGGAGCGCGCCGCCGAAATCGAATCCACGCAAGGCCGCAAGGTCGGGCGCAAGGAAATGCGCGATCTCGTCGACCGCGTCGCCGAAGAACTGATGCCCAAGGCCTTCTCGCAGCGCCGCACTTCCTGGGCCTGGATCGACCCGCTGGGCGGCTGGCTGGTCGTCGATGCCGGATCGGATGCCCGGGCGGACGAGTTCATGGAAACTCTGATGGACAGTGTCTCTGGCTTGGCCCCGCGCCCCTTGCAGACGCAGGTATCGGCGATGAGCGCGATGACCGCATGGCTGGCTGCGAATGATGCCCCGGCGGGCTTCACGCTCGACAGCGATCTGGAGCTGCGCTCGGCCAGCGAATCACAATCCGCCATCCGCTACGTGCGCCACGATATCGGCGGGCCGGAAATCGCCGCCCACATCACGGCCGGCAAACTGGTTACCAAGCTGGGCATGACCTGGAACGACCGCATCTCCTTCGTCCTCACCGACAAACTGCATCTCAAACGCCTCGCCTTCCTCGACATCCTGCGCGAGCAATCGGCACAGGAAATCGAAATCGGCACCGAGCAACTGGATGCCGACTTTGCACTCATGTCTGGCGAGTTGTCTGCCCTCTTCAACGATTTGCTGATCGCTTTGGGCGGAGAGCAAAAGCCAATATGAAAACCGAACTGACGCGCATCGTCGAAGCCCGTCATCACGATCCGTTTGCCGTACTGGGCTGTCATGCCGATAGCAAGGATGGAAAAACCGTCGTCGTGCGTGCCTTCATTCCCCATGCGGTCGAAATCGCTATCGCAGAAGGCAATCTGCCGCTGCGCCGTCTGCCCAACACCGACTTGTTCGAATGGCGCGGCGATGGCAGCGCCCTGCCCGCCCACTACAGTCTGATCTGGCGCGACGATCAAAAGCGCGAGCACGTCGCGCACGACCCCTACACATTTGTACCGCAGATTGGCGATCTGGATCTGCACCTGTTTGGCGAAGGCCGCCATCGCCACGCCCATCGCATCTTCGGCGCGCATGTGCATGAAACCGAAGGCGTCAGCGGCATTCGCTTCGCCGTCTGGGCGCCGAATGCCGAACGCGTCAGCGTCGTCGGCGACTTCAATCGTTGGGATGGCCGTCGCCATCCGATGCGCGTGCGCGGCGGCAGCGGCGTCTGGGAATTGTTCATCCCCGACCTGGAACCGGGCGGTATCTACAAATACGAGATTCGCAATCGTCATAGCGGCGACGTGTTCCTCAAGGCCGACCCCTACGGCCATCACTTCGAGCTACGCCCGGCCACCGGCGCCATCGTCCATGGCGACAGCGAATTCGTATGGGCCGACGATGCCTGGATGACCGGCCGCCGCCAGCACGACTGGCAACACACGCCGATGTCGGTCTATGAAGTGCATCTCGGTTCCTGGCAGCGCGACGCCGAAGGCGAATTCCTCAACTACCGCGAAGCCGTCCATCGTCTCGTCGACTACGTCAAGGAAATGGGCTTCACGCACATTGAGCTGATGCCGATCACCGAGCATCCCTTCGATCTCTCCTGGGGCTACCAGGTCACGGGCTACTTCGCGCCGAGCAGCCGTTTTGGCACACCGGACGATTTCCGCTACTTCATCGACTACTGCCATCGCCATGGCATTGGCGTCCTGCTCGACTGGGTGCCCGCCCATTTTCCCAAGGATGCCCATGGCCTGGCGCGCTTCGACGGCACGCCGCTCTACGAACATGCCGATGCACGCATGGGTGAACATGCCGACTGGGGCACGTTGATCTTCAACTTCGGCCGCAACGAAGTAAAGAACTTCCTGCTCTCTTCCGCCATCTACTGGCTGGAAGAGATGCACATCGACGGCCTGCGCGTCGATGCGGTTGCCTCGATGCTCTACCTCGATTACTCGCGCAAGGCCGGCGAGTGGATTCCCAACCAGTATGGCGGTCGCGAAAACCTGCTGGCCATCGATTTCCTGCGCGAACTCAATGTCGCCGTGCACGACCAGTGCCCGGGCGTGCTGATGATCGCCGAAGAATCCACTTCCTGGCCACAGGTCAGCCGCCCGACCTATGTCGGTGGCCTCGGCTTCGACCTCAAGTGGAACATGGGCTGGATGAACGATACCCTGCGCTACATGGCGCAGGAACCGATCTATCGTCAGTACCACCAGGGCATGCTGACCTTCAGCATCATCTATGCCTTCGGCGAAAACTTCCTGCTGCCGTTCTCGCACGACGAAGTGGTGCATGGCAAGAAGTCGATGTTGCACAAGATGCCGGGGGACGAATGGAAACGCCACGCCAACCTGCGCACGCTGTATGCCTACCAGTTCACCCATCCGGGCAAGAAGCTGCTGTTCATGGGCACCGAGTTCGGCCAGAGCCGCGAGTGGAACAGCGCCGGCGTGCTCGACTGGGACCTGCTCGATAACCCGCTGCACCTTGGCATGCAACACCTGGTGCGCGATCTGAACCATCTTTATACCCGTTACCCGGCACTTTACCGCCATGATTTCGAATCAACCGGCTTCGAGTGGATCGACTGCCACGACGCCCAGCAGTCGGTCATCAGCTACCTACGCAAGGGACAAGAGGATGAAGTCATGGTAGTGGTGCTCAACCTGACCCCAGTACCGCGACATGGCTATCGCATCGGCGTACCCTCCGGCCATTATCGCGAGGTGCTGAACACCGATTCAGCGTTCTACGGGGGCAGCAACCTCGGCAACGGCATGGCCACCCTCGTGGCCGATGGCAAGGCCTGGATGGGGCGCCCCGCTTCGCTCGTGCTGACGTTGCCGCCGCTGGCGGCGATCATTCTCAGCCGCGAGGAATTGAACGCCGTCTTACCAACGCCGACTTTTTTGCAGAGATTTCCGACCTGACCCTGGAGCAATTCTTGACATTCGACGACCTCGGGCTGGCGCCCGAAATTCTCAAGGCCGTGCATGAGGCCGGCTACACCACCCCCACCCCGATTCAGGCCCAAGCCATCCCCATCGTCCTTGCCGGCCACGACATCATGGGCGGGGCACAGACCGGTACCGGCAAAACGGCTGCCTTCATCCTGCCGCTGCTGCACAAGCTGGCCCGTCACGCCAACATGTCGCCTTCGCCAGCCCGCCATCCCGTCCGGGCTCTGATCCTGGCACCGACGCGCGAACTGGCCATGCAGGTGCAGGAATCGGCCAAGACTTACAGCAAATTTTTGGGCTTGCGTTCCGTCTGCATCTATGGCGGTGTGGACATGAAGGCGCAAATCGCCGAACTCAAGGAAGGCCGCGAGATCATCGTCGCCACGCCGGGTCGTCTGCTCGATCACGTCGAGCAGAAGACCGTGAGCTTCGGTTCGGTCGAATTTCTCGTGCTCGACGAAGCCGACCGCATGCTCGACATGGGTTTCATTCCCGACATCAAGCGCATCCTCAAGCTCTTGCCGACTGCACGCCAGAGCCTGTTGTTTTCGGCCACTTTCTCCGAAGAAATCAAAAAGCTCGCCGACGCGATGCTGAAGGCGCCGCAACTGATTGAGGTTGCCCGCCGCAACCAGGTCTCGGAAACCATCACCCACCGCGTCCATCCAGTCGCCGCCGACAAGAAACGCTATTTGCTTAAACACTTGCTCGATGATCCGGGCATGACCCAGGTGCTGGTGTTCGTCGCCACCAAGTTCGGCGCCTCGCGGCTGGCCACCTGGCTGGAACGCGAAGGCATCAACGCCACCGCGATTCACGGCGATAAGAGCCAGCAGGATCGCACCAAGGCGCTCGAAGCCTTTAAGTCCGGGGCGGCACGCGTGCTGGTTGCCACCGATGTGGCGGCCCGTGGCCTCGACATCGACGACCTGCCCCACGTCATCAACTACGAGCTGCCGCGCGTCGCCGAAGACTATGTGCACCGCATCGGCCGCACCGGGCGCGCCGGCAAGAAAGGCGAGGCGACCTCGCTGGTCGCCCCCGAAGAAATGAAGCAACTGGTCGATATCGAGAAGCTGACCAAGTTCAAGATCGAACAGGTGGTGGTCGACAACTTCCCGGTCGGTTCGGGCACCCTCGAAATGCGCGAGCCCAGTGGTCGCGAACGGGGGCGCGATCGCGGTCATGGCCACAAACATGAACCGCGTGTCGGTCATGGCCCCAAAACCCCCGTCGACCGTCTACCCAGCCCGACCGCCCATATTCCGCGCGTGCCGAACAAGCCGGTGATCGCCGCCGACGGTTTCGATTTCTCAAAGCCCTACACTCCCAAGGGCGAAGAAGGTGCCGCGCCCGTCTCATCCACAACCGCAGAAAAGTCGACGCTGGCACCACGGCGTGCGATGCGTCCAGTCGCGGCCCTGCTCGGCGGCATTCTCGGCAAAAAGCCATAATGGCCCCCACGCTCACTTCGTTCGCTGCCCCCACAGGGGGCGCCGTCTCCCTCGGGACGGCCCTTCGGGAGACTTGCACATGAAACTCATCCGCTACGGCGCCAAGGGGCGCGAAAAACCCGGGCTGATCGACGCGCAGGGCCAACTGCGCGACCTCTCTGCTTACTGTACCGACATCGGCTGGCAGGAAATCTCTCCCGCCGGGCAGAAGCGCCTGAAGGCCATCGACCCGGCCACGCTGCCCCTCGTCAAGGGCAAGCCGCGCCTCGGCGTGCCCTTCACCGGCATCAGCAAGATCATCGGCGTCGGCCTCAACTATCGCGACCACGCCAGGGAAACCGGTGCCGCCATTCCGACCGAACCGGTCTTGTTCATGAAGGCCACCACTGCCATCAACGGCCCCTGCGACGACATCAAGCTGCCGCGCGGCTCGGTCAACACCGACTGGGAAGCCGAACTCGGCCTCGTCATCGGCAAGGAAGCGCGCTATGTCAGCGAAGACAAGGCACTTGCGTATCTGGCCGGCTATGTCAGCTTCCACGATGTCTCCGAACGCGACTTCCAGAAGAACCGCGGCGGTAGCTGGGACAAGGGCAAGGGCTGCGATACCTTCGCGCCCATCGGCCCCTGGCTGGTCACGCCGGATGAGGTGCGCGACCCGCAAAACCTGGACATCTGGCTGGAAGTCAACGGTGTGCGACGGCAGCAAAGCAACACCGCGCAAATGATCTTTCCCTGCGCGCACCTCGTCAGCTACATCTCGCAATTCATGACCCTGCTGCCCGGCGATGTCATCTGCACCGGCACACCCAGCGGCGTCGGCATGGGCATGCACCCCCCGCAATATCTCAGACCGGGCGACGTGGTGCGCCTGAGTGTCGCCGGCCTGGGCGAACAGCGCCAGAAGATCATTGCCGGTTGACCGACCGGCACGTCCATGGCGCATTCGGTGCACCTCACCCTCACGGGCCACCATGGCAATCCCGCGCGTTTCCACCAGCGGATCGACGCCACGCTGGCACGCGGGCCCGACGGTGCGCTGAATATCGCCTATATGATCCACGGCCTGAACCTTGACCTGCGCGTGCCGACACCGCACGCTCCGGCGCCTGCCGCCGCCCTCTGGCAGACGACCTGCTGCGAGCTGTTCATCGGCACAGCCGGGCAGGCCGGTTATCGGGAGTTCAACTTCTCGCCATCGGGCCAGTGGGCGGCTTGCAACTTTCTCGACTACCGGCAGCGCGGGCCGGACATGCCGGCATGCCCCGCGCCGACGATCCGGACGCAGCGCGAGGAAAACCTGCTGGAAGTCGACGTCCTGTTGCCGGAAAGCGCTTTGCCCGGCCGGGTAAATGGAGGCGGCGACCTGCGCCTCGCCCTCTCCGTCGTGCTTGAGGCGAACGACGGAAAGCTCGGCTACTGGGCACTCGCCCACCCGCCGGGCAGGCCCGACTTCCATCACCCGGCCGGCTTCGTCCTCAGCCTGCAGCCGGCAGGCTTCCGCCCGGCGAGCTAGGCCTGGGCGCGGGTGACCCGATTGCGCCCGCTGTTCTTCGATGCGTACAGGGCGGCATCGGCACGGGCAACCAGAGCAGCGGCGGACTCCCCGGCCTGAAAGCAGGCAACCCCGAGCGAAACCGTGATGTTCGCCACCGTTTCATTATCGAAGGTACGCTTGATGCGGCACTTCTCGACCATCGTCCGGATCTTCTCGGCAAGTTGCAGCGCACCTTCGATGGGAGTGTCGGGCAACAAAACCACAAACTCCTCCCCGCCATAGCGGGCCGCGGTGTCCTTGCCCTTGACATTGTTTTTCAGAATTTGCGCGACGGACTGAATCACCCTGTCACCAAACAGATGGCCCCAGGTATCGTTGACCCGCTTGAAGTAGTCGATATCGGTAATCAGCAGGCACGGCCCGGACTCGCTGTTGTCCATATCCGCCAGGCATGCCGATAACGCCATGTCGAAGCCACGGCGATTCGTCAATCCGGTCAACCCGTCGGCCAAAGCCTCCTCGCGCGCCTTGACCACATCCTGCCGTAATTGCTCGATTTCGCGGCGACTCTCGTCGAGGTGCCCCTTGAGGGAGGCGATGGAGCCCTGCATGTCCTGCGTGAGGCCGAGAATCGACTCGATTCCGGAACTGGCGCCTGGATTGGAAGCGCCCAGATCGCTGTGCCATTTCTCCAGCGCACTGCCGAACTGCCCCGCCTGATCGCCGGCCTGCGCGGCGGAACTGGAAATGTCCGTCATCACTTTCTGGAAACCCTCGCTGACCCGCTGCGCCAGTTCCCCGTCGATGTCGGCAACATGTTTCTGGTAGATCTCGTTGGTGGCGTTCTCGTCGAGCACCGCACCGTTCTGCAAAGATGCGTCGATGGCCACCTTGAGTGAGGTATTGCCGCCCGAGACATACTCGTACCAGATCGCGTAACTGACCGGATGCAGGGCCGCTGCCTGCCTCGACATCAAAGGCAGCGCGCGCCTGAGATACTCGGCGCTTTTCTCGATGCTGTCGCGATACTTCATGCTGCCTCCCGTTAAAAACCATCAGTTAAAGTAATAAACCAACAAAGAGAGTGAATATTAATACAAAGTAGCAGTAAACGGCGCTCTTGCCGACTGCACGCCAGAGCCTGTTGTTTTCGGCCACTTTCTCCGAAGAAATCAAAAAGCTCGCCGACGCGATGCTGAAGGCGCCGCCGACAAGAAACGCTATTTGCTTAAACACTTGCTCGATGATCCGGGCGGCCACCTCGGCTACTAGGCGCTGGCCCACCCGCCCGGCAAGCCGGACTTTCATCATCATGCCGGCTTCGTACTCAGTCTGAACAACCTGGGATTCAGGCCGACACGCTGGCCATAGCCACAACAGATCACTTGGCCGATCCGCATCGAAACAGGCGACGCGTCCGCGCCCAATCTTGTGTATTGTCGGTATCCCATGGCAGCGATAGGGGTGTATGATCACCTTCACATAACGTAGTTCGATGGCATAAAGATTCTAAGCTTGCCGCTGCGATACCCGTTCGCGACAAGTTGTCGTAGGGAGAAAGTGTCATGACCACGCTTTTCTGGTTTCAGTGCGGCAGCTGCGGCGGTGATTCGATGTCTCTGCTGAATGCCGAGGCGCCGGATTTGCCCGAGTTGCTGGAGCATCTTGGCATTGAGTTGCTGTTTCATCCCTCGCTCTCCAACCAATCCCCGCCTCATCTGGACGAATTGATCGAGGCGTTGAGTACGGGCGAACAGCCACTCGACATTTTGGTCATTGAAGGCTCGATCGTGCGCGGTCCGGCCAGTACCGGCATGTTCGATGTGCGTCGCGGCCGCCCGAAAAAGGACCTGGTGGCTGCCTTGGCCGAGCGGGCGCGCTTCGTTGTGGCGGCGGGTACGTGTGCCGCGTTTGGCGGCATCGGCGTCGGCGACGATATTCAGGCTGCCGGTTTGCAGTTTGTCGGTCGGCAAGCGGGTGGGCTGCTGGGCAATGAGTTTCGCTCGCAGGCCGGCTTGCCCGTCATCAATCTCGCCGGCTGCCCGGTTCACCCCGCCGTCATGACCGGTGCGTTGACCGCACTGGTAGGCGGGCAGGCGCTCGAACTCGACGAATACCAGCGCCCGCTCGACTGGTATGGGCTCACCGTACATCAAGGCTGCACGCGCAACGAATACCACGAATACCGGGTCGAGGAATGGGATTTTGCCCAGCGTGGCTGCCTGTTTTTCCACAAGGGATGCCATGGGCCGCTGGCCGATGGGCCCTGCAACAAGCTGCTGTGGAACAACCGCTCATCGAAAACGCGTGCCGGCGTGCCCTGTTTCGGCTGCACCAGCCCGGACTTTCCGCTAGCGACGCCGTTTTTTGAAACGCGCAACATCGAGGGCATTCCCATTGACCTGCCCAAGGGCATCAGTCGCGCCCATTACATGGTTTACAAGGGCATGGCCGCCGCCGCCGCGCCCGAACGTCTGAAGAAGCGCCAAACGCGCATTTAAAAGGTTTGCGATGAGTCGAAAAGTCATTTGCGACATTCCCCTCAACCGTGTCGAGGGCGACCTCGAAATCCGCATCGAACTGGAAAACAATCGGGTTGTCGATGCCTGGAGTTCGGGAACGCTCTATCGCGGCTTCGAAAACATGCTCAAGGGACGCGGGGCGCTCGACGGCCTGGTCATCACCCCGCGCGTCTGCGGCATCTGCAGTGCCACCCACCTGACGGCGGCGGCCCGCGCCCTTGATTGCATTGCCGGCGTCGTCATACCGGATAACGCGATCCGCCTGCGCAATGTCGCCTTGATGGTCGAAAACGTGCAAAGCGACATTCGCCAGTCGATTTTGATGTTTCTCCCCGACTTTGCGTCACCGGCCCATGCAAGCCAACCGCTCCATGCCGAAGCACTCGCCCGCTATGCGCCGCTCAAGGGATCGCGCTGCATCGATGTCGTCCGGCAGACCAAGTCCTTGCTGGAGATTTTTGCCATCCTCGGCGGCCAATGGCCGCACAGTTCGTTCATGGTGCCCGGCGGCGTGACCTACATTCCATCGGCTGCCGAACTCAATCAGTGCCGTCATATTCTTGGCCGCTTCCGGACTTGGTATGAACACACTGTCCTCGGCTGCTCGCTCGAGCGCTGGCAAGCACTGACCGATGCGGCAGACCTCGATGACTGGCTCGCCGAAAGTACCGCGCAGCGTGACAGTAATGTCGGTTTTCTGCTGCGTTTTGCCGCTGCGGCAAAACTGTTCGCGCTTGGTCGCGGCCATGGGCACTTTATCTCCTACGGGTCGCTCGACCTGCCCGCCGAGACTGCCGTCGGCGGCATGAGCGGACAACTGGTTCCCGCCGGCGTTCTGTTGGCGGATGGCCGACAGGAGAGCTTCGACCAGCAACATATCGCCGAGCATGTCGCCGCGTCGTGGTTTGCCGACTACCCCGGCGGCAAGCATCCCTTCGTCGGCGAGACGATCCCCATGGCCACCGGTGCGGATGGCAAGAAATACTCCTGGGGCAAGGCGCCGCGCTATGCCGATTTGCCGATGGAAACCGGGCCGCTGGCCGAACGCCTGGTCGCCGGCGACGCATTGATGCAGTCGCTATTAAAACGCGACGGGCCGAATCTGGTGCTGCGCCAACTGGCGCGGCTGACCCGGCCGGTGACCCTGCTCGCGGCAATAGACACATGGCTCGCGGAGATGCTCGATCAACGCGATGCGCCTTATTACACCCATGTCCCGCCGCTGACCAACGGTAGCGGTCATGGTCTGGTCGAAGCGGCGCGCGGTGCGCTGGGACACTGGGTGGAAATCGAAAACGGGGCCATCAAGCACTACCAGATCGTGACGCCAACCGCCTGGAACGGCTCGCCGCGCGACAGCGCCGGTATTCGCGGTCCGTGGGAAGAAGCCCTGATCGGCACGCCGATCGCCAACATCGACGACCCCATCGAGGCCGGTCATGTGATTCGCTCCTTCGACCCCTGCCTTGTATGCACAGTACATGCGGTCGGTGGGCGGCGTCTGCGCATGAACGGATAAGCTCATGCTTTCGCACGCGGTCATCTGCATTGGCAATCGGTACGTCAATCGCGATGCACTGGGTTGCCGTGTCCTTGATTGCCTGAATGAGCCGCCTTTCGACCGGATGGCTGCGGAGGCGCAGGCCGAAGTGATTGACGGCGGACTGTGCGGGCTTGATTTGCTGCGCATGCTTGAAGGTCGCCAGCGTGTCGTTTTTGTCGATGCGCTGGCAACGACGCCTGAAGCCGGGGATATTGCCGTGATCAATGGCGCCACCATCGCCGCACAAGCCGGCAGTTACGGGCATAGCGCCGGGTTACCCTACTTGCTCGCCATGGCATCACATGTCTGCACGCCGCCACTACCGGCAGTATTTCTTGTCGGTACATGCAAAATTGCGGGGGACGACTTATTGCATAAGATCGCTTGCCGCAGCCTGGAGGTCTGTCGCCATGGCCGCGACTAAAAAGCCCCTTGCCGAAATAGAAGCGCTCGTGGCGGAGAACCTCATGCTGCGCGAGGAAATTCGCGTTTCGCGCGAAGCGGCGGAAATTACGGCTCACTTGGTCGTCGAACAGTTCGAGAAAACCGAAGGCATTCTGGCGCGACTCCAACAAGCCCATGCCCATCTGAACGACAACAACCGGGAACTCGAAGAAGCCAACCAGCGCCTGCAGCAACTGGACAAGCTCAAATCCGATTTTCTGTCGTCGGTATCGCACGAATTGCGCACGCCGCTGACATCGATTCGCGGCTTCGCCAGCCTGATCGAGCGCGAGTTCTCCCGCTCCTTTGCGCCCCTCGCCGGGGAAGACGCCAAGCTCAGGAAAAAGTCCGACCGCATCGGCGATAACCTCGGCATCATCCTCAAGGAATCCGAGCGTCTCACCCGACTGATCAATGATGTCCTCGACCTGGCCAAGATCGAATCGGGCCGCGTCGAATGGCGCGATACCCTGCTGTCCATCGACAAGCTGGTCGGCGATGCCATTAACGCCGTGCAGGGCATGTTCGACGTCAAACCCGATGTGGCACTGCGTCACGAAATACAGAACCCGCTTCCCCTGGTTCTTGGCGACGCCGACCGTTTGCAGCAGGTTCTTGTCAATCTGCTCAACAACGCCGCCAAGTTTACCGAGCGGGGCGAGGTGCAGGTCAAGGCCTTCCTCAACGACAGGCACCTGATCCAGATGGAGATTCGCGACACCGGCAGCGGCTTTCCGCCCGAGGATGCCGAGAAGATCTTCGACAAGTTCCAGCAGTCGGGCCAGGGCGACACCCTCACCGACAAGCCCAAAGGCACCGGCCTGGGCCTGGCCATCGCCCGCGAGATTATCGAGCACCATGGCGGGAAAATCTGGGCGAGTTCGGTGCTCGGCCAGGGCAGCGTGTTTACCTTTACCTTGCCACCGACCGCAGAAGGGGGCGAGCAGGCAACCGTGGCGGCAACACCCGACAATACCGCCGTCCCGCCAGCGCCGACTTTTACGATTCCGTCCCGTGGCAAGCACCGGGTATTGGTGGTTGATGACGATCCGGCAATCTGCGACTATCTGAGCCAACTTCTCCAGGAGCAGGGATGTGAGGTTGTCACGGCTCCGAATGGTCAGGCGGCCCTGGTTGCGGCCCAAAAACACCACCCCGACCTCATCACCATGGATCTGGCCATGCCGGTGATGGACGGGCGCACCGCAATTACCCGCCTGCGGGCCGACCCCGAACTCCAGCGCATCCCGATCATGGTGGTCTCGGCCATGCCCGATTGGGAAACCGCCGGCGGCGATGCCGCCTTGTGCAAACCTATCGACGAAGTACGCCTCGTCGACAGCATCCATCTGCTGCTTGGCAGTACCCGTACGACCGACGCGACAGAGGTCCGTTTGCTGATACTTTACGACGGCCAGGCGTCGACGGATACGGTACCGAACACCTTCGCCGCATGGCACGATGTGGACTTTTGTCGCGTCGACGAACTGGCTTCCCGCATCCAGTCCGGCTTTCGCGGTCTGCTCGCCGTTCCGGCCGACCTGATCGACAAGGTGGACATCGACGCATTGCACGCCACCCCGGCACTGACGGTCACGATCATTCCGGTACCCGCGAGCGGCGTTCTGCTATCACGGCAGGAATAAGGCCATGTACGCCGCCCGCAGCCTTCATGATGGAACGCGGCGAAGTCGTGCTGGTGGCCTTTGTGAATGCCGACGCCGAGAAGATTTTCGACAAGTTCCTGCAGTCGAGCCAGGGTGGCCGCGTCTGGGCCAGCGCCGAACCCGGCAGGGGCAGCGTGTTTGCCTTTACCTTGCCTGCGGTCGCACCAACCGCTCGCGCTTCCTAATTTTCCTGATTATCAATTTCTGGAGACCACAATGACCGTTCCTTTCAAAATCGCCATTATCGATGACGAGATACATATCCGCGCGTTGCTGGAGCAAACACTCGAAGACCTCGATGGCGAACCGGAAATTCACATTGCCGCAAACGGCTTGGAAGGTCTGGCGCTGATCCAGCGCGAACAACCGCAACTGGTATTTCTCGATGTCATGATGCCGCTGATGAACGGCTATGAAGTCTGCACCGCCGTGCGCGAGAACCCTGCACTGACAAAAACCACCATCGTGATGCTAACCGCCAAGGGACAGGAGTCCGACCGTACGCGCGGTCTTGATGTCGGTGCGCACCACTTCGTCACCAAGCCGTTCGACCCTGACGAAATCCTTGCCATTGCAGAAAAAATCAAAGCCGCTGCATCATGATCCGCCCCGCCCAATACCTGAAGCCGGCATGGCTTGGCCGCCTGTTCGATTCATGGCAGCCCCTGCTGCCGGCAGAAACGAGTCTGGGGCTGGTGTTGGGCGGCAAGACCTTGTTTTCCCTCGGTCCGGCCAATGGGACGCCAATCAACGCCCTGCCGGCGAATACCCTTCGCTTCGATTTGAAGCTTGACGATGAACCTGTCGGACTATTGTGGCTGCTACCGCCACCGGGAACGGAGAAAGCCGCTCACTGCTGCGCCGCAGCGCTCGCTTTCTGCCTGCAAAGCCAGCTTGAAGCAGAACATGCCCGCCGCCAGGTCGGCCAGGAAACCCTCGATGCCTATCGTGAAATGGCCTTGCTGCAACGCGTCGTGGCCGACCTCAACCGCTCGCTGAAAGCCTCGGCGGTCGCGGATGCCTTGCTCAGGGAGTTCATCGAACAGAAAGATGGTGCCGACTTCGGCGCAGTGCTGATTCGCGACGAAAACGGTGTGCTGGCAACGGTCAGTTCGTTTGGCCAGGATGCCAACGATGCCCTCGCCGCATTACAAACATCGGCGCTGTTTCGCCGCATGAGCGACAGCCCTATCGGCGATATTGTCGACGACATCACGAAGTTATCCGACGGATTGACGGCGTCGCCCGTTTTGCGCAGCTTGCTGTGGTTGCCGCTAATTGCCCACGAACAACCGTTGGGACTGCTCATTCTCGGTGCAAAACGTCCCGAAGCCTTTACCGCCAACGACATGAAGCGGGCGCAGACCCTCTCCAGCGTCGCCGCCACGGCCATTCATAACGCCCGCCTGTACGAAGCCGAGCAGCGCATGTTCCAAGCGTTCGTGCGCGTGATCGCCACCGCCATCGACGCCAAATCGCCGTTTACCGCCGGTCATTGCCGGCGCGTTCCCGAAATTGCGCTGAAGCTCGCCGATGCCGCCCACGAAATCCAGGACGGACCATTTGCCGACTTTTCGCTCAGCGAGGATGATCGCAACGCCCTCGAAATCGCCGCCATGCTGCACGATTGCGGCAAGGTGGTCACGCCCGAATGGATTATCGACAAGGCCAGTCGCCTCGATGCCATCGTCGACCGTATCGAACTGATCGCGCTACGTTTCGATAACCTGCGCCACGAAGCGCGCCACGAATGCCTGCAAGCACAAGCAACGGGGCTGTTGCCAACAGCAGCTGAAGAGCAGTTGCAGCAACAGCTTCAACGTATTGACGAAGACCAGGATTTTATTGAAAAGTGCAATTGCGGCAGCGTGTTCATCGACGCGGCAAACGCAGAACGCATACGAGGTCTCGCCGCACACAGTTGGCGCGACCGTCACGGGGCGCTAAAGCCCTTGCTCACTGAGGATGAAGTGTTCAACCTGCTGACGCCGCGTGGTACCTTGAACGCAAATGAACGCAAGATCATCGAGGATCATGCCGTGCATACCCTGAACATGCTGTCGCAGATTCCCTTTCCGCAAACACTCCGCAATGTCACCGAATACGCCGCCTGTCACCACGAGCGGCTCGATGGCTCCGGTTATCCGCGACATCTCGATAAATCGCAGCTTTCGATTCCCGCGCGCATTGTGGCCATCGCCGACATCTTCGAAGCGCTCACCGCGCCAGATCGCCCCTACCGCAAGTCGAGCACACTCGACTGGGCACTGGGCGTCATGCAGAACATGAAGAAGGACGGCCACATTGACGCCGAACTCTTCGACTTGTTTGTCGAGTACGAAATTCATCTGGATTACGCCCGCCGTCACCTTCTCCCGGAGGCGGGCGAATGATGTTGGCCAGATACCGATCCGGTCTTTTTGTCAGGGCGTTTTCCACTGCAGCGCTGGTACTCTCGATATTGTTCGTCGCGATGTACCTGCTCTCGGTGCCATTTATTCAGCGCACCGTCGAATCCATCGAAAAGCGGAATGCCCGGACAGTACTCGACCATGTTTTCGAGTTGGCAGAGGAAATCCAGCGCAACCAGGACAACGTTGCTCACATATTACTGGTGGCCCGCAAGCAGGAGCTGCGCAGCATCATCGAAGTCGTGGTCTCGCGCGCCGCCATGCTTGAGCAGAAGGTGCGCGACGGTCAGCTCGCCAAAACTGCGGCTCGGCAATTGTTGCTCGACGAAGTCCGGAAAATCAAATACGGCCGCGACGACTATGTCTCGGCCATCGACTACCGCTCCGTGTTGATTGCCCACCCCGATCCCAAACTCGACGGCGCCGACTTCTCGCAGCGCCTGGATATTCGCGGCAGCCCGATCATTCCGCCGATGGTTCAAGGCGCCTTGCTGCAAGGCGAGGGCTACCATGCTTACTGGTGGCGCCGCCTGGGCGAAAATCAGCCGATCGAAAAAATCACCTTCTATCGCAATGTCCCTTTTTTCGACCTGCTCCTCGTCACTGGCGTCTATGTCGACGACATCGACGCGGTACTCGAAAACAAGCGAACCATGGCCATCGAAAGTCTCCGCGAACAGATTCTCGAAACGCGACTGGCGAAAACCGGTTATCTCTACATTTTCGACTCCAACAAAGTACTGATTCACCCGAATCCGACGATCGAGGGCAAGCCGTTGTCCGAAATCATCGATCCCGTGTCGGGACGCCCCATTACCGACCAACTCAAGCAGGTTGCCGACAAGGCAGAGGGCTTGCACTATTTTTGGGACAGACCGGACGATCCGCGCAACTACACCCATGCCAAGATTTCCTGGGTGCGCTATCTGCCCGATCTCGACTGGTACATCTGTTCCTCCGTGTATCTGGAGGAATTGAACGCCAGCGCCACGACCCTGAGCAACCGCATGCTGATGATTTTTGCCGCCACCTTGCTCCTGGTGCTCGGCCTGGTCTATCTGTTCATCAAACGCATGGTCGATCCCCTGCACCGTCTCAGCGAAGTGGCTCGTAGTGTATCTGCCGGCGATTACGGTACGCGCAGCCACATCGTGCGCGAAGATGAAATCGGCGTGGTGGCAAAAGCTTTTGACGGCATGGTCGCCCAGTTGCACGATCACATCCAGAATCTCGATGCCAAGGTCAGCGAGCGCACCGCCGACCTGGAAGCGGCCAATGCCGAACTCAAGGTGCTCGACCAGATGAAGTCGGACTTTCTATCGACGGTTTCGCACGAGCTGCGAACCCCGATGACCTCCATTGTCGGGTTTGCCAAGCTGATGAAGAAAAAGCTCGACGAAACCATCTTCCCGAATGTGATTCCAAACGAAAAGACCACCCGCGCCATTACCCAGGTCAGCAGCAACATCGACATCGTCGTCAAGGAAAGCCAGCGTCTGACGCTGCTCATCAATGACGTGCTCGACAGCGCCAAGCTCGAAGCAGGCAGCATCGAATGGCAATTTGCCGCCCACGCTCCCCGTCACATCATCGAATTGGCGATGAGCGTGACCGCCCCGCTGGCGGAACAAAAGAACCTGCGGCTCGTCTGGCAAGGCGCCGGGGATTTACCGTTGGTCCGTTGCGACAGCACGCGCATCCATCAGGTCTTAATCAATCTGATCTCGAATGCGATCAAGTTCAGCACACAGGGAGAAATCACGCTTGAGGCAACCCACACGGAGGGGGTTGTCTGCTTCAGCGTGCGCGACAACGGCATCGGCATTCCCACTGCGGACATGGAAAAAGTCTTCGACAAATTCAAGCAAATCGGCGACACGCTCACCGACAAGCCGCAAGGCACGGGCCTGGGACTATCCATCTGCCGTCAAATCATCAACAGCCATGGCGGCCGCATCTGGGCCGAATCGACATTCGGCGAGGGAAGCACTTTCTTTTTCACACTCCCCACTGAGCCCTTGGCTGAAACCTGATTCCCGGTGTAAAAAGTCGGCGGCAGCCATTGCCTAACGCCAAGCCGCCACAAGAAACCATCGCACCGACATTCCCATGCCCCAACCCACTTGTCAGTTCGGGATCGACCGACTCATTGAAGAGGCCGCTTTGCGCCACCCCCTGGCCGGCAAGCGCATCGCCCTGCTCGCCCATCCGGCCTCGACCACCCGCGACCTGACCCACAGCCTCGACGCCCTCGCAGCGCAACCGGATATCGGGCTAACTGCGGCCTTCGGCCCGCAGCACGGACTGCGCGGCGACAAGCAGGACAACATGATGGAGTCGCCCGACTTTATCGACCCGGCCCTCGGCATTCCCGTCTTCAGCCTGTATGGCGAAGTGCGCCGCCCTACCGCTGCGATGATGGACACGTTCGATGTATTGCTCATCGATCTGCAGGATCTCGGCTGCCGCATCTACACCTTCGTCACCACGCTGCGCTACCTGCTCGAAGCCGCCGCGCAGCATGGCAAAACCGTCTGGATTCTTGACCGCCCCAACCCGGCCGGACGCCCGATTGAAGGCCTGACCCTGCGTGAAGGCTGGGAAAGTTTTGTCGGCGCCGGCCCGCTGCCGATGCGCCACGGCCTGACCATGGGCGAACTGGCGCGCTGGTTCATCGCCACGCTCAAGCTCGATGTCGACTGCCAGATCATCCCGATGACCGGCTGGCAGCCCGATGCCGCGCCCGGCTACGGCTGGCCGCTGCTGGAACGCAGTTGGATCAATCCCAGCCCCAACGCTCCCAACCTCTCGATGGCGCGCTGCTACGCCGGCACCGTGATGCTCGAAGGCACCACGCTCTCCGAAGGGCGCGGCACCACCCGGCCGCTCGAACTGTTCGGCGCGCCCGATATCGACGCCGCCGCACTCCTCAAGGAAATGCAGCAGTTGGCGCCGCAGTGGTTGCAAGGCTGCAAGCTGCGCCCGGTCTGGTTCGAGCCGACCTTCCACAAGCATGTCGGCCAGCTATGCCAGGGCCTGCAGATTCATGTCGACGCCCCGGCGTACTACGACCACGCCGCCTTCCAGCCCTGGCGCCTGATGGCGCTGGCCTTCAAGGCGATCAAACGCCTGCAGCCCGATTACCCGCTGTGGCGCGACTTCCCCTACGAATACGAACACGACCGCCTCGCCATCGACCTGATCAATGGCAGCCCGCTGCTGCGCGAGTGGGTAGACGATTCTGCCGCGACACCCGGCGATCTGGACAAATCGGCGAGTACGGACGAGGAACGCTGGCGAACGCAAAGCCGGGCGTATCATTTGTACCCATGACGATGACCCAACACACGCTACCGCCGTCCTGCCAGCGCCGACTTTTTCAAGCGCCACGACCACGGTGCGCCGGCCCCCAGGAGATTTCAATGCAATCGCGCTTTTTTGCCATTTGTCTCGCGCTGTTATGTCAGGTCGTTGCGATCGAGGCCAAAGCGGCGGCCCAGCCGTTCCGCGTCGGCGTGCTCTACTGGTCGATGAACATTCCCGGCCAGGTTGCGATGCGCAAGGGACTGGAGGCGGAGGCCGACAGCATCAATGCGGCGGCGGCAAGCCGTGGCGAGCGTGGCGTCAAATTGCTCCCCGAGGTGGCCGGCGATGGCGCCGCCGGTATCGAACGCCAGATCGCTCAGATGCAGGCAATGGTGGCGAGCAAACCCGATGTCATCATCGTGCAGCCGACCGATAACGCCGCACTGGCCGCGCCGCTCAAGGCGGCCAATGCCGCCGGCATCCCCGTAGTAGCCTACGATCAATATATCAGCGGCGGCCAGTTGGCGGCTTTTGTCACCTCTGACAACCGCCAGGCCGGCTATCTTGACGGCGAATATCTGGCGGCAATATTTCCCGGTCCGACGCCTTTGAAACTGATCCTGGTGGAATATCCGCTGGTCTCATCCACCGTCGAACGGCTCAATGGCTTTCTCGATGCCCTGCGCGATCATGGCAAGGCCTTCAAGATTCTCAAGACCTACGAGGCCGTCGAGCCGGTTTCCGGCCGCAAGGCGGGTGAGGCGATCCTGCGCGACTTCCCCGAACGCAACAGCATCGATGCCATCTTCACCGTCAATGACGGTGGTGGACTGGCCGTGGTGGACGTCCTGGCCAAGGCCGGGCGCGACGAGATTGCCGTCGCCAGCATCGACGGCGACCCCAAGTCGGTCGAGAACATCCGTGCCCGTCGCCTGACCCGCATCGATTCGGCACAATTCTGCGGCCCGCTGGGCGCGGCGGCGATGAAGGCAGGCTATGCCGCTGCCAGAAAGCAACCGCTGGCGAAGCAGATTCTGGTGCCCGTATTTCCGATCACTGCGGAAACGCTTGACCGCTATCCAGGCTGGCTCGGGCCGATTCCGACGCCATTCAAAAAACCCTGGTCGGCAAAGCAACCCCTCTGGCAAGGTGACCCGGTCACAAGCAAATAATGAAGTCCCAGACAAACGAAGCAAGCTACACGCTGCCCAACCTGGTCGACGTCGACCGACGCCTGGCGCTGGTCTTCGGTGGCCTGATCTTCCTGCTGATGGTTACCGTGCTGCTGGCCGGCGGATTGTATTTTCGCGGCGTGATGGAAAACGAGCAGGACCGGCTGTCCACCCTGACGACACGGGTGTTGGCCAATGCGGTCAGCCGGGTCAGTTTTTCCGGCAAATATCAAGCGCGCCTCTTGCTCGAGGAAATCAAGGCAGCCCATCCCGACATTCTCTATCTGCGCCTCATCGACAGGCAGGGGCAGGTTTATGCGCACAGCGATCCAGAACAGAATGACCAGACAGTCGATCCCGCCGCGCTGGCGATCGTGCATACGCTGCTGGACGAAAAATCCTCGTTGCAGGTACGCGAATATCAGGCGGCCGAAAAGCCGGTACGGGAGGTCAGCATCACCTATCAGGGCGGCTACGACAACGCCGTGATGGGCGTCATCCAGGTCGGCATTTCCGAAATCAATCGCAATAATGCCCTCAATAAAGGGCTGCTGTTTATCGCAGTCGTAGTCGCGGCGCTACTGCTGGCCGGCATCTACGCCACCTTGCGCATCAGCGCCCATTTTGGCAATCCGATCCGGCAGGTCGCCCGCGCGCTGGAGCGCGAGCGCACCCATCTGCGCACGCTGGTGGCCGCCATCCCCGATCTCATCTGGCTGAAAAGCGCCGAGGGTATCTATCTCGCCTGCAACCCCGCCTTCGAACGCTTCTTCGGCGCCACCGAAGCGGCGATCATCGGCAAGACCGATTACGATTTTGTCGACAAGCAACAGGCCGACTTCTTCCGAAAAAAGGATTGGGACGCAATGTCCGCCGGCAGGCCGAGCGTCAATGAGGAATGGATCACCTTTGCCAACGATGGCCGCCGGGCACTGCTGGAAACCACCAAGGTGCCGATGGTCGCGTCGGATGGCAGCCTGATCGGCGTGCTGGGTATCGGCCATGACATCACCGAGCATCGCAATATCCAGTCCGAACTGACACAGAATCGCGATCACCTCGAAAAGGTCGTCAAGGCACGGACGGCCGAACTCAACCTGGCCAAGCAGGCTGCCGAAGCGGCCAATGTGGCCAAGAGCGCCTTCCTGGCCAACATGAGCCATGAAATCCGCACCCCGATGAATGGCATCCTGGGCATGGCCCATTTGCTGCGGCGCGAAGGCGTCACTGCCCGCCAGGAAGACCGTCTCGACAAGATTGGCAACGCTGCCCAACACCTGCTCGGCATCATCAACGACATCCTGGACCTGTCCAAGATCGAAGCCGGCAAGCTGGTTCTCGAGGAAACGGATGTCGTGGCCGGCAGCCTGGTCGCCAACGTCATTTCCATGGTGAGCGAACGCGCCCACGCCAAAAATATCCAGTTGATCGTCGATGCCGCGCCGCTACCCCATCTTTTTGGCGATCCGGTCCGATTGCAACAGGCACTCCTCAACTATGCGACCAATGCCGTCAAGTTTACCGAGCAGGGAACCATCACCCTGCGCGTGGCTCCGGTCGAGGAAAACGCCGACAGCATGATGATCCGTTTTGAAGTGCAAGACTCCGGAATCGGCATTGATGCGGACAAGGTGGGCAAACTCTTCAACTCCTTCGAACAGGCCGACAGCTCCACGACGCGGAAATATGGCGGCTCGGGGCTGGGGCTGTCCATCACCAAGAATCTCTCCAAAATCATGGGGGGCGATGCCGGGGTAAACAGTATCCCCGGAGTCGGCAGCACCTTCTGGTTCACCGCCCGCCTCAAAAAGGGAAACGACACCGGACTGGGCTGCGCCCGCGTGCCGGCCGAATCCGCCGAGGCCACCCTGATCCGCGATTACAGCGGCAAACGGATACTGCTGGTCGAGGATGAACCGATCAACCGCGAGGTAACGCTGGAGTTGCTGAACGACATCTGGCCGACCGTCACGATCGCGGAAGATGGACAGGACGCCCTCGATCTGGCACGCCAGCATGACTTCGATCTGATCCTGATGGATGTGCAGATGCCCCGCATGGATGGCCTGGAAGCCACGCGCCAGATACGCCGCCTGCCCAATGGCGCCAGCGTGCCCATCCTTGCCATGACGGCCAATGCATTCGCGGAAGACAAGGCAAATTGTCTCGATGCGGGCATGAACGGCTTCATCGGCAAACCCGTGGATCCGGATGCATTGTATGCGCATGTCCTGCACTGGTTGGCGCCGCCGCGTGACTGAACGCAGCCTGCATCCCAGCACGCGCGCTTAGACCATGCTGCTCCTCGAACTGATTCTCCTGCTGATGCTCGCCGCCGTCGCCCTCGGCTGGGTGGCGCGCCACTTCCACTTTCCCTACCCGATCGCACTGGTCATCGGTGGCCTCGCCCTCGGGTTGATTCCGCGCCTGCCGGCTTTCCCCTTCGATCCGCAACTGATCCTCGTACTGGTGCTGCCGCCGATTCTTTATCAGGCCGCCCTGCTCACCTCGTGGCATGACTTCAAGTCGAACATCCGGCCGATCGGCCTGCTCGCCATCGGCCTGGTCATCGTCACCACGCTGGCCGTCGGTGCCGCCCTCAAACTGCTGGTGCCAGAGGTTCCGTGGGCGGTCGCCTTCGTCCTCGGCGCCATCGTTTCGCCGCCGGATGCCGTCGCCGCCACGGCCATCCTCTCGCGCATGAACATCCCGCGCCGCATCGTCACCATCCTCGAAGGCGAAAGCCTGGTCAACGATGCCTCCGGCCTCGTCATCTACAAGTTCGCCGTGGTCGCCGTGCTGACGGGTGCCTTCTCGCTGACCAACGCCAGTCTGCAATTTGCCGCTGTAGCCGCCGGCGGCATCGTCATCGGCATCGTGCTGGCCTACCTCTTCATCGCCATCCACAAGAAGCTCGGCGACCCCTTCATCGAAGTCCTCACCTCGCTGACGATTCCCTACGTCGCCTACATCGTCGCCGAATCGATCCATGTCTCCGGCGTCCTCGCCGTCGTCGCCGCCGGCCTGCTGCGCGGTCGCTACTCGCCCGAGATCGTCTCGTCGGAAATGCGCATCCTTGCCCGCTCGGCCTGGAGCATCCTGGTCTTCATCCTCAACAGTCTGGTGTTCATCCTGATCGGCATCGAGATGTCGAACGTCGTCGAAAAACTGAACATGTACACGCTCGGCCACCTCGTCTTCCTCGGTCTGGTCGTCAGTGCCGTGGCCATCGCCGTGCGCTTCCTCTGGGTCTATCCGGCCGCCTGGCTGCCGCGCTGGATTGCCGGCAGCCTGCGCGAAAGCGATGCCCAGCTCAGAAAACGCGAACTCGGCATCATCGGCTGGTGCGGCATGCGCGGCATCGTCTCGATTGCCGCCGCCCTCGCCCTGCCCCCCCTGCTGCCCAACGGCCAGCCCTTCCCCTACCGCGACCTGGTGATCTTCCTGACCTTCTTCGTCGTCGCCCTCACGCTGGTCGGCCAGGGTCTCAGCCTGCCCGCCCTGATCCGCAAGCTCAGGGTCGGTTCCGACTGGGACATCCACCGGGAGCAGCAGCGCGTGCGCGCCGCCATGAGTTCGGCTGCGCTCGCTGCCATCGACGACATCATGGCCGCCGAAAACGCCCCGCCCGAATGGGCCGAACGCCTGCGCACCGAGATGATGGAGCGCATCGTGCTGGCCGCGCCCGACGGCATCGAAACCACCCCACGCACCGCCCTCGAAAGCCGCCTGCGCCACGCCGCCATCAAGGCCGAACGCCAGGAACTGATCCGCCTCTGGCGCGAGAACGAGATCAGCGACGAAGTCCTGCACCACCTCGAAGAGATCCTCGACTATCAGGAAGCGCACTTGTAAGCGGCGTGCCGTCCTGCCAGTGCCGACTTTTCAGTCGCGACACTATAACTTTTGGCGAATGGTAAAAACCGATGAACCGGGGCATACTTCTCCCATAAGAAAAACAGGGTCGAAGTCATGCTTGGCAATTCCTTAAAGTCGCTCGGAAGACGGGTCATGTTCTGTGAAGCCGCGCGACATCATCGCTGCCGGCGGCGAGTACCATAGTGCCTGACATGACAAGCCAAGCTCTGGATGTGCAGTCCCTCCTGCGTGAAGTGGATGAACTGCGCGAGAATCAGGCCCGGCTGCTGGAAAGCCAACGGCAACATCGGGAAGCGCAGGCGATAGCGCATCTGGGGCATTGGCGTCGAGATTTCCGCAACGACACGCTGTACTGGTCGGACGAGGTGTATCGCATCTTCGGCCTGGAGCCACGGAAATCCGGCACCAGCTTTGAAATGTTTCTCGCTCATGTGCATCCGCAGGACAGGGATCGTGTCGCCACCGCCTACCGCACATCCGTCCAACAGCGCATTCCCTACGACATCGAACACCGGGTGCTGCTCAAGGATGGTTCGTTCAAGTACGTCCATGAACGGGGCGTGACCCACTACGACGACGCGGGTAACCCATTGCGTTCCGTCGGGACGGTCATGGATATCACCGAGCGCAGGCTGGCGAAAGACAGGCTGCACATCTTCATGGAGTCGGTGGAGAACTCGCCGGTGGCAATCGGGATGTCCACACCGGAAGGGAAGCACTACTATCAGAACAAGGTGTTTAACGAACTCTTCGGGACGATCGGTGAATATCCGCCGGAAACGCTTTATGTTGCCCCCGCCGTCGGGTATGAGGTTTTCAAAACGGTCATGGCGGGCGGGCAATGGAGCGGCGAAGTGCAGATATATGCCAGGGACAGGAGGATTCTGACCATCTTCCTTCGTGCGTACGCCAGCAGGGACAGCACTGACCAGATAAGCGCACTGGTTGGTGTTTATACGGACATTACCGAACAGAAGCGGGCGGAGGAGGAACTGCGGAAACGCACCGATCAGCTCCGCACCATTTCCGCCCAGCTGACGATGACGGAAGAACGCGAGCGCCGGCTGCTGGCGCAGGAATTGCACGACGACCTGGGACAGTTGCTGGCCGCCGCGAAGATTCGGCTCGGCGCGCTGGAGATCAAATCGGAGGCGCTGCAGGGACGTGTCGCGGGCATCGTCAGGTTGATCGAAGATGCGCACGAGTCGGTGCGACGGATCACGCAGGAGTGGAGTCCGCCGTTGCTCGACGTGCTTGACTTTCTCCCGGCGCTCGAGTGGCTGTTTGAGGATGTCCGGCGGCTTTACGTCATCGAGGTTGCTCACAGCATCGGAATACGCAATGCACCCTTGCGCGAAGAGGCGCAAGCCTTCCTGTTTCGTGCGCTGAGGGAGCTGCTCATCAATGTGGCGAAGCATGCCAGGATCGGTTCGGTCGAAGTATCCGTGCGCTGTCGCGACAAATGGATGGAAGTTGTCGTGCGCGACGCGGGTTGCGGTTTCGATCCGGTTCCGGTGCTGTACAGCGCGCCCGGCCGCCTGTCCTGCGGCTTGCGTTCGATCAACGAGCGCATTCAGACGCTTGGCGGCAAGCTGCAAATCGACAGCGAAATCGGCAAAGGAACGACGGCAACCCTGAGACTGCCTTGCGATGCCTTAGCCGAGGGGTGTGTGCCGTCATGATTCGCATTCTTCTGGTCGATGATCACGCCATGATTCGCGAGGCCTTGCGCATCGTGCTGGAGAAAGACGGCGAAATCGCCGTCGCCGAAGCAGGAAACGGCGAGGCGGCATTGTGTCTGGCCGACGAGTGGCAGCCCAAAATCGTCATCATGGATGTCTCGATGCCCGGCATGTCGGGTATCGAAACGACTCGGCAACTGCTTGCCCGCCATCCGGTGATCAAGGTACTGGCCTTATCCACCTACAACGAGCCGGCCATCATCCAGCAGATGCTGGAAGTTGGCGCCAGTGGTTACGTCTGCAAGTCGGGGGCCAGTACCGAACTCATCCGCGGCATCCGGAGTTTGTTGGCGGGCGGTAACTATCTTTGCCCGCAGACGGCGGGCATGCTGGCCGGCAGGTTGCGCAAATCCGCCGCGACGTCGACGGAAAGTACCCTACTGACATCCCGCGAACGCCAGATCGCGGCACTGCTGGCCGAGGGCAAGACGGCGCCCGATATTGCCGCGCAGCTGCACATCTCGCCGAATACCGTCGACGTGCATCGCCGCAACCTCATGCGCAAGCTGAATGTGCATAACGCGGCCGGACTTACCCGCTACGCCATACGCAGCGGGCTGATCGCCCCCTGAGTCCGGCGCACACCGCCGTCGCCGCAGCGAGCGGGACGGCAAAACTAATGGAATGACACTACGCAAAATATGGTGGCAAGAGTATTCACGCCACCCGTTTGCCTGACTATCTTTTCTCCCTACAGTAGGCGATGCCAATGCTGGGCGTACCGAATACGGAGCGCATTTCACAAGGGAACGAATCATGCTCGCAGAAATAGTCTGCAACGCACGTAATGAACAAAATGCAGCGGCCATCGCCAAGGTCTATGCCCTTTCGGAAATCGCCACCAGTCGGCGCGAATACGAGGAATCGGTGGAGCTGGTACGCAGCATCCGTGACAACAACAACAACCTGCGCGACGGTCAGGTGCAGCACTGGTCGATGCCGGCCAGCCAGATCAGCGCAGACTTTTTCTGCTCCGCCGAGCATCCGCGCAAGGGCTGGTACTGCCTGCTGGCCGATACGGCGGGGCACGGCCTGCCTTCGGCGATCTTCTCCCTGCAAGCGCCGCTGCTGTTTCGCGAGGCGGTGCAACTGGGGCAGTCGCTTCCCGAGATTTATGCACGCATCCATGCGGCGCTGCTGCGCCAGCATCTTGCCAACTATTACGTCTGCGGTCTGCTGGTCCGCGTTACCCAGCGCGATATCGAGGTCATCAATGCCGGCATGCCCGAGGCCCTGCTGCTGGCAGGCGACGGCCGCCAGATCAAGACATTTTCCTCGCAGTTCCTGCCCTTCGGCGTCGAGCCGATGCAGCCGGTCGTCGAGCAGCGCTACCGTCTGGCACTCGGCGAGGAGGCCAGCCTGTTGCTCTATTCCGATGGACTGATCGAACTGGGCGCGCCGGCCGGTGCCGCCCTCGGCGAAGCGGGCGTGCGCGCGGCGCTGGCGGGGCAAGCCGATAAGCTCGCCGAGCGCTTGATCGAACGCATCGGCACGCATGGGCATACCGCGCACGACGACATCAGCATCGTCGTGATTCGCGCACCGCTCAGCGGCAAGGCCGAGGCCGAGGCCGAACTGCCCGCCGCCATGGAGCAACCGCATGTAGCCGCGATCGATGCTGCCCTGCACATCGTCGAAGGCTGTCCGCGCGGGCTCATGCTGACGGACGCGGAGCAGCGCATCCTGTACATCAACCCGTCCTTCACCGCGCTGACCGGATATGCGGCGGCAGATGTTTTCGGCCTGACATCGCGCATGTTGAGCACAGAACGTGAGCCGCCGGTTTTTTATCAGCGCATGTGGCATGCGCTGAACACCGAGGGCCGCTGGAGCGGCGATCTCTGGTTGCGACACAAGGACGGTTCGCTCCAACAGGAATACACCGAAATCTGCGCGCTACGCGACGGTGCGGGTATCGTCACGCATTACATGCTGACCTTCCTGGATGCCCTCGCTATCGATCAGGCGCGTGAGCGCATCCAGCACAAGGCCCTGCACGATCCGCTGACCGATCTGGCCAATCGGACGCTACTGAATGACCGTGGCGAACAGGCGCTGCGGCATGCCGAGCGCCTTGGGCACTGCGTCGGCGTACTGTTCATCGACCTCGACCGTTTCAAGTCGATCAACGACAGCCTGGGGCACGATATCGGCGATCTGGTGCTCATCGAGGTCGCTGGCCGGCTGGGCAGCGTATTGCGCGACGGCGATACGCTGTCGCGCTGGATCGGCGACGAGTTCGTCTGCCTGCTACCCGAGATCGAACGGCAGCGCGATGCGGGGATTGTCGCGGGCAAGCTGCTGACCGCCATGGAAGACCCGATTGCCGTGGCTGGTCACGATTTCAAGGTGGGCATCAGTATCGGCATCAGTACCTACCCGGATGACGCGAGCCAGCTCGACGAACTCGTCATCGAGGCAGATCGGGCGATGATGCTGGCCAAGCAGGCCGGCGGCAACATCTATCGTTTCTATTCGCCCGAAATGCATCTGGCGATGGAAAAGCAACTGGAGGTGGAAGCGCGCCTCGATGCCGCGATCCGCAACGGGGAGCTGGTGCTGTACTACCAGCCGAAGATCAATCTCGACAGCTGGCGCATTGAGGGCGCGGAGGCGCTGGTGCGCTGGCGCGATCCGCAACGCGGGCTGGTACCGCCCGGCGAGTTCATCCCGGTGGCGGAGCGCAGCGACCTGATTGCCAAGATCGGCAACTGGGTGCTGAACGAGGCCTGCGCCGCGCTGGCGCGCTGGCAGGGGCATCTGCCGACGGAATTTCATGTCGCGGTGAACGTTTCGCCCTTGCAACTGGCGCGTTCCGATCTGTATGCCGAGGTCGGCAGCGCCCTGCAGGCAAGCGCCATCGCGCCATCCAGGCTCCAACTCGAAGTGACCGAGTCGCTGTTTATTCAGGATGCGAAAGGCGCGGCGCGAACCTTGAAGCAGGTCGGCGATCTCGGCGTTTCGCTGGCGCTCGACGATTTCGGCACCGGCTATTCGAACCTGAGTTCGCTCGCGCATCTGCCGATCGATACCTTCAAGCTCGACCAGAGCTTCGTGCGTGGCATTGATACCAACCGCGCTAATAGCTCCATCGCCCAATCCGTCTGGCACCTGGCCGACGGGCTGGACAAGGACATGGTCGTCGAAGGCGTCGAGACCTGCGGCGAATGCCGGCACATCGAGACCATAGGCTACCGCACCCTGCAAGGCTACAAGTTCGGCAAGCCGATGGCGGAGGAGGATTTCCTCAACCACCTGCACGACTGGCCAACCGACCATTGCCCGTTCCACGACGACGGCTGCGGCGACGGGGAAGAGCGCTGCGTACGCGCACGCAGCACAGCGACCGCACCGCAGTACTTCAACTGAAAGTCGGCGCTGGCGGAACGGCGAGCGCTACAGGAAAAAGGAGAATGACATGCAAATTCCCGTTCAACACAACGATGGCAAGGCCAGAATCGGTTTGCCGAACAACTTCGACGCACTGGCGTTGCCCCATTTTCGCCAAGCCTACAGCGGCGCCTTCGACAGTGCCGATATTAGAGAGATCGAAATCGACTTCGCCAATGTGCATTACATCGATAGCGCGGCACTCGGCGGCCTGCTGTTGCTGCGCCAGCGCGCAGATACCGCGAAGCGCTCCCTCACCATCATCCGCTGCCAGCCCGAAGTGATGAAAGTCCTGGAGACGGCGAACTTTCACCGGATATTCAACATCCACTGACATTACGACAAACCCGGCTCATCAAAAAAAGCAAGAGAGGAGACTCACGTGCAGAACGAACAGACCACCAGCCGGGGGCGACAAAGTCCGGCGAAGATGAGATGGTGCGAGGTGATCCGTGTCGCGTCGCAGGACTTTCTCGTCAATGCACGCCAGCAGGCCTGTCGCTACGAAACCGAGGACGGGCAGCCGCTAGCGGCCGGCTATTACCTCGCGCTGTGGCCGGAAGGTGCCTCGCTGGCGCGCTTTCACGCGGCGGTACGCTATTTGGGCCCCTTCCCCACGCGCGCTGCTGCGTACATGCTACAGGCCAGTGCGCTCGGTTTGGGCATCGTGGAACTGGAGATGGAGGACTTTTCCGCGCCGATCGCCGCACGGCCAATCGCACTCCAGTCCGCGCCCGCCTGTGCCTATGCGCCGGCATAGCGGCATCGCCGTCCCGCCAGTCCCTAAAGAGGGATTCCTTCCGGTCACGTCGACTTTTTGTAACAAAGCAGCTTTAGCCTTAATCATGGTCTGTCCCGTTTTTTCGCATGTCCCCGTTTTTTTGCACTCTCCGTCGATGAAATGGCCATGCTCGCCAATGTCGGCGACAGCAGTCCAGAGGCCGTCGTGGCCTGATGCTTCTTCACCAACTGTCTGCGAGGGGCAATCATGGAAGCGCTTGCGAAACAAACAGAAACCGGCGGGACGACCAGCAGTGCAACGACGGATAACCGCCCGGATGGGGACGAGGGGTCTGCCGACCGACTCAATCACCTGATCGATCTGGTCGGCGAGCTGGTCATTGCCAGTGCGTCTGCCAGTCTGCTGGCCCACCGCAGTGGTCAGACCGTATTGGCCGAAGCCAATTCGGTCGTTTCCCAACTGGTGGAAAGCATCCGCGATGCGGCCTTGCAGATGCGCATGCAGAAGATCGGCGTCACTTTTGACCGGGTGCAGGCCGCGTTACGCAGCGCGGCACAGGCACAAGGCCGGGACATGGAAACGCAGTTTTCCGGGGCGGATACCGAACTGGACAAGTCCGTCGCGGAAAAAATCGGCGAGCCCCTGCTGCTGCTGATGCGCTACGCACTGGCACAGGGCATCGAGCCGGCCGAGCAACGCCTGGCGCGCGGCAAGCCCGCCGCCGGGCAGATCGAACTGAAGGCCTGCCACGATTCGGCCAGCATCGTCATCGAAGTGGTCGATGACGGTGCCGGTATCGATCGCGAGGCCCTGCGGGACATGGCGATTGGAAAAGGGCTGCTGCCAGCCGATCAGACACACGCGGACGACGATTTCCTCAAGCTGATTTTCGAACCGGGCTGCAGCAACGGCAGCATCGATCTGCACGAGGTGAAAAAGGAGATCGCCGCGCTGCGCGGCGACATCGGCGTCGGCAGCGAGCCGGGCAAGGGCACCCGCTTCGCCATCCGCCTGCCGCTCACGCTGGCCATCATCGATGGCTTCCTCACCGGGGTGGGCGAGTCGTCCTACGTGATTCCGCTCGATACGGTCGTCGAGTGCCTTGAACTGAGCAACGCCGCCAGCGATCGCGATTACATCAACCTGCGTGGCGAAGTGCTGCCCTATGTGCGCCTGCGGGATCTGTTCGAGACACCCGGCGAGCAACCGTCGCGCGAAAACGTGGTGGTCGTGCAGTACGCAGGGCAGAAGGCCGGTATCGTCGTCGACCAGTTGCTGGGCGAGTTCCAGACCGTGATCAAGCCGCTGGGGACGCTGTTCCGCAACATTCAGGGCATCGGCGGCTCGACCATTCTGGGCAGCGGCGAAGTGGCGCTGATTCTCGACGTTCAGGCACTGATCAGCCGTTGTGCGCGTACCGAAGAGCAGCAGGTCGAACTGCATGCCCATGCGCATCATTGCGAGTCGCACCATGCCACCGAATAAGCTTATTTCGACGCAACCCGCAAGTAGCCCATCTCCTGTCCCATCGCGGGTGCAAAGGGACAAAGGGCAAGCAGTGCAAGTTGCTGTGCGAGGTGGTGCGCGTCACTATCTGGAGCGTGCGGCCAGAAAGGGCCGCTCGACATTGCGGCCCTCAACGATCCCAAGTTCTGCAGCCAGTCGGATACAACTGTCCGATCTGATAACCGAAACAATCTTGCTAAGGAGATGACCACATGGATACCGTCCAATCCCATGCGAATTCGATTGCCCCGGAGCATCACATCGCCGCACGCGCATTACCCGACAGGCCGCCCGCAGAGAAAAAAATCTGTTTCAGGACGGACCTGTCGTACTTTTGTCGTCAGAGCTGCGAACTGCGACGGGAATGCTGCAAATCCGTGGCTGAATGGCTGCGTCGCGCCTAGCAACATGCTGCGCGGCGGCGGCGTCGCGCCGAACGCCAGGAACTGATTCGCCTCTGGCGCGAAAATGAGATCAGCGACGAGGTGCTGCACCACCTCGAAGAAATCCTTGGCTATCAGGAAGCGCATTTGTAATCGGGAAATCCGCCAAAGTCGACAGCGACAATTGGACTGTAGAAAATCTGTCATCCGCCTGTTATTTTCCGTGACTAGACTCGCAGCAGCTTTTCTACATCCAGGGAGAAATTCATGCTGTCACGAAATCTGCTCAACGCTTCATGTCTGCTTGCAACGCTCGGCCTGCTGGCCGGCTGCAATGGCGGCGACGACAACGTCGCGCCGGCAACGGGTACCCGCGCCACCGTCGCCTTGCTGGAAACCACCGATCTGCACACGAATATTCTCGGCTACGATTATTTCAAGCTTGCCGAGGACAAGTCCTTTGGTTTCGACCGAGTCGCCACGCTGATCAAGCGCGCCCGCACCGAGTTTCCCAATACCCTGCTGTTCGACAACGGCGATACCATCCAGGGTACCGCCCTGGCCGACTACCAAGCCCAAGTTAAACCGATCGACTGCAAAACGACACTGGCCATGTACAAGGTGATGAATACGTTCGGCTTCGACGCCGCCAGCATCGGCAATCACGAATTCAACTATGGCCTGCCCTTCCTCAGCCAGGTTACTGGCACCGTGCTTAACGTCAACGAGACCGGCATGCCGACCAGCGCCTGCGCCGGCCCGAACTTCCCGCTGGTCAGTGCCAACGTCAACAGTAGCAAGGACAATAAACCTTTGTTTGCGCCCTACACGCTGCTCCGGCGCACTTTCAACGCTACGGCGCCCGACGGCAGCAGCGTGCAGGTACCGCTGGAAATCGGCGTCATCGGCTTTACCCCGCCGCCGATCGTCAACTGGGACAAGCGCTGGCTTGACGGCAAAGTGGTGGTTACCGATGCCGTCGCCGTCGCCAAGCAGTATGTCAAGGAACTGCGCGACCAAGGCGCCGACCTGGTGGTGTTCCTGCAGCACGGCGGCCTCGATAACAGCGCCTATTCCCCCACCATGGAAGCGCTCGGCTGGCACCTGTCGAAGGTCGAGGGCGTCGATGCCATGTTCCTCGGTCACTCGCATCAGATATTCCCCAATGCCGCTAGCACCGTCGGCATGTTCAATCTGCCTGGTGTCGATAAGGGAAAGGGGCTAGTGAATGAGGTGCCGACCGCGATGGCCAATTTCTGGGGTAAGCACCTCGGTGTGATCAAACTGCAACTGGTGTATGGCGATAAAGGTTGGAGCGTCGACAAGACCCAAACCAAGGTTGAGGCGCGCTCCATCCAGAATGCCGACAAGACCTATGTCGATGCCGACGCATCGGTGGCAGCGCTAATCGCCACCGAGCACCAGGACACGATCAACTATGTCAAGACGCCGATCGGCTCGACCGATTTTCGCATGACGACATACTTCGCCGATGCCGGCGATGTCACGGCGATCCAGTTGGTCAATCAGGCCCAGGCCGCTTATGTGGCAGATTACATCAAGGCCAACCTGCCGCAGTACGCCAGCCTGCCAGTGCTGTCGGTCTCGGCGCCGTTCAAGAGCGGTTTCGGCGGCGGCAACGATTACACCGACGTCGCCCAGGGCAACGTCGCAATCAACAATGCAGCCGACCTCTATCTGTATCCGAATACCGTATATGCGGTAAAGGTCAGCGGCGCCGACATCAAGAACTGGCTGGAAAAGGCCGCCAACCGCTTCAACACCATCGATCCGGCCAAGACCAGCGTGCAGTCGCTGCTCAGCAGCTTCCCAGGTTACAACTTCGATGTATTCACTTCGCCGGACATCAGCTACCAGATCGACGTCACGCAGCCCATCGGTAACCGCATCGTCAGCCTCAACTACAAGGGCGCGGCCATCAACCCGGCGGGCGAATTCATCGTCGCCACCAACAACTATCGCGCCACCGGCGGCGGGAGCTTTCCCGGCATTGACGGCAGCAAGACGATCTACGCCTCGCCCGACGCCAACCGCGACGTGCTGATCGAGTACATCAAAAAACAGAAGAACCTGACGCGCGTCAATAACGGCGCCGCGCGCTCGTGGAGTTTCAAGAAAGTCGTCACCTCAGGCCCGGTCACTTTCCCGTCGGCGCAGGGGCAACTGGCGCTGGCGCAAGCGGCCGGCCTGAGCAACATCAGCCTTTACCAGGCCGATGACGGCAGTGGCAAGGGTCTGTCGCTGTATCGGATCGATCTGTCGAAGTAAACCGCATCAACCCGTTTCACCCCGTGACGCGCCGCCTCCGGCGCGTCGCGTTTTTCTTCGCGTGCTTTTTTGATCCTGCCTCGCCTTATGAGAATGCACCTCTACCGCATGGCGCTCATCTTGAGTGCCGCCGCGTTGGCAACTGCAGCGGGTATCGGCTTTGTGTTGGCCCGCCTGCCGGAGGCCGATATCGAAAAACTCGCCTTGCAGGCTACCCAGGGACGAATGAGCGCAGACTGGCAACTGCGCGTAGCGGCTGCGCTCGGCAATGGCGCAGCCCTGCGCGCGCGCGGCATCGGCCTGTTGAGGCGCGACGACCCGACAGCGACGCTAGAGGGCATTGCCGTCCTCACCGCAGCGGCACAGGGTGGCCACCACGGCGCGGCGCTCGACCTCGGCCGCTGGTATTTCCTTGGCGGCATAGCGCGCGTGCCCGACCATGCCGCCGCGCGGCCCTGGCTGACACAGGCTGCCAGGCAGCAACCGGCTGCCGCCTATTACCTTGCGCTCATCGCAAACAACGCGCCGGCCGGTCACGCCGACAAGGCGCTTGCCCTCGCCCACCTGCAACAGGCTGCCGCAGGCGGTATCGCCGCTGCACAGTTTCTGTTGGCCAACGCCTACCGCGACGGCCTCGGCGTCTCATCCGACGCGGCGGCAGCGCGCCACTGGTTACAGGAAGCGGCAATGCGCGACCATCCGGGCGCCCTGCAGGCGCTTGCCCAGGCATTTGCCCACGGCGAACTCGGCTTGGCGCGTGACGATCATCAGGCAAATCTGCTGTTCGGGCTTGCCGCCGAAGCCTTGCGCGACCCACCGGTTACCCCTTGAAGGGCGCGGTGGAATGCCGATATTGTGGAGCTCATGCCCATCTAGGATTCGACATTGAGGGATACAACCCTCGTCACGGACGCAGGGCTTCAATTATGTTGAGGTTCCTGGTGCTGGTCACGAATGGCGACAATCTCCGGCAGGTTGTCGAGGAAGCATGCCACTACCGCCGAGTCGAAGTGGCTGCCCGAGTTCTCGCGCATGAAGGCCTCGGCGTCCGACACCGTCCAGGCTTTCTTGTAGGGCCGCACCGAAGTTAGCGCATCGAACACGTCGGCCACCGCGACGATGCGGCCGGACTGCGGAATCGCCTCGCCCGCCAGTCCGTTGGGATAACCGCTGCCGTCCCATTTTTCGTGGTGGGTTAGTGCGATCTCGCGTGCCAGGCGCAGCAGGTCGGAATCGTCGCCACCAAGCAGTTCGGCACCGATGGCAGCGTGGGTCTTCATGATTTCCCATTCGGCCGGTTCGAACTTTCCCGGTTTGAGCAGGATGTGGTCGGGAATGCCGATCTTGCCGATGTCGTGCATCGGGCTGGCGTTCAGCATCAACTCGGTTTCGGCAGCGCTCCAGCCCAACTTGTGCGCCAGCAGCGCCGACATCTGGCTCATGCGGATGATGTGGTAGCCGGTCTCGTTGTCGCGATACTCCGCCGCACGGCCGAGGCGCTGCACGACTTGCAGACGGGTTCGATTGAGTTCCTCGGTACGAATCTGCACCATTTCTTCGAGCACATCTTTCTGCTGATGCAGCAGACGGTGGCCCAGTTGCGCATCCAGGAGGTTGCGTACGCGCATCAGCAGTTCGGCGCGGTCGAAGGGTTTGCCAAGGAAATCGCGCGCACCGAGGGACAGCGCTTTCAGCAGATAGTCGCGGCCGTGCTGGGCGGTGAGAATGACGATGGGCGGTGCCAGCGGGTCATCAAGCGCCTTGAGCTGCTCCATGACCTGATAGCCGTCGAGGTGCGGCATGTTGATGTCGAGCAGGATCAGGTCGGGGCGGGCTGCCTGATAGTTGCTCAGCACCTCGCGCGGGTCCTGGATCAGGACGCGTTGCTCGTAACCCTGACTGGCCAACATCTTGTCGAGCAGCTTGAGATTGGCCGGCTCGTCGTCGACGATGAGGATGCGGGCGTGGTCAAACAGTTCGTCGGTGGTCATTTGCAAACTCCTGAAAATTCCGGGCGGTGTTGCACCAGCAGTTCGGCATGTTGGCTGTCGATCTCGTGGTGACCGATGTGGGGTGTCGTGTTCATAGGCGCTTTCCCGCAGACTGTTCATCGAGAATCTGGTTCAGCCGAGCAATGTCGATAGGCTTGGTCAGGTAGTCGGCAAAGCCGGCGGCCTTGCCGCGCTCGATGTCGCGTTTCATGGCATTGGCGGTGACGGCGATGACCGGGATGTGAGCGGTTTCCGGCCATTCCTTGAGTTGGGCGATGGCGGCAAAGCCGTCCATGCCCGGCAGGTTGATGTCCAGCAGGATCAGGTCGGGCCGCTCGCAGCGGGCAATCTCCAGCCCCAGTTCGGCATTCATGGCATCCAGCAGGGCGAACTCGGGGCGCAAGCCGATGATCTTGCGGATCAGCTTGAGGTTGGCCGGATTGTCTTCGATGCAGAGTATGCGGCACTGCGCTTTGCCGGGTGTGGCGGCAGCGGCGCTTTGCACCGTCCCCTCAGCGCCGACTTTTGACGGCGCTGGTTCAGGCAGGCTCGGCAAGGTGGCCGCAGGCAAGACAAACCAGAAGGTGCTGCCGACGCCCTCTTCGCTGTCCACGCCGATCTCTCCACCCATCGCTTCGACCAGTCGTTTCACCAGCGCCAGCCCGATGCCGGTGCCTTCGATGCCGTCGTAGGACGACTCCAGCCGCTCGAAGGGCTTGAACAGGCGCTCGTGCTTCTCCGGCGCAATGCCGCGCCCGGTGTCGCGCACTTCAACGCGCATCTGCTCGTCCGTCGCCACGGCAGCCACATGAATCTGCCCGCCGTCGCGGTTGTACTTGATGGCATTCGACAGCAGGTTCAGCAGCACCTGCTTGACGCGGGTGTAGTCACCCTTGAGCGCCATGGCCTCATCCAGCGGCGCGGCAATTGTGATGCCCCGTGCGGCCGCCAACGGTTGTACCTGCGCCACGCAGTCCTTGAACAGCGGCGCGAGCGGCAAGGGTTCAAGGCTCAGTTCGATGCGGCCGCTTTCGATGCGCGCCAGGTCGAGCACTTCATTCACCTGAACCAGCAGATGCTGCCCGGCCTTGAGGATTTCCTGAACGTTGTCGGCCTGCTGTTCGCTCAGCGCCGTCTTGCCCGGCAGCGCCAGCATCTGGGCAAAGCCAATGATGGCGTTGAGCGGCGTGCGCAGCTCGTGGCTCATGCGCGAGAGGAACTCGCTCTTGGCGGCGTTGGCGGCCTCGGCCTCATCGCGGGCCGCCTGCGTCGCCCGCAGGGCCATGCGACGACGCATGGCCAGCCCGATTTGAACAGCGATGTTACGCAGCATGACCGCTTCCTCGTCGAGGAAAGGCTGTGCGCCGTCGGCTACCCCGTGCGTCCGGAGGTAGTACACCTCGACCACATGCCCGTTATCGCCAACCTCCACCGAAATGTCTTCCACCTGGCGCCATGCCGTCACCTCGAACCCTGGCGTGACATAGCTGTGCCCGGCATAGCAGATACGCGCGCAGGTATCGTCAGGCACCGTGTAGCCTGCCGGCAATGCCTCGACCACGGCCTGTAGCATCTCTTCGTCGTCGCGCACATCGTCCTGCATTAACCGAATGACCGCGTTGAGGCACTCGGTCTCCTTCACACGCTCGTTCTTTTCCCAGAGCAGACGCTGCAGTGTCCGCTCGGCTACCTTGCGCTGGCTTATGTCATGGACGAAGGCAAAGAACTGCCGCTGCGCACCGACCGTTGCGAGAGTGACATTGACCTCGACGTCGATAAGGCTGCCGTCCTTGCGACGATGGCGGGTATCGAAACGGTCGTGACCCTGTTCGATCACCCGGTCGATATGGCGCGCGACCGCTTCGGGATTTTCAATCGCTTCGATTTCCGGAACATGCAGATTGAGCAATTCGTCGCGCGCGTAGCCAAGCATGGCGCAATAGGTATCGTTGCAATCCAGCAGGCGGCCTTGCAGGTCGGCGATGAAAAAACCGTCCATGGCCGCATTGACGATCAGCGTGTTGCGCCGGTTCTGCTCCTCCAGCGCGGTAGTGCGTTCCGCCACGCGCTGCTCCAGTTCGTCATGGGATTGCGTCAGTTCGGTTTCACGACGGTTGAGCACATCGAGCATGGTGTTGAACTGCCGCGCCAGGCGCGCCGCTTCGTCGTCACCCGCCACCTCGGCGCGCAAGGCTATTTGCCCGCTTTGCTGGACATGGGCAACCTCTTCGATTACCGTCAGGCGGCGCGTCAGACGCTGCGCGGCATGGGTGGCCAGCAGGGCGCCGATGACGAGCGCGACGAAGATGAACAGCAGGCCATTGCGTCGAATCCGGGCAATATTCTCGGTTGTTTTGGTCTGATCCAGTCCGATGCGCGCCCAGCCGATATGGGTGTCGGCGAGCATGATCGGCACGACGACATCGATCAATTGCTCGTCTTGCCGCAGCACGCCAGCCTCGGTGACCGCCGGCAGGTCGGTCAGATACTTGCCGACGCGGCGGGCGTCGTTGTGGGCCAGCACCTGGCCTTGCCGGTCGGTAACCACTGCATGACGGATCAAGGCGTAACGGGCGAAACTGCCGACGATATTGTTCAGGCCGCTGATGTCGTGCGAGCTGACCCAGACCGCCGACGAAGCCGCGAGGTTGGCGGCAAAAACTTCGGCTTCCTCAATCTGCTCGTGGCGGGCTTCGGTGGCCTGATGGGCGGCCACCCACAGGACAAAGGGGACCAGCATGCCGGCAATGGTCAGCAGCATGCCCGTCACCAGTTGCCGGTGCAGGCTGCCGAACAGCCAGCGCCGGACGCACGCGAAACAGGTCAGCCTGCCGAGCATCAGCGCTGCTCCACCGGTCGCACTTCTTTCTCGAAGCGGGCGATGTAGTCGCGCACGCGGTCATAGCTGGCCTCGTCTGCCTCATGGAAGCGCGCGGTTTCCATGCCGGTCAGGATGGCCTGTCCCTGCGGCGTCTGTGCCAGAGTGAGCAGGGCCTGGCGAACGGTCGCGCGCACGGCTTGCGGCACATCGTCGCGCACCATCACCGAATTGTTCATCAGCGGCGGGGTTTCCCAGATCAGCTTGAGTTGCGCAGCCTCGGCCGGATGGTCGCGCTGGAACAGGCGCCACGGCGGCGGCCAGGTCGCGGCGGCGGCCGATTTGCCGATATAGGCGTTCATGATCGAGGATTCCTGCGAGCCGACGTAGATATTCTCGATATCGCGATTGACATCGACGCCCTGCGCGTGCAGGTAGTACTGGGGCATGATTGCAGCCGCCAGCGCGGTCGGCGAGGGATAGCTGACCACTTTGCCCTTGAGGTCGGCGGGATGCTTGATGCCGCTGTCCTTGCGCACGATGAACACCCCCTTGAAGTCTTCGGCGTTCCCCGCCATGGCGATGACCTGATAGCCGACTTTCTGCGCCTGCAGTGTTTGCCAGGGATTGGGCAGCAGAAAGGCCGGGGCGCGGGCGCGGAATTTTTCTTCATAGGCCTGGTAGTCGCGCGAGGCTTCCAGTTCCAGGCGTGCGCCCTGCAATTGCCGATTGAGGTGATCGATCAGGGGCTGGTAAACCTGGATGAGCTTCTCCGGATTGTGCAGCGGATGCACGGCGAAGCGATAGACCGTCTGCGCGGCCCCGGTCGGCGCATCGCTGTATTGCAGCGGCTTGTCTTCCGTCTGCTGGCCGCAGCCGACGAGTGTCAGGGCAAATAGCGCCAGTAAGGGAAAACGCATCATGCTTGCTCCGGCGGCAACGTGGTGGCGGCATCCAGCAGGGCATCGGCTACCTGCAGGAAGTGGCCGATATCCAGCGGCTTGGTCAGGTAGTCGGTGAAGCCGGCCACCTTGCCGCGCTCGATGTCGCGCGGCATGGCATTGGCGGTAATGGCCACCACGGGAATGTGGCGCAGTTCGGCACTCGCCTGGAATACTTTGAGGACCTGATAGCCATCCATGCCCGGCATGTTGATGTCGAGCAGGATCAGGTCGGGGCGATGGGCCAGCGCCAGTTCGATACCAAGCTCCGGTGTGTGGGCGCTGATCAGGTGGACATGCTCACGCATGCCCATCACCTGGGCAATCAGTTTGAGGTTGGCCGGATTGTCGTCGATGGCCAGTACCTTGGCCTCGCGTTGCGCCGATGCGTTGATGTTGATGCTCTCAGCCGCCGTCTTTCCAGCGCCGACATTGGCTGTCTGGCCCACGGCCAGTTCCAGCCAGAAGGTGGAGCCGACACCGACTTCGCTTTCGACCCCCATCTCGCCACCCATCATGTCGACCAGACGACGTGTGATGGTAAGGCCAATGCCGGTGCCCTCGACCTCGCTCGCTTCGGCCCCGAGGCGGTTGAAGGGCTGGAACAGATCGCCGATGCGCTCGGGGGCAATGCCGGGGCCGGTGTCGGTGACAGCAAGGCGCAGGTGGCCGGATGTGGCAGCCGTGGCGGCCGTCGCAGTGAACCGGACCGAACCACCGGGCCGGTTGTATTTGATGGCATTCGACAGCAGATTGAGCAGCACCTGCTTGAGGCGCACGCGGTCGGCAAACACGACGCTATCGGCCGATAGCTCAATCTCCAACCGGATGCCGGCCTTGTCGGCGATGGGCTGAATCAACTGCTGACAATCCTCGCCGAGCGCGGTCAGATCCACGCCTTCCATCGACAGCTCGATGCGACCCGATTCGATCTTGGCCAGGTCGAGCACCTCGTTGATCAGGTCGAGCAGGTGGCGCCCGGCCTTGAGGATCTCATGCACGTTATCGTGCTGGTCGGTCGTCATTTCGCTGTCGTATTCGAGCATCTGGGCAAAGCCGATAATGGCATTCATCGGTGTGCGCAGCTCGTGACTCATGCTGGAGAGAAAATCCGACTTGGCCTGGTTGGCGCGGTCAGCGGCTTCACGAGCGGCGACCAGCTCGCGCTCGAACATCATGCGCTCGGTAACATCCTGCACCGTACCGGTCAATTCTGCCGGATTGCCTGCTGCGTCGCGATGCATCTGCGCCAGTTCGTGCACATAGCGAACCTCACCATTCGGTCGCACGATGCGATGCACCACGTCGTGGCCTCCGCTCTGCTCGGCGCGTTTTTCGCTCTCTCGTACTAGGGTCCGATCCTCCGGATGCACCGTGGCGAAGAAAGCCTCGACGCTCGGGGCAAAACTGCCCGGTTCGTGACCGAAGATGCGGTAGATCTCGTCGGACCAGACTAGCTCGCCCGTGACCATGTTGGCGCTCCAGTTGCCGATGCGCGCCAGCGTCTGCGCTTCACGCAACTGCCGCTCGCGCTCGGCCAGGGCCAGTTCGGCACGCTTGCGGTCATCGACATCCTGCACCACGCCGAGCATCTTCAGCGGCTTGCCGCTTTCATCCCGCGTCACCGCACCACGCTCCAACAGCCAGCGCACGGTGCCATCGGGCCAGACTACGCGGTGCTCGATGTCGTAAGTCGCATCGCGCTCGATGCAGGCATTGACCGCATCGACCACTGTCTGGCGATCGTCCGGATGCAGGGCCGCAAGAAAGTTCTCGTAGGATGTTTCGAGCGTACCGACCGCATGGCCAAACAGCGGCGCGATGCGCTCGGACCAGTACAAGTCCCCTGTCGCGATGCTCCATTCCCAGGTGCCAATGTTGGCGAATTCCTGGCCGCGCCGCAGACGCTCTTCCGCGACACGTATCGCCGCCTGGCTGGCCTTCAAATCGGTGATGTCAGTGCGAATGGAGATGTACTGCGCTGGCACACCCTTCCTGTCGAGGATCGGAAAGATGGTGGCCTCGACCCAGTAGCGTTCGCCGCTTTTCTTGCGGTTGCAGATCTCGCCATGCCAGATGCGACCGCTGGTAATGGTATGCCACAGCCCTTCGTAAAACGCCTGGTCATGGTGGCTGGACTTGACCATGCGATGGTTCTGCCCGAGCAATTCCTGCCGGCTGTAACCGCTGATGGCGCAGAACTTGTCGTTGATATGAACAATGTTGCCCGTGGCGTCGGCGATGCTGACAATGGCATGTTCGTCGATGGCCTGACGTAGTTGTTCGAGGCGCAGCCGGGCCTGATCCTGTTGCCGCAGGCTGAGCGCTTCGCCGCGCAGGAAGGCGCGGTAGCGCAAGGCGTGGGATTCGACGGCGGCCAGCAGCAGTTCCGGCGCCACCGGCTTGGCGAGGAAATCTTCGGCCGCCGCCGCGCGCGCCAGCAGCTTGTCCTGCATGCTTTCCATCGCGGTCAGGAAGATCACCGGCAGGCGTGCATAGGCGGGACGCTGGCGCACGATGGTGGCCAGTTCGGGGCCGCGACAACCGGGCATTTCGATGTCGAGCACCAGTACATCCGGTTTGTGCTCATCAAGCGATTCGAGCACCAGCAAGGGATCCTGGGTAGCCAGCACGTTGATCCCGGCGTGGCGCAACGCATCGCCGTAATAGGTCAGACTGCTTGCATCGTCATCCAGCAGGATGGCGCGAATCGGCGCCCCGGCCAGACGGTCGTGGATGTCCTCGACCAGACCGGCGAGCCGTTCGGGATCGAGCGGCTTGTGGAAAAAATGCCGGACGCCAAGACGCTGCCAGGTGACCTGGTCCTTGAAGCGTGCCGTCTGATCGGTCAGGGTAATCCAGCCAGCGGCTGAAGCTACTTTACGGGCCAGTGCATCGCACTGCGCGTCAGACAGTGTATTAAGCCAGTCCAGTTCGGTCAGCAGGATGTCGTGGTCGTCAAGGCGCCCCGGCAACTGCTCGACAGTAGCGATGCGTAGTGGCGCCACGTTAAGGGCGGCCAGTCGGGGTGCGAGCGGGGGTATGGCGTCGGCAAACTGGCCGAGGGCAAGGACGCGCAGAGCCTGGCTGGTAATTGGTTTCATGCGGTATTTTCTGCCAGGACGACCTGGCCCTTGCCGCGCCGCTTGGCGGCATACATGGCGTGGTCGGCAGCGGTGAGGATGTCGGTGGCGCTGCGGCCGTGCTGTGGCAGCAGGGCAATGCCGATGCTCGCCCCCATGCGGCTGGGCGTACCGAGCAGGGTCATCGGCTGAGAGACGGCCGCCAGCAGGCGGTTGCCGATGGCCAGCGCGGCCTCGGCACTGGCGATGTCATAGCAGATGGCGACAAACTCGTCGCCACCGAGCCGGGCGACGAAGTCGTTCGCGGCGAGATCATGACGCAGGCGATGCGCGGCGATTCTCAGTGCCTCGTCGCCGGCCTCGTGGCCCAGCGTGTCGTTGATCGGCTTGAAGCCATCGAGGTCGAGGAACAGCACGGCGTGCAGGCCATCGCCCGGCTGGGCGCACAGGGCTTCGAGTCGGGTGTTGAATTGCGCGCGATTCGGCAGCTTGGTCAGCGCATCGTGCAAGGCCAAAAACTCGATGCGCTCGCGTGCGGCTTCCTCGGTGGAGATGTCGCTAACCAAACCGATAAAGCGTCTTCCGTCGCCGCGCTTGATTTCGGTTACCGCCAGACGCATCGGAAAGACTTCGCCATTTTTGCGCAGACCATGCACCTTGCGGCCACTGCCGATGACGCGCGGCATGCCTTCGCGCTGGTAGCGGGCCAGATAACCGTCGTGCTCGGCCGCGTAGGGCTCGGGCATCAGCATGTTGACGTTGCGTCCCATCACCTCTGCCGGCGTGTAGCCGAAGATGCTCTCTGCCGCCCGGTTATAGCTCTGGATGCGGCCCTGCTCGTCGATGGTCAGGATGCCCTCGTAGACGTTATCAAGGATGCCGAACAGGCTGTCCTGCATGGTGGCGATGCGCTGCATCGACTGGATGCGGGTCTGCAAAACCTCGAAGACGATGGGCTTGATCAGGTAGTCGTCAGCACCCGCGTTCAGTCCGGCGACGACCTCCTCCTGGCTCGACAATCCGGTCATCAGCATAACCGGAATCCAGCGCGCACCGCCCAGTGCCTTGATGCGGCGCGTGGCTTCGATGCCGTCCATGATCGGCATCACCACGTCCATCAGCACCAGATCGGGCGGACGGGCAGTAAAGGCATCGACGGCTAACTTCCCGTCCAGCACATGCGTGACCTGGTGCCCTGCTTGTTCTAGGAAGGCGATAACCGGTAGTGCGGTGGCTCTTGAGTCTTCAGCAAGGAGGATGTGCATGACGTTTACCAGGTGGGCGATGAATGGATCAGACGAAAATTACGGCTCAACTCGTCCGGATGACGCACGGCGATACGGTCGTTCCCCAGCAAGGCTTCGTTAGCCCAGGTAATCGCGCCGGCGAACCACTCGCGGCCCTGCTTGAATAAGTCAATGAAAGGGATTGCCGACGAATAATCCGTGAACTCGGCGAGATTGGTTCCAAGCCTGAAAGTGCTGGCGGCCTGCGAGCTTGCAATCGGAGATGCCGCGAGCAGCACAAGCACAGCAATTTTGGAATCGTATTGCATGCGATTCTCCGAAGGTCAGGCATATACCGCCGGCTTGTCGAAGTAGTCGAGACAAGCCTTGACCGCGTTCTTCTGGCTTTCATTCAAGTTTTCGAAATGAATGCCATAGTTAGGTTCCCCTGCCTCTTCGCGATACCACACCACCCGGCCTTGCAGGATGATCGGCGACTGGTGCCGGAACTCATCCAGGGTGGCACGCGGCAGAAAAATTTCCAGGGGCACCACAGTTTGCACGGCCATTTGCGCGTTGATCGCCAGGCACAAACCGGAAAGACTCAAGTCACGCGACACCCCCTCATACATAATGTCACCCTGACGCAGGTTCACGCGTAAGCTGTTTTCGGCGCGCGGATGGGAGCGTTTGTCACCCGGCTGGCGTTGCACCACCATTTCGCGCGGAAATTCAAAGCCGCTCATGGTGCTATTGAGCCGCTCACTCACTTCAAAAATGGTTTCGCCAATTGCCGCTGTCGCGTCGACCTTCGAACCGCTTTCATGCAAAGTGGCAAACAGCGCTTCCAGCGTCGATTCCAAACGGGCCAGCTCATCCACCTGGACCTGGCTGGCGCTGCCAATCTCGCGACTGCCTTCGGCCGCCACGGAAATTTCACGCACCATCTCTTTGATGACTTCGACCGTCTCCCCTGCCACTTGGCGGCTGGCCGCGACCCGATCCACCACGGCCTTCATCGAGTCGGTGACATCGCGCACCTGAATATTCAGCCCACCAATGATGATAGCCACCTCTTCGGCCGAATTGGTCGAGCGCTCGGCCAACTTGCGCACCTCGTCGGCCACCACGGCAAAGCCGCGGCCCTGCTCGCCCGCCCGCGCCGCTTCGATGGCCGCATTCAGCGCCAGCAGGTTGGTCTGGGCGGCAATCTCCTTGATGGTGCTGATGATCGAGTCGATGCGCGCCGCCTCGGTCGCCAAATCGCCAATCCGTGTCGACGCTGTAGCAACGCCCGCCGAGGTTTCTTCCATTTCGCGAATATTGCGCTGCACGCTGGCAATGCCCTCGCGACCGCGTGCTTCCAGTTGCGCCGACTGGGCCATCGCCGAATCGGCATGCGAACTGACCTGCTGGGCAATTCGATTGAGCGAATTCGTGGCGGCATTCACTTCGGCGGAACGGCTTTCCTCCTTGCGGCTGACATCGGCAATCTCGCGTGCGATGGTGGTCACCTGAAAGGCCGATTGGTGCATCTGTTTGCCGCCATCCTCGATACCGCGCATGATCTCGGCAAAACGCTCGCGCATGGTATTGAAACTTACTTGAAGATGCCCGATCTCGTCGAGCGAGTTGAGCGGCAGATCGCGGATCAGATTCCCCTGCGCCATTGTATGCATGGCATCGCGCAGAGCCTGGATCGGTTTGACGAACAGGGTGGCCACAAACCCGATCACCATGAACTGCACGGCGAATTCGATACCAGATTCCCAAAAGGAATTGAAGATGTAGGTCGCCCGATTGGCTTCGAGCTGAGCGATCACCGCCGGTGCCACGTTGCCGGCACGGGCAATCTCGATCATCTTGTTCAATTCATGGGTCGCCAGCAGTCGGTTGAAGACCGTGGTGATCATCGTCACCACGAAGAAGCCCAACTGCAACTTCCAGCGAATGCTCAAACGCAAAAACCAGCCAGCCATAAAAAATCCTCAAAACAGCGTTAACAATAAACAGGCACGCAATACGCGACCAATCAGTGCATGTGAGCACCATCACCATGTATGTGGCCGTGACTGATTTCTTCGGCGGTTGCAGCACGCACATCCGCAACCGTGCAGGAAAACACCAGTGCCATGCCGGCGAGCGGGTGGTTGCCATCAACCACCACCTTGCCTTCGGCGATATCGGTGATGGTATAGAGCATGCCATCCTCATCATCATCTTCCGAGGCACGTTCGAACTGCATGCCGACTTCGATGTTGTCCGGAAACAGTTCGCGCGGCTCGACCATCACCAGTTCGGCATCGAAATCCCCAAAGGCCTCCTCCGGTTGAAGGCACACATCCTTTTGAAAACCTGTGGTCTGACCTTCCAGTTCGGTCTCGATTTTCTCGAAGATGCCGCCATGTCCGCCATGCAGGTAGATAAGCGGCTTTTCGCCGGCGTCGATGACATCGCCAGAGGCATCGGTCACACGATAAGTGAGGGTTACAACGGTATTGGGGCCAATCTGCATGAAAATCTCCTGAAGTTGCAGTCGGCCTAGTGTTTGCCGAGCTGCTTGACGAGCTGAAATACTTCTGCGGCATGTCCCTTGGGAGACACGTCATAAAGCGCGTGACGAATCACGCCATGTTTGTCGATCACGAAGGTGGAACGGATCAGGCACAACTTCTTGTGGCCATCATGCTCCCGGAAATGCATCACCCCGAACTTACGACAGATCTCGCCCTCCTCGTCCGCCAACAGCCGGATCGACAGGCCATGCTTGTCGCGAAAGTCGGCATGCGCCAGACAATCGTCGCGAGAAATACCGACAACCTCGCAGCCGAGCCGGTTGAACTCGCTCTCGTGGTCTGAAAAATCGATGGCCTCAAGCGTGCAGTACGGTGTGCCGTCTTTCGGATAGAAGAACAACACCACGTGCCGCTTGCCCAGTAAGCTGGCCGATTCGAACAGTTCCATATCCGCATCCGGCAAACTGATCGCCGGTGCGTTCTGCCCTGTCTGCAGCATGCGTTCCTCCGTAATCGATGACCGATTGTATCCGAGCTACAAAAGATCGCCCTGTCCGTCCTGAGCGTGCCGCTTCGACGAAAACACCCGGTAGGCATTGCGTCCCAATTCCTTCACTTCATAGAGCACCTTGTCGGCATTGCGCTGCAGTTGTTCGCTATCCGCGCCATGCTGAGGATAAATCGCCAAACCGATGCTCGCAGACACATGGGCGGTACCCGCATCGAGATGGAAAGGCTCCGCGATCAGGCGCACCATGCGCTGGGCAATCTGTTCTGCCTCGCCGGCATGCAGAATTTCGGACAGGATCACGGCAAACTCATCGCCCCCCAGGCGCGCCACAGTATCCGACTCGCGCACGCAACTGATCAGCCGGCGCGATGCCTCAACCAGCAGTTCATCGCCGGCCGGATGACCGAAAGTATCATTCACTTCCTTAAAATGATCGAGGTCGATCATCAGCAGCACGAAGACGCGGCGATAGCGATGTGCCTGACTGATCGCCGCCTGCAGGCGGTCGTAGAACAGGCTGCGGTTGGGCAGATCGGTCAGGGCATCGAAATTGGCTTTGTGGCGCAAAATCTCCTCGGCTTCCTTGCGCTGCGTGATGTCACTGAATACCGCCAGATAATGCCCGCCGGTCGTCTCATCGGCCTCAATCCGCGAGATCGACAACCACTCCACATAGATATTGCCATTCTTGTGGCGATTCCAGATTTCGCCCTGCCAGTGCCCACGCGACTGCAGGGAGTCCCACATGCTGGCGTAATAGCCGGCATCATGCCGCCCCGACTTGAGCAGGCTGGGATTCAGGCCAACCACTTCCTTCGGGGTATAGCCGGTAATCACCGTAAAGGCCGGATTGACCCGCAGGATGCGATTTTGCACATCCGTCACCATGATTGCCTCGGCTGCGCTATCAAACACCGCACCGGCAATCCGCAATTCCCGTTCGTTGCGTCGGCGCTCCTCGATTTCCAACTTCAGCGCCGTATTGCGAACCTCCAGTTCGGCGGCGCGGCGCGCGAGTTCTTCCTCATGTCGGGCATTTTGCACCTGCAAGTCGAGGTAACGCTGCTGCGCGCGCGTCCACAGCACATACAGCGCCACCGTCGCGGCGCCAAAACCGCCTGCAACGAGCGACAGTCCCAGCAACCCGTTTTCGACATTCATGAAGGCATCCCCTGCGCCGATTATGCACCCGCTTCGCGCAATCCGGCCGTCACCGCCACCTCCCGCGCTCGCCGGGTTGCCGCCAGTCCGGCGCCCATCACGCCAAAACTGCCGACGATAACCCCAGCCACCAGGATGCCCGGCGTCGGCAGGTAATCCAGACGGAAAACCCAGCGCGCCAAGCCTGTCGCCATTGCAGTCGCCGCGATGCCGGCTAACAGGCCCGCCACACCACCTAATGCGGCAAATTCGGCGAGCAAACTCGCGCGCAGTTGGGCAGCTTGCGCCCCCAGCGCCCGCAATACCGCTAGTTCATGGCGACGCTCGCCGGCACTTGCCTGCAAAGCGGCATACAGCACCACCAACCCCGCCAGCAGGGCAATGCCAAACACCAGTTGCACCGCACCGACGACCTGATCGAGCGTCTCCTGGATCTGGCGCATCAGCGAGGCCACATCGATGACCGTCAGATTCGGCAACTGCCGCACCAGATCGCCGACGACCGCCTCCTGGCCCGCCGGCAAATGGAAGCTGGTGATGTAGCTGGTCGGATAGTCGGCCAAGTGACCCTGCGGCGCGATGACGAAGAAATTCACCCGCATCGAATCCCAGTCCAGTTGCCGCAGGGAGCTGATGCGTGCCGTCAGGGTCTGGCCGGCCACGCCGAATTCGAGTTCGTCGCCGATATGCAGATTGAGGGTTTCGGCCAAGCCCTTCTCCACCGAAAACTCGGCGCCATCGCTCACCCCATGCCAGCGCCCGGCGATCACCTTGTTACCCGGCGGCAAGTCGTTGCGTTCGGACAAATTGAACTCGCGTTCGACCAGACGCCGCGCACGATCATCGACGAAATCGCGGGGTGCTACCGGTCGGCCATTGACCCGCACCAAACGACCCCGCACCATCGGTTCGAGCCGTGGCGGGGTCAATCCCCGCGCACTGAAAAAGTCGGCGATGGCCGGACGCTGATCGGGCTGGATGTTGATGACAAAACGGTTCGGCGCATCGGCCGGCACACGGGAACGCCACGCACCGAGCAAATCGTCGCGGGCAAGCGTCAGCAACAACAGGGTCGTCAGCCCCAGCGCCAGCGCCACGACCTGAACCAGCGAGGCATCGGCGCGCCGCCGCAGATTGGCGAGGCCAATGCGCCAACCGCCCGTCGCCCGGACACCCAGCACACACCAAACCCCAAGCAGCAGCAAGCGACCAACCAGCGCAAAGACGGCAATTGCGATCAGAAAGCCGCCAAGCACCACGCTGCCCAGCCGCACGTCGCCGGCAATCCAGAACATCAGACCGGCCAGTGCGCCCAGCCCAAGCGCGTAGGAAAGGATCGACAGCGGCGCACTGTCGCCCCATTCGCGCCGCAACACCCGTACCGTCGGCACCGACCTGAGCCGCAACAAGGGCGGCAACACAAAACCGACGACCAGCACGATCCCAACCGCCAAGCCGTGCAGCCACGGCAGCCAGCCCGGCGCCGGCAGGCGCGTGCCCACCAGCTCGGCCAGCAAGGACTGCAACAGATGCTGGAAGCCATAGCCGAGCGCACCGCCCAGCAGGGTCGCCAGCAGGCCGAGCAGGATGAATTCGCCGCCATGGATCAGCAGGATCTGCCGCTCGCTCGCCCCGAGGCAACGCATCACAGCACAGGCATCGAGATGCATCTGCATGTAACGCCGCGCCGCCAGGCCGACGGCAACTGCCGCCAGCACCACCGTCAGCAAGGCCGCCAGACTGAGGAAGCGCTGTGCCCGCTCGATGATGTTGCGAATTTCCGGCCGCGCATTGTCGAGCGCTTCGAGCCGTTCGCCGCGCCCCAGATTAGTCTGCGCCCAGCGCCGAAACTTCGCGACATTGTCAGGTTCGCCCGCCAGATGCAGGCGCCAGGTGATACGACTGCCCGGCTGGACCAGCCCGGTGGCGGGCAAATCGGCCAGCGGCAGAATCAGGCGCGGCGCCAGGGAGAACGGATTGATGCCGCGATCGGGTTCATGCGTGACAATCGCCGCCACCGCCGTCTCACCAGCACCGACTTTTAGCCTCAGGCCCGGTGCCAGCGCAAGGGCTGCCGCCAGACGCTCATCGGGCCAGACCTGCCCCGCTTGCGGCGTGCGTTCATCCCCGGTTGCCGGCCTGTCCGGCACATTCAGTCCCGGCGCAATGCGCAACTCGCCGCGCAAGGGATAATTGGCCGATACCGCCTTGATCTCCGCCAGTTGCACGCCATCGGCGACCGACACCATACTGGGGAAACTTGCACTCTCGGCGAACTGCAGCCCATGCTCGGCTGCGGCGCGCCGGAAGCGTTCATCCCAGGCATGATCGGCCGAGAGCAACAAATCGCCGCCGAGCAACTGGTGCGCCTCGCTCTCCACGGCTCGCTGCACGCGCTCGGCCAGGAAGCCCACGCCGGTCAGCGCCGCCACCGCCAGCACCAAGGCCAGCACCAGCACATTTAGATGGCCGGCGCGCAGATCGCGCCGCAGCATGCGGGCCGTTAGTCGGAGTGTGTTCATGTGCCGATAATACCCGACCGGAAAAGTCGGCGTTGGCCGGACGGCGCAGCCGGACTGCCGCGTAGATCAGGACGGCAACTACCAGTTCCGCATCTGCTCGATGGCCTGCTCCACGCGTTCGAGCAACGGAAATAGGGGACAGACCACGATTTCCTAAGCTGCCCGCCGGATGAAGGTATCCACCGCCGTCTCGCCATCGCCGACTTTGTACTCGACGCTGTCTTCTCCGTTCCAATCCACATCCGGGGTGTAGGTGAAGCCACCGGTTTCGTTAAGGGTGACGGTGCCGTGTGCCGGGCCGCTGACGATGACCGGCGCAAAGCCCGGCTGGTCGGCATCCAGGTCGTTGGCGGTGACGGCGATGTCGGTGGGGGTGTCTTCCAGCGTGGTGACTTCGTCGTCCCGCGTCTCAGGCACGCCGAGGCGGATATCGCGCACGGTGACCTGGCTGGCGGCTGCTCCAAAGCCGATGAGGTCAAAACTCAGGTTCACCGCCGTGCCGGCGGAAATGCCGGCGAGGTCGACGCGGTAAGTACGGCTGCCGTCAGGATTCAAAGTGCTGGTGACGCCCTGCCCGGCCCGCTCGGTGCCGTCGGCTTGCAGGTTGAGGAAGGCGTCGTTGCGCGTGAGACCCGTGCCGCCGAGCAGCGCTGCGCCGCTGTTGGCGTCGAGCAATGCCGCCTCGAAGGCATCGTCGGGCGCGTTGTTGACGTCGTCCAAGGCAATGCCGGCAAGGGTGAAGGTGAGATAGCGGTCGTGTTCGCCGATGAGGAAGACTTGGTTGAGGCGGGTCTGGCTCGTTGGGGATTCGGTCAGGATGGCAGCACCGTTGCCGAGGCTGACGTTGCCGGTAACTTCCCATCCGGCACCGGTTTCGAGGCGCGGGTCGGTGAGCGTCGGGTTGGCGGCGGCCTGGGACTGCGCGGCGTCGCGTTCAACGCCGTCTTCACCGGTGACGAAGGTGCCGTTGCGGGTGATGCGGGCGCGGGTGACGCGGACCGAGCCGTTGTTCGGGGGCAGCGGGCCGTCAGGGTGCGGGGTGTCGGGAGTGGTCGGGAGGTTGGTGTCGACTGCGACCGAATAGCCGAGCATGCGGCGGAATTCGGCCAGGGTGTCGGCGCTGGGGAGACGGCGCACGCCGGGGGTAAGGGTGGCCGCCATGAGGTCATGGCTGTCGCTGCTATGGTCGAGGCCCATGGCGTGGCCGTATTCGTGCCAGAGGACGGAGAGCATGTCCATCTTGCCGTAGGCGGCGGTGCCTTCTTTCGCGACCCACTCGTTGGGGTTGCTGGTGGGGAGGAATTCTTCGTTGAGGTAGGGGGTGTAGTCGATGTACCAGCTGTAGCCGGCGGCGGTGGGGTCGAGGGTGATGGTGGTGTTGGTGGTTTGGCCGAGGGAGGAACCGGGGAGGTCGGCGAAGCTGACGGATAGGTTGTTCAGGTCAAGGCCCGATGCCCCCGATGCGGGTTTTTTCACCTTGATCAGTTGGGGCGGCGGGCATGTCGTGATGTATTCGTTGACCATATCAAGCACGTGCAGTTCGACGATGATCTTGTAACGCTTGCCCTCGAATTCGGCCAAGAATACGGCGCGGTCGTTGCCGATGTAGTCGGAGATGGGGTCGTAACCATAAAAGGTAAGCCCAGTATTATCAACTTCCGTAGTGATTTTCCCGTGCGTCGTGCCTTCCAGCAGGGTGGTTTTGATGGAGGCTAACTCCACATAGTGTTTATCTCGATTTTGTATGTAATTCTTGAGCATGCCTGCCGGATCAACCGCCCGCATGGCCGACCTCGGGTCGCCCGTGCTTTCGGTTTCCGAGCATGCTTTTAGGATGTAATCGGGTTGCGGGGGGGTACCTGCGGCAGGCACCGTCGCCTGCGCCAGTACGATAGGCGCTTCTTGAGGTGAAACGTAGGGAACATCCATCGTAAACATAAGTTCTTCTCCAATAATTAGCGCCTGGGCGTAATCCAACAAGGTCTGTGGATCGGCGGCTGGTGCGACGTCTGAAGCGAATAATAGGGGACAGACCACGATTTCCCTCCCCGCCCGGCACCCCGCCGGCCCACGCCATCCCCGCCGCCAGCAGCAGCGCCAGCCCGGTTGTCGTACCCGTCTTTCCGCCCATTTCCACTCTCCCCTCGCCGTCATGCCAGCGCCGACTTTTCCGATTCCATCCGCATGCGAACGCTACCGGCCTTCGGTTGCGCCGTCAATCCATCGAAAGTGATGTATCGCCGCCGTCTCGCCGGCGCCGACTTTCAGAAAAGGTCGCCGCTTTGCGGCTCGGGGGTCTTTCTCGGCCTCCCGGCCTTGCCGGGCACGGCCCGTTGTTTGAGCGCGGTTTCGATCTGCGCACCGAACAGGGCACTGCCGAGGGCGTAGTTGCCGTTGGTGGCTTGGCGAATGTGATCGACCATGCCGGGTTCGAGTTCGTGGCGGAAGAGTTCACGGTAGGCGGCTTGCCGGGCTGCCGGGTCTTGGCCGAGGGCTTGGTAGAGCTCGTGTGGGGTGATGAGGGAATTGGTTTCGCCTTGGGCGTTGGCGCGGTAGCTGCTCCAGCGATGGTCGGCGGGGTAGTCGACCATGTTGGCGCGCATGGGGTTGAGTTCGATGTAGCGCTGGCAGGCGAGCAGGTAGGTTTCGGCTTGGGTGGGGCAGGAGCGGTAGCGGCCTTCCCAGAGGGCGCCGCTGCGTCGGTAGGTTTTGTTGAAGTATTGGACGTAGCGCTGGCCGAGGGCTTTCATCATGTCGCCGGGTGCTCCGCCCCGCTCGGCGCTGACGAGCAGATGGACGTGGTTGGTCATGAGGACGTAGGCGTGAATGCGGACGCCGGTCTTTTTGGCGTATTCGCCGAGCCAGTCGAGGTAGAAGCGATGGTCTTCGTCGGCGATGAAGCAGGCTTGCCGGTTGTTGCCGCGCTGGATGAGGTGCAGCGGGACGTTGGGCAGGGTCAAGCGCGGGCGGCGGGGCATGGCGGTCTCCGGCGATCAGGATTGCCGAAGACTAGCAGGAAATCGTGGTCTGTCCCCTATTTCGTCCCGTCCCCTATTTCGTCCCCTATTTCCTACGGCAACTACCAGGAGCGCATCTGCTCGATGGCCTGCTCGACGCGTTCGAGCGCGATCACCTCGATGCCCTTGATCGCCTGCTTGGGCGCGTTGGCTTTGGGGACGATGGCATGGGTGAAGCCCAATTTCGCGGCTTCCTTAAGCCGTTCCTGCCCGCGCGGGGCAGGACGGATTTCACCGGCCAACCCCACTTCGCCGAAGGCCACCAGCTTGCCCGGCAGCGGCTTGTTGCGCAGCGAGGAAACGATCGCCAGCAGGATCGCCAGATCGGCCGCCGGTTCGGCAATCTTGACGCCGCCCACGGCATTGACGAATACATCCTGATCGGCGCACACGACGCCGGCATGGCGATGCAATACCGCCAGCAACATGGCGAGGCGATTCTGTTCAAGGCCGACGGTCAGGCGTCGTGGATTGGTATGCGCGCTATCGACCAGCGCCTGAATCTCGACCAGCAGCGGCCGCGTGCCTTCCTGCGTCACCAGCACGCAACTACCCGCCACATCCTGCGCGTGTTGCGAGAGAAACAGGGCGGAAGGATTCGACACGCCCTTCAGCCCCTTGTCGGTCATCGCGAACACGCCGAGTTCATTGACGGCGCCGAAGCGATTTTTGAAGGCACGCACGAGACGGAAGCTCGAATGCGTGTCGCCCTCGAAATACAGCACCGTGTCGACGATATGTTCGAGCACGCGCGGCCCGGCCAGACTGCCATCCTTGGTGACGTGGCCGACGAGGATGATGCAGGTGCCGCTCTGCTTGGCAAAGCGCGTCAGTTGCGCCGAACACTCGCGCACCTGCGCCACCGAGCCGGGGGCCGATTGCAGAGCATCCGACCACAGGGTCTGGATCGAGTCGATCACCGCCACCGCCGGTCGGCTGCTGCCCAGCACGGTGAGGATTTTTTCGAGATTGATCTCGGCCAGCAGTTGCAGTTCGCCGGCATCCAGTTGCAGACGTTGAGCGCGCAAGGCGACCTGTTCGCCGGATTCTTCGCCGGAGATGTAAAGCACGTTCTGCTTTGCCTCGGCCAGCCGCGCCAGTGCCTGCAACAGCAGGGTTGACTTGCCGATGCCCGGATCGCCGCCGATCAGCACCACCCCGCCGGCCACCAGGCCGCCGCCCAGCACGCGGTCGAATTCATCGATGCCGGTCGGCTGACGCGGTTCCTCGCGCGGTTTGATCGAGGCCAGTGTCTGCAATTTGCTCGCACCGGCCAGCGAGGCGAAACGGCTGGCCGCCGGTGTGGCGGCTTCCATGATGGATTCCACCAGCGTGTTCCACTGGCCGCAGCCGGGACACTGCCCCTGCCACTTGGGTGCGGTCGCACCGCACTCGGTGCAACTGTAGACGCTGTTTTTCTTCGCCATCAGCCCCTCACTTCGACGGCCACGCGCGGCGCCAGCGCGCAGAACAACTCATAGCTGATCGTGCCGGCGGCGGTGGCTACTTCATCGGCCGGCAGTCCCTCGCCCCACAACACGGCCGTCCCGCCAACGCCGACTTTTATATCCGTGAGATCAACGCAGAGCTTGTCCATCGACACGCGCCCCAGCGTGCGGGTGCGCTGGCCCTCGACCAGCACGGGTGTGCCCGTGGGGGCATGGCGCGGATAACCATCCGCATAGCCGCAGGCCACCACGCCGATGCGCATCGGCCGATCTGCCGTGAAAGTGCAGCCATAGCCGACGCTCTCGCCTGCTGCAATCTCCTGCACGCCGATGATTTCGCTTTGCAATATCATCACCGGCTTGAGGCCGAGGGACTCAGCCGTCACGTCGGCAAACGGCGAACCGCCATAGAGCATGATGCCCGGCCGCGCCCAATCGCCCACCTTGTCGGGGTAACGCAGGATCGCCGCCGAATTGCCGAGCGAACGGGGATGCGCCATGCCGGCGGTCATCGCGCCAAATCGCGCCAGCTGCCAGTCGACACCACGCGGGCCATCGGCATCGGCAAAGTGGGTCATCAGGACAGTAGGCATGCGTCCGACCAATGCGGTCTGAGCTGATGCAATCCCGGCCGCGTCAAAGCCAAGGCGGTGCATGCCGGAGTCGAGTTTCAGATACACCGGCAGATCCGCCGGCCAGTCGACCGCCAGTAGCGCCTGCACCTGATCGGGACGATGAATGACCGGAATCAGACGATGCCGGACAAACAGCGCCAGTTCGTCGGCATCATAGAAGCCTTCCAGCAACAGCAGCGAATGCGTCAGGCCGGACTGACGCAGGGCAATCGCACGTTCGAGTTCGATCAGGGCGAAGCCATCGGCTTCATCGGCCAGCGCCGCCACGGCACGTTCCAGCCCGTGACCATAGGCATTCGCCTTGACCACGGCCCAAAGCTTGTTCGCCCCAACCTGGCGCCGCGCAACCGCATGGTTATGCCGCAGCGCGACCAGGTCGATAATGGCGCGGATCGGCCGCGACGTATTCATCACTCGGTCAGTCGATCAGGCTCAGTTGATCAAGACTTAGGCTTGCACTCCTTAAGGCGGTCGGTGACGAAATCGACAAATGCGGTCACCAGACGCGAACGGAATTTTTCCTTCGGATAAACCATCGACAGCTTGCGTGTCAGACGCGGCTTGAGCGGAATCGAAACCAGATCGCCGAGGCGCAACGACTTCATCACCGAGGTACGCGAAGCAATCGCATAACCGAGGCCGGTTTCCACCACTTCGAGCAGCGCCAGCGGGCTGCCCATCTCCATCACCGGCTGCATATGATCGATATCGACGCCATGCTTGCGCAGATACATCTCAGCGAATTCACGCGTTCCCGAGCCGGGTTCGCGCGAAACAAACGGATACTCGACCAGCGTTTGCGGCGCAATCTCCTTGAGACGGGCCAGCGGAAACTTCGGGCTGCAAATCACCTGCAATTCATCCTCGCAGCAAATCTCGGTCTGCAAGTTGGGTTGGTGCGACGAAGACTCGATGAAGCCGATATCGATCGTGTGCTCCGATACCCGCGTTTCGATCGTCTCGGAGTTGGCCACCACCAGACGTGGGCGCACATTGAGATACTTGGATTTGAATTCGCCAAGGATGCGCGGCAGCAGAAATTCGGCAATCGTCGTGCTGGCACCGACCAACAGCGAGCCGCCGACTTCGCCGGTCATCTCGGACAAGCGCACATCCATCTCGCCTGACAACCCGAGGATTTTCTCGGCATACGACAACACCAGCTCGCCGGCTGGCGTCAGTGAAATGCGTCCGTGGCCGCGATCGAACAGACGCGTATTGAAATGCTCTTCCAGTTGCTTGATCTGGAAAGTCACCGCCGGCTGGGTCATGAAAAGGACCTCAGCAGCCTTGGTAAACGACAACTGTCGGGCGACGGCGTGAAAGACCTGGAGCCTGCGATCCGCCATGAGTTTTCCCCTCGGTGTAGATAGACGTTAGTTATTATTGATATTCAAACACAATTTCTCGGCATAAGAAAGCCTGATAAGTCTTTCGTGCTATAAACCGCCGGCCATGAGCCTCGGGTTTTACATCATCATGGCGGCGCAGTTTTTCTCTGCGCTCGCCGACAACGCCCTGCTGATCGCCGCTATCGCCATCTTGCGCGACATGCAGGCGCCAGCCGAATACGCTCCCCTGCTCAAAACCTTCTTCACGGTTTCCTATGTCGCCCTTGCCGCTTTCGTCGGTGCCTTTGCCGACTCGATGCCGAAATGGCGCGTCATGTTCATCAGCAACGGCATCAAGATCTTCGGTTGCGCGCTGATGTTTTTCGATGTCCATCCGCTGCTCGCCTACGCGGTTGTGGGCCTTGGCGCTGCCGCCTACTCGCCGGCCAAGTACGGCATCCTCACCGAATATCTACCGCATCGCCTGCTGGTGGTGGCCAATGGGTGGATCGAGGGTCTGACAGTCGGCGCCATCATCCTCGGCGTGGTGGTCGGCGGCTTGTTGATCCAGCCAAGCTTCGCCGGTCATTTATTAGCCTTCGATTTTCCGTTCATCGATACCGGCATCGACACCGTAGCCGAGATGAATTTGCTGATCATCGCTGTGCTCTACCTCATTGCAGCCACCTTCAACCTGTGGATCCCCGATACCGGGGTCGACCACAAACCGCTCAAGAAGAATCCGCTCTATCTATTTCATGAGTTCAACCACTGTCTCAAACTGCTTTGGCGCGACAAACTCGGCCAAGTGTCGCTGGCGGTAACCACGCTGTTCTGGGGCGCCGGCGCCACCCTGCAGTTCATCGTTATCGAATGGTCGCTGGCCGCACTCAATCTCGACCTGTCCAAGTCAAGCATGCTGCAAGGCGTCGTAGCCATCGGTATCGCCATCGGTGCCGTACTGGCTGCCCGCCTGATCACCCTACGCAAATCCGTGCGTGTGCTGCCGCTCGGCATCGCCATGGGCATCCTGGTGATCGGCATGGTGTTCGTGCGCGATATCTGGGTGGCCATTCCCCTGCTCATCCTCATCGGCGTCTGTTCCGGTTTCTTTGTCGTACCGATGAATGCCCTGTTGCAGCATCGCGGCCACATCCTCATGGGTGCCGGCCACTCGATCGCCGTGCAGAACTTCAACGAAAATCTTGCCATCCTGATCATGACCAGCATGTATTCGTTCCTGATCAAGGCCGGCCTGCATATCTACTGGGTCATCGCACTCTTCGGTCTGTTCGTCGCTGCCACCATGTGGCTGGTACGGCGCCACCACGAGGCCAACCAGCGCGAGCACGACGCCGTCAGCCAACTCGACGACTCAACGCACTGACCCCGCACTGCCTCTTTCGCTGCGCCGGGTGCATAATCGGCAAAAAACCGGAGGTGGAAGATGACCAAACGCGCCCAGCATCCGATGCTGTCTGCCCTGCGGGGTTCCGATAGCGGCAAGATCGTCAGTGCCCGCGAAGCGGTCCGCCTGATCCGCGATGGCGATACGATCGCGACTGGTGGTTTTGTCGGCATCGGCTTTGCCGAAAACATCGCCATCGCACTGGAAGAACTGTTCCTCGATACACGCGACCGGGCGCCCCAGGTCAGCGGCCATCCACGCAACCTCACCCTCGTCTATGCCGCCGGCCAGGGCGACGGCAAGGAACGCGGCCTCAATCACCTCGGCCATGAAGGACTGCTCAAGCGCGTCATCGGCGGTCACTGGGGGCTGGCCCCGCGCCTGCAGGAACTCGCCATTGGCAACCGCATCGAGGCGTGGAACCTGCCGCAGGGAGTCATCACCCATCTATTCCGCGATATCGCCGCTGGCAAGCCAGGTACGCTGACCCGCGTCGGCCTCGGCACCTTTGTCGACCCACGCCACGGCGGCGGCAAGCTCAACGCCAGAACAACCGAGACCACCGAAGACCTCGTGCGCCTGATGGAAATCGACGGCGAGGAATATCTGTTCTACAAGGCCATGCCCATTCATGTCGGCATCATCCGCGGCACCACCGCCGACCCGGAAGGCAACATCACGATGGAAAAGGAGGCGCTGACGCTGGAGGCGCAAGCCATCGCCATGGCGGCCCATAACTCGGGCGGCATCGTCATCGCACAGGTGGAACGCATTGCTGCCTCGGGCACGCTCAACGCTCGCAACGTCAAGATTCCCGGTGTGCTGGTCGACTGTGTCGTCGTCGCCGAAAAACCCGAATACCACATGCAGACCTTCATCGAGCAATACAGTCCGGCCTTCTCCGGCGAGATCCGCGTACCGCTCTCCGCCATCCAGTCCATCGGTATGGACGAGCGCAAGATCATCGCCCGCCGCGCCGCGCTGGAATTGATGCCCAACGCCGTGGTCAATCTCGGCATCGGCATGCCCGAAGGCATCGCGGCCGTCGCCACCGAGGAAAAGATTCTCGACCTGCTCACCCTCACCACCGAACCGGGCGTTATCGGCGGCATCCCAGCCAGCGGCCTCAATTTCGGTGCAGCCACCAACACCCAGGCCATCATCGACCAGCCGAGTCAGTTCGATTTCTACGATGGCGGCGGCCTCGACCTGGCCTTTCTCGGCCTTGCCCAAGCCGACCGCGACGGCAATCTCAATGTCAGCAAGTTCGGCCCGCGTCTCGCCGGTGCCGGCGGCTTCATCAACATCTCGCAGAATGCCCGCAAGGTCGTTTTCGTCGGCACCTTCACCGCCGGCAATCTTGAAATCGCCATCGCGCATGGGCAACTGCGCATCCTGCAGGAGGGTCGCTCACAGAAATTCATCGAACAAGTCGAACACCGCACCTTCAGCGGCAAGGAAGCGTGGAAGCGCGGGCAACCCGTGCTCTACATCACCGAACGCTGCGTCTTCCGTCTGGTTGCCGAAGGTATCGAGTTGATCGAGATTGCCCCGGGCATCGACCTTGAGCGCGACATTTTGGCCCACATGGCCTTCCAGCCCATCGTGCGCGGCACCCCGGCGCTGATGGATGCGCGCATTTTCGCCGAAGACCCGATGAACCTGCGCACCGGCTTCATGGATCGCCCCATCCAGGACCGTCTGAGTTATGACGCGGCACAAAACCTGTTCTTCGTTGACTTTGCCGGCCTCAATGTCCGTAGCGCTGCGGACATCGAGCACATCCGGCAATCGGTCGAATCCTGCCTGACTCCGTTGGGTCACCACGTCGATGCCATCGTCAATTACGACCGCTTCAGCATCGCCCCCGAACTGGTCGACAGCTATATCGACATGGTGTCGGGCATCATGGAGCGCCATTATCGGCATGTTACCCGCTATGCCAACAGCGGCTTCCTGCGTCTCAAGCTCGGCGAAGCACTGGAAAACCATCGCGTCGCGCCGCACTTTTATGCCAATGCGGATGAGGCGCTACGCCAACTTGACCATCCGCAGGCCACTTGACTCCAGTCAGACAAATGTAAACGGAACGTGCTAGATTTCAAGTACAGACAACCACAAACGGGAGCGGCATATGACAAAGGGCGAAAATTTGAACGAACTCAATCGCAAAAACATGGAAGCGGCCATGCGGCTGGCCCAGATGTCAATCGAGAACTCGCAGCGCGTCATGACCTTGCAAAACGAGCTGGCGCGCGAACTGTTCGCGGAGGGTGTCGAAAATGCCAAGGCGCAGGCCGCTGCCAAGGATCCACAGGAGATTTTGCGTCTGCGCAGCATCTACGCGCAGGAAACCGCACAGAAGATGATGCAGACCGCGCAGCAGGTCGCCGCAATCAGCAATGATGCGCGCGTTGAATTCTCGCGCATGCTCACCGAGCAACTCGCTTCCGGCAGTCAGGAAATGGTCGATGCCTTTCAGGGTTTCTTCAAGACCATGCCCGGCCAGGGCGGCAACATGATGGAAGTCATGCAACAGGCAATGGCCACGGCCAACGGTGCTTTCGAGCAAATGGCCAAAGTGTCATCCACCGCGTTTGCCAACATCACCGAAGCCGCACAAAAAACGACCGCAAAAAAGAAGTAAGTTGTTCAGCGTGAAGCGCTGCCCTGCCAACGGCGGGCAGCGTCTTCATCCGACTCGCGCGCATCGACCCAACGCCCTCCCGAGGGCGTTTCTTCCTTCTTCCAGAAGGGTGCCCGAGTCTTCAGGTAGTCCATGATGAACTCGCTGGCGGCAAACGCATCGCCGCGATGGCGCGAACTGACGCCGACAAACACGATCCGATCGCCCGGGGCCAGTCGCCCGACCCGATGGATTACCCGCACCCGACGAACATCCCAGCGCTGATTCGCCTGATCGACGATCTCTTGCAAAGCCTGCTCGGTCATGCCGGGATAGTGTTCCAGCGTCATCGCCAATATGTCGCCGCCCCGGACGAGGCCGACAAAACTCGCCACCGCTCCCGCCTCATCGTCGCCGGCCGATAACGCAGCGATCTCGGCACCGCCATCGAAATCCGCTTCCTGTACGCTAACCGTCATGCCTAGCCACCCGTAACCGGAGGAAAGAACGCGACCTCGTCGCCATCGGCAACCGGTGCTTGGAGTCCGACCATCTTTTGGTTAATCGCCGTACGCAGATTCTTCGCTACACGAATCGCCTCATGGCGCTCGGCCAAATATTCTCGCAGGGCTCCTGCCGTCGTCACACCGGCCGGCAAATCAATCGACTCCGCGCTGCGCCCCATCGCCTCGCGCAGACCGGCGAAATAAAGCACTTTCACGCTCATGACCGCAACCCATCCAGCGCAATGTAGCTGACTTCATCGCCAGCACGGATCACGCCCCCCGCAGGCGTATCAATCAGCCCATCCGCCCAGGCACAGGAACTCAGCACACCGGAGCCCTGACGCGGATGCAGTTCGACCCTTCCATCGGGCAACAAGCGCGCACGCAGGAACTCGCGCCGCTTTGGATCGGCCTTAGGCCAGTCGGAAGCACAGATACGACGCTGTACCGGCATGGGCAGCGGTGTCGTGCCCATGCTGCGCAGGATGAAGGGACGGACCAGCATCAGGAAGGTGATGAAGCCTGCCACCGGATTCCCCGGCAACCCAATAAAGGCTGCCGTCTTGCCAGTGCCAACTTTTCCAAAGGCAAGCGGCTTGCCCGGTTTGATCGCAATCTTCCAAAGATCCAACTGACCTTCGGCTTCGAGGGCGGCCTTGACATGATCCTCCTCGCCTACCGATACGCCACCCGTCGACAGGATCAGGTCATTGCTTTCAGTCGCTGTGCGCAAGGCTTCCCGCGTTGCATCCAAAGTATCGGGAATACGCCCAAGGTCGCTCACCACGCAGCCCAGTCCCTCAAGCAAGGCATGCAGAAAGTAACGATTCGAGTTGTAGATCGCTCCTGGCGGCAAGACTTCACCCGGCTCGATCAACTCGTCGCCCGTCGACAGCAGCGCCACGCGCAAGCGGCGAAACACCGGCAGGGTTGCCAGGCCGACAGACGCCGTCAGGCCCAGTTCGGCCGGGCCGAGACGCACGCCAGCAGCAAGAATTTCCGCTCCGGCCACAATGTCCTCACCGGCGCGGCGGATATTGTCACCCAGCTTCGGGACCGTCTGCACCGTCACCACGCCCTCGCCCGCCTCACACTTCTCCTGCATCACCACGGCATCGGCACCCGGTGGCACGGGAGCACCGGTAAAGATGCGCGCAGCGGTTCCCGGCTGCAAAGGCTGACCAACCGTTCCTGCCGGAATACGCTGGCTCACCGGCAAGGACACACCGGCCTGCGCGACATCGGCGCAACGCAGGGCGTAACCGTCCATTGCACTGTTATCGAGCGGCGGCACATTCACACTGGAAAACTGCGCCTGCGCCAGCACGCGACCGCGCGCGGCCACCAGCGGTACAGATTTGCTTTCGCACACGGGCATTGCACCCGCCAACAACTGCTCAAGGGCTTCTTCGTAACTCAGCATGGTCGATCAAGGTAATCAAGAATGAATTGGACAATCGCGTCAGGATCGTTGAGATCCAGTGTCGGCAAGGAACAATCGATAGTGGCATCCGTGGCCACCGCCACGACACTCGGATTTTCCGGCCAGATCGGCGGCCGACCATGGGCCGGGCGATGAATTTCGAGTTTCGATATCGGCGTTTGCTTGAACCCCTCCACCAGCACCAGATCGCAGGGCGACAACACCTTGAACTGCTCTTCCAGCGTCGCCTCGGGGGCACCGCGCAACTCGTGCATCAGCACCCAGCGCGTGTCGCAGGTCAGCAGCACCTCGCTCGCCCCCGCAGCACGATGGCGGTAGGAATCCTTGCCCGGCTGATCGACATCGAAGTTGTGATGGGTATGCTTGATCAGAGAAACCCTCAAGCCACGCGCGATGAAACGCGGAATCAGCTTTTCGATCAGCGTCGTCTTGCCCGAGCCGGAGTAGCCGGCAAATCCAAAAACCTTCATACGAATACTTTCAAGCAGCCACCACTTTTGCAAACCCGCCTCCCGGCGTTCTGAAGTTCGTCGTCTGCCCCTGATACAGGCGCGCCGCGACGAACTGGACGGCGCCACGATACACATAGTTGCGCACATCTGCCTTGAGTTGCGTCAGCTCGCCCTCGACAGTCACCGGCACAGTCGAAGGCAAGGCCAATGCCTGGGCGACATAATCGCCGGCGAGAATCTCCTCGAATACACGCTTGGTCAGCTTGTCGCCGCGGTAGGAACCCTTCGAGCCATAGCCGGCCGCCGGTTTAAAGAACAGTTGGCGGCGCCGCTGCCAGAATTCTTCGGCAAGCTCAGGCGTCACCGACTCGGTGCGAGGAATGCCTGCCATCAGCACGGAACGTGTCGCGGCAGCCACGCCCCAACCGGCCAACTGGACATCATCGGTCAGTGCGATCAGATTCTTCTTGTCGGCATAGCGCGCATGATGGCTCGGGTTGGGCGTAATCGCGGCGCCCTGACGCCACGCTTCCTTGAGTACGGCCTGAGCGGGTTCTACAAAGGAAAAATCGGTCAGCCGGTTATAGACCAGATCAATCTTCGTCTCTTCTAGCCACAAGTTGCCGTGACACAGCATCAGGTCTTCCGGCGCGCAAATGAACGCCTGAATGCCGTGCGCCGTGAACAACTGCTGAAAACCGAGGAACTCCGGGTAGAGGTATTGGGTCTGCGGCGTGTCATCGACGATGGCCAGCGTTTTCAATTCGCCCGGATACTCGGCGCGAAACATCGCCACATAGGCGGCCAGCACATCCTCGCGTCCGGCCTGCCAAGCGGCGAGGAGACCGCCACCGGCATTGGTGTTGATCTCGATCAACTGCGGGCCGGCCTCGGTCAGGTGGAAGTCGTAGCCCATGAAGACGCCAGCGGAAAAACGCGCCGTCCTGTCAGCGTCGACTTTTTGCCCCCACTGCGGCAAGGCAATCACCGACTCAATGGCGTCAACAATGGCGGCCATGCGCTCAAGGTCGGCCAGAGCAATCGAAACGGTCGCGGCGGAAAACAGATGCGGGCGTTCGGCCAGCAGTACTTGCGGCAGTTCCGGCAGCATCATGACAGGAGGTGATTGTGAGGATTTGCTCAATTCGACGCCATGTCGGGTGCCGTGAAGTAATGCGCCACAAAATGACTGACGGCATCGATGCGTCCAAACATGGCTTCGACACTTTCATCCCAGGAGAGCTTGAGCTGCTCGCACACTTTTTCCGACAGATAGGGGACGCGCGCATCGCCACTGCCCAGATCCAGCGCATTGCTCAATACCTCGGCGATATGCACCACCGCCACCAGCGGCTCATCCAGGGCTTTGTCGGGAGAATGATGCCTGCGGATCGCAGCACAAACGGCCGGCGGCAAGCCCCAGCTTTCGGCCAACCAAAAGCCTACTTCGGTGTGATCGACGCCAAACTGCGCCCGTTCGGCATCAATGATGGTCACGGTACGCGCCCGCACCTGGCGCCACACCTCGCTAAAGGCTTCCGGCTCGAATCGATAGAGCCACAACTGACCTATGTCATGCAGCAATCCCGCGATCAGCGCCGAGTCGCTCGGCAGGTTCGCATGTGCCGCCACCTGCTGAGCACCGATGCCGGTCGCCGCAGCATGCTCCCAAAATGCCGGAGAAAGTCCGGACGGCAGCGCACCGCGCAAAAAGCCGGCCAGACTGGTCAAAATCACGGTCTGACGCAAGGCAGTCAACCCGATCAGCGAAGTCGCGCTGTAAAGGTCCCGCACATTGGCATCATGGCGAGTGCGGGTCGCCGCGGCATTGGCCTGCGAAAAAACCCGTCCCGCCAGAACCGGATCGCGCTGGATGTGGGTCACCAGCCGGTGGATATTGGCATCGGGATCGTCGAGGCCCATCAGAACCTCGCCGAATAGCAGGTAATGGCGGCGCACCCTGACCGGTGCTGCCAAACGTTCGTTGTCAATTTCACTCACTGGATTCACACAAACTCATCATTTCCAAGCCAACACCATAAACGATACGCCAGAAATCCGGATGGTATCGGATGAATTTCATCCCGATATGCCAGCAGGCGCAGAATCGCACTAGGAAGTTGCCAAATAGTCTGGCATAGCGCGCTAAACTGGCCTTCGACATCATGTACCTGCTTCCAGGCATTCCGCTTGATTTCCTCTCCGGCCCTGAAGAAGCTGCTCGTGCCTATGCGAGCAGCTACGACTGGCCGCTGGTCCTAGTCTCCGTCCTGATCGCCATCTTTGCCGCTTTCTGCGCTTTCGAGATGGCGGATCGGCGCGCCCAATACCGGCGTTGGGTGCTGTTCGGTGCCCTGATGCTTGGCTTAGGCATCTGGGCCATGCACTTCATTGGCATGATCGCCTTCCGTCTCGATTGCGGCGTCACCTACGAACCCTGGATCACCGCCTTCTCGATGCTCCCCGGCATTTTTGCTGCCGCTGTTGCGCTGCGCGTACTCGGTCGCGAGAAGATGCGGCCGCTCTCATTGCTCTTTGCCGGTACGGTCATGGGTACTGGCGTCGGAATGATGCACTATTCCGGCATGGCAGCGATTCGTCTTGACGGCATGCTGCGCTACGATATCGCGTTTTTCCTGCTCTCGCTCGTCGCAGCCATCGTGCTGGCCATTGTCGCGCTCTGGCTCAAGTTCCTCATCGCCCGCTTGCCGCTCGGTCGTCGGCGCTACCTGTCCTCGCTCGTCGGCGGTACGGTACTGGGTATCGCCATCTCAGCGATGCACTACATTGCCATGGAGGCGGCCTACTTCATCCCGCTCAGCGAGATTCCCAGCTTTGCGCCAGGCAGCCCGACTGTGCTGGCCACGATTGTCGGCGTTGTCGCGTTGCTGCTAATTGGCCTCGGCTTCCTGTTCATGTTTCTCAGCGCGCGCATCGCCACGGCCCGCCAGCGCACCGAGTCGATTCTCGCCACCACACACCAGGGCTTCGTTGTCGCCAATGCCGCCGGCTACATTACCGAGACCAACCCGGCCCTGCTGAGAATGCTCGACTTGCCGGAATCGGCCGTGGTCGGCCAGTCGCTGGCCACGCTGGCAGATTTCGGGGCAGGCATCGATGTAGGCAAGGTGATCGCCGCCGGCGACTTCGAACTGGAGATTACCCTGCGCTGTGCCGATGGTAGCCAGCTGCCCTGCCATGCCTCGGGCGGCACAGTGTGGGACGAGGATGGTCGCAACCGTTTCACCTTTGCCCTGCTATCCGATATCAGCAAGCGCGTCGCCACCGAAAAAGCGCTGCAGCAGGCCAAGAAAATCGCCGAGGAGACCGCCCAGATCAAGTCTGCCTTCCTCGCCAACATGAGCCACGAGATTCGCACGCCCATGAACGCCATTATCGGCATGGCGCATCTCATGGGAAAAACCAGCCTCGATGCCCGTCAGCGCGATTATTTGAAGAAGATTCATGGCTCCAGCCAGCATCTGCTGGGCATTCTCAATGACATCCTCGATTTTTCGAAGATCGAGGCCGGGCACATGAATATCGAGAATATCGAGTTCGATCTCAAGAAGGTGCTCGACAACCTTGACACATTGATAGCGGAGAAAGCCCGCAGCAAAGGCATCGCGCTGATCTTCCGCATTGCCCCGACCGTGCCGCACTTCCTCATCGGCGACCCGATGCGGCTCGGCCAAGTGCTGATCAACTATGCCAACAATGCCGTGAAGTTCACCGAGCACGGGGAAATCCGCATCGAGATTTCTCCGCTGGAAGCGGCTGAAGACCAGACACTGAAGTTGCGCTTTGCGGTGTGCGACACAGGTATCGGCCTCACCCCCGAACAACAGGCGAATCTATTCCAAAGCTTCCAGCAAGCCGACGGATCGACCACCCGAAAATACGGTGGCACCGGCCTGGGACTGGCTATTTGCAAACGCCTCGTCGAATTGATGGATGGCGAGGTAGGTGTCGACAGCGAACTCGGCAAAGGCTCGACCTTCTGGTTCACCGTTCGTCTTGGTCATAGCAGCCAACAGTTCAACCCTTCGCCCGCCCACCCGCAGGACAAACCCCAGCTCGCCGCCGCGCAGGGTACGCACGTCTTGCTCGTCGAAGACAACGAACTGAATCAGGAAGTCGCTCTCGAACTGCTGACCGACGCCGGCCTAAAAGTCGATCTGGCCGAGAACGGCGCCCTGGCACTGGCCAAGGTACAGGAAACCCATTACGACCTCGTCCTGATGGACATGCAAATGCCAGTAATGGATGGCATCGCCGCCACACGAGCGATTCGGGCATTACCCGGCTTCGATAAGCTGCCAATCATCGCCATAACCGCCAATGCGATGTCTTCCGACCGCGATCATTGCCTTGCGGCCGGCATGAACGACCACATCGCCAAACCGATCAATCCCGAGTTGATCAGGGAGAAATTGCTGCAATGGGTGCCGCCTCGCCTTACCGCTCAAAAAGTCGACGCTGACAGGACGGCATCCTCCAAAGAAGCAGCCAGCCCCACCCTGCAGGCACTGCAGGCCATCCCCGGTCTGGATACGAACATCGGCCTGCATCGCGCCATTGCACGCGAAGCACTCTACGTTTCCCTGCTGACAAAATTTATCAGTGGTCATGGCGATTTCGGAACTCGCTTCACAGCCGCACTCGCCTCCGGCCAATGCGAGGAAGCTCACCGCATTGTCCATACCTTTAAGGGTGTCAGCGGCCAGATAGGGGCAATGGAACTCTACGCATCGGCTGCACGACTGGAAAGCGCAGTGCTGCAAAACGCACATCCGGACGAAATCGCTAAGCTGCTCGCCGCTACCCAGCAGCAATTATCCTCGCTCATCGAGGCCCTCTCGACTATCTTGCCGCTTGATAGCGCGCCGAGACAATGAATGGCCTTGCTGTTATTGCAAACAACCTTTGCGCGAATAAACGCGCTGGTTAGCCCTGAACCAGCGCAGCACGTTCGGCCATCATTGCCTCGACCATCGCCCGCAATTCAACAAAGGGAATCGGCTTATGGAAGACCTTGATGTTCTCCGGCAATCCGCCCTGCGCGGCAATGGCCTCGTCTTCCATCCCGGTGACGACCACGATTTCCATGCCCTCGCGGAACGAGGATCCTGCCAGCGTACGGATCATCTGAAAACCATCCATGCCGGGCATGCTTAGGTCCGCAATCATCAGGTCGGGTTGCTCGCGCCCAATCAACATCAGGGCATCATAGCCATTCATTGCCGTAGAAATCTGCAATGGCAGATTCCATGAGCTAAGGTAAGTACGATATAGCTTGATCAGCGTGTTATCGTCTTCGACAACCAGAATCTTCAGGCGTGTCAGATCGACGGGGACACCAGTTTTCACCCCACTCGCATTGTCTGACTTTGCAGAGTTACCGGTGCGCATCAATTTTTCAACGGAATCCACGCTGATGCGGCGATGTCCGCCTTCAGTCTTCCAGGCCTGAAGAATGCCGCTATCCACCCACAACTGGGCGGTACGCAATGAGACACCTAAAACCTCGGCAGCTTCACGGGTCGTACAAAACTCTCGTTTGAACATGACGGATCGCGTCGGGGATCCCCCCCCTCAGTTGCATATCAATTTTGTCGGATGTTATCAAATTCATCCGCATATGCATACTCAAGCGATACTTTTTCTATAAAGAACATAGCCTCATGCTGACTACAAACAGCTTAGGCACGAGAAAAGGCAACTTGCTCCGCGATGCCTCGCAGTTGTTCAAAAGAAATTGGCTTGGGCAATACCGGGATGCCAGCAGGAATACCAGCACGCTTTTCAAGATCGTTCAGGTCAAAGTCGGTCACCACGACGATGCTCGTTTGCACCAGTTCCGGCACCGTCCGAATCGACCGAATCTTCAGCAAGGCGCTCGAACTCAGCAGCTGCAGATCGACTACCACCATATCCGGTCGTTGCAAGCCAATCAGGATCAAAGCCTCATAACCATCTTGCACGACTGTCACACGAGGATGCATTGACCAGCAGGCTAGAGAAACCTCATAGAGCCTGCGTAGATCGTCCCTATCCACCACCACCAGAATGGAAAGCGACGTATTGGCTGCGGGCTTATATGACTGGCAAGCCTTCGTCCTACCGCGATGCGAAGGCACCACCAGTAAGCGCTCGATGGACTCGCGCGAGATGCGTCGATGACCACCATCCGTTTTCCATGCTTTCAGTAGGCCGCTTTCCGTCCACAATTGTGCGGTGCGCAAGGAAACCCCTAAGATATCTGCTGCCTCGCGCGTTGTGCAAAATGTCTTGAGTACCCGATTCAGATAAGCCATGATATGTCGCCATTCAATATCACATAATTTGTTCATATTATATCGCTTGATTTCATTTATACAAACCAAATTTCATTGAACTGATGACGGTTATAAGTTGTCCGGATCCATGGATGAGATATTTGCCTCAAGGAAATGACCGATGAGACGGATGGAACGGTTACAGGAAACGCGGACTCGCCCTTCGCCAGTGAAATCGGTAAGCAAAGTAAATTCCCCGCTGTTCAAGTTCACTTTTCCAAAGCAACTCGCCGATAATGAAGCACATGATTGATACCCCCTTCCCCGATCTTGAAGCTTGGGTCGGCTATTTTGGTCAGGCCGACATTCCCGTGTTGCGGCACACGATGACGCAACTCGACGAGTTGCGAGAAAACGCCGAACGCACGAATGCACGGCTGATTTCGTCGGTCATCCTGCATGATCCGATGATGACCTTGCGCGTCCTCGGTTATATCGAAGTCAAGCGCAGCAAATCACGCCAGACCGACATCACCACCATCGAGCGAGCGCTGATGATGATCGGCATGGAGCCGTTCTTCAATGACTTTACAAACCTGCCGCTCGTCGAGGACTATCTCAAACCCTACCCCCGCGCCATGCTCGGTCTGCTGAGGGTAGTCAATCGCACGCGCAAAGCCGTCGGTTGGGCGCGCGACTGGGCACTGTATCGCCACGATCTGGATGTTGATGAGGTAACCGTTGCCACCCTGCTCTATGACTTCCCGGAAATTCTGATGTGGTGTTTTGCACCCCAACTGGCCCTGCAGATCGCGGAGCGCCAAAAGGCCGACCGAACACTACGTTCCGCGTCCATTCAGGAAGAGATCTACAACGTCCCGCTTTACCAGATCAAAGCGGCTCTGGCTGAAGCATGGCGCCTACCTCAGTTGCTCAAGTCATTGATGGATCCAGAGCATGCCGAACATCCACGGGTAAAGAATGTCAAATTGGCAGTCGATCTGGCACGACACTCAGCCAATGGCTGGGATGACGCGGCACTGCCCGATGACTATAAGGCGATTGGCGAACTGCTGCACCTGAACGAAGAGACCGTCTTGCGACGTCTAGGTGTTGTCGAACCTCTGCTGCCTTCGACAGAAGAAACGCCAGCCGATCCTCAACCACAATAACGCAGGTTAAGTTGCTCCAGCAACAACTCAGGCTGACCATAGGCCAGAAAAGCCGCCGCGAGGATCGTCCCGACCAAGACACCCAGCATCAACCAGCCCAGGATGCGCCATCTTTGGCTTTGTGGTTTTTCGGCATGCATCTGCCGCTTATGCATGACATCAACTTCCGCTACGGCAGGTTTCAGTTCGTCCGGCATGTATTGACTTAGATGGTTAAAATGCAATAAGTTTTTTTCGGCCATGCCCTCATAGCTCAGTGGATAGAGCACCTTCCTCCTAAGAAGGGGGTCGCACGTTCGATTCGTGCTGAGGGCGCCACTATCGTACATGACAACGACAGAAGAACTCACCATCGCGGAAACGTTGGCATTGGCACAGACGGAGGTGCGCGACCTCAAACGCACTGTTGTCGCTTTGCGTACGGAGTTGGAGCATGCCGAAATGATCCGGCAAAACGAGGTACGCCAGGTCGGCCAGGCCAGTGCAGCCGAAATCGCCCAACTCAAAACCACCGTGAGTGCTCTGCGCGCCGAACTGGAGCATGCTCGCATCGAGCGTGATCGCCTGATACAGCAGGAAAGAGCCGCAGGACACAATGAAATGCAGATGCTCAAGGCAACCGTAGGTGAGTTGAGAGAAGAGTTGGAACATCTGCGCGCTGAGAAAGACAATGCCGTGCGGTCGGTGATTTCTGCCCAGCAGGGTGAGATCGCCCAACTACGCGAAACCGTCAGCTCACTGCGAGAAACGCTGGAACTGCTTCAGATCGACAAGGACAATGCCGTACGCCGCGAACATACGCTGTTCAGCGACGAGACGGCTCAATTGCACGCCACTATTCAGGCGTTGCGTACGCAACTCGAACATCCCTCTGCGAACGGTTGAATGTCATGGAAGCCCCCCCTCCTCCCGCATCTGCCAAAGCAAAAGTACAAGAAAAAAGTGTCGACACCAAGCGTCGCTTGCGTCACGCCGAACTATTGCTTGAAGTCACACGGCGCATGGCCGGCTATGGCACGCTCGACGAGGTTCTGAACGCACTGGTCGAGATGACAACCACGGAGATCAATGCGGAACGCGGCTCCCTGTTCCTTAATGACCCGGACACCAACGAGCTTTACTCTCGCGTCGCCCAAGGGAATATCCAGCGCGAGATCCGCATTCTCAACACCAGCGGCGTAGCAGGCCACGTTTTCACCGCTGGTGAAGCACTGATCATTCATGACGCCTACGCCGATGGGCGCTTCAATCGCTCCATTGACGAACAAACCGGCTTCACGACGCGCAGCATCCTGTGCGTACCGATCAAAACTGTCAAAGGCGAGATTATTGGCGTCGCACAGACGCTCAACAAGCGCACCGGAAAGTTCACCAAGCAGGACCTGCATCTGCTCGAAGCAATGACCAGCCAGGGTACGCTGGCCCTGCAAAGTGCTCAGTTCATTGAGCGCATGCAGGCGATTCGCCGCCAGGAGATGGAGTTCATCGACGTCGTCTCCGAAGTCACGGCGGATATCAAGCTGGGGTCGCTGCTGCAGAAGGTCATGGGCGAGGCAACGCGCTTGCTCAACGCCGAACGCTCAACACTCTTCCTCAACGACGAGAAAACCAACGAGCTGTGGTCGGAGGTAGGACAGGGACTGGAGTCAGTCCAGATTCGTCTGCCCAATCATTTGGGCATTGCCGGAGCGGTATTCACGTCGGGCAAGGCAATCAATATCCCTTACGCCTATGCCGATCTGCGCTTCAATCCTGCTTTCGACAAGAAGACCGGGTTTTTCACACGCTCGATCCTGTGTGTGCCGATCGTCAACAAACATGGCAAGGTCATCGGCGTCACGCAGGTACTGAACCGACGTGGCGGCCCCTTTACCAGCGAAGATGAGTCGCGTCTGCGGGCCTTTACGGCGCAAATCTCCATCGCTCTGGAAAACGCCAAGCTGTTTGCCGACGTTCAGGCCATGAAGAACTACAACGAGGCGATGCTGGAATCGATGTCGAACGGGGTCATCACGCTTGATGAAGCCGAGCGCATCGCCACCTGCAATGCCGCCGGCCTGCGCCTGCTCAAGCTGCATCCCTCGCAAATTCTGCACAAACCCGCCGCTGAATTCTTTAGCGGCAGCAATGCTTGGATCATCGAGAAGCTCAAGCGTGTCGCCGAAACGCAGGGCTCCGAACTGTTGATGGATGCCGAAATTGTGCTGGGCGATGACAGGCTGTCGGTTAACCTGACGCTGCAGCCGTTGCTGTCCGCTGAAGGCAAGCGCATCGGTTCAATGCTGCTGCTCGAAAACATCTCCAACGAGAAGCGCCTGAAGACCACCATGGCGCGTTACATGGATCCGGGCATTGCCGATCAAATGCTCGCATCGGGTGCCGAGGCGCTCGGCGGCAAGAGCGTCAACGCCACGATCCTGTTCTCCGATGTGCGCAGCTTCACCACCATCACCGAACAACTCGGTGCGCAGGGAACCGTGGCGCTCCTCAACGAATACTTCACCCTGATGGTGGATTGCATCCAGCGTGAAGAGGGCATGCTCGACAAGTTCATCGGCGATGCAATCATGGCGGCCTTCGGCATTCCGGTCGGTCACGACGACGATGAGGATCGCGCCGTGCGCGCGGCCATCGCGATGATGCGGGAACTTGCCGCATGGAACCGTCTGCGCGTCAATGAAGGCAAGATGGCCGTCGATATCGGCATTGGCCTGAATACCGATAACGTCGTGTCCGGCAATATCGGCTCCAAGAAGCGCATGGACTACACCATCATCGGCGACGGCGTGAATCTGGCCGCACGCCTCGAATCCGCCTGCAAGCAATATGGCGCCCACATCCTGATCAGCGAATTTACCTACAAACGGTTACGGGGGACCTATTTCAGTCGCGAACTGGATCTCGTCATCGTCAAAGGGAAAACCAAACCGGTGGCGATCCACGAAATCCTCGACTTCCACAACGACGACAGCTACCCGCACCTCAGCGATGCGCTGCGCCTCTTCAAAACAGGCATCGGCAAATACCGCAAGCAGGACTGGGAAGGCGCCATGACGGAATTCAACGAGGTTCTAGGTCTGAATCCCAAAGACAAGGCAGCGAAAATTTACATCGAACGTTGCGAACACTTCGCCGCAAAACCACCCGGCCCGGAATGGGATGGCGTCTGGGTGATGGAGAGTAAATAAAACTTGTAGAGCCTCGAACCCGGCTTCCAGAATGATGTTTATGATTAATGACGATCATAAGTAATTCGGAACTCGGGAAGTCTTACCAATTCGTACAACGATACATTATGGGAGATATCAGATGGACATTGCTAGCATTGCCCTCGCCAGACACACCTGCAAAGCCTATGACTCAAACCGAAAAATTCCCTCCGAACTGATCGAACAACTCAAAACACTGCTGCGCAACGCCCCCTCTTCAGTAAATTCACAACCCTGGCATTTCATCCTTGTGTCAAGCGACGAAGGCAAGGCGCGCATCGCCAAGGCGACGGATCATCCCATCTACGCAGCCAACACGCCGAAGATTCTGAATGCTTCGCATATCGTCGTGCTCTGCGCCCGGACAACAATGGATGAAGCACAGATATCCGCAATCACCGACCAGGAAGACCGCGACGGTCGCTTCTTAAACCCGGAGGGCAAGGCTGCCCAATTCAAGAGCCGCAGTTACTACGTCAACCTTCACCGTTTCGACTGCAGAGATACCCAGCACTGGATGGAGAAACAGGTTTATCTGGCACTAGGCACCTTGCTATTGGGCGCTGCCACACTCGGCATAGATGCCACACCGATCGAAGGTTTCGACAGCCGCATTCTCAACGAGGAACTCGGTTTGCGCGCAAAGGAGATAACCAGCGTGGTAATCGCAGCGCTCGGCTATCGCAGCGATGAGGACTTCAATGCAAGGCTGCCCAAATCAAGATTGCCCATTGAGTCGGTAATTTCCGAGATTTGAACATAATCGCCCACAACAAAAGCAACCTCGCCTACAAGGCTAACGCGTCCTTCAGTTGACGGTGACCGGGAAAGCCTCTAAAATTTGCAGCTTAATTCCTCGATAGCTCAGTCGGTAGAGCGCCGGACTGTTAATCCGTAGGTCCCTGGTTCGAG
>CAYZEA010000005.1:0-195327 GCA_964477575.1 uncultured Methyloversatilis sp.
CATCACCATGGAAGTGCCCTTCATGCGCAGCTATGCGCTGGCGCTGGTCAAGGCCTGCCACAAGCGCGGCGCCCCGGCCATCGGCGGCATGAGCGCGCTGATCCCGATCAAGAGCGATCCCGTCGCCAATGAAAAGGCGTTGGCCGGCATCCGCCACGACAAGACCCGCGACGCCAACGACGGCTACGATGGCGGCTGGGTCGCCCACCCCGGCCTCGTCTCCATCGCCATGGAAGAGTTCGTCAAGGTACTCGGCGACAAGCCCAATCAATGGGAAAAGCAGCGCACCGATACGTTTGGTCCCAAGGACTGGATGAACTTCCAGCCCGAGCAGCCCATCACCGAAGCCGGCGTGCGCAACAACATCAACGTCGGCATCCACTATCTGGGTAGCTGGCTCGCCGGCAACGGCTGCGTGCCGATCCACAACCTGATGGAAGACGCCGCCACCGCCGAAATCAGCCGCTCGCAAATCTGGCAATGGGTCGTCTCGCCCAAGGGCAAACTCGACGACGGCCGCAAGGTCACCGCCGAAATGGTCAAGGCCATGATCCCCGAGGAACTCGCCAAGGTGAAAGCCACCGTCGCCGCCAACGGCCAAGATAGCCAAATGAGGACCGAAACCTACGACCAGGCCGCCGGCATCTTCGAAAAGATGGCGCTGGCCGAGGACTACCCCGAGTTCCTTACCCTGCCGTTGTACGAGGCGATGGAGTAAGTTCTGTGAAAAGTCGGCGCTGGTGAGACGGCACCGACAAAGAAAGAACGGCGCGCCGGGAGACCGGGGCGCCGTTTTTTATGGGAATAGGGTAATGCTCGCCAATAAACAGGGGAATAGTGCTTGCCATTACCCCATTAATCCCATACAGCTATTGCAATAAATGCAGTTTCGTGCAATAACGCAACTCCTTATTGCACGAAACTCATCATGAAACGCGGACTCACCGGCAGCTACGACACATCGACCGCAGGCGGCGAAACTTGTCGCGCCTTTGTGCCGGCGCCCTTGCCGCCCGATCCGCCCCTAGTCTTTACTCAAGCACTTCAGGAAAAGCTCGATGCCGCCCTGCTCGCCCTCGGCCGGCTCGACAGCATCGGCATACTGCTGCCCGACACCGCCGTCTTCCTCTACAGCTATGTGCGCAAGGAAGCGGTGCTTTCCTCGCAGATCGAAGGCACGCAATCCTCGCTGGCCGACCTGATGGTCTATGAAGCCGACGGCGCCCCCGGCGTACCGCTCGACGACGTGCAGGAAGTCTCCTGCTATGTCGCCGCCCTCGAACATGGCCTGGCCCTAATGCGCGGCGGTCTGCCGATCTGTCTGCGGCTGATGAACGAAATGCACGGCAAGCTCATGGCCCACGGCCGGGGCGCCGGCAAATCGCCGGGCGAAATCCGCCGCAGCCAGAACTGGATCGGCGGCGCCCGTCCCTCCCGCGCTGCCTTCGTCCCGCCCCCGCCGCAACGGCTGGCGGAATGCCTCTCCGCGCTTGAGCGCTTCCTCAACGACCAACCGCAACGCCATGCGCCCATCGTCAAGGCGGCGCTCGCCCACGTCCAGTTCGAAACCATCCACCCCTATCTCGACGGCAACGGCCGCCTCGGCCGGCTGCTGATCCCGCTCATCCTCGTCAATGAAGGCATCCTGCGCGAGCCGCTGCTCTACCTCTCGCTGCACTTCAAGACCCACCGCGAAACCTATTACGAACTGCTGCAAACCGCCCGCGAGCAAGGCGATTGGGAAGAATGGCTGTGGTTCTTCGCCACCGCCGTGGCCGAGGCCGCCAATCAGGCCGTCGCCACCGCCCGCGCCCTGACGGAACTGCACGCCACGGATCGCCAGCGCATCCAGGCAGAACTTGGCCGCCTCGCCACCTCGGCCTTGCTGGTGCATCACGCGCTCTACGCCCGCCCGATCAGCCAGATAGCAGGCATCTGCGCACAAACCAAGCAAAGCCCCAACACCGTCGCCAAGATGCTGGGCAAGCTGGGGGAAATAGGCATCGTGCGCGAACTCACCGGGCAGAAGCGGGGGCGGGTGTTCTGCTATTCAGGCTATCTGGAACTGCTGAACCGGGAAACGGCATGAGGGCACGAAAAGTCGGCGCTGGCGGGACGGCGAGTAGTGCTCAGTTGCTGCCAGTCTCGCCGCGAAAAGCGTAACGGCTAGCGCCCACGTAAGCAGTCGCCCGAGCCAAACAATCATGGACGGCAGTTCGGCCTTTGCGGACCGTCACCGATTGACCAGTGTCAGGCTGCAACGTGGCCGTAAGCCGCCCTTCAGCCTCTCCTTGCCCTGAACGGCAGCCTCCTACTCACAGCTACCGAGGGACCCGCCCCACTGCTGCCAGTCGATCCGTCAGAGGTTTAACGACAGGTTTCGGACTAGAGCAGATGCCCGTCACCGCTACTCTCCGACGACACAATGTACTTCCATTTTCAAGCCACATGCGGTCAGCCGAAAGCTGTGGGCTGTCCAAGATTATTGCAGACGCGTTTAAGGTCGATTCCATGGCTCCCGTTCTTCCGATATTTCAGCCGCTTCGATTTCGCGATCCAGGTCGACAATTTCATCTTCGATCCACGCCATCACGTTCACATCAAACCCGCGACTCAACCAAACACGCATCCGATCACGCCGCGCTCTCAAATGCTTACTCCTCGGCCCTGTCCAGCCACCCGAGCCAAAGCTACAGCTTATCGCTACCGCGACACCTTCCGCAGTTCGATAGTTTTCCAGCAACGCTCTAGTCAACTCGCCGCCAAATTTGTCATCCAGCGAATTGGCCGCGCAATGCGCAATCATGGAAGCCCGCGCCTCTGCATCCCGAGCGACCCAGTCCATCACCATTTGCGCAGGAAATTCGGCAATTGGAGGCACTGAATTTTTCTCTCCAAATCCGCCAATTCCACCCTTCAGCCAATTAAGTAAATCACCTCTCCATTTCGGCGCTGGTTCGAGCAGTTGTGCGGAAATGATCTCCCAAGCCCCCGCTGGATTGATCTTGCACAGCGAGTGTGCCAAAGGCTCGACCTCCCGGTCATAACTCAGACTATAGTCATCGCCCATTTTTCGCAGCAATACATCAAGCAAGGGCATGGCTTTCGCTGGATCGCGCTCAACCAGCCTCTTACAGACACCATTCCAGTAATAGGAATGCATGGTGTCGCGATGTTCTTCGAAATGTACTTGCTCCGTTATCACTCTGAACACGAAGTCAGAATCCACCAGCCATTCATTCCGTTCCAGTATCTGATAGAGCAGATCGACCAGCACAAATGCAGAAACCTGATCTTCACGGCCGGCAAGCAATGACAGGAGTCGAGCCAAGCTAGCTTGAGAAGCTGACTGCCAGCTCATGCCATAACAGAGACTGCGAAAATAGCCGGCATCTATCCAGCCGGCCTCGAACGCATCCATGCATGCATTCAGCACACAGTCGTCAGCGCCGGAACGCCAAGCCAGATCGGCCCCGCGTTTGGCCGTATCCTTGCTCGCCAGCAAACCAAGCAAGACTTGCTGCCATTTATCCGGATCACATTCCCTGAGTCCCGCAAGATACCCACCAAGACATTGGGAGTTTATGGCGTCGCCTTCAAATTCAAGCATGGGCAAAAGGCGTCGATTGTTCTTGTCCATGGCACACAGGGACTGCCCAAAAGCGAACAATGCCGCAGTTTCCGTAGTGCCTCCGACAAGCTTCGGCAACAGACATGCAAAATCTTCGTCGCTTCCTGCCACACGGGCTGCCAAGGCACGCACCAGCTTTCTCGGACGAGTGTGATCGCGTAGCTTGCCTTCGAGGCTATAGTCTTCCCACTCGTCCCAAGTCGTATCCAGCACATAACGCTGAAAACGGGACTCCAAGCTGCGCCTTGCAAGTTGCCCCTCCAGTCGGCGCAGCCTGAAATGTACCGATTGATCCTCCTCGTCGCGATGCCATCTGGCCCGTTGAATAAAGAAATGATTCAGCCGTCGAATATCGGTAGCCGAGTCATCTGCGATTTGTTCGAGCACGGAAAGCACTTCTTCCCTATGTGCATGAATTCTTAGCTGCTCAGTTGCGGCAACGATAATTGTCGAGTTAGCCTCCCTGCGCAAAGCATCCAACCAACCCCGTGTCTCGTTAATCAGGCAATCCCAATAAGCTCGAAATGCAGCCCACCATTCGCCATAGGTCTGTGGGCGCCAGAGCGCAGCCCGTTCCTTAAGCCCTTGAAATTCAGGTCCCACCATCCTGAATCCCCTTCCCGATACTTCAAGCGCGGATTCTGCCACTTTGAGCCCAAGGCGCCTCAGGTCATCATCGCCTGAGCGCAGCAGTTCCAGCAAAATCGGCAATCGTTCTACTGGACTGGCTTCGGTGGCTGCATTTTCAGGACCGATGCCAAACAATCCCAATAACGTACCCGTTGAATTATTGCTGTTCTTCGCATTTTCAGTGACAGCCAACTGAACCAGCACTCTGGCCGCACGAATAAATGTAGGCGTCCAGACGGCAATTTTCTCCAGCGTCCAGACGATTTGCTGTCGCCCACCTTCGAAGGCGCGAAGTTCATCTCGCGACCAGGCACCGAAAGTTCGCTCGATCAATGCGAGCGTTGCATCCGGATCGGCTTCGGCGAGAGTAGAGAGGAAAGAGGTGCCTTTATCCGAGCAGAGAAAATCACGGCTGGCATAAACCCCATCCCTACGAAGGATGTCACGAACAACCGGTGCGGCGCTGGTGCCATGGGCAAACTGAAACATATCCATAAACCAGCCATGCAATGAAACCGGCATTTCCTCAAAAGCCCGGGCAAAATCGAAACCGCGACCGTACCAGTGCCAATATTCGCGCCACAAGTGGATATGCAGTGCCCAAGGAACGATGAATAAGGTTCGGTCTCCCTGAAGAATGCGCCGATCACGCAACGTTTGCACGATCTCCTGGAACCTCGGCCATGTCACCGTGGTATCGGAACGTGCAACCAGTTTGGCGATGTACTCCGCTTCGTTTCCTACCGGAGCTTCAAAACCAAATCGGGTAAACAAGGCGATGTGCCGCATGACCAGTGCGATTTGACGAGCCTCATCGCCTTGCTGGTGGGTATATCCGAAAAGGAATCGATCCCAGATAGGTACCGTGGCTGGCGACTTCAGAATGTCTTCCGGATTTGCTGCCAGGTTCTCGCCGACCGCTTGAGCCACTCGCGGAGAGCCTTCACACATCTTCACCCAACGATCAATGTCTATATTCTCGCCAACATGACTCTGGAGAATCTGCTTGATGGTCTGGTCCGGCAGTCGAGGGGCAGAAATGTGCTCAATCTCGGAATCGCGGCTCCGGTCCGGCCCGTGATCCAAGCTGATTAACTTCAGCGCTCCGCAACGGTTCCTGAGATGCCCCCATATCTCGGACATCTCCCGCTCAGTAAGCTCATCCAGAACCAGGACAAGGGGATATTTCGGCATTTCCCGCAGCAACTCACGAAATAACCTTGTTTGCGAAAACCTCGCACCATGCTGCACATAAAGAACGCTGGGAGAAACTTCTTCCGCACGAACCGCTTCCAATACCAGCCGGGTTTTCCCTATCCCCGGCTCACCCAGTATCCGAATGTGTTTTGTCTCGCCCTGCAACTTCTCGCGAAGTAAAGCGACCAGCCTCTCCTGATCCTCAGAAAGGATAACCGGATTGCTCATGTGCGCATGTTGCGACCATTCGGATACCGACAAGAAATTATCGTCAACACTTCCCAACAGGGAAAGACGCAACGATGAATAGCGATCAAAATATGGGGCAATCTGGCTTTGCCCAAATACATCAACTCGATCGCCTGTATCCGAAAAACCAAACTGCTCAAACAAATCGACAAGCTGATTGCGGCTGTCATTTCGTTGTTCAGGTGTAAGGTCAAGACCAAAGCAGATCAACACATAATGACCGCCAGCCTCAAGAGTCCGCCTAACTTCAGATGCCAATTCGCCGGCTGCCATAAGCAGCTCATTTTTCAGTGAGCTAACTTGCCACGGCTTGAATGACGTCCCCGTCTTAAGCTGAAATCCGTTCCGCCCCAATTTAAAGAAGGTATCTGGAGGCAAAGAACCTGTTAATTCAACCTGCGCATCAACCCCTCCATCAGGGACGTACAAATTAGCTGAAATAGTTATCGCGTCCGGCTTTAACCCAACATATCTTGCCTCGCAATACAGCAGTTCGCGGAAACGAGTGACCGCGGCTTCGGCACTTAGGCCGCCAAGCAATTGAGGATCAAGAGGTTCAACAATATTCATATCAGCTTGAACGGCCAGCGAGTAATAGGGCTTACCACGGATTTCGACAGGCTGCTTGTAGCGCGAAAACAGAACTACATTACGCGAAGAACGAACTTCGGCAAAGGCCGAACAGATGACATCAAGTCAACACAACATGTATAGAAATAATCGCTTTTCTATACACGTCACAACGGACATGTATAGGTTTTAGCCGAAAAGTCGGCGCTGGTAGGACGGCGCCATTTGATCACTTTGCCGGCGCCGGCAAAGTGATCTCCCGACTTATTTCCATTTTTTACAAGAGGTTGGAGACAACCCGATAGCCGGTTAAATCGTCGCCTTGAGTCTGTACAGGTTTTCCAGCAATGCTGGAATGTCGTCGCTGATAATGCTCCACAAGGTATCGTTGTCGATGCCGAGATAGCCGTGGATCAAACGATTACGGGTCGCCACTACCTGCCGCCAAGGCACGTCCGGCGCCAAGCGCCTTGCCTCTTCCGGCAGATGGGTTGCCGCTTCGCCGATCAACTCCAGATTGCGCAGTGTGGCATCGTAATTGAGGCGGCTGGCGACGAATGCTTGCTGATCGAGGCCATCCGTGTAAGCGAGAACCACCTCGGCGAAACCGATCATGTCGTCGAGGTAGAAGCGCCACTCACGCCCGGCTGCTGTATCAGACACGAATCGCATCCCGTTCGATGAAAGGCCGCAATTCGGGACGCAGCGCCTTGTCGGTCACCAGATCGACCGGGCGGCCCAACAGGTCTTCGAGATAAAACTGCACGCCGAAATATCGTTGCGATGTTGCCGGACCGTCAAAGCGCACCAGCATGTCCACGTCGCTATCCGCTTGCGCCTCATCACGCGCGCTGGAACCGAACAAGGCAAGCTCCACGACACCGAACCGGCGCGATAGCTCAGGTTTGTGTTGATTCAGCAATTGCAGGGTAAGCGAACGATCCATGGTGGTAGAGCAATCTTGTCTGCGCAGAACTATCGGTTGTTTATGGCTTGGCAAGTTTAGCTCGACAAATGGGCCAGCAACAGCAAAAGTCGGCGCTGGCGGGACGGCACACTCTGCAAGCCGCGCCCTACTCGCCCGCGCCGTCCGGCTGCCCGCCCTCAAACTGCTTCACCAGCCGGTCGAAATCGCTCTCGAATAACCTGTCCTGCACGATGCGGTATTTCTCGAATTCCCCCGTCGACAGCAGTTATCCGAAAATTTCGAATAACTGCCTCTTCCTGCAACTCGCTATCGCCCCCCACAAGGCATAAATTAAATTTACACCCCAAAGGGCGTAATTATGTAATATCCCCTACACGACGTTTTTACGGAGCCTACCGTGCCCTTCGTCATTACCAACCCGCAGCAGCTTGGCCCGACCCTGAAAGGCCTGCGCAAGCAAAAAGGCCTGACCCAGGTCGAGATGGCGAAGCGGAGCGGCTTGGGCCAAAAGACCATCTCCCTGCTGGAAACCGAGCCGTGGCGCTGTAGCGTCGATAGTCTGTTGCGCTACCTTTCTGCGGTTGACGTGGCCATGAGCCTCGATTTGATTGCCGCCCTGCGTGGCGACGGCGGCAGCGGTAACGCGGCGTGGTGATGCGGCGCCCCCGCAAGTCCGGCGCGCTCGGCCTGTGGATGAACGGCCAGCGGGTCGGCACCTGGCGGGTGACGGCGCAGGGCGAGCAGCAACTGCATTACGACGCAAGCTGGCTCGCCTCGCCGCTCGGACGGCCGCTTTCGCTCTCCATGCCGCTGCGACCGGCCAGCGCGCCATACAAGGGCGAGCTGGTGCGCAATTACTTCGAGAATCTGCTGCCGGATAACGACACCATCCGGCAACGGCTGGCCAAGCGCTTTTCAACGGGAACCGAAGCGTTCCGCCTGCTTGCCGAAATCGGCCGGGATTGCGTCGGCGCCTTGCAGATACTGCCCGATGGCGAAAGCCCGCCAGCCACCGAGGCCATCCAGTGCGCGCCGCTTTCCGACGCCCAGGTGGCGGAGCATCTGGCCGGTACGCTGACCGCCCCCGCTTTTACGCCGGACGACGACAGTTTCCGGATTTCCATAGCCGGTGCGCAGGAGAAAACAGCCCTCCTTTGGTACCAAGAAAGTTGGTGCCACCCGCTGGGTGCCACACCGACAAGCCATATTTTCAAATTGCCGAGGGGGCAGATGCCGGGCGGCATCGACTTATCGACTTCGGTCGAGAACGAGTGGCTTTGCCACCGACTGTTGCAGGCTTTTGATATTCCCGTCGCCAAGGCCGAGATCGTGCAGTTCGGCGCGATGAAGGCACTTTGTGTCGAACGTTTCGACCGTCGCTGGCTGGCCGACGGTCGCCTGCTCCGTTTGCCGCAGGAAGATTTTGCCCAGGTTTTCGGCCTGCCGCCGGACATCAAATACGAAAGCCAGGGCGGCCCCGGCATTCGGCCTATCCTCGATCAACTCAAGGGTTCGAGCCAGGCGATGATCGACCGCCGGGATTTCTTCCGCACCCAGGTCGTGTTCTGGATGCTGGCCGCCATCGATGGTCACGCCAAGAATTTCAGCGTATTCATTGAGCCCAGGGGCTTTTACCGACTGACGCCGCGCTACGACGTGCTTTCTGCGCATCCGATCATGGGCCATGGGGCCGGGCGCCTCGCCGCGCAAAAGCTCAAGATGGCCATGGCCGTCGATGGCAAGAACCGGCATTACAAGTGGGCGGAAATACGTCGTGAGCATTTCGAACAGACCGCCCAGGGCTGCCGTCTGCCAGATGCGCCGGCGCTGATTGACGAACTGCTTGCCGCAACGCCGCGCGCCATCGCCAAGGTGGCCAACAGCCTCCCAGCCAATTTCCCCGCAGACCTGGCCGGCGCGGTATTTGACGGCCTGCAGCAGGCTGCCGAAAAGTTAGGACATTGATGAACGCCAGCGCCTATGCCGAAGACCAGAGGCTTCAGGCCAGCACTGGGGAGTTTCCCGCCCGCGAACACAGCGATGTGGATTGGGACGCCTGCAATCGACTGGCCGAGGAAAACGCCGACTTCCGCGACTACATCCGCGCCGTGCGCCAGTTCCACCAGACCGACGACATCAAGCGCGGCGATTGGGACTTGCCGGCGAACGCGGGCTGAAAAGTCGGCGCTGGTGAGACGGCGACGCTACTATCATCCTGCCCATCCCGTACCATTGCGCCCCATGAACCACGCCAGCCTGTTCCGCCTCGTTTTGCTCTCCGCCATCTGGGGCGCTTCCTTTTTGCTGTTGCGCATCGGCGCGCCGGTGCTGGGGCCGGCGTGGCTGATCTTCCTGCGCGTGTTGCTCGCCGCGCTGTTCCTGCTGGCGGTCGGCTTTCATATGGGCAAGGCGCTGGAAGCCCGTCGCCACTGGCGCCACTACCTGGTGCTGGGCTGCTTCAACTCGGCCCTGCCTTTTTTGTTGTTTGCCTATGCGGCAACCGGTATTTCGGCTTCGCTGATGTCCATCCTGAATGCCACGGCGCCGATCTGGGCGGCACTGATCGGCGCATTATGGACGCGCACGGCGCTGGCGGCCACAACCTTGTTCGGCATGCTGCTCGGCATTATGGGCGTGGGCGTGCTGACGGGCATCGAGGCGCTCACGCTGCCGCCGGGCGGTACTCTGGCAATGGGTGCGGCAGTGGCGGCAGCCTGCTGCTATGGCATCGCCACCACCTATGCCAAATCGGCCAGCCCGGTCGAGCCTTTCGCCAATGCCCACGGCAGCATGTGGGGCGCGACAATCCTGCTGCTGCCAGTGCTGCTTTTCGCGCCGCTGCCGGCGGCGGCGCCGGGCGCGGGCATCGTCGCGGCGGTGGTGATGCTGGGCGTGGTGTGCAGCGGGCTGGCCTACCTGCTCTACTTCCGCCTGATCGCCGATCTGGGCGCCACGCCGGCGCTCACCGTGACTTTCCTGATTCCCGTTTTCGGTGTGCTCTGGGGCCACCTGTTCCTTGACGAGGCGGTGGGCTGGCACACCCTGGCCGGCGCGGCGCTGGTCTTGCTGGGCACGGCGCTGACCACGGGATTTTCGCCTGCGGCCGTGTTCGCCCTGCGCCGGGAGAAGATCGCCCGCTAGAAAGTCGGCACTGGCGGGACGGCGAGTGGTACCGCGCTACAGGTCAATCGCGACACGTAGCAGCCGATAGACCTTGTGGATGCAGCGCGGGACAAGCGGATGGTATTCGGCGTGCAGCAGTTCGATGGCGAAATATCCGGCATACAGGGCGACGATTTCCTCCGACGACGCCATGTGGTCGGCGGCTTTCTCGTCATCGTCGAGGTCTTCGACGGTGATGAGCAGGATCCGGCAATCGGCCGGCAGGATGACGTGCAGATGCTCGACATAGCGGGTCCGCAGATTTTCCGGCAGGGCCGTCAGTGCCGCACTGTCGAAGACCACGCGCACGCCCAGCATGTCGTCGCGCCTCAAGGCGAAGAAGTCGCCGCAATAGATTTCCAGGCGTTCCTGCGTCCAGTGGGTCAACGCGCCATGGTCGACGCACTGTGGCCGCAACTGCACCGCCGCAAAAAAATGCCGCACGGCGACAGAACTGAGTTCGACCCCGATCACATGGTGGCCAAGGCTATGCAGCCACATCAGGTCGAGGCTTTTGCCGCACAGGGGGACGAAAACGCGCTCGTCGCCCACCAGGCCCAGCATGGGCCAGCAGCGGATCAACAGTGGGTGTTCGTGGGCGAGATGAAACGGGATCCGATTCTCGCGCCATCCCTGTTTCCAGAGCGCATGGTCCGGGTGAGTCATTATTCGAGCCTCGGCGAAGCGTTGGGAACCCACAAACAGGCCAAGAGGCAGGGCATGTGCTCTTCAAGACGGCGGGGCGGAAGCAAGCGCTGCCACTATGCGCCGATGCGCCGGGGAGTGCAATGGGTATCATGGAGACTGTTACGTTGCCATAAACAGTCATGCTCGCCGCCATTACCCTTTTATTGCTCTTCCAGCTTGCCGGCGAAGCGATCGCGCGCTATTTCGCACTGCCGGTGCCCGGCCCGGTGATCGGCATGGCCCTGCTGTTCGCCGCGCTGGCCTGGCGCGGCGGCCCCTCGGCCGACCTGCGCAACACCGCGCAAAACCTGCTGCAACATCTTTCACTGCTATTCGTTCCGGCCGGCGTCGGCGTCATGCTGCACCTGCAGCGCATGGCCGACGAATGGCTGCCGCTCCTGGTCGCGCTGGTGGTCAGCACCTTTGTCACCATCGCCGTCACGGCGCTGGTATTGAAGGCGCTGCATGTGCATGAGGAGGAACAATCATGAGCGCCGTGCCGGGCCAAAGCCTTGGCGAAATCTGGGTCTATCTCGCCGCCTCGCCCCTGCTCGGCCTGACCCTGACCTTGCTCGCCTATCAGGGCGCGGTGAAGATCAACCAGCATTTCAAGGGCCACCCGCTGGTCAATCCGGTACTGATCGCCGTGACCGCGCTGGTCGCCCTGCTGTGGGCGACGGGCACGTCCTATCAAACCTATTTCGACGGCGCCCAGTTCGTGCATTTTCTGCTCGGCCCCGCCACCGTGGCGCTGGCCATTCCGCTTTACGCACAACTCGGGCGGCTGAAGCGCATGGCGGCCCCTTTGCTCATCGCCCTGCTGGCCGGCTCGCTCACCGCCGCCTTTTCCGCCGTATTGATCGGCAAGCTGCTTGGTGCCACGGATGCGACGCTGATCTCGCTGGCACCCAAATCGGTGACGACGCCGATTGCCATGGGTATCGCCGAACGCCTCGGCGGCCTGCCTTCGCTCACTGCCGTGCTGGTCATCCTCACCGGCATTCTCGGCGCGGTCGGCGCCCAGGGGCTGTATGCCTGGATGAAATGCCGCGATCAGGCCGCGCAAGGCTTTGCCATGGGCGTGGCATCGCATGGCATCGGCACGGCGCGCGCCTTTCAGATCAGCGAGCAGACCGGCGCCTTTTCCGCGCTGGCGATGGGCCTGAATGGTCTGCTGACCGCCACCCTGCTGCCCGTTCTGTTGCCACCGCTGATGATCTGGCTAAATTGAGGCACCTGTACAGCCAAAGGTTTATTAGCGTTTTTGAATAAAAGGAGTCTTGATTGATAAATTGAATAAACGGGCTTGTTCGAGCAGGCAATGCCTGTGATAATCGACGCTATAAAAGCATGCCAAAGGTAAGAACCATCGTGGAGGCGAGGTCGGCTGTTTTCCGCGCAGCATCGGTAAAGACAGATGATCCATGCAAGGCAGCCTCCCGCTGGTCGGTTCTGGCGAAATATTTTTTTGTGCCGTTTTATGCGCACCGACAACGAGGAAAAGAAGACGATGAGTGACTCGCAGAACGATGACAAGCAAGGTTTGATCGGCACCCTGAAAAGTCCCCCTAAGTGTTCGATGTTGCGCATGATTGTGGTCGGTACGCTGGGCGGCATCATCATCTGGGGCGGCCTCAATATGGGCATGGAATACACCAACCGTTCGCAGTTCTGCATGTCCTGCCACGAGATGACGATTCCCTTCGAGGAACTCAAGCAGACCGTCCACTACAAGAACCGTAGCGGTACGACCGTGCAGTGCGCCGACTGCCATGTGGCCAGCAGCAAGACCCCGACCGACTACATCTTCAAGTCATTCCAAAAGATCATGGCCGCCCGCGACGTCATCGGCCATATCAAGGGCACTGTCGATACACCGGAAAAATACGAGGCCTATCGCCTGACCATGGCCAAGCGCGTCTGGGAACGCATGAAGGAGCGCGACTCCAAGGAATGCCGCAACTGCCACAGCTTCGAGACCATGGATCCCGAAAAGCAGAAGGATCGCTCGGTCGTCAAGCACGAAGGTGCCATTGAGGACGGCAAGACCTGTATTGACTGCCACAAGGGCATCGCCCACAAGCCGGTCCACCACCTGCTTGAAGGTGGCGATGGTGCAGCCAAGACCGAAGGCTGATACGATTACACTTTCTTATCCAAACATAAAACCAAGTCAGGAGTTGCGTGATGAACAAGATTGCTTTCGCTGTGATGGGTGTTTTTGCTGCTGGTAGCGCTGTTGCTGCCCCGGACTGGAGCAAGGTCGATCCGGTCAAGATGACCCTTTTCTATCCGGGCCAAGCCAGTCTCGAGTGGGTCATGGAAAAGGCCGAGCACTCAGCTGTCCCCGATATCGTCGAGAAAAAGCGCACCTGCGCCAAGTGCCACACCGGCGATGCCAACGAGGTCGGCGACAAGATCGTCAAGGGCCAGCCCGCCGGCCACAAGAAAGCACCGATCGAACCGAAGCCGGTGGCCGGCAAGGCAGGTCACATTCCGATGCTGCTCCAGACAGCTCACGACGGCAGCAAGATTTATTTCCGCCTCGAATGGACATCGCCCAAGCCCGCCGGCGAAGTAATGGACAAGAAGAACGACGTCAAAGCCACCATCATGTTCGATGGCGGCGGTACGGTCGAAGGTGCCAATCAGAACGGTTGTTGGGCTACCTGCCATGACGATCTGCGCACGATGAAATCGCCCAAGAGCGACGAGAAGAAAAAGTACATCAAGGATGCCGATTTGGCCGGTGGCAAGTTCTACGACTACATCCAGTTCCGTAGCGGCAAGGGCGAACCGATGATTGACGGTTATGTGGCCGAAGACCGTGTGCGCGAGGGCGGCAAGAGCCTGATCAAGGCCGAAGGCAAGAAGGAAGGCGACAAGTGGGTCGTCACCTTCGAGCGCGAGCTTGCCGGCAAGGGCAAGGGGGACCATACGATCGCCGCCGGCAAGATGTACAACTTCGGCGTGGCCCTTCATGAGAATGGCGCGAACTACCGCTATCACCACGTCTCGCTCGGCTACCAGTTCGCGCTGGACGAGAAGGGCAAGGAAAAGAATCAGATCAGCGTTGTCAAGCAGTAACCCGTCGTACCTTTTAACAGGAACAGGAGGAGGAACCCGATGAAAATGAAAAAAAGCCTGGTCAGCTGGGCGTTGGTTGCCGGCTGCACGTTTAGCGGAGCAGCAATGGCCGCCCCACCCACCCCGGAAATGCTCTCATTTGCGTGTGCGGGTTGCCACGGCACCAACGGCGGTAGTGCAGGCATGAGCATGCCCAGCCTGGCCAGCCAGTCGAAGGCATCAATCGTCGACGCGATGAAGAAATTCAAGAGCGGTGATCGTCCCTCGACCGTCATGGGTCGTCTGGCGAAGGGTTACACCGATGCCGACTTTACCGCCATGGGCGATTTCTTCTCCAAGCAGAAGTTCCATCCCACCACACAGATGGTCGATGCCGCCAAGGTCAAGAAAGGTGCTGATCTTGAGGATGCCAACTGTTCACGCTGCCACATCGATCAAGGCAAGGACGGCAAGGACGACACCCCCGTCATGGCCAGCCAATGGCTCGACTACCTGAAGATTCAGGCCGATCTTTATGACTCTGGCAAGCGCAAGATGCCAAAGGACATGGCCGACAAGTGGAACAAGTTGTCGAAAGCAGATCGTGAAGCGCTGCTGCACTTCTACGCCAGCCAGAAATAACAGGGGGAAAAATAATGACACTAGATCGTAGAAGTTTCATCAAACTCGTCGGTAGCGCTTCTGGCCTGGCACTCGCCGGCTGTGCGACGCAAGGTCCGGCGGTTTCAGCCGGATCGGCTGCCGATATCATGCCCAAGGGCAGTGCCCGCCGTGTGGTGGTTGTCGGTGGCGGCTACGGTGGCGCCATCGCCGCCAAGTACGTGCGCATGCTCGACAAGTCCATTGAAGTCGTCATGATCGAGCGCAACGATCATTTCGTTTCCTGCCCTTTCAGCAACTTGTACATCGGTGGCTTGATGAAGGATCTCAATCCCATCACCATCCGTTACGACAAGCTGACGGCGAACCATGGCGTCAAGGTTTTGCAAGCCGAAGTGACGGCTGTTGATCCTGCCGCCAAGACGGTCGTGACCACCATGGGAACGCTCAAGTATGACCGCCTGATCATGTCGCCGGGCATTGATTTCCGTCTTGAGGAAATGAAGGGCTACGATGCCGCCGCCATGGATCTGATGCCGCACGCCTGGAAGGCCGGCCCTCAGACCATCCTGTTGCGCAAGCAACTGGAAGCGATGAAGGATGGTGGCACCGTGGTGATGAGCGTGCCCTTGGCGCCCTATCGCTGCCCACCCGGCCCATACGAGCGGGCCAACATGATTTCCCTATACCTGAAGCAGCACAAGCCGAAGTCGAAGGTCATCATGCTGGATGCCAACCCGGATGTCTCCTCGAAGGGAGCGCTGTTCAAGAAGGGCTGGAAAGACAACTACGCCGATATCTTCGAATATCGTGGCGCGAAGAAGGTTACCGAGGTCGACGCCAAGAGCCGTTCCGTCATCATCGAAGGCATTGATGCAGTCCAGGGCGATGTCGTCAACGTGATCCCGCCGCAGCGTGCCGGACAAATCGCGGTTGCCGCGGGTCTGGTGGGCGATGACAAGAACTGGTGCCCGGTCAACACGACCACCTTCGAGTCGGCCAAGCAAAAGGATATTCATGTCATTGGCGATGCCTGCATTGCCGGCGCCATGCCGAAGTCTGGCTACTCGGCCAACTCGGAAGCCAAGATTTGTGCGCAAAACGTCGTCGCGCTGATGAATGGCAAGCCGACCACCGACATGTCCGGCATCAACGTCTGTTATAGCTACGTGACGGCCGACCAGGCGATCAGCGTGGCCGCAGTCTACACTGTGAAAGACGGCAAGATCGTCGGTGTACCGAACTCGGGCGGGGTATCCCCGATCGACTACTCACAGGCCAAGTCCGAAGCCATCTACGCGCATAGCTGGCTGAAGAACATCCTGACCGAGATGTCGACCTAAACCTGACTGGTCATAGACAAACCCCGCTACGGCGGGGTTTGTCATATAAATTGCATACATCATCAAACGGAGATACTTCAATGAAATATCCCTCCCTGGTTCTGGCGCTGGCTACCGCCTTCTCACTGCCGGCCAATGCGGAGATCACCGCCAAGCAAAACGAGGTCATGAAGCAGTTGCTGGCAACGTACTCTGAAAAAGCCAAGGCGGAAGGCAAGATCCGCAAGGGTAAGGACGTGATCACCCCGGAAGCGGGCCGGGAGTTTTATCTTGTGCGCCGCAGCTGGCAAGACAGTGACTTGACCTGCTCCGGCTGCCACACCGAAGACCCGAAGAAGGAAGGCAAGCACATCGAGACGAAGAAACCGATCAAACCGCTCGCTCCTGCGGTTAATCCGGAGCGCTTCACCGACGTCGCCAAGGTGGAAACAAACTTCACCAAACACTGTATGGACCTGCATGAGCGCGATTGCCGCGCTTACGAAAAAGCCAATTTCATTGCCTATCTGATGTCGGTGAAGTAAGCCGCCTTATCTACAGAAAAATTTACATGGCCAAACAGGATTCCGCTCTTGGCGGCACTGCTTGGCCATTTCCATCTTCAGCAGGCGCCATGACGATATCATTTTTCGGTCATGACTGAATCGTTCAAGATAGCCATTGTCGGTGCCGGCCCGGGTGGGCTGTCAGCGGCTGCGCGAGCTGCTGAACAGGGGGTGTCCCATATCCTGCTGGAAGCATCCGGGCACATCGCGCAAACCATCCGGCGCTTCCAGAAGGGCAAACTGGTCATGGCCGAGCCCGTACGGCTGCCCCTGCGTACCTCCATGGGGTTTGCCGCAGCGACTCGCGAAGAAGTTCTGGCTGGCTGGCAGGCGGATATTACCCGTCATGGCGTCAATCTGCGCACCGGTGCTGCTGTCACCGGGATTACCGGGCAGGCGGGTGCCTTTCGGCTCGCGCTGTCCAGCGGGGAGATGGTGGCAGCCGAGCAGATTGTGCTGGCGCTCGGCCTGCAAGGCAACATTCGCAAACTTGGCGTCCCTGGTGAAGACGCACCCAATGTCCAGTATCAACTCGACGACCCGGACGAATATCGCGACGAAACCATCTTGGTCATCGGTGGCGGTGATGCCGGCGTCGAGAATGCCCTAGCCCTCGCCGAGCGCAATCGTGTCACCCTGATCATCCGCCAGGATGAGTTCACCAGTTGCCGGGAAAGCAACCTTAACCGACTCAAAGAAGCTGTCCGCCTTGGCAAGATCGACACCCGGACCAGCACGACCTCCATCGCCGTCGAGTCACATCCCGAGGACAGCTTCGGACTCTCGCTCGTCGCCCAGTCACCACATGGGGTAGAGCACCTCAAATGTCACCGCATCATCGCCCGCCTCGGCGCCATTCCGCCGCGTTCCTTGCTGGAAAGCTTCGGCATCCAGTTTTCGAGCAGCGAGGCCAGCGCCGTGCCGCAACTCAGCGAGCGCTACGAGTCCAGCGTTCCCGGCCTTTACGTCATCGGCGCACTGACCGGTTTCCCCCTGATCAAGCAGGCCCTGAACCAGGGCTTCGAGGTCATAGAATACATTCAGGGTAGCTCCATCAAGCCAGCTGATGATGGTCTGCTGGCAGAAAAGTTCGGTAAGGTTCCCGACTTCAGTTCGGTCCGTGAATCGATCGAACGCCTCCGGCTTTCTCAGCCGCTCCTGGCTTCGCTGACCCTGACGCAACTCCATGAATTCATGCTCGACAGCGAGGTTCTGACGCCACGCTCCGGCGAGATCATTTTCACGCACAATGACTTCAGCAACAGCTTTTACTCCATCCTTCAAGGTAGCGTCAAGGCGCATGTCCTGAAGCAGGATGGCCGTTCGGCATCCTACACCCTGACTTGCGGCAACTTCTTTGGCGAGATCAGTCTGCTGTCGGGCCGACGTTGTTCGGGCACCATCGTCGCCGGCGATGACTGCATTCTGATCAAGACCCCACGACGCTCCATGCTGAGATTGCTGGACTCGGCGCCCAGCGTGCAACGCATCCTGGACGAAGTTTCACTGAAGCGCATTATCCGCAACTATTACGGTGCCAGCCTGCCCGACAGCCAGATCGACCTGCAGGTCAAGAACGCCAAGGTACGGCACTACGCAGTTGGCGAGGAAGTATTCCGCCAGGGTGACGTAGCCGATGCACTCTATCTGATCCGGCGAGGTTCGGTCACCGTGTCGCAGATGTCGGGGGGCAGAGAAATCGTGCTCGCCTATGTTTCCGCAGGCAACTATGTCGGGGAAATGGCACTGGCGGCAAAAACCACCCGTGTCGCAACCGTACGCGCAGCGGCTCCCACCGAGATGGTGGTGCTGGATGCAGTTCATTTCAATGCCTTGCTCGACGAAAACCCGGACGTTCGCAGCGAAGTATCGGCACGATTTTTGGAGCGCCTGCGGGCCAACGAGACGGCTGTCCTCCGGGACAGCAGCGAACTCATCAACTTCCTGATGGAGCAGGGCGTCGGCGAAGCGACGGATATCCTGCTGATCGACTACACGAAGTGCATTCGTTGCAACAACTGCGAGAAAGCCTGTGCCGATACGCATGACGGCACCTCCAGGTTGAACATCGATGCTGGTCATACCTATCAGCACCTCCACGTGCCAGCCTCCTGCCGCCATTGCGAGCACCCCCGCTGCATGAAGGATTGCCCGCCCGATGCCATCCATCGCTCGCCAAACGGTGAAGTGTTCATCAGTGACAGCTGCATTGGCTGCGGGCAATGCCAGAGCAACTGCCCCTACGGTGTGATCCAGATGGAAAGCGCGGTCGAACATCATCGTGCCGGTCTCCTGCAACTGATCACGGGATGGGGACTGGGACGAACGGCCCGCAAGCAGGAAATCGAACCTGGCAAGAGTCGGGCAGTGAAATGCGACATGTGCCGCGACATCATTGGTGGCCCCGCTTGCGTCCGCGCCTGCCCTACCAACGCAGCATTCCGCATCAGCCCGGAACGTTTCATCTCCATGGCAGGAACCTGAAGCATGATGCGTCCCAGCTTTCTCGAATACGGCGATCACAAGTTTCTCAAACTGACCAGCCTGCTCGGACTCTTCGCCATCTTGCTCTATTGGGCAACCTGGCCGGAAGACGGCCTGCCCTATGGTGGCACCTGGCTCGGTTACGGACTGGGAATCAGCGCAGCCGGCATCGTGCTGTTGCTCAGCTGGTATGGTATCCGCAAGCGCCAAACACCGAAGGTGGTCGAACGCCGCAAACATAACCGCCGTAACCAGATCTTCGAGGATGATTCGCTGCCGGCCAGGGAGCGTAATGCCGACCGTCGCAAGTTGCCCGCCGAACAGCACTGGCGCTATGCCGACAACCTACAAGCCTGGCTCTCCTCACACGTTTACCTTGGCATGCTGCTCATCCTGCTCGCCTCACTGCATGCCGGCTTTCGCCTCGACTGGAACCTACATACGCTAACCTATCTGCTCCTCATTGCCGTCGTCGCCAGCGGCATCTACGGCCTGTATGCCTACCTGCGTTATCCCCGCCTGATCACCGAGAATCTGGGCGAGGACTCCCTCGAGGAACTGCTGCTGCAGATTGTCGAGCTTGATGAAATGGCACGCTTGCGCGCCCTCGACCTGCCGAATGATGTCAATTTTCTCGTCACCCGTTCGCGCATGAAGACACGTCTTGGTGGCAACTGGCTACAGCGACTGATCACCAGCCAGACACGCTGCCCCACCGACCATGCAATCAAGGAAATCGAAAGGCTGGGCAAGCGCTATGTCAACAACGACCAGCCGAAACTGATGCGTGATCTTTATACCGTCCTGTTGCAAAAGCAGCGCCTCGTCAAACGCGCCCGCCAGGACTACCGTCTGAACGCACGCATGCGCTTCTGGCTCATGCTGCATGGCCCGCTGTCAATCGTATTGCTGGCAGCCCTGTTCGCCCACGTGCTGTCTGTCTTCATTTACTGGTGAGCAGATGATTTCCTGTCAATTGCTTCAGACAACCCGCAGCGCCAATGGCCTGCCGACCTCCAGCGAAATTCGCATTGCCGCTGAAAGCCTGCACATTGGCCGCGGCGCAGGTTGTCAGATCCATCTGCCCGATCATCGCGTCGGCCAGCTGCATGCGCTTATCCGCCGCAACTCAGACGGTACCCTCGCCATTGCCTCCGAGGGCGAGCACTTGCTCAGCGTCGACGGCTTTCTGGCCTATGCCACAACGCTGCTTCCCGGAATGCAAATCCGCTTGGGACCCTATCTGCTGACGGTCGAACCCAAGATCGGCGATACGGACATTACCCTCTCGATTACTATGCCGAAGAAGGAAACACCGACGATCACGAGGGCCGCGCATATTCTCCGCGGTTTCAGCTTCAGCAAGCGCCAAATCAGCTTCTGGCTGACGGCAGCCGTTCTGTTCATCTGGTTTTTAATGCCCTTGATGGCGCGTGTTTCGCCTGTTTTCGAGGACTGGCTGGCACGTGGTCCGATGCCGCTGACCGAAGCGCTCTCTCCCGGCCCCCTGACTGGCGGCCACCAGATCTTCGGCATGAAATGCTCCCACTGCCACCAGCAGGCCTTTCATGCAGTAAGCGATGCCACCTGCACTGGGTGTCACAAGTCCATGTCCAGCCATCTCGACAGCGCTTCCAAACAGCTCACTGAAATATCGACGAATATTCGCTGTATCGAATGCCACCCGGCCCACGATGGCAAAGCCCATGCGACAAGAAACAGCATGGCCCAATGCGTGAGTTGTCACGACCAGCTAAGCACCCCGACTGCCGACGTCAAGGACTTCGCCAGAAAGCACCCCGCGTTCGAGCTTGCCATAGCCACCGGGAATAGCGTAACCCGGGCGCGTCAGGACAGCCCTGCCATGCCGGCGGAAAACGCCGGATTGAAGTTCTCGCATGCCCTTCATCTCGACAAGGAGGGTGTATCAAGCCCGGAGGGAAATACACTGCTGCATTGCACGAACTGCCACCGGCCCGATGCCGCTGGCGAACGATTCCTGCCAATGGACATGGCAATGACCTGCCAGCAGTCGCTTTGCCACAAGACTCGCTACGAGGAACCCGGGCGCGGTTTCATTCCGCATGGCTCCGAGCGTGAAGCCGTGAACCGCCTGCGCATGGCCTACGCCGCGCTGCTCGCGGAAGCGCCGGAAAGCCATGGCGGCCAATGCACTGCAACGGGCAAGCTCAAGGGCAATGTCCGCAGGACGCTTGATTGCGCCGACCAGTTGGCCCATGCCCATGCGGCCAAATCGCTTTTCCGCACAACCGGGGAAAATCTCGAATGCGCGCTATGCCACCAGGTCAGCGAAACCGGCAAGCCAGACCAGCCATGGAAGATCGCACCAGTACGCACGACCCACGACTGGATGCCAAGGGCCGTCTTCAGCCATGTCCGGCACGGTACTGTCGACTGTGTCGATTGCCACGACAAGATCGGATCAAAGAAAAGTAGCGATGTTTCCATGCCTGACATTGCCAAATGCCGCGAGTGCCATGCCGGAGGACAAGGCACCACCGGCAAGGTCATCAGCAGCTGCGAAAGCTGCCACCGCTATCACCGGGTCGCAGCCGCCATCCCGTGAATGTCAGCGTGACCGAAGGGAATCCCATTTTCGGGACCGGCGAGACGGCTAGCCTTTGCCCGTACTGCCGAAGCCTCCGGCGCCGCGGTGCGATTCCTCGAAATTCTCGACGACATTGAAGGCCACTTGCAACACCGGCACCACGACCAGTTGCGCGATACGGTCGAGCGGGTTGAGCAGGAAAACCTCCTTGCCACGGTTCCACAAGGAGACGAAGATTTCGCCCTGGTAATCGGAGTCGATCAAGCCAACCAGATTGCCCAGCACGATGCCATGCTTGTGTCCCAATCCCGAGCGCGGCAGGATCATCCCCGCCATGCCGGGGTCGGCCAGATGAATGGCAATGCCGGTCGGCACCAGCATGGTCTCGCCCGGATGCACACGCACCGGCGCTTCGATGCAGGCCCGCAAGTCCATGCCTGCAGCCCCCGGCGTGGCGTAGTGCGGGGCATATTCGCCTTGCTCATCTTTGAGGCGGCTATCGAGGATACGAACATCAATGGTGTGCATGGTAACTCTCCGCAATGTGGCGCACGATGGCGCGCGCAATTTCGAGCTTGTCGCCGGGTGGCAAGGGGTGTGCCCCGGCGGCATCGAACAAGGTCACCGTATTCGTCTCGCCCCCCAGTCCGTCCTGCACCAGATTGCCGACGACCAGCGGCAGATTTTTCGCCTGGCGCTTGCCTTCGGCATACTCGGCCAGATTGCGGCTCTCGGCGGCAAAACCGACACAGAAGGGGGCATCGGGACGCCCCGCCACCTCGGCCAGGATGTCGGGGTTGGCGACCAGTTCCAGCGTCAAGGTCTGTGCGCCTTTCTTGATCTTGTGTTTGGCAGCGGTGGCTGGGCGAAAATCAGCAACCGCCGCCACGCCGATGAAAATATCCGCCGGCAGTTGCGCCAGCACCGCCTCGCGCATTTCAAGCGCACTTTGCACATTGATGCGCTGCACGTCCGTCGGTGTGGCCAGCGCAACCGGGCCGCAAATCGCCGTCACGTCAGCGCCGACTTCAGCACAGGCACGCGCCAGCGCAAAGCCCATCTTGCCTGAACTGCTGTTGGTCAGACCACGCACGGGATCCAGCGGCTCGAAGGTCGGCCCGGCTGTCAGCACGACGCGCTTGCCCTGCAGCAACTTGGGCTGAAAGAACGCTATCAAAGCATCGAAAAGCTCGCCGGGTTCCAGCATGCGGCCTTCGCCCACCTCGCCACACGCCTGCGCGCCGCTGGCGGGACCGAGGACCGGCATGCCATCCGCACGCAGTTGCGCGACATTGCGCTGCGTGGCCGGGTTGTCCCACATCTGCCGATTCATCGCCGGCGCCACCAGCAGCGGGCAGTCACGTGCGAGGCACAGCGTCGAGAGCAGATCCTCGGCCAGCCCATGCGCCAGCTTTGCCATGAAGTTGGCTGTCGCTGGTGCCACGAGGATCGCATCCGCGCCACGGGTCAGATCAATGTGCGCCATGCCATTGGCAAAGCGCTCATCCCACAGCGAGGTAAAAACAGGGTAGCCGGTCAGCGCCTGAAAGGTTTGCGGGCCGACAAAGCGCGCGCCCGCCTCCGTCATGACGACATCGACCTGAGCGCCCGCCTTGACCAGCAGGCGCGCCAATTCACAAGTCTTGTAGGCTGCCACGCCCCCCGTAACGCCGAGGACAAGTCGCTTGCCTTGCAGTGGATTCATGACATATAGAATGCAGCTTTGGGAGCGATGATTCTACATGGCAATCACCGACTGGCCGGATGACCAACGACCGCGCGAACGCCTGCTGGCACAAGGCCCGGCCGCACTCAGCGATGCGGAATTGCTGGCCATTTTCCTGCGCACCGGTATCACCGGCAAAAGCGCGGTCGATCTGGCGCGCGACCTGCTCGCCCACTTCGATCACAGCCTCGCCCAGTTGGCCGCTGCGACGCCGCAGGAACTCACGCAAGTCAATGGCATCGGCCCCGCCAAGGCCGCGCAACTCGTCGCCACGCTGGAGCTGGCGCGGCGCGGCCTGCACGAGGGCATGCGCAGCCGCCCTGCCCTGTCCACGCCCGGCGCCGTGCGCGACTGGCTGCGACTCAAACTGGCCCCGCTGCGCCAGGAGGTCTTTATCGCGCTCTGGCTGGACGCCCAAAACCAGTTGATCGCCGACGAAATCCTGTTCAAGGGCAGCTTGACGCAAACCAGCGTCTATCCGCGCGAAGTGGTCAAACAGGCGCTTGCCCGCAATGCGGCGGCGGTCATCCTCGCCCATAACCATCCGAGCGGCTTGGCCGAACCCTCCAAGGCCGACGAAATGCTGACGCGTACGCTCAAGGAGGCGCTTGCGCTGGTGGACGTGCGCCTGCTCGATCACTTCATCGTGGCCGGGCAAAACACCCCGCTCTCCTTCGCGGAGCGCGGCCTGCTCTGAGCCGTTGAAAAATAATCTCAAATTGCTTGCCTAGCGTTCAGACAGTCGGGTAGAATGCGCGGCTTTCCTAAATCCGAAAGTTGTTTTTTTCGGAACGCAGATTTAACCAAGGTTCGACTGGAGTTCAAATATTATGTCCCGCGTTTGCCAAGTGACGGGCAAGGCCCCGATGGTGGGGAACCATGTGTCCCACGCCAATAACAAGACCAAGCGTCGCTATCTGCCTAACCTGCAGAATCGCCGCTTCTGGGTCGAATCCGAAAACCGCTTCGTGCGCCTGCGCGTCTCGAACGCCGGCCTGCGTACCATCGACAAGAAGGGCATCGACATCGTTCTCGCCGAGTTGCGCGAACGTGGCGAAGCCGTTTAACCAGGAGTAAGCGACCATGGCATCCAAAGGCGGACGCGAAAAGATCAAGCTCGAATCCACGGCAGGTACCGGGCACTTCTACACCACCAGCAAGAACAAGCGCACGACGCCTGAAAAGCTGGAGTTCATGAAGTACGACCCCAAGGCACGCAAGCATGTGCTCTACAAGGAAATCAAGCTGAAGTAAGCCCATCGCTTACCAACAGTAGAAAACGCCAGCATGGCTCCGCCTGCTGGCGTTTTTGTTTTTACTCAGGGGGAAAAAAGAAGCGGTTCGGCCAGCGTATCCCGATAGGAAAGCAGTTCGACCGGAGGCTGGAGAGGTGTCAATTGTGTCATGATGGTGACAATTATGTCACTGCCGGTGAAATGTTAGTAAATCCTTATAATCAGACGAACGACTGAAAGGACAGACACATGAATGCTCCGGCCACTCCCCCGCACCCCGAACGCCTCGAACATTTCCCGGTTTCCTTTTTTGCCAGTGTGATGGGCACCACCGGCTTGGCCCTCGCCTGGAAAAAAGCCCACGCGGTACTCGGTGTCCCCGAAGGCATCGGCTGTGCGCTGACGCTGTGGGCGGCAACGCTGTTTTCGATCCTCGCCCTGGTTTACCTGCTCAAGTTGCTGCGCCACTGGCCCGCCGTGCAGCATGAGTTTGCGCATCCGGTACGCATCAACTTCTTCCCTGCCTTCTCGATCTCGCTCCTGCTGCTGGCGGCAGCCTTCACCGAAGGACAGCCCGCGCTGGCAACCGGGCTATGGTCAGTCGGCGCCCTGCTCCACCTCGGTTTCACCGTCACGGTGATGAGCAGCTGGATCCACCACACCCGTTACGATATCAAGCATGCCAATCCGGCCTGGTTCATCCCGGTGGTCGGCAATGTCATCGTGCCGGTCGCCGGGGTTGCCCTCGCTCCGCCGGAGATATCCTGGTTCTTCTTCAGCATCGGCGTGGTGTTCTGGCTGGTGCTGATGACCATCGTCATGTACCGGCTGTTCTTCCATGAGCCGCTGCCCGAGCGTCTGACGCCGACGCTGTTCATCCTCATCGCGCCGCCCGCCGTCGGTTTCATCGCCTGGGTCAAGCTCAATGGCGGCAACATTGATGCCTTCGCGCGCATCCTCTATTACGTGGCGCTGTTCCTGACGCTGCTGCTCGCCAGCAATGCCTTGCGTTTCTTCCGCGTGCGCTTCTTCCTCTCGGCCTGGGCCTATTCCTTCCCGCTTGCGGCCATCACCATTGCCACGCTGATCATGGCGGAGTCGCTTGGTGGCCTGTTCATGCCGCTGGCGATGGTGCTGCTCGGCGTGCTCACCATCGTGCTGACGCTGCTCACCGGCCGCACTGCCCTCGGTGCCTATCGCGGGGAAATCTGCCAGCCGGAGTAAATATCGGTGCTGGGAAGACGGCTCAAGCAGCGGCGCCTTAATGCGCTGCCATCGCCTCGCCCATGCGGATGGCGCCCCCCGGCACCCAGGCCGGGTTGAAGCGTATCCCGAAACTGGCCGGGAACAGCATCACCACCGTCGAACCGAGCAGGAAGCGGCCCATCTCGTCACCCTGAGCAAAGGTGATGGACTTGTCGGCATAGTCCCAAGTCCGCAAGTGGCCGGGGCGCGGCGGATTGACCACGCCATGCCAGGTCGTTGCCATGCTGCCGACAATCGTTGCACCGACCAGCACCATGACAAACGGGCCGGCCGCGCTGTCGAACACGCAGACGACACGCTCGTTGCGCGCGAACAGGCCGGGCACGCCGCGTGCCGTGGTCGGGTTCACCGAGAACAGGTCGCCCGGCACATGGATCATGCGCCGCAGGCGCCCGGCACAGGGCATGTGAATGCGGTGGTAATCCTTCGGACTGAGATAGAGACAGGCGAAATGGCCATTCTCGAACGGCGCGGCCAGCGCGGCATCGCCGCCCATCAGCGCGGTGGTCGAGTAGGCATGCCCCTTGGCCTGAAAAATCTGGTCGCGCTCGATCTTGCCGAACTGGCTGATGGCCCCATCGACGGGGCAAACCAGCGAAGCATCCGCCAATGGCCGGGCACCCAGCTTGAGCGGTCGGGTGAAGAATTCGTTGAAGCTCGGGTAGGCCGTAATGTCGGGATTGGCGGCCTCGGCCATATTGACGCCGTAGCGCGCGACGAAGCGCGCAATCAGCCAGGTGGTCAGCGCACCGCCGCGCCAGCCGGCCAACTGGCCGGCCAGCATCGTCAGGGCCTGCTTGGGCAGCAGGTACTGGGTTGTGACGGCCAGACGCTCTGAAAAATCGCTCATAGCATGCGCACCTCGCGCTGCGGGAAAGGAATCTGGATGCCGGCGGTCTTGAAAGCATTCCAGATCGCCAGATGAATGTCGGAACGAATCTGCATCGATCCCTCCTCCGGATCGGCGATCCAGAAGCCGACTTCGAGATTGATGCCGAAATCGGCAAAGGCCGTGACATAGGCCTTGGGCGGCGGATCGGCCAGCACGCGCGGCTGACTGCGCGCGGCTTCGATGAGGATCGCCATGGCCCGTTCCAGATCGGTATCGTAGGCCACCTGCACCTGCGTGGCGATGCGCACCTTGGGGTCGGTAAACGTTTCGTTTGAAATCACCGAGCCCACCAGCGTCTCGTTCGGCACGATGATTTCGATGCCGCTCGGGCTGCGCAGCAGGGTGTAGCGCGTGGTGATACGGGTGACGATGCCGCGCATGCCGGCCACGTCGATCAGGTTGCCGATGCGAATCGAACGATCCAGCAGGATGATGAAGCCGGAGACATAGTTCGCCATGATCTTCTGCAAACCGAAACCCAGGCCGACGCCGAGCGCACCGCCAAATACCGACAGCGTCGTGAGATCAATTCCCACCAGCGGCAGGCCGATCAGCACAGCCAGCAGGATCAGCACGGCCCGCAGCAGGCGCGACAGCACCAGCCGCAGGTTGCCATCCAGCCCCGTGGCGCTCATCAGGCGAGCCTCCGCGATGCCACCCAGCCACAAGGCGAGCAGCAGGGTCGACAGCACGGCAACGAAGCCTTGCAAGACCAGCCAGAGGTTGAGCTTTTCCTTGCCGAGCGTGAAGCTCACGCTCTCCAGAAGACCGATCACCTCCGGCAGGAGGCCGAGGATATGCAAGGCCACCACGCTCCAGGCCAACAGGGCAAACAGGCGCTCAAAACTCCCGAGCCAGGCTGCGGTCGAGAAGAGGCTGTGGCGCAGAATGAACAGCACCGCACGGATCAGCACCATCGAGGTCAACAGCGGCACCGCCAGCGACAGCAGGTTGATGTGGTGCCACTGCGCCAGGACCGGCCGCGCAACCAGCACCAGCACCAGCATGACCAGCGGCAGGCCGATGCGCCGCATGCCGCGCTCGCCAAAATCCACCACGCGGCTGTCATGCGCGGCACGCGCCTGTGCAAGCTGTCCACCCAACCAGTATTCAAACGTCCAGGCCAAGGCAAAACAGGCCAGCAACACGCCAACCTGCCAGAGCACTTCGGGTGCCTGCAGATCCTGCCAAAGTTCGATCAACAGGCCGCCCACGCGCAACTCGGCGTTCATGGCAACACCGCCTCCGCATAGGGGGCAGCCTCGTCGTAATGGCGCTGCCAGTTGACCAGATAGGTTTTTGCCAGCGCCCGATTGCCGCGCAGGATCAGCAGGTTCTCGGCATTCCTGGCCTGCGCCGAAAACGTGAAGTTGTAGCTGCCAGTGATGATCACGGGCTGGTCTCCTTCTGCATCGATGAGCAGGATTTTATTGTGCGCGGCGGCATAGCGGGTTTCGAGACGGATGGGAATACCGGCCTCATGCAATTGGGGAAGTAGCGAGTTGTTGCCCTTGAGCAGCATCTCGCGATCAGCCACCACCACAACCCTGACGCCACGCGCGTGGGCCGCCAGCAAGCTGCGCGCGATATTGCGGCTGGTCAGCAGATAGGCTTGCACATGAATGCTCTGACGCGCCGCGCCGACGCGCTTCAGCAAGGCGCCTTCGGCATCATCCCATGGGGTGAACAACACCTCAATCGTGCCGGCGGCAGGCACCTCGACGGCCTGCACCGGCGCAATCAAACAGACCAGCAGCAACAGGCATGACCACAGCCTCATGCAGCGCGTTCCAGCACCGCCGCATAAAAACCGTCCGTGCCATGCACATGCGGGAGCAAGTGCAGATCATCGCCATGCAGATCGACGACGATGCCCTGTGCGGCCAGCACGGACTTTGCCGAAACGCGGGCGAATTGCGGATGCGCCGCCAGGAAGGCATCGACGATGCCTTCGTTTTCCTCGGGCATCAGGCTGCAGGTGGCATATACCAGTCGTCCGCCCGGCTTGAGCAGCTTCGCCGCAGCAGCGAGGATGCTGGCCTGCTTGACCGTGAGCTCGGCAATGCTCTGCGGGCTTTGGCGCCACTTGAGGTCGGGGTTGCGCCGCAGCGTGCCGAGCCCGGAACAGGGCGCATCGACCAGCACGCGGTCGCACTTGCCGGCCAGCCGCTTCACATGCGTGTCGTTCTCGTGGGCAATGGCGACCGGATGCACATTCGACAGACCGGAACGCGCCAGCCGCGGCTTGAGCTTGGCCAGCCGCTTGTCGGCGACATCGAAGGCGTAGAGTCGCCCGGTCGAGCGCATCAGCGCGCCGAGCAGCAGTGTCTTGCCGCCCGCCCCGGCGCAGAAATCGACCACCATCTCGCCACGTTTCGGCTGCAACAGGTGGCCCAGCAACTGGCTGCCCTCGTCCTGCACCTCGATATGGCCATCGAGAAACAGCGGCTCATTGGCGACAAAGGGCTTCCCCGCCGTGCGTATCCCGTCCGGAGCATAAGGGCAGGCCTGTGCCGCGATGCCATCCGCCGTCAACTGGGCGAGGACGGCGTCGCGCTCGGCCTTGAGCGTATTCACGCGCAAGTCGAGCGGTGCCGGCTGGTTCAGGGCGCGCGCCAGTTCGAGCAGTTGCGCCTCGTCCATCAAACCCGACAGGCGTTCCACCAACCAGTCGGGCAGGTCGGTCTGTTCGGCCAGGCTGAGTGCCGGCTCGGGGCGGCCCTTGAGTTGCGCCACCCATTCGGCATCGCGCGGCGCCAAGCCCTCGGCCAACTGGCGCTGGCTCATGCCGCCGTAACGCACCATGGCGGCCAGCACCAGTTGCTTGGTATTCATCTCCGGCCCGAGCCAGGCGGCCAGCGAGCGCTTGTGGCGCAGGATGGCATAAGCCGTCTCGGCAATCAGGGCGCGTTCGCGTGGGCCGCATTTCTGCGCGCGAAAAAAGGCCGACAGCACGGCATCGGCCGGCTGGGCAAACATCAGCAATTGCGTCGTGACGGAAACGGCCTGATCCAGCAGGCGGCGATTGAGCATGGTCATGGGGCGTCTTTCAATTCAATGTGCGTGACAAGTTGATCGAACACTTCGCCCTTGCCGTCGCGATGGCGAATTTTGACCGGCAGGCCGGTCGTTTGGTCGATCCAGATTTCGGTGGCATCGTCGGACTTGTCGCTGGCAATGAGGTAGCGGCGGGCACGGAACTCTCCGTGGGGCACCGCCACCCTCTCGACCCCGGCAAGAACGATGCGATAGGCTGCCATCTTACGTCCCGTGGCGATATTCAGGGTGATTTCGGCCTGATCGTCGGCATAGGCGCCAAGCTGATGAAACAGCGCGACGAGATCCTGCGTACCCGGCTGCAAGGGGCCGGACTGGCCATTGCTGAGAAAAACCTGCCCCTGCGCCACATCGAAACGCACGCTTTCTTTTAACTGGCCGCCGCGCAGGGTCTCGAAGCGCTGCGGTCGCAAGCCGAAGGTATCGAAACCGCCCTCGCTCGCCTGCTCGACCCGGACAGGACGAAACAGCGCGGCCAACCCAACCGTTTCCGTGACGACCTGCAAGCGGTAGCGCTCGCCGTCGTGCTGCCACGTATGCGTACTCTCGCCAACGATCAGCCCCCCTTCGCCGCGGGTCACCTGAAACACCAGACGGCCAACGCGCGGCCAGCGGGCGGCCAGCTCGGAAATCGGCACGGGGATGGGCGGTGGCATAGGGGCAGGCGCAATAGTCGACGCTGGCGGAACGGCGTCCGGCGGTGGAGGAACAGGTTCAGCGGGTTCCATAGGAGCGGGGGGGGCGGGAAGCGCAGGGGCGATGCTGGGCATCGGCACGGGATCGGCTTGCGCGGCAACCGACGGCGGCGGCGCCGGCGGTTGTATTTCCGGCGGCGGCCGGGGGACAACCGGAAGAGGATCAATCGCTGGGGCCAGCCGCGTTTCCAGCAGGATATGCTCCGCCTCGTCCGCAAAATCCGGCAGCCCCCACCCCGGCGCGCTCAATACGCCGAGATGGATCAGCACGGAAACCGCCAGCGCCAGCCAAAATGACCGACGTTCCCCTTGCATCATCAGGCGACAGGCACTCGCAGCGCGTCGCGGGCCGGTGTGGCGTCGCTATCCCACACCGCGCGATGGTCTTCGAGCCGGCAACGGCCATCGAGAATGCCGCGCACCGCCTGCGGATAGACGATGTGCTCCTGCGCCAGCACGCGCGCTGCCAGTCGGTCGGCATCGTCGTCGGGCAACACCGGCACGGCGGCCTGCACAATGATTGGGCCGCAATCCAGCGCCGGCGTGACAAAGTGCACCGTGCAGCCGTGAATGCGTACCCCGGTCTTCAACGCCGCCTCATGGGTATGCAAGCCGGGGAAGGCCGGCAGCAGCGAGGGATGGATATTGACGAGGCGACCGTTGAAGCGCTGGACAAAAGCTTCGGTCAATACACGCATAAAGCCGGCCAACAGCACTAACTCGGCGCCGCGCCGTTCGATTTCTGCGGCCAATGCCAGATCGAAGGCAGCGCGCGAAGGGAACGCCTTGTGGTCGATGACCGCAGTCGCAATGCCGCGCTCGGCAGCCCAGGCCAGCCCGGCAGCGCCAGGACGATTGCTGATGACGCCGACACAGGTGCCAGGCAGTTTCGCATCGATCAGAGCCTGCATATTGCTGCCCCGGCCGGAAATCAGGATCACGTAGTTATTCATCAAATAGGCAAAAAGATGGCGGTGGTTATGCTTTGCACGACCTTGACGACCGTGCGCTGGGTCTGGTCGGCGACGGTCTGCGACAGCGGATTGCGCCGGTACAGCTTCTCGGCCAGACGCTGCAGGCTGGCGGCAATTTCGCGACGACGCAAGTCGGCGATGCGGTCGATGTCGCTTTTGGCAAACTGTCTCGCGCCGGAAACACAGCCGGCAAGCAACAGCGTTGAAACGGCGAGCAGGCAGGTACGCCGCTTCATGAACGTGCGACGGCCAGGCGTTGCCGCAACCAACCGATCGCGATCGGCAGTACCGAGACGGCAACGATGGCAAGGATCACCAACGACAGGTTGTTCTTCACCGCCGGCAGGTTGCCAAACCAGTAGCCCGCCAACGTCAGCGAAAACACCCACAGCACGGCGCCAAGAAAATCGAAGGCAAAGTAGCGCGGGTAAGTCATGCGCGCCACACCGGCGACGAAGGGCGCAAAGGTGCGCACCAGTGGGATGAAGCGCGCCATGGTCATGGTCAGCGGGCCATAGCGCTCGTAGAAGGCATGGGTTTTCTCATAGGCCGCGCGATTGAAGAAACGCGACCTCTCGCCCCAGTGCAGGATGTGGCTGCCCACCCAGCGGCCGATGGCGTAATTGACGTTGTCGCCCAGCACCGCCGCGGTCAGCAGCACGGCGATCAGCACCTCGATGGCCATCCCGCCCGTCGCAGCGAGTGCCCCGGCGACGAACAGCAGCGAATCGCCCGGCAGGAAGGGCGTAACGACCAGCCCGGTCTCGCAAAAGACGATGGCGAAGAGGATCGCGTAGATCCAGAGGCCGTAGTCGGCCACCAGCAAAGCGAGGTGTTTGTCCAGGTGAAGGACAATGTCGATGAATTGGGCAAGGAGTTCCATAGGTGCTGCAGTTTACAATGCGCGGCTCCATGTCCCGCATCCGTCCTCTCCCTGACCTGCTCATCAGCCAGATTGCTGCCGGCGAGGTCGTCGAACGCCCGGCTTCGGTGCTCAAGGAACTGCTCGAAAACAGCCTTGACGCTGGCGCAACGAAGATCGACGTGCAGCTGGAAGAAGGCGGCGTCAAGCTGGTCCGCATCGCCGATGACGGCAGCGGCATGCCGCCGGACGACCTGCCGCTGGCGCTGGCCCGCCACGCCACCAGCAAGATCGCCAGTCTGGCCGATCTGGAAAGCGTGGCGAGTTACGGTTTTCGCGGCGAAGCGCTGGCCTCCATCGCCGCCGTGGCACGGGTGGACATCGCCAGCCGTACCCCGGATAGTTCGCATGCCTGGCGTATCGAGGCATTGACCGGCGCAATCAAGCCCGCCGCCCTCACCGCCGGCACGGTCATCAGTGTGGCCGACCTGTATTTCAATACGCCGGCGCGCCGTAAATTTCTCAAGACCACCGCCACCGAATACGCCCATTGCGATGACGTGCTGGTGCGTATGGCGCAGGCGCGCCCCGATGTGGCCTTCACGTTGACGCACAACGGGCAGATCAAACGCCGTCTCGCCAGCGTCGACTTTTCAAGGAGGACGCGTGAGCTCATGGGCGATGACTTCTTTGCCCAGGTGCGCGCGGTCGATACCGCCGCCGGCCCGCTGGCCCTGACCGGTTTCGCCGCCCTGCCCGCCTACGCCAAGTCTTCGCGCGCCGAACAGTTCTTCTACGTCAATGGCCGCTTCGTGCGCGACAAGCTGCTGGTCCATGCGGCGCGCGAGGCCTACGCCGACATCCTGCATGGCGCGCACCACCCCGCCTACGTGCTATTCCTGACGCTCGACCCGGCGACGGTGGACGTTAACGTGCATCCGGCCAAGACCGAAGTGCGTTTCCGCGATGCGCGCGGTATCCACCAGTTCGTTTTCCACGCCCTGCAGCGCACCCTGGCCACGCCGCTGGCGGCGGCAAGCCCGTCGCCTGCCGTCCTGCCAGCGCCGACTTTTACAGGTGGCCGCCCGCAACAAACGCCGCTCGCCATGCACGAGCCGGCCGTAGCGGCCTACTTCGACTTCGCCCGACAGGCCGCCGCGCCGCCGCCTCCCGCCGAAACGGATGCGCCCCTCGGCCACGCCCTGGCGCAATTGCACGGCATCTACATCCTCGCCCAGAATGCGCAGGGACTGGTACTGGTCGACATGCACGCGGCCCACGAACGCATTCTCTACGAACGACTGAAAGCCAGCACCGATGCCGCACCCGCCATCCAGACCCTGCTCGTCCCGGTGCTGTTTTCCGCCACAGCCGGCGAGATGGCCTGCGCCGAGGCGCATCGGGACACGCTGCAGGCGCTTGGCTGCGACATCGCCCCGGCCGGCCCTGCGCAACTGGCCGTGCGCGCCGTGCCGGCCCTGCTGGCCGGCAGCAACATCGAAGCTTTGGTGCGCGGACTGCTCGCCGAACTGGCCGACCGGGACAAACTGGCGGCCAGCCGCATCCTGCAGGAGCAGCGCAACGAGATTCTCGCCACGCTCGCCTGCCACGGCGCCGTGCGCGCGAACCGGCAACTCGCCCTGCCCGAAATGAACGCGCTGCTGCGCCAGATGGAAGCCACCGAGCGCGCCGACCAGTGCAACCACGGCCGCCCCACCTGGGTGCAGCTATCCATCGCCGATCTCGACAAGCTGTTCATGCGAGGCAAATGAACAAACCTCCCGCCATCGCCCTGATCGGTCCGACCGCCAGCGGCAAGACCGATCTCGCCCTCGACATCGCCAGCCGCTTCCCGGTCGAGCTCATCAGCCTCGACTCGGCCCAGGTCTTCATCGGCATGGACATCGGCACCGCCAAACCCGATCGGGACACGCTGGCGCGCTATCCGCATCACCTGGTCGACCTGATCACGCCGGAAGAACGCTATTCCGCCGCGCGCTTTCGCGCGGATGCCCTGCGCCTCATGGGCGAGATTGCCGCGCGCGGCCGCATTCCCCTGCTGGTCGGCGGTACGATGCTTTACTACAAGGCACTGGTCGAAGGCCTGGCCGACATGCCGGAGGCCGATCCGATGCTGCGTGCCGAAATCGACGCCACAGCGGCCGAACAGGGCTGGCCGGCGCTGCATGCCGAACTCACCCGACTCGACCCGGTCACGGCGGCGCGCCTGGCCCCCAACGACAGCCAGCGCATCCAGCGCGCCCTCGAAGTCGTCCGCCTCACCGGCAAGCCGCTCGGCGAACACTGGCAAGCGCAATCGCGCCCCGCACTGCCCTTTCGCCTGCTGACGCTGGCCCTTGCCGCACCTGAGCGCAAGGTCTTGCACGAACGGATCGGCCTGCGCTTCCGGGCCATGCTGGCCGCCGGGCTGGTCGACGAAGTTAACACTTTGCGTGCCACCTACCATCTGACTGCCGATCTGCCCTCGATGCGCTGTGTCGGCTATCGTCAGGTCTGGGAAGTACTGGAAGGACAAATGCTGTCCAAGGAACTGGCCGAGCGCGGCATCTTTGCTACGCGCCAGTTCGCCAAACGTCAGATCACCTGGTTGCGCGCGCTGCGGACTGCGGGACGAATCGATGGCGAGTATGACTTGGAAGAATCGACAACTCCTGCGAAAATACGCAGTGAAATTGAGAAACTGATAACCGCCTAGCCCGCACCTCGCGTATGACTGTCCAAGCCATCACTGCCGATGAGATCGAGAAGTTCACGACCAACAACCGGCGCGAAATTCTTTTCTATCTGCACCAACTCATCAACGATGGCGAGCGCATCAGTGTCATTTTCGACGGCGGCAGCGAAACGGTACTGACGTTGTTGCTGCATATCGATGAAGTCGAAAACATGCTGATTTTCGACTGGGGCGGCAGCGAAACTTCCAATCGCAAGTTGCTGCAGAGCGATCACAGTTTCTTCGTCTGCGCGCCCCACGGTGTCAAGAACCAGTTTTCGACTGGGCCGGTTTTCGAAACCACCTATCAGAAACGTCGCGCCTTTTCGACCAAGCTTCCCGATCACTACACCCGCCTGCAGCGGCGCGAATTTTTTCGCCTCTTGCTGCCGATAACGCGCCGTCCGCCCTGCGTCGTTCGCCAGGAAGGCAAACCGGTACTGAACCTTTCCGTGGTCGATATCAGTATTGGCGGCGTCGCGGCGGAACTTCCCGGCGGCGGCCTCGACGTCGAACTCGGCCAGATCCTGCCTAAGGCCCGCATCGACCTGAAAACCATCGGCTCAATGGAGGTCGATCTGCAAGTGCGCAACCGGGCGGAAATCCAGCGCGGCGGCAAACCGGTCAGCCGCATCGGTTGCAGCTTCGTCAAGCTCAGTCACGCCATGGAAAACCAGCTGCAGCGGTTCATCACCGACGTGCAACGCGAGGAACGCGCCCGCCTCGGCGCCTGATCAAACGATCAGGGTTTGTTCCTGCCCGGCAGCACGGGCTTCGATGCGACCAAGACGATAAACAGTCTCACCCGCTGCCGAGAGTGTCGCTATCGCCGCATCGGCATCCGCCGCCGCGACCACCACGACCATGCCGATGCCGCAGTTGAAGACGCGGTGCATCTCGTCGTCAACCACATTGCCTTCCCTTTGCAGCCACTGGAACAGCGGCGGCAATGTCCAGGCCGATTTCTCGATCACGGCGGTGACATTGTCCGGCAGCACGCGCGGCACGTTACCGGTGATGCCGCCGCCGGTGATATGCGCCATGCCCTTGACCGTCACGCTTTCCATCAGCTTGAGCAGCGACTTGACATAAATCCGCGTCGGCGCGATCAGGGCATCGGCAAACGGCTGACCGTGAAAATCGGCCTTGAGGTCAGGCTTGGCACGTTCGACGATGCGACGGATCAGCGAATAGCCGTTGGAATGCGCGCCAGACGAAGCCAGACCCAGCACCACATCGCCGGGGGCAATCGACTTGCCGTCAATGATCTTCGACTTTTCCACCGCGCCGACAGCAAAACCGGCCAGGTCGTATTCGCCGGCCGGATACATGTCGGGCATCTCGGCCGTCTCGCCGCCGATCAGGGCGCAACCGGCAAGTTCGCAGCCTTTCGCTATGCCTTCGATCACGGTCGCGGCGGTGCCGACGTCGAGCTTGCCACAGGCGAAATAGTCGAGGAAGAACAGCGGCTCGGCGCCCTGGACGAGGATGTCATTGACACTCATCGCCACCAGATCCTGGCCGACGGTGTCATGGCGATTCAGTTCGAAAGCCAGTTTCAGCTTGGTGCCGACACCATCGGTGCCGGAAACCAGCACCGGTTCCTTGTATTTCTTCGAGATCTCGAACAACGCGCCAAAGCCGCCGATACCGCCGAGTACCTCGGGGCGCATGGTGCGCTTGGCCGCTGGCTTGATGCGTTCGACCAGCGCGTCGCCGGCATCGATATCGACGCCCGCATCGCGGTAAGTCATGGAACTGGAAGTTGTCGTCATGATCGGAATCCGAAGTTTGCGGCGATAATTCGCACACCGCGCGAAAAGTGCGGATTCTATCGAAATAAGCCCCTGATTCGCCTTGTCCCCATCCACCCAGTTACTTCTCGATCTTCAGCCAGCCCAGCCGCCCAGTCTGGAGAATTTCATTGCCGGTACCAACCAGGAACTGCTGGCCCGTCTGCGTGCCCTGGCCGAACCGGGTTGCTTCGACGCCCTTTATCTCTGGGGCGCGGAAGGCAGCGGCAAGACGCACCTGCTCTCTGCCGTTGCCAGTCTCAGCTTGCGCAAGCGTCCGGTGATGTTTCTGGAGGGCCGTCCGGCCAGCGCCGACTTTTTCGCCCCTCCCGGTGGCCTGCTGATCGTCGATGATATCGACGCCCTCGACGAAGCCGCGCAGATCACCCTGTTTCGCCTCTACAACACGGCACGCATGATCGGGCTGGGGCTATTGCTGGCGGGCAGCCGCCCGCCCCTGCAGCTTGCGCTGCGCGAAGACCTGCGCACCCGCATCGGCCAGACGCTGATTTACGAAGTCAAAACCCTCAACGACGAGCAGAAGGCCGCCGCCTTGCGCCGCCATGCGCTGGAACGCGGCCTCAAGGTGGATGACGGTCTCGTCCGCTACCTGCTCGCCCACGGCCGGCGCGACCTGCCCTCACTGATGGCCGTGCTGGACCATCTCGACCGCACCACGCTGGAGCGGCAGCGCCCGGCCACACTGCCCCTGCTCAAGGAAGCCCTGCAACTCCAACTCGTTCCCGAAGAAAATGAATCTAGCCCTGTTTGATCTCGACAATACCCTGCTCGCCGGCGACTCGGACTTCGAGTGGGCGCAATTTCTCATCAGCAAAGGCGTGCTCGACCGCGAAGTCCATGAAGCCAAAAATCAGGCCTTCTACGACGACTACAAGGCCGGCACCCTCGACATCCACGCCTTCCTGCAGTTCCAGCTTGCCCCGCTGGCGCGCCATGCGCGCACGGAACTCGATGCCTGGCACCGCGAATTCGTCGCCACGCGCATCCGCCCGATCATTGGCGCGGCGGCCCGTGTGCTGGTCCAACGGCATCTGGATGCCGGCGACCTGTGTGCGATCGTCACCGCCACCAACAGCTTCGTCACCGGGCCGATCTGCCGCGAGTTCGGCATTTCCCATCTGGTTGCCACCATCCCGGCGCAGGAAGCGGGGCAATTTACCGGTGCGCCACGCGGCCTGCCGGCGTTTCGCGAAGGCAAGATCACCCGCGTCGACGCTTGGCTCGAAGCGCTCGGCTTATGGTGGGGTGCCTTCGAGCAAAGCTGGTTCTACAGCGACTCGCTCAACGACCTGCCGCTGCTCGCCAAAGTCAGCCACCCGGTCGCCGTCGATCCGGACGACACCCTGCGCGCCCATGCCGCCGCCCGGGGCTGGCCGATCCTCAGCTTGCGCTGAGTCTTCGGGTATGATGCACCGCCCATGATCCGCAAACTTCTGCGCCGCGTTTTCAAGCGCGGCGAACCCAGCCCGCATCCGGTCGAAATCATCGAGGCCCGCCAGCACGGCATTCGCCCCGAGCAGGTTTCCTCTGCCGCTCGCCGCACCTGCGAGGGCCTGCAGCAGGCCGGCTACAAGGCCTATGTCGTCGGCGGTGCCGTCCGCGATCTGATCGCCGGCATCACGCCCAAGGACTACGACGTGGCCACCGACGCCACGCCTGAACAGGTACGCACCCAGTTCCGCCGCTCGCGCATCATCGGCCGGCGCTTCCAGATCGTGCACGTGATGTTCGGTGCCGAAACCATCGAGGTCTCGACCTTCCGCGCTGCTCATGACGCCGATACGCTCAAGGACGAGCACGGCCGCGTGTTGCGCGACAACGTCTGGGGCAACATGGAAGAAGACGCCGCCCGGCGCGACTTCACGGTCAATGCGCTGTACTACGATCCCGCCACTGGCAAGGTCTTCGACTACCACCACGGCGTGCGCGATCTGCAACGCAAGACGCTGCGCATGATCGGCGATCCGAGGGCCCGGTATAGGGAAGACCCGGTGCGCATGCTGCGTGCCGTGCGCCTCGCCGCCAAGCTCGATCTGCGGCTGGACCCGCAGGTGCAGGCGCCGATCCGCGAGATGGCCGAGCTGATCGAGAACGTGCCCGCCGCGCGCCTGTTCGACGAGATGCTCAAGCTGCTGTTCTCCGGCCATGCCGTCGAATGCGTCAAACGCCTACGTGAAGATGGCTTGCACCACGGCCTGCTGCCGCTGCTCGACGTGATCCTCGAACAACCGCTGGGCGAAAAGTTCGTCATGCTGGCGCTGGCCGATACCGACCGGCGCATCCGCGAAGGCAAACGCACCTCGCCCGGCTTCCTGTTCGCCACGCTGCTGTGGCACGAAGTGCTGTCGAACTGGGAAACGCGCAAGAAGAATGGCCAACTGCCGGTCCCCGCGCTCCACGAAGCGATGGACGAAGTACTCGATACGCAGGGCGAAAAGCTCGCCATCACGCGCCGCATCGCCGGCGACATCAAGGATGTCTGGCTGCTGCAACCGCGTTTCGAGAAACGCAGCGGGCGCATGCCCTTCCGCCTCATCGAGCAATCACGTTTCCGCGCCGCCTGGGACTTCCTGCGTCTGCGCGCCGAGAGCGGCGAAGCGCCGCAGGAACTTTCCGACTGGTGGGCCGCCTTCGAGCAGGCCGACAATGCCGGCCGCGAAGCGATGCTCAAGCCCGACACAGGGCCAAAGAAGCGGCGCCGTCGCACCCGGACACGCAAACCCGGCGAGGACAGTATTAACGCCGTCCCGCCAGCGCCGACTTTTGAGTAAGTTTTAGCTGGCGCTGCTTGCCGAAGCCAACGGCGCAAGGACCATCAGAACGCGCCGAAAAACCGCGCTGCACGCCTCAAATGCCGATGGATCGTGTCGTCCGACCGCGTAATGCCCTTCCAGGGCTTTGGCGCTGGCCGAGAGTTCATCAGCCCCGATCGTGGCCGCCGCCGATTTGAGCGAATGCGCCAGACGACGCGCAGAAGGATAGTCGCCCTCGGCCACGGCCGCCAGAATGACCTCCATCGTATGGCCGAACTCTGCCGGGAAACCACTCAGGATCGTGTGATAGAGGTCACCATCCCCGACGTGACGAAGTCCTTGTGCCGTATCAATACCATCCAGCACAGGCAGCGACAGCGGTGCCGCCGCGAGTACAGGCGCTGGCATGTCGGCCAGCAACGCATCAGGGCAAGCCCGAGGTGCAATCCATTGCAACAGGGCATCAAAGAGTCGCTCGGGCATGATCGGCTTCGTCAGGTGATCGTTCATCCCTGCTTCGAGACTCTGCTCGCGATCACCGGTCATCGCATGCGCCGTCATGGCCAGGATCGGCAGTTGGGCATGGCGCGGATCCTTGCGAATCTGGCGAGCCGCCGTCAGGCCATCCATTTCAGGCATCTGAATATCCATCAGAACAAGGTCGTAATCGTTCTCTTCAACCTTGCTGACGGCCTCCAGACCATTCACGGCAATATCCACCTGCACACCAGCCTGACGCAGGAAAGCCAGCGCCACTTCGCGATTAAGGCGGACATCGTCGGCCAATAGCACGCGCGCCCCTCGAATCTTGCTGAAGTCATGACAACCACCATTTTGCGCATGCGCGACTTCCTTCGCCTGCGCGACCGCTTCGGACGCCGCAGAAAATGGCAATTCGAACTGAAAACTGCTTCCGACGCCAACCACACTGTTGGCAGAAATGTGTCCGCCCATCATTTCGCTGAGCTGCTTGCAAATCGCCAAACCAAGGCCGCTGCCCCCAAAGCGCCGCGTGATCGATCCATCCACCTGGGTAAAGGGGGTAAACAGTTCTGTCAGGCGCTCGGCCGGGATGCCGATGCCGGTATCACGCACACTGAAGCGCAACATGAATCGGGACGGCACCTGAGGCTCGAACGCAGCCGGATCGCTCAGACCAACCGTCACGGTCACCAGCCCCTGTTCGGTGAATTTGATGGCATTGCTGGCCAGATTGAGGAGGATCTGCGAAACCCGCAGGGGATCGCCGCGCAGGCCGCGAGGGACTGCGGCATCGACCTTGAGAATCAGTTTCAGGCCTTTCTCCTGGACCCGGAGCGATAACTGGCTTTCGAGATTGCGCATCACACGATCGAGGTCGAAGGGAATGGCCTCGATTTCCAGTTTGCCCGCCTCGATGCGCGAGTAATCGAGAATGTCGTTGATCACCCCGAGGAGGGAGTCCGATGCCGTCAATGCCTTGTCCTGATAATCGCGTTGCTGGGGATTCAGCGGCGTCTGCTGCAGAAGCTTGCCGAAGCCGATGATGGCATTCATCGGTGTGCGAATCTCGTGGCTCATGCGGGCCAGAAAGTCCGACTTGGCAAGGTTTGCCTGTTGCGCCTCCGCCGTGGCAACCGAAAGCTCCTGCGTCCGCTGCACCACCAACTCTTCCAGATTTTGCCGGTAACGTTCAAGCTCCCGATCACGCGCTTGTAGGGCATCGATCATGGCGTTCAGCCCGCGCCCCAACTGAGCAATTTCATCATTGCCGCTTACCGCCACGCGGTCGATCAGCGCCGCATCGCTCGACAGGCGGGCAACGATCTGGCTGAGTTCTTCGATCGGCGCCGACAAACGATGCGCCGCCTGCCTTGCGAGCCAGAGCGAGCATAGGAGGGCCAGCAGCATGGCGATACCGGTTTCTGCCGCCATGCGCAACTCCGTCTGTCGCATGACCTCCAGCGAAGCGACCAGTTCGACCCGCGCCTGATCATCCTGGGCACCTGGGACGTCTGCCCAGACGGTCAGCAAACCATCGGCAAAGCGTGCTTGACTGTCCGGTCTCGCGGTCTGTACCGCCATTACCGCCTCCGGCAAACCGGCGCGCACATACTCGGCGAATACCTGCTGCTCCCTGCCAGCGAGCAGACGGGCACGCAGGATCATAGGATTGGCATCAACCACACCGAGCAGCCGCCCCGCCTCGGCGCGATCCTGGAAGGCCAGCGCCGCCTGGCTGTTGGTCGCAATCAAGCGCGCCTGTGCCATCAGGGAGTCTGCCCACTCGTCATGGATCAGGCGTTGCTGCTGATAGAGAATCAAGATGAACACCAGCGCCAACCCGATCAGCAGACCGCTGATCGACAGCAGCATCAACTTTCCGCGGATGGTCTGCGGACGCGGCCAGCGCAACAGCGATGCAGGTTTCATGGTTCAACCATCTTGGCTAACCGCAACAACTGGGCATTGAATTCGATACCCTGTCGTTGCGCTGCCTGCCGGTTGATCAGAATGCTGATGGCCCCCCCCTCGCCACCAAGCGCCAGTTCGACCATACCCCCCGATCGCGCGAACCCTTCAATATCGGAGACCGTCACAACCGGATAACTGCCCATACGACGCAGAATGCCATCAAGCCCATTTGCCTCACTGCGGCTGATGAACACAAACTCGCACGCAGTTGCATCCCGCGGCCCCTCCAGACGCACCGTGCGGACTGTTCGGCCATTGATGGGTGTTTGTGCCAAGCGCTCCAGCAAGCCACCAAACGGACTGTTGCCCAGCACACAGATACTCAAGGGCGTGCTGCGATCCAGATCCTGACGATAAACAAATTGCGGCAGCTTGAAGAGCAACGCCGACTTCAGCGCATATTCGGGCACTGGCTGCGCAAACACCGGTGCGATAACCAGAAATATCAACAACCAAGCTGCGTTTCTCATGTTCAGAAACGATACTCCAAGGATGCCATCCAGCTGCGCGGCTGCTGGGGCATATCCCAAAACGTGCGGCTACCGGAGCCATGCGCCGCATAGTAGCGCTTGTCGAAGAGATTGTAGACGTCAAGCCACAGCGTTGCCTTGCCGTCCATCAGATTGTGCCAACCGACATGAAGGTTCATGATGGCATAGCCATCGGTCTTGCAACGCGCTGGCGCCACCATTGTCTGCGTGCACTGCTGCGGCAACACGGTGCTGGCTTTCTTGCGCCCGTTGGTCGTGTCACCGATCACCTGCAACTGCGGCGTGATGGTCAGTTGATCATAATAGCGAAAGGTAGCACCCAGTTTGAACTTGCGGCTGGCCACATGCGGGATATCCCACTCGACGCCATCACCTTCGTCAAGCCGCCCCTGTACCCAACTGGCACTGCCCCATAGATCTCCCGACCAGGCTGGATTGATCTGAAAGCGCCACTGGCCCATCAGGTCGAGGCCCGCCTGTGTCTGACTACCCGCATTCCCCTTGGTTTCCGGGCTGGCTAAGATCGCCCCCGGAATCGCCGTCGTATTGGTGGACGCCTGGGTAACAATCAGATTTTCAATCTGGCTCCGGTAAGCGTTTGCGACCAAATTCAGGTTATTGCGCGGCCGCCAGTCCCAAGTCAGGCTGAATGTCTTGGCTTTCTCAGGCTGCAGATCGAAGTTGGGAATACGGAATCCGGTACCGACATACAGGCCGCCGGCCATCGTGCCATCGAATGAACCAAACGAACCCAGGTACTCCTCTGGGGACGGCGCACGGAATGCTTCACCATAAAGCACCTTCAACACCTGCTGTTCGCTTGCGCGCCAGACGGCACCAAGGCGCGGATTTACCGTCTGGCCGTATTCCGAGTGGCGATCAAGACGCACACCAGCCATCGTCGAGAACTGGTTATTCCACTCGGACTGCAGTTGTGCATAGAGCGAATAATTGTCGAAGTTCGCATCGTAGATCTGCAGGGGGATCGTGGTGTTCGGATACAGATAGCCCTGACTTTGCGGCCCCTTGTCCGTATCGTAGGGCGCCGGCAGGGATGCAGTTTCGATGGCGTAATGTTTCTGGTAACCGAAGCCGGCCTGAATGCGATGGGTATCGCTCAGTGCCCAGTTAAGATTCTGCTCAATGGCCAATCGATCACCCAACACATACGAATAGCCATCGGTAAAGTTGTTGTAACGGTTGTTGTACTTCGCCTTCGGGTCGACTTCCATGCGCGAATAGTCGATCACCAATTCGCCCGACAGTTTGGGCGAGACATCAAAACGATATTTGCCATAGACCGTATCGGTCGTGGTCATCCACTGCGAGTTTTCCTGATAAAAAGCCGTGGCGGGGGGATCGCCCGTACTGGTCAGACTTTGGAACACATTACGATAAAAGCCGAAGGTCAGGTTCTTGCCGAGATCCATACGGGCATACAGGCTCTGGCTCTTGATGTCACCGACGTAATCTTCGCGCCTGGCTGCCGCCACACCGCCCGCCGTGACCTTCTTGAATTCGTCCTTGTAGTAATCCTGCAGCGGCGCACGGTCGGAACGCTGCACATGCCCGCCCGCATTCAATGCCAGGCTGTCGTTCTTGTAGCCGGCCATGAACGAGGCCTCGCGGGAACCGAAGTTGCCCATGCCGACTTGCACCCAGGCGCCCTGACGGTCAGCGGGATGGTCGGTAATAATATTCACCACGCCGGCGACGGCATCGGCGCCATACAAGGCTGCTGCCGGGCCATAGAGAAACTCCACCTGCTTGGCCGGATACAGCGCCAGATTTTCGGCGACCGGAATATTGCCGCCGGCGGGGTGACTGATACGCACCCCATCGAGCATGATCACCAGTCTGTTCGGCCCGACATAGCCCTGGATGGAGAACTGGTTGTACTGCGACGACTTGGTGCCGCGCTGGAAGTCGACACCAGGCATATCCTCCAGCAAATCAGCCAGATTCTTGTAACGTCGCTCGCGGATCTGTTCGCGCGTCACCACCACAATGTGCGACGGTGTCTGATCACGCGTTTCAAACTGACGGGAGGCCGTTACCACGGGGATATTGATCAGCTCCTTCAGCGACAAGGACATCAGTTTGTCGAGTTCTGCCTCGACCGGTTCTGCCGCCAACACGACTGGCGCGCCCATGGCAGCACAGGCCACCACGACCCAATGGGCAATTTTTCTCTGCTTCAACATCGAATTTCCCCTGATGACACATGAAAGCACTACCTATCGTGGAGATGTTATCAGCGACTGCGGCATAATGCGGGCGGTTTTTCCTACCCGCCATGCAGAACACGCCCCTTCTGATCAAAGCCTATGTCGCACTGGGCGCCAACCTTGGCGAACCGGTCATCACCGTGCGGGCCGCTATCGACACATTGAAGGGCATCGCCGAAACGCGCTTCCGCGCATCATCATCGCTCTATCGCACGGCACCTGTCGGTCTGCATCATCAGCCCGACTTCATTAATGCTGTTGCCATGCTGGAAATCAATGCCGCCGTCCTGCCAGCGCCGACTTTTTTGGAGCGTTTGTTTGCCATCGAAGCGGCCTTTGGACGCCAGCGCAGCGTGAAAAATGCGCCGCGCACACTCGATCTCGATCTACTGCTATTCGGCGACACAACACTGGAACTGCCCACCCTCACCCTGCCCCATCCGCGTATGACGGAGCGCGCCTTCGTCCTCGCACCATTGGCTGAAATCGCCCCGGATCTGGTCATTCCCGGCTACGGGCCAATCGCCCCCCTGCTGACAGCCGTTAACGGACAACACATTGAAAGACTGTCATAACCTGTCCCAGTGTATCCTTGACGCCGTCGTTTATCTCACGTTCCGCTTCCCATAGATGACTTACCTGGCCTCCAACAAGCCGGTCACCCTGCCTGAACTGACGCGCATGAAACAGGCCGGCGAGAAAATCGCGATGCTGACCAGCTATGACGCAAGCTTCGCCGCACTGGAAGATCGCTGCGGCGTGGATGTCATTCTCGTCGGCGATTCGCTCGGCAATGTCATCCAGGGCAAGACTTCGACACTGCCCGTCACCATGGAACACATGATTTATCACACCGAATGCGTCGCCAGTCTGCCGCTGCGCCCCATGCTGGTGGCCGATCTGCCGTTTGGTGCCTATCACGAGTCGAAGGAACAGGCGATCCGCAATGCCGGCCGGCTGCTCGCCGCCGGCGCCGAGATGGTCAAGCTCGAAGGCGGTGCCGTGATGGCGGAAACCGTCCATTTCATGGTTGAGCGCGGTGTCCCCGTCTGCGCCCACATCGGGCTCACCCCTCAATCCGTGCATGCCCTCGGCGGCTATCGCGTACAGGGCCGCGACGAAGCCGGTGCGACACGCATGAAGGCCGACGCCCATGCGCTCGAACAAGCCGGTGCCACCATGATGGTGCTGGAAATGGTGCCGGCCCCGCTGGCGGCCGAGATTACGAAGGAACTCACCACCTGTGCCACCATCGGCATCGGCGCCGGGCCGGATTGCGACGGCCAAGTGCTGGTACTGCATGACATGCTCGGCATCTACCCGGGCAAAAAAGGCCGCTTCGTGCGCGATTTCATGGTCACCGCGCAAAGCATTGAAGGCGCCGTCACCGCTTATGTGGCTGCCGTCAAGGATGGCAGCTTCCCCGCTCCAGAACACTGTTACTGATCATGCAGATTCACGACACCGTCGCCGCCACCCGTGCGGCGCTGAAAAATACCGGCCGTATTGTGTTTGTGCCGACCATGGGCAACCTGCACGAGGGCCACATCGCGCTGATGAAACAGGCGCGCCAGCATGGCGACTGTGTCGTCGCCTCGATTTTCGTCAATCGTCTGCAGTTCCGTCCTGGTGAGGATTTCGACAAGTATCCGCGCACCTTCGCCACCGACTGCGAAAAGCTGGTCGAGGCGGGCGTCGATCACCTGTTCGCCCCCAGCGAAATCGAGCTTTATCCGACCCCGCAATGCTATGTCATCGAACCGCCGCTGGAGCACGCCACGGTTCTTGAGGGCGAATTTCGCCCCGGCCATTTCTGCGGTGTCGCCACGGTGGTGATGAAGCTGTTTGGCGTCGTGCAACCGCATGCGGCCCTGTTCGGAAAAAAGGATTACCAGCAATTCATGGTGCTTTCGGCCATGGTGCGGGAGTTTTCCTTAGCCGTCGAGATCATTCCCGGTGAAACCATACGTGCGGCCGATGGCCTGGCCCTGTCGTCACGCAACGGCTATCTTTCGCCCGCCGAACGCGCCGAAGCCCCACGGCTCCACCGTGCTCTAACCAAAGTGGTAGCGGCCGTGCGTGGCGGGAACCGCGATTTCATCGGCCTGGAGCACGATGCCCAGGCCGAATTGCAGGCCCATGGCTGGATTCCGGACTATGTGGCAGTGCGGCGAAGACTTGATCTACAATCTGCCTCCGCGACGAACGACGCACTGGTCGTTCTGGCTGCGGCCAGGCTGGGCACGACCCGTCTGATCGACAACATCGAAATCTGATCACCATCCGCCACGGAGAGCACCCATGCAACGCACGATGCTGAAGTCGAAACTGCACCGCGTTACCGTCACCCAAGCCGAACTGCATTACGAAGGCTCCTGCGCCATCGATGAGCATCTCATGGATGAAGCCGACATCAAGGAATACCAGCAGATCGAGATCTACAACGTGACGAATGGCGAGCGCTTCGCCACCTATGCCATCCGCGCCGAACGCAACAGCGGCACGATTTCCGTCAATGGTGCTGCGGCCCGCAAGGCAGCGCCCGGCGATCTGCTGATCATCTGTACCTATGCGGCCTTCAGCGAAATCGAATTGGCCAAGCACGAGCCGGATCTGGTCTATGTCGATGCCAGGAACCGTATCACCCACCGTAGCCAGGCGATTCCGATCCAGGCCGTCGCCTGAGCAAATCCATCTGCACCGAGTAGCGTTTCTGCTAGGATTCGCACCTTCGATTCACTTTCCCGCCAAGAGAAACTCATGAGCGAACATATCCAATACGTCACCGACGCCAGCTTCAAGAGCGACGTCCTCGACTCTGCCGTCCCCGTCCTGGTCGATTACTGGGCCGAATGGTGCGGTCCGTGCAAGATGATCGCGCCGATTCTTGATGAAGTGGCCAAGGAATATCATGGCCGCCTCAAGGTCGCCAAGCTGAACATCGACGAAAACCCGAAGACACCGGGCGAATTCGGTATTCGCGGCATTCCCACCCTGATTCTGTTCAAGGGCGGCAATGTCGAAGCCACCAAGGTGGGCGCCTTGTCCAAGTCGCAATTGACAGCTTTTATTGACAGCAACCTCTAATCCCTTTACATTCCTCCCGAAATCGCGCCCCATCCTTGGTTGGTAGCGGTTTCGGGTAGCAGGCGCCCTCCTCGCCTGCAGGCAGCATCCTCACTCCCCCTCAGCACGCCTCTCCGGACACAAAGTCCGAGACACTCCACAGGTTCATCCATGCACCTCTCCGAACTCAAGAACCACCATGTCAGCCAACTGATTGACATGGCCACCACCGTTGGCATTGAAGGTGCCAACCGCCTGCGCAAGCAGGAACTCATCTTTGCCATCCTCAAGGAACACGCCAAGAAAGGCGAGGTCATCTTCGGCGACGGCTGCCTGGAGGTGATGAATGACGGCTACGGCTTCCTGCGCTCCGCCGACACCTCCTACCTCGCCAACCCCGATGACGTCTATGTCTCGCCCTCGCAGATCCGCCGTTTCAACCTGCGCACCGGTGACACCGTCGAAGGCGAGATTCGCACCCCCAAGGATGGCGAACGCTACTTCGCGCTGGTCAAGCTCGATCAGGTCAATGGCGAGTCGCCCGAGATCTGCAAGAACAAGATCCTCTTCGAGAACCTCACGCCCTTGCACCCGACCGAGCACCTTCGCCTGGAACGTGAGATCAAGGCCGAAGAGAACATCACCAGCCGCGTCATCGACATCATCGCGCCGATCGGCAAGGGCCAGCGTGGCCTGCTGGTTTCCGCACCGAAATCCGGCAAGACGGTCATGCTGCAGCACATCGCCCATGCCATCTCGGCCAATCATCCGGATGCCGTGCTGATCGTCATGCTGATCGACGAGCGCCCCGAGGAAGTCACCGAAATGACACGCACCGTGCGCGGCGAAGTGGTCGCCTCGACCTTCGACGAACCGGCTACCCGCCACGTACAGGTCGCCGAGATGGTCATCGAGAAAGCCAAGCGCCTCACCGAGCACAAGAAGGACGTCGTCATCCTGCTCGACTCGATCACCCGCCTCGCGCGCGCCTACAACACCGTGCAACCGGCCTCCGGCAAGGTGCTGACCGGCGGCGTCGATGCCAACGCCCTGCAGAAACCCAAGCGTTTCTTCGGTGCCGCGCGCAACATCGAGGAAGGCGGCTCGCTGACCATCATCGCTACCGCGCTGGTCGATACCGGCAGTCGCATGGACGAGGTGATCTACGAAGAATTCAAGGGCACTGGCAACTCCGAAATCCACCTTGATCGCCGCATGTCCGAGAAGCGTGTCTACCCGTCGATCAACGTCAATCGCTCCGGTACGCGCCGCGAGGAACTGCTGCAGAAGCAGGACGTGCTGCAAAAAGTCTGGGTACTGCGCAAGCTCATGTACGGCCTCGACGACCTTGAGGCGACCGAGTTCCTGCTCGACAAGGTCAAATCCACCAAAAACAATGCCGAGTTCTTCGACGCCATGCGTCGCGGCAACTAACGCTTGATTTTTCTCCGGGATTTCAGCATAATCCCGCCCTTTTCCGCGGGCACCACCGCGCAGTTTCCGAGGACACCGAAATGAAAGATGGCATCCACCCGAAATACAACGAGATCGAGGTGACTTGCAGCTGCGGCAACAAGTTCATGACCCGCTCGACCAACAGCAAGCCCCTGCACATCGAAGTGTGTTCGGCCTGCCACCCGTTCTATACCGGCAAGCAGAAGATCGTCGACACCGCCGGCCGTGTCGAGCGCTTCAAGCAAAAGTACAAGCGCCCCGGCGCCGCTGCTTGATCGCCGATCATTTATGCTCCGCTAAGCAAAGGCAGCCTCGGCTGCCTTTTGTTTTTTTGCCATGAACTTCAGCCTGCATCGCGACTCCAGTCCCCGCCTACCCCGCTGGGTGCTGGGGCTGCTCGTCGGCATCTATCTGCTGGCAGGCATGTTCGGCCATGATCCATGGAAAGGAGAGGATGCAGTCCATCTCGTCATTGCGCATGGCTTCTGGCAAAGCAACGACTGGCTGATCCCGCGCATTGCCGGTGAAATCTGGCCCCACACCGCCCCGCTTTACCACTGGGTCGCGGCAGCGCTAGGCGGTCTGCTGACGCCCTTGCTCGCCTTTCACGATGCGGCACGTCTCACCACCACGCTGTTCGGCATCCTGTTTCTGCTGGCGCTGACCGGTGCGACGCGCAGCTTTTACGGCGACACGGCCAGTCGTATCGCTCCCCTGCTGGCCATCGGCACCATCGGCCTGCTGGTTTCGCTGCATGAAGCCCAGCCGGCCATTGCCGGGCTGGCGTTTGCCGCTCTGGCCTGGTGGGGCGGCGGTCTGCTCGCGCAGGGCAATCGCAAAGGCGCCCCGCTGCTTGGTTTGGGGCTCGGCTTGGCCTTTGTCGCCCATGGTCTGGTTGGCCTGCTGATGGCGGCCACCGTCCTGCCGGCGCCGACTTTTCGGCGCGATCCGAATAGTTTGCTCATCGCCCTGGCGATCGCGCTACCGGTAGCCCTCCTCTGGCCGATCCTGCTCTGGCAAAGCGCCCCGGAAATCCTTGCGGCATGGTGGCAAAACGAATGGGCCGAAGCCACGCTGGGGCGGCACCTGCCCACGCCAAGACATCTCGAAATCATTGCCTGGGCCACTTGGCCGATCCTGCCCCTGTCGCTCTGGGGAGCCCGCATCCTGCCGCGCGACAGCGCCCGCCTGTGGCTGCCGCTGGCCGGCATCCTTCTTGGGCTGGGCTGGTATCTGAGCGGCCCGGCCCGTACCCTAAGCCTGTTTCCCGTCCTGATTCCCCTGATCCTGCTGGCCAGCGCCGGCGCCGAACGCCTGCGCCGCAGTGCCACCAATGCCTTCGACTGGTTCGGCGCCATGACCTTCAGTCTGATTGCCGTCCTGATCTGGCTGGGCGCCAGCGCCATCGAACTGGGCTGGCCAACCCCCATCGCCCGCAACTTCGCCAAACTCGCACCTGGTTATGACAGTCCTATCGGGTTGTGGTCGCTCGGCTTCGCCATCGCGGCAACGCTGGGCTGGCTGGCCGCCTGGCGTCTGCCGCGCGCCCCTTGGCGTTCCAGCCTGCGCTGGGCAGCCGGGGCAACGATGATGTGGGTGCTGGTGACGTCATTGTGGATGGGCTGGATCGACCACTACAAAAACCACCGGCCGGTGGCGATCTCCCTGCGCAACGCCCTGCCGGACAACGTCGACTGCATCGAACGCAACGGCCTTGGCACCAGTCAGCGCGCGATGCTCGATTATTTTGTCGGCATCCGCACCATCTCTCCCTCACGCACAAGGAACTGTTCCTGGCGGTTGACGGCGGAGAGCCCGCCACGCGAAACGCCAGCGGGCTGGATAGAAGTCTGGCAGGGCGCCCGCCCCAGCGACCGCAAGGAGCGCTGGTATCTGGAACGCAGGGAAAACTAAACCTTCAGAAAATGTTCCCGGTAATACTTGAGTTCTTCAATGGACTCATAGATATCCGCCAGCGCCTCGTGCCTGCCGCCCTTCTTCACGCCCTTGGCGATCTCCGGTGTCCAGCGCTTGCACAGCTCCTTGAGCGTGGACACATCCAGATTGCGGTAATGAAAATAGACTTCCAGCTTCGGCATGTGGCGCGCCATGAAGCGACGGTCCTGGCAGATCGAGTTGCCGCACATCGGCGACTTGCCAAGCGGCACGTGGCGCTTGAGAAAATCGAGCGCCTGCGTCTCCACCGCAGCCTCGTCGAGTACTGAGGATTTAACCTTCTCGATCAGGCCCGACTTGCCGTGGGTTTTCTTGTTCCAGTCGTCCATGCCGTCGAGCACCGCATCGGACTGATGCACGACCCAGACGGCGCTCTCGGCGATCAATTCGAGTTGCGGGTTGGTAATCACCATCGCCAATTCGATGACCCTGTCCCGATCCGGCTCCAACCCGGTCATCTCCATGTCTAGCCAGACAAGCGCATTTTGATCCTGTGCCATACTTCGTTCCCGCAAGTGTTCGATAGCTTGCATTCTGTCACAACTCCCCTATTTCGCGCTCGCCCCCGACCCGCATGGCCGATCTGTTTGCCACACTTTTTCTCGCCGCGCTTGCCCTTTCAACTGCCTTGCGTATTTGGCTCGCCCTGCGCCAGCGCCGGCATGTGCTGGCCCACCGCCCTGCGGTGCCTGCCGAATTTTCCGACCGCATCGCACTGGCCGAGCACCAGAAAGCCGCCGACTACACTGCAGCCAAAATCAAGCTGGGGTTGGCAGAACTGGTACTCGATGTCACCCTGCTGCTGGTCCTGACCTTCGGCGGCATCCTCGCCACGCTGGACGGCTTCTGGCGTACGCTGCTTGGAAGTGAAGGTGGCGCCGGCCTGACACACGGCCTCGCGCTGTTCGCCAGCCTCGGCCTGATCGGCTTCGTAGTCGGCCTGCCCGGCTCGCTCTATCGCACCTTCGTGCTTGAGGCACGTTTCGGCTTCAACAAGATGACGTCCGGCCTCTACCTCATCGACCTCGTCAAACAACTGGCGCTGACGGTACTGATCGGCGGCCCCTTGCTGCTCGCCGTGCTATGGCTGATGGGCGCGATGGGCGAGCGCTGGTGGTTCTACGTCTGGGCCGTCTGGCTCGGCTTCAACCTCCTCGTGTTGCTGCTCTACCCGACCTTCATCGCCCCGCTGTTCAACAAGTTCAGCCCGCTGGCCGAGGGCGAGATGAAAACGCGCATTGAAGCCCTGCTGGCGCGTTGCGGCTTCGCCAGCTCAGGCCTGTTCGTGATGGATGGGTCAAAGCGTTCGGCCCACGGAAACGCCTACTTCACGGGCTTCGGCAAAACCAAGCGCATTGTCTTCTTCGACACCCTGCTGGAAAAACTGGCGCCGGGCGAGGTCGAGGCGGTGCTGGCGCACGAACTTGGCCACTACCGGCGCCGCCACATTGTCAAGCGCATCCTCATGATGGCCGCCATGTCGCTTGCCCTGCTGTGGCTGCTCGGCCAGTTGATCGACCAGCCGTGGTTCTACGCTTCACTAAAAGTCGGCGATGGCGGGACGGCGATGGCCCTGATCCTGTTCTCGCTGGTGCTACCCGTGTTCAGCTTCCCGTTCTCGCCGCTGTTTTCCTGGTTGTCCCGTCGCCACGAATTCGAGGCCGATGCCTACGCCGCCGCGCAGGCCGGCCGCGACGACCTGATCACCGCGCTGGTCAAGCTCTATCGCGACAATGCCGCGACGCTCACGCCCGACCCGCTGCACTCGCTGTTTTACGATTCGCATCCGCCGGCCAGCGTACGCATCGCGCATCTGAAGGCATGCTGAGCGGGCTCATCACCGCCGCCTTCGGCCGGCACTACGAAGTGCGGCTGGACGACGGGCGCCTCGTCAATGGCATTCCGCGCGGCAAGAAAAGTCCCTTCGCCTGCGGCGACCGCGTCGCGCTCGGCCCGCTCGCCGACAGCGAGGCACAAATCCTCAACCACCTGCCGCGCAGCACGCTGCTCTATCGCAGCGACCAGTGGAAGCAGAAGCACATCGCCGCCAATGCCAGCCAGATCGTGCTGGTGGTCGCCACCGAACCGGCTTTCTCCACCGAACTCATCTCGCGCGCCCTCGTCGCCGCGCGCGATCAGGGCATGCGCGCCCTCATCGTGCTCAACAAGTGCGATCTTGCCGACCTGCTGCCCGCCGCGCGTGCGCAACTGGTCGCCTTCAATGCCCTTGGCATGCCGGTCATCGAACTTTCCGCCCGCGACGATGCCCGCCCGCTGCTGCCCTGGCTCGCCGATCAGGTCTCCGTCCTCGTCGGCCAGAGCGGCATGGGCAAGTCCACGCTGGTGAATGCGCTGATTCCCGGCGCCGCCGCCGCGACGCGCGAAATCTCCACCGCCCTCGATTCCGGCAAGCACACCACCACCCATGCGCGGCTCTACGATCTGGCCAGTGTGCCCGGTCAGTTGATCGACTCGCCCGGGCTGCAGGAATTCGGCCTCGCCCACCTCACGCGCGGCGCCATCGAACTGGGCTTCAGCGAATTCGCCGCCCTCCACGGCCAGTGCCGCTTTCGCGACTGCCGCCACGAAACCGAACCGGACTGCGCCCTGAAAGCTGCCGTCGCCGCCGGCAAGATTGATGCGCGCCGGCTCGAACACTTCGTCACCATCGCCAGCGAAGGCGATCGCGCCAAGACGTATTGATGCCGCATCTGTTCGTCGATATTTCCGCGCATGGCTACGGCACCTTTGCCGAAGCCGCCGGCAACGGCACGGCAGTGCTTTTTCAGCGGCGCGAAGACTGGCCGGAACAGGACTATCTGATCGACTGGCTGCAAGTGCATACCCGTTGTGCCGAGATCGGTGCGGACGAACTCGCTTCGGGAAATTTAGCCCATACTCTCGATGCCGTACTGGCAACTGCCGTCCCGCCGGCGCCGACTTTTTCAGGTGTGGAAGACGCGGCCCGTTATCTGTCCAAACTGCTAGGACTGTTGCGATAGAAATTTGTCGGGACTGTACTGCTAAATTGCAGATTTACTGTATTCTCGCGTGCTATCTGTGGTGCCCAGGAGAGGACTCGAACCTCCACGGTGTTACCCGCTAGTACCTGAAACTAGTGCGTCTACCAATTCCGCCACCTGGGCATGTGTCACACGAGAGGCGCGGATTTTATAGAAAAAACAATCGATGTCAAACAAACACCAGCACAAACCGGAAAACCACAAACTTTCCAGAATCCGTCGCGCCGACCCCGAGTTCGCCCGCGAGACGGCCCAATACGATCATCCGCTGCCCAGCCGCGAGTACATTCTGCAGACGCTGGCCGAGCAGGGGGTACCCGTTGCTTTTGATCGACTGTGCCAGCTGCTCGATGTCGCCGACTTCGAACGCGAGCCCTTCCTGCGCCGCCTCGGCGCGATGGCCCGCGATGCGCAACTGTTGCAGAACCGCCGCGACGACTGGCTGATCCCCGACAAGGCCGACCTGCTCAAGGGCAAGGTGCAGGGCCATCCCGATGGCTTCGGCTTTCTGGTACGGGAAGACAAAGGCCCCGACCTGTTCCTGTCCGAGAAGGAAATGGCCAAGGTTCTGCATGGCGACCAGGTCATCGCGCGTATCGTCGGGACGGATCGCAAGGGGCGACCGGAAGGCAAGATTGTCGAGGTCACCGAACGTGCCAATACCCGCGTGGTCGGGCGACTGGTGCAGGAACATGGCGTCACCTTCGTCGTTGCGGAAAATCGCCGCATCAGCCAGGACATCCTCATCGCGCCGCCGGAAAAGGGCGACAAGAAGGCTCTGCGCCCCCAGGCTGGCCAGGTAGTCATGGTCGAACTGCTGGAGCAACCGAGCAAGCAGTCGCAGCCGATCGGCCGCGTCATCGAGATTCTCGGCAACTATGCCGATCCGGGCATGGAGATCGAGATTGCCCTGCGCAAGCACGAACTCCCCTACGAGTTCTCGAAAGAGGCGCTGGCGCAGACCAAGAAACTGCCGGAGGCCGTGCGCAAGAGCGACTGGAAAGGCCGCGAAGACCTCACCGAGCTACCGCTCGTCACCATCGACGGCGAGACCGCCAAGGACTTCGACGACGCCGTGTTCTGCGAGCGTCAGGGCAAGGGCTTCCGGCTGATCGTCGCCATCGCCGATGTATCGCACTATGTCGCCGAAAACAGCGCGCTCGATGCCACGGCGCTGGAGCGCGGCAACTCGGTGTATTTCCCGCGCCGCGTCATCCCGATGCTGCCGGAGAAACTGTCGAACGGCCTGTGTTCGCTCAACCCGCAGGTCGAGCGTCTGACGATGGTCTGCGACATGGCGATTTCCGCCACCGGCGCGATCAAGCAGTATCGTTTCTATCCGGCCGTCATCTGGTCGCATGCCCGCCTCACCTATACCGAGGTCGCCGCGGCGCTTTACGACCAGGAGGCGGTCGCGCTGGAAAAGATCGGCCCGCTGCTGCCTTACCTGCAGAACCTCGATACGCTCTATCGCGTGCTGGCCAAGGCGCGCGAGAAGCGCGGCGCCATCGATTTCGAAACGGTCGAGACGCGCATGATCTTCGACGATCACGGCAAGATCGAGCGCATCGAACCTTACGAGCGCAACGACGCCCATCGCATCATCGAAGAGTGCATGCTGGCCGCCAACGTCTGCGCTTCGGACTTCCTCAAGGAGCGCGAGCATCCGGCACTGTATCGCATCCACGAAGGGCCGACGCCCGAGCGGCTCGACAAGCTGAGGAATTTCCTTGGCACCTTTGGACTACAACTGACAGGCGGGGACGACCCGCAGGCCAAGGACTATGCCAAGCTGATCGACAAGATCAAGGATCGTCCCGACAAGCAACTGCTGCAGACGGTCATGCTGCGCTCGCTCAAGCAGGCGATCTACAGCCCGGACAATGTCGGCCACTTCGGTTTGGCGTATGAGAGCTACACCCACTTCACCTCGCCGATCCGCCGCTATCCCGACCTGCTGATCCACCGCGCCATCAAGTCGGTGCTGGCGGGACGGCGTTACGATGCGCTCAACTGGGAGGAAGTCGGCCTCGCCTGCTCGGCCACTGAGCGGCGTGCCGATGACGCCACGCGCGATGTCGAGGCCTGGCTCAAGTGCTGGTACATGCAGGATCGCGTCGGCGAAATCTTCACCGGCAGCATCTCCTCCGTGGTGCCCTTTGGCATCTTCGTCGCCCTCGATCAGGTGTTTGTCGAAGGACTGGTACACGTCTCCGACCTCGGCCGCGACTATTTCCACTTCGACGAAAAAGCCCACGCCATGGTCGGCGAACGCACCGGCGCGCGCTATCGCCTGTCCGACCGCGTGCGCGTGCAACTCGTGCGCGTCAGCCTGGATCAAAACAAGATCGATTTCCGTCTTGCGGAGGAAAAATGAATCACGATTACCCGCTGGCCAGCGATGGCACACGGGCGTTGCTGCGCGCCAGCCTGCGTGATCGCGCCGAGCAGTTCCAGATCTGGCTGCTCGAAGGACAACTGAAATCCGTCCTCGCGGCGGTTGAAAAAAATCCCAAGGCACTGGCCGACCTGCTGCCCATCGTCGCCAACCCGGAAATCAACATGAACGTGCGCTTCGGCGCCAGCGCGGTGTTCGAGCGCTACGCCGGCAGCGACGCGCTGAAAGCGCTGTTGCCGGCACTGGGCCTGTTGTCCGCGCATGGTGACCACCGCGTGCGCGCCGATGCCTGCCACTTTCTCGGCATGAGCAACGCACCCGAGGCCATCAAATACCTGGAGGCACGTAGCGACGACCCGGATGCCGAGGTCAGGGAAATCGTTGCCGAAAGTCTTGCCGAATTACAAACATCACAAACCAACGAGGAGTAAATACACCATGTCGCAACTCGACGATCTCAAGCGCCGTTTCGCCAGCGCCGACTTTCTGACTTTCAGCGAAAAATCCCCTGATTTCATCGCCATCGAAGTCAAAACCGCCTTTTCGACAGCCACCATCGCCCTGCAGGGCGCCCATGTGATGACCTGGCAACCCAAGGGCCAGAAACCGGTGATCTGGCTCTCAAAGGCCGCCAAGTTCGCGCCGGGCAAATCGATTCGCGGCGGTGTGCCGCTGTGCTGGCCGTGGTTCGGCGCGCATGCGACGGAAGCCGGCTATCCCGGCCACGGCTTTGCGCGCACCATTCCGTGGTCGCTGCTCAATGCGCGCAAGCTGCCCGACGGCCGCGTGCGTCTCGAATTCGAACCGCTCATGAACGATGCGGCGCGCGCGCAGTGGCCGCATGATTCATCCGTGAAATACAGCGTCACGGTCGGCCAGGAACTCGTCGTCGGCCTCGCCACCAAAAACACCGGCAAGACGCCTTTCACGGTTGGCCAGGCGCTGCACACCTATTTCGAAATCGGCGACATCCACACCGCCAGCGTCGCCGGACTCGAAGGCTGCGCCTATATCGACAAGGTCGATGGCGGCAAGCGCAAGAAGCAGAAAGGCGCGATCACCTTCAGCGGCGAAACCGACCGCGTCTATCTCGGCACCAACGGCTGCTGCGGCATCATCGACCCGACACTGAAGCGCACGCTGCTGATCACCAGCACCGGCAGCCGCTCCACCGTGGTGTGGGCGCCATGGACGGAAAAAGCCGCGAAGATGGGCGATTTCGGCAAGAACGGCGAGAACAAGATGGTCTGCGTCGAAACCGCCAACGCAGCCGACGATGTGATCGCCCTCGCACCGGGCGAAACCCATCGCATGACCGCGCAGTATCGCGTTATCAAGCATGGGTGAAGATACCCGGCTGATCCACGGCTTTCATGCCGTCACCGCCAAGCTGCGCCACGACCCGGAGGGCGTGCGCGAGATTTATCTCGCCGCCGCCCGTCAGGACGGACGCAGCCGCGATCTGGTGCAGTTGGCCGAATCCCGCAGCGTGCGCGTCGTCAGCGTCGATGCCGCACGGCTCGACGGCATGGCGAAAGGCGAGCGGCATCAGGGCGTGGTCGCCAAGGTTTCTGCGCAACAGGCATTCGTGACCGTCGACGATGTACTGGATGGTCTGAACGAGCCCGCATTGCTGCTGGTGCTGGATGGCGTCACCGACCCGCACAATCTCGGCGCCTGTTTGCGCGTGGCCGATGCAGCCGGCGCCCATGCCGTCATCGCGCCGAAAGATCGCGCCTGTGGTCTCAATGCCACCGCGATCAAGGTGGCCAGCGGTGCCGCCGACACGGTGCCCTACATCGTCGTGACCAATCTCGCCCGCAGTCTGCGCGAGATCAAGGAGCGCGGCATCTGGACCATCGGCGCCGCAGGCGAAGCAACCAAGGATCTGTACGCCATCGAGCAAAAGGGCGCGCTCGCCTGGGTACTCGGGGCTGAGGGTGAAGGATTACGGCGCCTGACGCGCGAAACCTGCGACGAACTGGCGAAGATTCCGATGTTCGGCTCGGTGGAAAGCCTCAATGTATCGGTTGCCAGCGGCATCTGCCTCTTCGAGGCGCGTCGTCAAAGAGGACCGTAAAAGTCGACGCTGGCGGGACGGCAAGGATGGTGCAGATCAACCCCAATTACGGTTTTTTAAGAGCACTTCAGTTAGAAGGAACCCCACTGCATAAACACATGCGTGGCATTGCCCCGTTTTCTATTGCGCGGGTATCAAAGTTTTTCGGTGCTGTAACGGAACAAGATTGGCCTTGCCATACGTCAGAGCATTGGCCACCGCAAGAACCCATGGGACTTGATTTTAAAGCTGCTGCTCTAAGGGTTCATCACTACTATAGAGTTCGCAGCGAAGATGAAATTAAGCGTGTCGTCGCGCATGGATATCCAGTAGTAATTAGTACCCCAATTTATTCGCAGTGGTACAAAGCAGAAAACGGCGTAATACATTTCCCAGAGAAAAACGATTCAGTCATTGAAAATCATGCGGTGGCGATTGTTGGATATCGAGATGATTATGGATATTTTAAGTTTCAGAATTCATGGGACGGAAAGTGGGGGGATAGAGGGTTCGGCTGGCTCCCCTATGGTTACTTTGATGAATTCGGTATTGAGGCAATATGCTTTTCAGATCTTGTGACGAGCTATAAGTTGCCTCAACGATCAATAGCCACACACGGTTACTACGAAAGCGGTTGGTCGCTTCCCACACCTTGCAGAGGTCCAATCCACGGCCGATCAATTTTCAACAATGGCCTTAAGCAAGACGTGGCATGGGCGTTCGGGTATGTTGAGGAAGAGTCGATTGATATAGAAGAGTTCTTCGTATTCCCCACATACAGAAAGCTTGGGTTTGGTCACCAGCTTTTTGGCATGCTGAAAGACTTTTCTGTGAGGGAAAACAAGAAACTGAAATTTTGGCTACCACGAATTGATGGCGTATTGCTTGGGCAAGATTTGCATGATGTAGCTTGGAAGTTTGGACTTCGCGTGATAGACAGTCCAGTCAAATGGGCTGATAAGTGTTTGGTTCAGCCCTAGTTAATTTGTGACATTTAAGGTGAAAGGCTCTCCTTGCGGAAACTACTGAATCCAATCCGGCAGTCCACTTAGACGCTGCGCAATAAAGCCTCGCATCGCCGGTAACCTCCACAGCCGGCTCCTTCAGCCAAGGCAGGCTACAATCGATCCCACCCCCTACCGGAGATCCGTCATGAATTTCAGTATCGAATGCGAAGAAGAGATTGATGGCCGCTGGATCGCTGAGGTTCCGCAGCTTCCGGGCGTCTTGTGCTATGGCAAGACTGCTGACGAAGCTATGGCAAAGGCCGAAGTGCTCGCCCTCCGCACCATGGCCGAGCGTCTGGAGCAAAGCGAGTCGCGCCCCGTCGCAATCAATATCTCTCTCCCTCTCGCCGCATGAGTCAATGGCCTTCCATCAAGGCCAAGCGGTTGCTTGCGGCACTGCTTAGCCTTGGGTGGCAGGTCAAGCGGCAGTCCGGTTCTCACCGCACGTTGTCCCGCGAAGGGTGGCCTGATGTTGTCTTTGCGTTTCACGATGGCGAAGAAATTGGCCCCCGAATGCTTGCACGCATCGCCAAGCACACCGGCATTACTCCAGAAGACTTGTAGCTTCCCCTTCTTCGAGGAAGGGGCTGTGTGGGACGGCGGGCTTAGCTTACCAAAGCTTCCACCACGGCACCTCGCGGTTCAGACCGCGCTTGTAGTACGCGCTGTTGGGGAAGTTCTTTTTCATCACGCGCTCGGCGTCGTCGCGCAAGTCGTTCATGCCCAGCGCGTCATAGGCCTTGACCATGATGAACAGCGCCTCTTCGTTGGCGGGCGCATCCGGGTAGGTCTTCAGCGTCGTCTGGGCGCGGTTGGCGGCGGCCACATAGGCGCCGCGGCGCATGTAATAGTGCGCCACATGCACTTCATGCGAGGCCAGCGCATTGACCAGATAGGCCATGCGCAAGGTGGCATCCTTGGCGTACTTGCTCTCCGGAAACTTGTCGACCAATATCCTGAAAGCCTCGAAGGACTCGGCAGCGGCTTTCGGGTCGCGCTCGGTCAAATCCTGCATGCTGAGGTGGCCCAACATCCCCAGGTCTTCGTTGAAGTCCACCAAGCCTTTCAGGTAATAGGCGTAATCGACATTCGGATGATTGGGATGCAGGCGGATGAAACGGTCACAGGCGGCGATAGCCGAAGCCTTTTCCTCCTGCTTGTAGTAGGCATAAGCCACCTCAAGCTGCGACTGTTGCGCAAAACGACCATAGGGATAGCGCGCCTCAAGCTTCTCGAAAAACTTGATCGCCTTGTCGTAGGCGCCCTCGCCCATCGCCGTCTTGGCCTCGGCGTACAGTTTGTTGGCCGACCAACCCGCCGTTTCATCGACCTGATCGGGCAGCAGACCGCAAGCGGCGGAAAAGGCAAGCAGAAGGATGGCAAGCAGGGAAGCTAAACTACGCATGATGAGCGAACCCTCAAAAAGGTCGGCCGATTATAACGAAATCACCGTCCCGCCCGACTATGCCGGCCTGCGACTGGATGCGGCCCTTGCCCGTCTGTTCCCAGCGCACTCGCGCAGCCGCCTGCAGGGCTGGCTGAAAGACGGACTGATCACGCTCAACGGTAGCCGTGCGGACGCCAAACACAAGGTCTGGGGCGGCGAACGCCTGACCTTTGCCGTTCCGCCGGCGTTGACTATTGCCGACACAGCCGAAGACATTCCGCTGACGATCATTTACGAAGATGCCGATCTCGTCGTCATCGACAAGCCGGCCGGGCTGGTGGTCCACCCCGGCAACGGCAATGCGCATGGCACGCTGATGAACGCCCTGCTCCACCACGCCCCCGAACTCGCAGGCATCCCGCGTGCCGGCATCGTCCATCGCCTCGACAAGGACACCTCGGGGCTGTTGGTGGTGGCCAAAACCCTCGCAAGCCAGACCGATCTGGTGCGCCAACTGCAGGCGCGCACGGTGAAGCGTCACTATCTTGCGCTGGTGCACGGAAAAGTCGGCGCGGGTGGGACGGTCGATGCGCCGCTGGGCAGGCATCCCGTCCAGCGCACCAAGATGGCCATCCTCAAACAGGGCGGCAAGGAAGCGCGTACGCACTATGCCGTACTGAAACGCTTCTCCCGCTGCACGCTGGTCGAATGCCGACTCGACACCGGCCGCACGCACCAGATTCGCGTGCATATGGCGAGCATCCAACATCCTTTGGTGGGCGACCCGGTCTATGGCAAAACCAAGAGTGGCGATGTCTGGCTCGACGCCTTTCAGCGCCAGGCGCTGCATGCCTTTCGTCTCGCGCTGATCCATCCCGGGATGGGAAAGGAAATGCAGTGGGAGGCACCGCTGCCAGCCGATTTCGCCGCCCTACTGGAGGCGCTCAGTGAAGCCTGATTTGAAGCCTGAATTCATCATCCCGAACTGGCCGGCGCCACCCAACGTGCGGGCGATCCAGACGACACGACACGGCGGCATCAGCGTGGCCCCCTACGCGAGCCTCAACCTCGGCGACCATGTCGGCGACGACACGGCCTCCGTCACCGAAAACCGGCGCCGCCTGCGCACGTATCTGCCCAGCGAGCCTGTCTGGCTCAGGCAGGTGCATGGCACGACATGTATTGATGCCGCCACAACAGCAACTGGTACGGAAGCGGATGCAGCATTCGCCCGCCAGCCGGAAGTGGTCTGCGCAGTACTCACTGCCGACTGCCTGCCGGTGCTGTTCTGCGATGTCGCCGGCACGGTCGTTGCCGCAGCACATGCCGGTTGGCGCGGGCTGGCCGCTGGCATCCTCGAGCAAACCGTCGCCGCCATGACTGTCCCGGCCGACCAACTGATGGCCTGGCTCGGCCCGGCCATCGGCCCACAGCATTTCGAGGTAGGCGACGAGGTGCGGATGGCCTTCCTGAATCAACACCCGCGCTGCGAACTCGCCTTTTCTCCCAAGGCAAATGGCAAATGGCTGTGCAATCTCTACGCACTGGCCCGACACCGACTGGAAGCGATGGGGCTCCGCCGTATCACCGGCGCCGACTTTTGCACGGCAGGCGATCCTGACCGTTTTTTCTCCTATCGCCGCGATGGCACAACGGGGCGCATGGCAAGCCTGATTTGGCGCCAATAATCCTGCCAACCGAGGTCATTGACAGCAACTATGCTGCATTGCAGAATCTCACCCTTGCCATCTCGTAGGTAGCCCGCGCATGACCTCGTTTCCCGCCCCCGATCCCGCACTGCTCGCCCTGCAAAACGAATGGCGCGAAAAACATGCGGTCTTGTGGCAGGCGATGCTGCAGAAGAAAGCGGGCGAAAGCGTCCCCCTCGTCCAGCCAGAGCCGGGCGACAAGCGTTTTGACCATCCGGCATGGGCCAGCAGCCCGATCTACGACTACCTGCGCCAAGCCTATTTGCTGAATGCGCAGTACCTGAAAAAAATGGCCGATGCGGCCCCCGCTCAGGATGATCTGGCAAAAAACCGCCTGCAATTCGCCACGCGTCAGGTCATTGATGCGCTTGCGCCAACCAACTTTGCGGCCACCAATCCTGAATTCATCCAGAAGGCCCTCGAAACCCAGGGCGAAAGCATCAAACTTGGCTTGCAGAACCTGATCGCCGACCTCGAGAAGGGGCGCATCTCGATGACCGACGAAAGCGTCTTCGAAGTCGGCAAGAATCTGGCGATCACCTCAGGTGCCGTGGTTTTCCAGAACGAGCTGTTCCAGTTGATCCAGTACAGCCCGCTGACCGACACGGTCGCCAAGCGCCCGTTGCTGATCGTGCCGCCCTGCATCAACAAGTACTACATCCTCGACCTGCAACCTGAAAACTCCTTCGTGCGCTATGCCGTTGCGCAAGGGCACACGGTCTTCCTGCTGTCGTGGCGCAACCCCAAGGAAGCGCAAGCGCAACTGAAGTGGGACGACTACCTTGAACAAGGCCCGCTGACGGCTATCAAGGTCGTGCAGGAAATCACCAAGAGCGCCAAGATCAATGCCCTCGGTTTCTGCGTCGGCGGCACCATCCTGACCTCAGCGCTGGCCGTGCTGCGTGCCCGTAGCGACAATCCGGTCGCCTCGCTGACCTTGCTGACCACCCTGCTCGACTTCACCGACACGGGCGAAATCGGCATCTTCGTCGATGAGCGAGCCGTCGCCCAGCGCGAAGCCACCATCGGCAAAGGCGGCTTGCTCACGGCCCGCGAGCTTTCCGGCACCTTTTCCGCCCTGCGCGCCAACGACCTGATCTGGCAATACGTCGTCGGCAACTATCTCAAGGGCAACAAGCCCGCTGCCTTCGACCTGCTCTACTGGAATTCGGATTCGACCAACCTCCCCGGCCCCTTCGCTGCCTGGTATTTGCGCAATCTCTATCTGGAAAACAACCTGCGCGAACCGAACAAACTGGTGATGTGCGGCACGCGTGTCGATCTGGGCAAGGTCGATATGCCCACCTATATGCTGGCCACGCGCGAGGACCACATCGTCCCCTGGCAATCGTCCTACCTCGGCCGCAGGCTGCTCGGCGGCAAGACCACCTTCGTGCTGGGTGCCTCCGGCCACATTGCCGGCGTCATCAACCCCGCCGCCAAGAACAAGCGCAGCCACTGGATGGGCGACAGCGACAGCCCCAACCCGGATGAGTGGTTGACCGCCGCAACCGAAACCAAGGGCAGCTGGTGGCAGGGCTGGAGCGAATGGCTCAAACAGTTTGCCGATGGCGAGATGCCGGCGCGCGGCCGCCTCGGCAGCAAACAATACCCGCCGGGTGAACCCGCCCCCGGCTGCTACGTCAAAGAAAAGGCTTAATCGTTACAACACCAACCAAAATAAGGGAAAGGAAGAAATCATGACTCAACGCGTCGCATTCGTCACGGGTGCCATGGGCGGCCTCGGCACCGCTATTTGTCAGGCATTCGCCAAGGACGGCTACAAGGTGGTTGCCGCCTATCACCCCCAGTTCGACAACAAGGACGAGTGGCTCAAGGAAATGGCCACCGCCGGCTTCACCGATTTCGTCTGCGTCGCGGGCGACGTGTCCTCAATCGAGGACTGCCAGAAGATGGCTGCCGAAGCCGAAGCCCAGGCCGGCCCGATCGACATCCTCGTCAATAACGCCGGGATCACGCGCGACCGCATGTTCGCCAAGATGGAGAAGGACCAGTGGGATGCCGTCATCGCCACCAACCTGTCGAGCCTGTTCAACATGACCAAGCAGGTATCCGCCAAGATGGCCGAGCGCGGTTTTGGTCGTATCATCAACATCTCGTCGGTCAATGGCGTCAAGGGCCAGGCGGGTCAGGCCAACTACTCCGCCGCCAAGGCCGGTGTCATCGGCTTCACCAAGGCGCTGGCTCAGGAACTTGCCACCAAGGGCGTGACGGTCAACGCCATTGCCCCAGGCTATGTCGCCACCAAGATGGTCATGGCGATTCGTGAAGACATTCTGAAGAGCATTGTCGACACCATCCCGATGAAGCGTCTGGCCAAGCCGGAAGAAATGGGCGCCCTGTGCTCCTATCTCGCCTCCGATCTGGCCGGTTACATGACGGGTGCCACGCTCAACATCAACGGCGGCCTGTATCTGCAGTAAGCAATACAATGCCGCGCCACCGCCTTTGGTGGCGCGGCACTCTTTGAGAGGGGAATTACCATGGTCGAGCAGGTTCGCCTGATTAAAAAATACCCGAACCGCCGTCTCTACGACACGCGTACCAGCACCTACATCACCCTGGTCGATGTCAAGGAACTTGTGCTCAAGCATGAGGGATTTCGCGTGGTAGACGCCAAGACCGGCGACGATCTGACCCGCAGCATCCTGCTGCAGATCATTCTTGAAGAAGAAGCCGGCGGTGCGCCGATGTTCACTTCCGACCTGTTGTCGCAGATGATCCGCTTCTATGGCAATGCCATGCAGGGCATGATGGGGCAGTATCTCGAGAACAACATCAAGGCCTTTGCCGACATGCAGAAAAAACTGCAGGAGCAAACCAAGAGTCTCTACGGTGACAACCCCGTCATGAGCAAGGACATGTGGGCGCAGTTCCTGAATTTTCAGGGGCCCGCCATGCAGCAGATGATGGGCACCTACGTCGACCAGAGCCAAAAAATGTTCCACCAGATGCAGGAAAGCATTCAGGAACAGACGAAGAAGATGTTTACCGGCTTCCAGTTCCCGCATCCGCCCGAAAATACACAAGAAGCACCCGAGAAAAAGAAATAGTGGGCATCAAGAAACCGGGGAAATCGCACGTCCCCCAAGTCGGCTTCGTTTCGCTCGGCTGCCCAAAAGCTGCCAGCGATGCCGAACAGATCCTCACGCGCCTGCGTGCCGAGGGCTATCAAATCTCCGGCAGCTATGACGGCGCCGATCTCGTCGTCGTTAACACCTGCGGCTTCATCGATGCCGCCGTCGAGGAATCGCTCGACGCCATTGGCGAAGCGCTCGCCGAGAATGGCAAGGTCATCGTCACCGGTTGCCTCGGCGCCAAGGGCACGATCGTGCAGGACACGCATCCGAGCGTGCTTGCCGTCACCGGCCCGCACGCGCTGCAGGAGGTCATGGATGCCGTCCATGCTCATCTGCCGCCGCAGCACGATCCGTTCGTCGATCTGGTGCCGCCGCAGGGCATCCGCCTCACCCCGGACCACTACGCCTACCTGAAGATTTCCGAAGGCTGCAATCACCGCTGCAGCTTCTGCATCATTCCGAGCCTGCGTGGCGACTTGGTCAGCCGTCCGATCGGCGAAGTGCTCAAGGAGGCCGAAACACTCGCCGATGCCGGCGTGCGCGAATTGTTGATCATCTCGCAGGACACCAGCGCCTATGGCGTCGACGTCAAGTACCGCACCGGCTTCGTCGGCGGCAAGCCGGTCAAAACGCGCCTCTATGAGTTATGCAAGGAACTTGGCGAACTCGGCATCTGGGTACGCCTGCATTACGTCTATCCCTATCCCAGTGTCGATGATCTCCTGCCCCTGATGGCCGAGGGCAAGCTCTTACCCTACCTCGACGTGCCCTTTCAGCACGCCAGCCCGCGCATTCTCAAGCTGATGAAACGCCCCGGCGACGTCGACAAGGTGCTTGAGCGCATTGCCGGCTGGCGCAAGGTCGTCCCCGACCTGACCATCCGCTCGACCTTCATCACCGGCTTCCCCGGTGAGACAGAAAACGAGTTCAACGAACTGCTCGATTTCCTCGATGCCGCCCAACTGGATCGCGTCGGCGCCTTCTCCTATTCGCCGGTCGAAGGGGCTGCCGCCAACGCGCTGCCCGGTGCCCTGCCCGATGCCGTTCGCGAAGAACGCAAGGCGCGCCTGATGCGCCATCAGGAAGACATTTCCACGCAGCGTCTCGAAGCAAAGATCGGCCGCACCATAACGGTACTCGTCGATGACATCGACGAGGAAGGCGCGATCGCCCGCAGCGCAGGAGATGCGCCGGATATCGACGGCCTCGTCTACATTACGGATGGGCATGATCTCGACATCGGCGAGTTTGTCGAGGTCGCCATCACCGATTGCGATGTGCATGATTTGTACGCCGAACTCAGTGACCCCGTAGCCGCCGTCCCATGAGCGTCGACTTTTTGGATCGACTGCGCGGGATTGCCGGCGCAGCCTACGTATTGACGGAGCCCTTCGATGTCGCCCCCTTCGCGACTGACTGGCGTGGTCGCTATCAGGGACAACCGCTGTGCGTGGTGAAACCAGCCAACACAGAAGAAGTCGCCGCCGTCGTCAAGGCTTGTGTCGCCCATCACATTGCCATCGTGCCGCAAGGCGGCAATACCGGTCTGTGTGGTGGCGCCACGCCAATCCGTGGTGAGGTGGTAGTCAGCCTCACACGCTTGAACAAGATTCGCGCCATCGACACCGACAACAACACCCTGACGGTCGAAGCCGGCTGCACCCTCGCTGCGGTACAAGCCGCTGCCGAACAGGCCGGCCGCCTGTTTCCGCTGTCACTCGCCGCCGAGGGCACCGCCACCATCGGCGGCAACCTGTCGACCAATGCCGGCGGTGTACAGGTACTGCGCTATGGCAACACCCGCGAGCTGTGCCTCGGCCTGGAAGTCGTCTTGCCCGACGGGCGCATCTGGAACGGCCTGCGCGGCCTGCGCAAGGACAATACCGGCTACGACCTCAAGCATCTCTTCATCGGTGCCGAGGGAACGCTCGGACTGATCACGGCCGCAGTCCTCAAACTCTTCTCGCCGCCGCGCTCGACGGCCACCGCATGGGCCTCGCTGGACAGTCCCGCCAAGGCAGTCTCGCTGCTGACGCGCCTGCGCGAGCACATCGGCGGACGCATCACCGCCTTCGAACTGATCGACCGCACCGCTCTCGACCTTGTCCTTACCCATATCCATGGTGCACGCGATCCATTGGGCGAACAATCCCCCTGGCAGGTGTTGATCGAACTCACCGACACCATGACCACCGACCTCGCGGCGGCGCTAGAGGAAGCTCTCGCCGAAGCGGCCGAGGCGGAAGAGATCAGAGATGCCGTCATCGCCCAAAGCGACACCCAGGCGCAGACCCTCTGGTCGCTGCGCGAGAACATCTCCGAAGCGCAAAAAATCGAGGGACTGTCGATCAAGCATGATATTTCCTTGCCCGTCTCGCGCATTCCGCAATTCATCGGCGCATGCAATGCCGCCCTCGTCTCGGCATTTCCCGATGTCAGGATCGTCTGCTTCGGCCATCTGGGCGATGGCAACCTGCACTACAACCAGTCAAAGCCCGCCGCCCAGGACAACCCCGGCTTCATCGCACAAACGGCAGCGGTCAACCGCATCGTGCATGATCTCGTCCATGCACTCGATGGCTCGATCTCTGCCGAACATGGCCTTGGCCAACTGAAGCGCGAAGAAATCCTGCGCTACAAGAGCGATGTTGAAATGGACATGATGCGCAGCATCAAACAGGCACTTGATCCGCATGCGCTGATGAACCCCGGCAAAGTAATCTGAGTTGAATCCTGCACTGCGAAAGTATCGGTAACGCTACGGCACACAGTCAATGCCGATCCATGGCAAGCAGACTCAGTCGATAGCGAGCAACTCGACCTCGAAGACCAGTGTGGCATTCGGCGGAATAACGCCACCCGCACCGCGCGAACCGTAGCCAAGCTGCGGCGGAATGGTGAGCTTGCGCTTGCCGCCGATACACATGCCCCGCACGCCTTCATCCCAGCCGGCGATCACCTGACGCGCCCCCAGATTGAAGCTGAACGGGCTGTTGCGATCCAGGCTTGAGTCGAACTTCTCGCCATTGCTGAGCCAACCGGTGTAATGCACGGAGACGAAATGGCCGGATTCCGCCCTATCGCCTTCGCCTACCACCAGATCCTCGATGATCAGCCCCGTGTCGCTTGTCGTACTCTCCATGTCATGCCTTTCGATCATAGTCAAATCGGCATGATGCCACAGGCCGCGCCGACTGCCCGCCTAGCCAAGAAAATCAGGCATAGGCCGGCGCAAACGTATCTTCCTTGGGCCCGTTCTCGCCCCAATAGGGCGACAACTTGCGCAACTGCGCGATGATTGCCGGCACGGCCGCAATCACGCGATCGATCTCGGCCTCGGTGTTGTAGCGCGACAGCGAGAAGCGCGTGGTGCCGTGTGCCGCCGTATAGGGAATGCCCATCGCGCGCATCACGTGCGAGGGTTCCAGCGAACCGGAGGTACAGGCCGAGCCTGACGAAGCCGCGATGCCGGCCTTGTTGAGCAGCAGCAGGATCGCCTCGCCCTCGATGAATTCGAAGGCAATGTTGCTGGTATTGGGCAGACGGTTCGTCACATCGCCGGTCGGAAAGCAACTCGGCACGGCGGCAAGAATGCCCGCCTCCAGCTTGTCGCGCAGGCGCTTCACCTCGGTATTCTCGAAGGCCATGTGCTGCAACGCCTGTTCGCAGGCGACGCCGAGGCCGACGATGGAGGCGGCATTCTCGGTGCCGGCACGCCGGCTGCGTTCCTGATGACCGCCGCGCAGCAGGGGCCGATAGCGCGTGCCACGCTTCAGATACAGCACACCGACGCCCTTGGGCGCGTGCAACTTGTGACCCGACAGCGACAGCATGTCAATCTGCGTTTTCTTCAGGTCGATGGCGATCTTGCCGACCGCCTGCACCGCATCGGTATGGAACTGCGCACCGACGGCATGCGCCATTTCGGCCATCTGCTCAACCGGGAAAATCGTGCCCGTCTCGTTGTTGGCCCACATCGCGGAAACAATGGCGGTACGGGGGCTGAGCGCCGACTTGTACTCATCCATGTCGAGGCGACCGCGCTTATCCACGGACAGACGCGTGACGACATAGCCTTCCTTCTCCAGATAGTCGCACAGCGTCAGAATCGCCGGATGTTCGACCGCAGTCGTGATAATCTGGTTACGTTCCGGCTGCGCCTTCAGCGCCGACAGGATCGCAGTGGAATCGGACTCGGTGCCGCAGGAGGTGAAAATGATCTCCGACTCGTGCTCGGCGCCGAGCAGCGCCTGCACCTTGGCGCGCGCCTCTTTCAACGCAAAGCCGACCTTGTTGCCGAAGCTGTGCATCGAGGATGGATTGCCGAACTGCTCGGTGAAAAAAGGCAGCATGGCCTGCACCACCGCCGGATCGCAGGCGGTGGTGGCGTTGTTGTCGAGGTAGATCGCCGAATCAACAGGGTCGCTCATGATCAGGCCCGTCCGAGCATGCTGGCCGGCAGCAGGCGCACGAACTCGCCGAGCGCTTCGACCAACTGCGTCTGGATACCGTTGAGCGTCGCCGCTTCCATCATGCAGCCGACGCAGGCACCCTTGAGATTGACGTAGATGTTCTTACCGTCGATTTCGACGATCTCGATGTCGCCATGGTCGCGTTGCAGCATCGGACGAATGGCCTCGATGGTTTCCTCGATCTTGCGCATGCGCTGGAAGCTGGTGAGTTTCGGTGCCGCCGCCGGCACCGTGTTGGCCACTGAGGCCGGCGTCGGCTTGGTTTCCGCTGTCGGCGCGGTGCACACCTCCTTCGCCACCTTGGTCAGAATTTCCTCGATGCCTTCGTGGCACGAAGCGCAACCGCCGCCAGCCTTGGTGTAGTTGGCCACCTGCTCCACCGTCGTCAGCCCGTTGGCACGCACAACCTCCTCGATCATCACCGCGTCGATGGCAAAACACTTGCAGATCAGCGCGCCTTCCTCGTGGTCGTCCTTCCATTCCTCGCCGCGGTAGTTGGCCACCGCCGCCTGCAGCGCTTCGCGCCCCATCACCGAGCAGTGCATCTTCTCGGGCGGCAGGCCGTCGAGCCAGTCGGCGATTTCCTGGTTGCTGACCTTGAGCGCCTCGTCGAGCGTCTTGCCCTTGATGATCTCGGTCAGCGCCGAGCTGGAAGCAATCGCCGAGCCGCAGCCGAAAGTCTGGAAACTGGCATCCAGAATCGTCTCGTTATCTGGATCGACCTTGAGCATCAGGCGCAACGCATCGCCGCACTTGATTGAGCCGACGTCGCCGACGCCGTTGGCCCCCTCAAGCACCCCGGCGTTGCGCGGGTTGAAGAAATGTTCGCGTACTTTTTCCGAATAGTCCCACATGCTCGCTCTCCTTGCTCAATAGCTGAATGACTTGCCGCAGCCGCAGGCGGCCTTGGCGTTGGGGTTGTCGAACTTGAAGCCGCTCTCGGTCATCGAGTCGATGAAGTCGATGGTCAGGCCTTCGACCAGCGGCAGCGTGGCGGAATCGACCATCATCTGGATGCCATCAATATCAAGCACCGTATCGTCAGACGCGGCCGATGCCTCCAGCTTCAGGTTGTACTGAAAGCCGGAACAACCGCCACCCGAGACGGTGACGCGCATGCCGATGACCGGCGTTTCGGAAAATTTGATGAAGCGTTTGACCGCTTTGCTGGCTTTGGGGGTGAGTTGGATCATGGTCGATCTCCTGTGGTTTTCAGGAGATTCGCAAGCGCCGTGCCACTCTTTAACTCATTGTTTTTTTAACAACCGAATGGATCAATTGTCGCAAACAAGACAAACTAGCCGATCAGGATCTCGTAGGCTTTACGCAAGAGTTGTAGCTCCAGAGGCGACACATCGCGTGCCTCTGTAATGGCGATGAATTTGCCGCCGTGTTTTTCGACTTCGGCAAAGGGGGGATCGAGCGAGGCAAAATGCACCAGAAGGATTGGGACTTCGCCCTCGGGCGTCGCGATAACGGCATCAAACTCCGTTTCCGCCCGCAAGGCATCGGACGGCATGCCCAGGCGTGCGGCCGCATCGGCCAACACATCGGCGGGATGCCGTCTGACCACCGCCGACTTTTCATCGAGCAGGCGGGCACCCGCCGGCAGCGGCTCGAAAGCCAGCATGCCGTGCGGCCAGCGCACGAAGCGCGTGCGTGCGCTGGTGCCCTGCTTGTGAAAGCAGAGCAGTCTCGGTTGGAGATAGCTCACCAGACCTCGGCCGGCGCCCGCAGGCGCTCGACTGGCTGGCCACCGAGCAGGTGCTCGTCGAAGATGGCCTTGACGTCTTCCTTCTTCACGTTCGTATAGAACGTGCCTTCGGGATAGACCAGCACGTTCGGCCCCATGCTGCAGGGGCCGATACAGCCGGAGGGCGTCACCGCCACGGTGTCGAAGCACTGGCGCTGCTGGAATTCGAACATGAACTCTTCCAGCACTTCCTGACAGCCCTTCGCCCCGCAAGAGCCGCGTGGGTGCCCGGGCGGCCGCTGCTGCGAGCAGACGAAAACGTGTTTCTGCGGTCTCGGCATGCCGGATGCCTCAGGCCGTGACGAAGGTAAAACATTCCTTCGGACAGGTGCGACCGCAGGCGCCGCAGCCGATGCAGTCCAGCGGATTCTTGACGGTCATCATCGCCTTGGCATCCTCGTCATCCCAGTCATCCTCGTCCATATCGTCGTCCTCGCCGCGGTCGACGAGCGTCAGCACGTCGCGCGTACAGACCTTGTAGCAGCGGCCGCAGCCAATGCAGTTCTTCGGGTTGATGGCTTCGACGTACTGGGGTGTCCAGGGCGTACCGCCACGGGTTACTGCGCTCATGGTTTTTCCTTTCTAGGAGGGTTGCATTGAATTCAGTTTGGCATTGGCATCGGCCCAGGCCTTGCAAGCGTCATAGGTCGATTGGGCGATGCCGGGGATTTCCTGATAGCCGGCCGGCAGACGATCCTCGACGAGGTCGTGCAACTGACCGGCCCATTCAGAAGCGATGCGCTTGAGCTTCTTCACTTCCTTGTCGAGATCTTTGAGGTCCTCTTCGGTCATGATCAGATCCTCCTACAACCCGGCCACTTCCGGATAGGAACCGACGCGCTCGATGGCGATGGAGAGCAGCTTGTCGCCCTCGGTCTTCATCTTCGACAGCGAATCGAAGCCGAAGCGATGCACGTCGCGCAGGGTCTTTTCGAGCGCCACCAGCTTGCCGACGGTGATCAGCACGCGGCCAAAGCCCTCGTGCGTGAGGTTGATGAAGGGCACCGCCATCAGGCCGCACTCCTTCTCGACCAGCGTGGCGATGGCGTTGTAGAAGGCCTTGACGCGCGCGATGGTTTCCTCGTCGGGATCGCCAACGATGGGGATCGCGGCCTTGCGCTCCTTGGTGAGGATCAGCGGCTCCAGCAGCTTGTCGCCAGTCTGGCCGTCGTAGGTGCCATAGTTGTCGAGGGCACGCATCTGCCGAATCATCTCCTTGATGAAATCGGTTTCGTAAATCGGGTCGAGGGTGGTCATCAGGCTTCTCCAAACGGTTTCAGAAATGTCGGCTCTGGCAGGACGGCAGGGCGGGCACATGCGCGGCTGAATCGCCGCAGGGCGATCAGCCCGAGGCCGAGCCCCGCCAGTGCGCCAGCCACGGCAGCCAGATCGCCAGCGTCCGCCAGCAGCAATGCACCGGCCAGGGTGCTGATGGCTGGCAGCAGATAGGCGAGAAATGCGGCACGCGTCAGGCCGCCGGAAGCAAGCTGTACCATCACATGGTCGCCACACTGTGCCGGTGCGGACAGCGGTAGAAAGACCAGCGATGCGTCGGCACGGCCGGCGCCGCAGACGCTGCGCGTGCCGCAAGACGAGCACGCACTCGCGCGCTCGACGCGGATGGCGGCGATGCCATCGCAAATGTCCACAATCTGTCCGCTGCGCTGGATCATTCTTCCCACCCTTCGGCGGCCATCTGGTCAAAGCGTTCGCCATTGGCATCGCGCTTCAATGCCTTGTCGATCCACGGCACGCCGCCTTCGCGCACGGCCTGGCGCAACTGCGCCAGCAGCGCATCGATGAACACGGGGTCATCCAGCCGCACCGGCTGGATACCACCGGCCAGCAACTGGCGTACTGCCGAACCACCCACGGCGAGGCAATACACCGCCGCACAGCCATTCAGCGCGGTAATCTTGGCAGATAGCTTGTTCTCGTTGCCATCCATCGCCTCTTCAGGAAACTCGGCGACTTCCACCAGCTTGGCGCGCTCGCCATCGAGGCTGTAGATGGCAAAACAGGTCGCCGCACCAAAATGCTGATTGACGCGCTCGCGGTCGGCAGTGGCGAAGGCAACCTTCAGCATGGCGGGCAGTCCTTCAGTGCCGGACCAAGCCAAGGTCAGCTTCCGCCGCCGGGCGGTAGATGGAACGGTAGGCGGGAATGTCATGGTGCTGCCCCAGAAAGAGGTTGGCAAGATCGAACAGGGCCTGGCGTGCGCCGCGGTAGCCCACCCACGGACGCGCATAGCCGCCGACAAAATCGTATTGCGGGAAACCGGCGCGCAACAGCGGCAGATGCAGGCGGGCGGCACTTTGGGCGGCATGCGAATTGGAGATTAGCAATTGGGCATCGGCCAGCTTGGCCGAGTGTTCGAGATCCTCCAGATCGCCGATCTGCACCGCTGCGCAAGGCACATCGACCAGCGATTCAGCCCGCGCCGGGGCGACAGCCGCCACGATCTCGGCGCCGACACCGACCAGGAAATCGCCAAAGGCCAGCAGCAGGTCAGGGTCCAGCGCCAGCGCAATGCGCGTAAAACCGGTCATGAAATGCGTATCGACCATCGCATCCTGCAACTGCGCGCGCTGACGTTCCAGCTTTTCGGGTACCGGCAGGCCGGAGAGATTCGCCAGAGCGTGAGTAAAAGCGTCAGAAGCATCGAGCCCCATCAAGTGATCGAAGCGCAGGGTCGGCACGCCGGTACGCTCCTCCAGCATGTCGGCCGCTTTGAACAGCGAACGGCCAATCACCAGTGTGGCCATCGATTCGCCCATGCGCTCGATTTCGGCCTTGGGCGTCCCCCCCAGGGTCAGCGGCGTGTTTTCCTGCGGCACCAGATGGCCATCGAGCGAATCGCCGATATCGGGCAACACCACCGGGCGCAGGCCGAAGGCTTCGATCCAGTCCTTGATATGCTCGATATCGCCGGGCGTCAGCATCGAGCCAGCCAGCACATTCACCTGCTTATGACGCCGTCCAGCCAGCACCGACTTTTGCATCATCACATCAATGATCGCCTCGATCGCCAGCGCAAAGCCGCTCTCCAGCGAGCCGATATAGTCCGGCGTATTCACCGGCACCACGGCAATATGATCGAACTGCGGATACGTTTCACGAAACTGCTTGACCAGCCGTTTGATGTCGGTGCCCTGTGTCTCCGACAATCCCGTCGTCGGTACTCCGATGATCTCGGGCTTGCTCTTCTCGCAGAGCGTCTTGAGGCCCTCGACGACATTCTCGTCGGCCCCCATCACGGTGGACACCTGATCCATCGCCGTGGTCTGCAGCGGAATCGGCTCGCGAAAGTGGCGCACAAAAAAGACTTTGCCGAACGCCGTGCAGCCCTGCGAACCATGCAGCATCGGCAGGGCATTCTTCAATCCCAGAAAGGCCAGCGAGGCCCCCACCGGCTGCGACACCTTGAGGGGATTCACGGCGAGGGGCTTTGCACGCTTGAGGATGTCGGCCATGTTGGTAAGAGCACAATCGAGAGGGAGTCACCCTCCTCCTCGCAAGCCACGTGCCAAGCACAACATTCCATCAATTCAGCAGGTTAGAATCCACCACCCTTGTCGCATCTGCGACAAAAAAACCACATGCCGCTTATGGGGTATCATAAATACTAATAATTGAAATCAGGGGAAGCGCACCGTGAAGGACAAGAGCATTGTTCCAACGCAGCGGGAACGGGTCATGCGGGAAAACGATTTCATCGTTTCCAAGACCGACCCCAAAGGCATCATCACCTACTGCAATCCGATCTTCATCGAATTCTCCGGGTATACCGAGGACGAACTGCTCGGCGCCCAACACAATATCGTTCGCCACCCCGACATGCCGCGCGCCGCCTTCAAGCTGGTGTGGGACACCATCCAGTCCGGCAAGGAAGTCTTCGCCTATGTCAAGAACATGTCCAAGGACGGCGGCTACTACTGGGTGTTCACCCACGTCACGCCGGACTTCGGGCCGAGCGGCCATATCGTCGGCTACACCTCGGTGCGGCGCTGCCCCAGTCGCCAGGCCGTTGAAAAAGTCGCCCCGGTCTATCAGCAAATGGTGGCCGCCGAAAAGGCGGCCGGCGCCCGCGATGCCATCGCGGCGGGAACACAAGTTCTCGTCGGTCTCCTCACCAAAACAGGCATGAGTTATGAAGAACTGGTTTTCTCGCTCTAACGATCGCGCCTTCCTCGACGAACTCGACCAACTGCTCAAGCGCTACGTCGCGGGCGAACTGGTCGCGCGCCTGCCCAAAGAAGTCGGCAATCCAACGCTCGACTCGATCCGCATCAATCTCAATGCGATGCTCGATCAGACGGAAACCGCCTTCCGCGAAACGCTAGGCGGCATGGCGGCCACCTCCGCAGGCCATCCCTGGCGGCGCCTGCAAACCACCGGCCTGCACGGCACCTTCAAGGACGTGCTGGGACGCATGCAGAAAATGCTCGACGAGCTCAATGCCGCGCAGGAAACCGTGGCGCGCGAAGCGCTGCTGTCGCATATCTTCCTGCGTTCGGAACGCGGCCTGTCGCTCGCCATCGACCATGTCAGCCACTCGCTCACCGAAGTCGCCGGACACTCCACGCAATCCGAGGAACTCGCCAGCAGCTACGCCGAATCCGCCCACGCCATGTCGGGCGCGGCCGACCGCATGTCCGGCTCGCTCGGCCAGGCCCTGCAGGCCACCGAAAGCGGCAGCCACGCACTGGCCGACCTCAACGTCAAGGCCGGCGCGATTCAGAAACTCACCGGACATATCGACGTCATCGCCAAGCAGACCAACCTGCTCGCCCTCAATGCCGCCATCGAGGCAGCTCGTGCCGGCGAGGCGGGCCGCGGCTTTGCCGTCGTCGCCGACGAGGTGCGCAAACTGGCCGACCAGTCGCAAAAAAGCGGCCGAAGAAATTGCCGCCGCCATCAATGCCATGGCCAGCGCCATGAACGACGTACTCGGCCAGATGGAAACCATCAGCCATTCGATGGCCGACTCGCGCACGCTGGCCGACGAATTCTGCCAGCGCCTCGGCGGCTCGGCCGATTCGGCCGCCACGGTAGGACAATTGGCCGCCTCGATCGGCACCGGCGTTTTCGCCATGCAGGAAGCCATGCGCCTCGTGTCGCTCGCCCAGAAGGCACGCCGCGACGTGACACTTATCCTGCATGGACACGAAATCGACAACGGCAGTCTCTCCGACATGGAGAAACAGGCCCTGGCGATGGCCAGCGAGCGCCACTGGGTCAAGGGCAGCGAAGACCGCGAAGCGCTGATCGAAATCTACGACGAACTATTTGCCAACATCGAACAGCAGTTGCGCAGCTAACTGACACTCAGGGGCGTTCCCACCTGCGGCGTCGCCCACGGTGCGGGCTTTCTCACCTTCTCCCACACCGGACTTTCCATGGTCAGCGCCAGTTGGCGCGCCAGTTCTTCCATGCCCGCGTAACCGGCATAGCCGAATTCGCGCTCCTGGTTGATGTCGAGGAAGGGAATGCGCGCCTTGAGTGCCGTGTAGAGATTGCGGCCACCAGCAATCAGGATGTCGGCCTTCAGTTCCTTGTAAGCGCCGAGCAAAGCCTTCGGGCTGCCATCGTCGATCATATTGACGTCCGGGCCCATCAGTTCGCGGATGCGCGCCTTGTCCTCTTCGGTGGATTTCTTGGTGCCGGTGGCCACCACCGTCATGTTCAGGTCTTGCAGCGCCGAGACGATCGACCACGACTTCACGCCGCCGGTGTAGAGCAACACGCGCTTGCCTTTGAGCCGCTCGCGCCACGGCGCCAAGGCCGCACTCGCCTTGGCTTCCTCGCGAGCGATCAGCGCTTCGGTACGCGCCGTCAGATCGGGATCGCCGATCAGGCGCGCAAACTCGCGCAAGGCATGCGACACATCGGCCACACCGTAGAAGCTGCCTTCGAACCAGGGCACGCCCCACTGCTCCTCGACCTTGCGCGCCACGTTCAAGAGCGCCTTGGCGCACACCACCATTGAGGCTTCGGCGCGATGCATGGTCTGCACCTCGCGGTAACGCCCGTCGCCCGAGAGCGTGCCGAGGATACGCAGCCCCAACTCATCGAACAGCGGCAGCACGTGAAAGAACTCGCCGGCGATGTTGTATTCGCCGATCAGGGAAATGTCATGCACCTGAATGCCCGGCCGCTGTGCCGACGCAGGCACCGGGTCTGGCTCGCGCGTGCCGATCACATACTTGAGCATCGCCTCGCCGGCAATGCGGTTGCCGAGGTTCTTGGTGCCGTAGAAGCCGGCGCAATCGACCGGCACGACGGGTACGCCGTAATGCTTCTGCGCCGCCTTGCAGACCGCTTCCATGTCGTCGCCAACCAGCGCCGTCACACAGGTGGCATAGACGAACACGGCCGCCGGATGGTAATCGTCGATGGCCTGCTTAATCGCGTGGAACAGGCGCTTCTCGCCGCGCCCCATGATCACGTCCTGCTCGGTGAGGTCGGTCGTCATGCCGATCTTGAACAGCGTCGGGCCGGTGGTTTTGGTGCCACGGTTGTCCCACGAGCTACCAGCGCAGGCAATCGGGCCATGGACGATATGCGCGACGTCGGCGATGGGCAGTAGCGCAATCTGTGCACCGTCGAAGGAGCAGCCACCGGCGGTCGCGCCCGGCTTGGGACGCGCACAGCCGGCTTTCTCCTTGCTATCGTTGTGGGAGCAGGCGGGTTCGTTGAGCAGTTCGGCGATCTGGGTGGCTTTCATATCTTCTTCATCGCAAACCCCGTGCCAAGCACTAACGTACTGTATTTATTGATATAGAAACATCACGGAGCGTGTAGGGTTTGCGACAAACTACTTGCGCACGGCAGCCAGTGTCGGCATGGCTTCAGGGGTGACCGTCAGGGGCGGCAGTTCGGTCATGCCGGCCAGCAAGCGCATGGCAATCCGATCGACGCCCAACACCACCAGCAAGTGCTCCTCACCCGGATTGTCGGTACTGACAATCGCCTCGCCCAGCACATTGCCGCCGGCCAGCAACCCCGGTAGCGGCTTGAGGCGCGTGGCCAGCACTTCGGGAATTTCGCCGAGGCCATCGGCGAGGATGCCGAAGTGCGAGTTCTCGCCTTTCTTCAGTACGATGACCTGATATTGCACACCATCGGCGGCCGGGCCGGCATTGGCGATTTCACGGATGTCGAACACCGGAATCGGCATGCCCTGATACACCAGATAGCCGGCAAAGTCGCCGCCCGCGCCGGGCACGCCGACCATGCCGTCGCGGTCGACCGCTTCCACCACCTGCATCGAGCGCAGGCCGAACCAGGTCTGGCCGACGTGGAAGGTCGCCAGTTCGATCACCTCGCCCTCGACCGTGCGGTCGGAGCGAATCGAGAGGCGCGGAATGTCGACGGGCTTGACCACCACGGCCGCCTCGCACAGGGGAATGAAAACCAGCGCGATGACCTCATTGCGATAAGCATCCTGCTCGCCCTTGAATTCGCGATAGCCGGAGGAGGTACGCGCGCCCACGGCGTAGTAGTTGCCATCCAGCCGCACGATGCCGGCGCGCGCCTCACCTTGCGGCAAGGTCAGGAAGCCAGCATCAATGTCGATGCGATCACCTGGCTTGTGCTGTTCGTGGGTACAGGAAATGACGCGCCCGGCACGATCAACAAAGGCGCCGAAACTGCCGGCCTGCACCTGCCCGGACTCATCACGCGGCAGCGCATCCTTCAGCATGGCGGCGAACTGCGGTTCGCTATCGAACACGATGCCGACGCCGCCGACCACGCGGCTGTTGTCGGGCGAGCCCATCGACCGAATGGCCGCGCCGTAGATATACGTATGCCGGCCGCCATAGTGCGGCGAGGCAAGGAAGGGCGACACCGCATAGCCCTGCGAATCGTCGAGGGCCAGCACGCTCTTTACCCAGTCCTCGTTGATCGTCTTGCCGACCAGCGCGGCCTGATTGTTTTGGGAAACCGCCACCACCTTGCCGCGCGTATCGAACACCATCAGGTTGCTATAGACGGTATACAGGCCGTTGATGGTTTCGAGAATGCCGGTCATGCGCTGGGCATCTTCGGGCGAGCCGCTGCCGGCGGCGAGAATCTCGCGGAAGGCCGAGGTCAGCGCCCACCAGCGACAATCGTTGGCGCGCTCGTAAAGGTTGCGATCCATGATGTCGATGGCCAGCGAGGCGAGGAAGCGGCTGTCCTGCAGGATCGCCGACACCACGGTTTCGTGCAGGTTGGCAATCGAGCGCGAGAACACGTCCTTGGTGCGGCTGCCGGTATTACTGATCTCCCACAGGAGAATCTTGGAGAACGAAGGATTGAGCGCGCGCTTGGCCGAACTCTGGCGCACGTTGCCATTCCATACCGAGCGGTTGAGGTCGCGCTGGATGCGGTCGGCCTGAATCGGCACACTGCGCAGTACCTCGCCAAACAGCGAGGGGCTTTCCATCACCGTTTCGAGCACCATGGCATCAATGCCGCGCAGCATCTCGGAGGCATCCTTGTTGAAGGCGTGCTGTACGGGCAGCATCACATGGCCGAACCAGCCCGGCCCCATGTAGCCCTGATAACCCTGCGTTGGCCGGGTCGTCGCCAGATACTCGCGCCCGGCAAAGCGCACCACGCGATATTCCTCGCCGATCACGGGCTCGACCTGCGCGCCCACCGGAATGTGGATGCCATCGGAGCTGGCGATCACGCGCCCCCCCGCATCCAGCAACAGGATCGTCGACCAGTCGTCGGGCGCGGCGAGATTGGCGAAGATTTTCTCCATCTCGTTCTCGAAGCGGAAACACAGGCACAGCACGCCAATCGACTGCCCCTCGGCATTGGTGACCCGATAGGAATACACCAGCGCATTGGCCTGCTGCGGCAGGATATCCAAGGGGCCATAGGTCTCGACATAGGCGCCGTCGGTTTCCAGCGCTTCCTGGACCAACGCGGCACTCGTCCGCTCCACGGCCACCTTGTCGTCAAGACGGATCAGCACACGTCCTTCCGGGTCAAGCAGAACGATGTCGGCGTACACCGAGTACTTGGCCACGTATTCGGCAAAGCGCTGCTTGAGCGCCGCGCGCTGCGGCCGCAGTTCGCGTTCGGCGCGGAAGTTGCCCGCCGCATCGCAGGCCTCGGCGATGAAGGCGCGAATATCGTCGTCCGTCGCCAGAAACCCGATATCGGCCGTGCGCTCGAACAGGTTGCGCACCAGGATGTCGATCGCCACCTGCCCCTTGGCGGTCATCTCCAGCACGCACTTGCGCAGGGTTTCCGAACCGAGCTGGTTGAGCAGGCTACCCGTGAGCTGGTTGAAGGCTTGGCGCGTCCCGGTCATGTCCGTGCCGGTGCCCGACAACTGGCCGAGCAGGGTCAGGTTGTCCCACACCGTTTGTAGGTTTTGCAACACTTCACGGTATTCCTCCACCGCGTTCATGTGGCGAATCACCGCTGCGAGTTTTGGGTCCAGCTCGATATTCTTGTAGCGCGTCATGCCTTGCTCCTCCACGTCACATCGCCGATTGCACCGGTCTGGTGCCTCTCTTTCATGGAAATCACCGCATTGGGGCGTTTTTGTTGGTTTTGGGACACTCGCCCTACAAACCGTCACTAACTGCAAATTCCATTCCAGCATCATGGGCAAAGGCCGTCCCGCCAGCGTCGACTTTTTCAAAGCAGGCACAGGGATTGCACCCATGTCAGAATCACACCATGGAGATGATCATGAAGCTTCGCTACGCAGCCCTGCTGTTGACAGTCTGCTTTTCGTCTGCCCACGCCGACGAAGTCCAAGTTGCCGTCGCCGCCAATTTCACTGCCCCCATGCAGCTGATCGCCCCGGCCTTCGAGAAAGCCACCGGCCACAAGGCGGTGCTGGCCTTCGGCGCAACGGGCAAGTTCTACGCGCAGATCAAGAATGGCGCACCGTTCGAAGTCCTACTGTCCGCCGACGACGAAACGCCGACCAAGCTGGCCAAGGAAGGTACAGCCGTTAGCACCACGCAGTTCACCTACGCCAAGGGAAAGATCGTGCTGTGGTCGGCCAAAACGACACTTGTAGACGACAAAGGTGAAGTGCTGAAAAAGGGCGGCTTCGAGCACTTGGCCCTGACCAACCCGAAACTTGCACCCTATGGCATGGCGGCTATCGAGACCATGAAGGCGCTGGGCGTGCATGATGCCCTGGCGCCCAAGTTCGTCACCGGGGAGAACCTCGCCCAGACCTACCAGTTCATCAAGAGCGGCAATGCCCTGCTCGGTTTCATCGCGCTTTCGCAAGTCATGAAGGATGGCAAGATCGTCGAGGGTTCGGCCTGGCTGGTGCCGACCAGTCTTTACCAACCGATCAAGCAGGATGCCATCGTGCTCGATAAAGGCAAGGACAAGCCTGCCGCTGCGGCCCTGATGCAATACCTGAAGGGCGAGCAGGCGCGGGCCATCATCCAATCCTACGGCTACGATCTGTAAATGCTCAATCCGGGCGACCTCGCCGCCATCTGGCTCACCGTCAAGCTGGCCGGCCTCACCACCGGTCTGCTGCTGCTGATCGGTACGCCCATCGCCTGGTGGCTCGCGCGCACCGGCTCGCGCTGGAAAGGGCCGATCGGCGCCATCGTCGGGCTGCCGCTGGTGCTGCCGCCCGCCGTGCTCGGCTTCTACCTGCTGGTGCTGATGGGGCCGAACGGGCCGGTCGGGGCATTGACGCAAAACCTCGGTCTCGGCCTGCTGCCCTTCACCTTCGCCGGCCTTGTCGTCGCCTCGACGATCTACTCGATGCCCTTCGTCGTGCAGCCGCTGCAGAACGCCTTCGAGGCCATCGGCGAACGGCCGCTCGAAGTCGCCGCCACGCTCGGCGCCAAACCGCTCGACGCCTTTTTCACGGTGGCGGTGCCGCTGGCGAAGCCCGGTTTCCTTACCGCCGCCATTCTCGGCTTCGCCCACACCGTCGGCGAATTCGGTGTGGTACTGATGATCGGCGGCAACATCCCCGGCAAGACGCAGGTGGTGTCGATGGCGATCTACAACCATGTCGAGGCGATGGAATACGCCAACGCGCATGTGCTCGCCGGCATCCTGCTCGCCTTCTCCTTCTGCGTGCTGCTCGCGCTTTACACGCTGAATCCGAACAGGAAAAAGGCATGAGCATCGAGGCCCGCTTCAAGCTCGACTATCCGGGCTTCACCCTCGATGTCGATCTGAGCCTGCCGTCTTTCGGCATCACTGCGCTGTTTGGCCAGTCCGGCTCGGGCAAGACCACCCTGCTGCGTGCCATCGCCGGACTGGAACGTGTGCCCGGCGGACGACTGGTCTTCGACGGCGAGGTCTGGCAGGACGAAGTCGTTTTCCTGCCAACGCACCGCCGCCCCATCGGCTATGTCTTTCAGGAAGCCAGCCTGTTCGCGCATTTGTCGGTGCAGGCCAACCTCGATTACGGGATGAAGCGCTCCGAATGCCGTCTTTCCAGCGCCGACATTTCCGGAATTGTCGAGCTGCTCGGCATCGGCCACCTGCTCGACCGCCGGCCCGACCGTCTCTCGGGCGGCGAACGCCAGCGCGTCGCCATCGCCCGCGCGCTGCTGCGCCAGCCGCGCCTGTTGCTGATGGACGAGCCGCTTGCGGCGCTCGACCTCGCGCGCAAGGAAGAAATCCTGCCCTACCTCGAACAACTGCACGAGACACTGAAAACGCCGATCCTCTATGTCAGCCATGCGCCCGACGAAGTCGCGCGGCTGGCCGACCACCTCGTCGTGCTCGCCAGCGGACGCGCCCTTGCCAGCGGGACGCTGACAGAAACACTGGCGCGGCTCAATCTGCCAATCCGTTTGGGCGAGGATGCCGGCGTGGTGCTCGACGGTCGCATTGCCGAACGCGACGAGAACTGGCACCTCGCACGCGTCGCTTTTGGCAACGAAACCGGCGGCAGCGTGTGGGTGCGCGACACGGGCCATGCGCTCGGCCATCATGTGCGCGTGCGCATCCTCGCGCGCGACGTCAGCATCGCCCACGAACCGCAGCACGAATCGAGCATTCTCAACTGCCTGCCCGCTGTGGTTGCGGAAATCGGCAACGACGCGCACCCGGCGCTGGCGCTGGTGAAGCTCAAGATCGGCGAATCGGCCATCGTCGCACGCCTCACCCACCGCTCGGCCTGCGGGCTGGAGCTTGCTCCCGGTCAAGCGGTCTACGCGCAAATCAAGGCCGTGGCCCTTATTGGCTAACAATGATGGGCGCACCAAATTCACCGATTGCCGCCATCGTCACCAATGATCGTCGCGCCGCCGACGTGCTGGTCGGCGAATTCGCCACGGCGCTGATCCGCGCTGGACGAAACGTGCACGGACTGATCCAGCAGCGACCGGCTGACGACAAAACCAGCACGGTGCTGCTCGATCTGCATGACGGCGCACGCTACCCGCTGTTCCAGAACCTGGGCGCCGGCTCCCAATCCTGCTCGGTCGACACGGCCGGCATCGCAACGGCCAGCATCGCACTGCGCCGCGCCATTGCCACGCATGCCGACCTCGCCATCGCCAACCGCTTCGGCCCGCTCGAAGCAGCGGGAGCAGGCCTCGCCGCCGAAATGCTGACCGTCATGGCCGAAGGCATCCCCTTCCTCACCATCGTCGCGGCAGAGCATTTGCCGGCCTGGCGATATTTCACGGGCGACATGAGCGTGGAACTGCCTGCCGAACGAGCGGCGCTTGAAACATGGTTCGCTGGCGTAGCGCTGCCTGACTAAGCTTCGGCCGCACTATCCCACGGCGCCGCGCGAAACGCTGCCAGCCACGCGGCGAACTCATGCGCCGGCAGCGGCCGGGAGAACAGATAGATCAGCAGCAGCTTGCGCGGTACGGAAAGGCCTCCAAGCAGTACTGCGATCCTGCTCATCAATAGCTGAATACCTTGAGTGACTGGTGCATGCGTGCCGCAACGGCATTGAGCGTCTCGCCTGCCGCTGCACTCTCCTGCACTGCAGCATTTCCGGCATCCGCCAGACTGCTGACGGTGGCCATATTCCCGTTGATCTGGCGCGCGGCACTGGCCACTTCGCGGGTGGCATTGACGATGTCGGCAACGGCCGCCTTGGCTGCATCGACACGCTGACGAATGTTGCTCAGCACCATACCGGACGCCTCGGCACTCGTCCTACCGACAGCGATGTCCTGGACGCTGGCATCGATCGATGCCACCGCATGTTCGATACCGCTCTGAATCGTGCCAATCAACTGACCGATCTCGGCCGTTGCCTGCGTGGTCCGTTCGGCGAGTTTGCGCACCTCATCGGCCACGACCGCAAAACCGCGCCCCTGCTCGCCGGCACGGGCGGCTTCAATGGCGGCATTGAGCGCCAACAGGTTGGTTTGCTCGGCAATATCCCGAATGGTCTGGACAATGCCCGTCACTTCCTTCGAGCGCTCGCCCAATTGGGCAACTGTCTGCTGTGCCTGCTGGCTGGCCTGGGCGATGCGCTCGACGCTCGACTGATTCTGATCGCGTGCCACCACACCTTTTGTCGCCTCGGCATCCGCGGCAGCCACCGCCTGTTCGGCGCTGATTGCCTGCTCCTCGATCATGGTGATGCTGGCAGCAATCTGCTCCATCGCCGAGCTGGTGGACATGGCGGCATCGGCCAGTTGATGCGCATTGTCGCCAAGCCGATCAAGTGTCGTCCGCACCAAGCCGACCTGCTGATCCACGGTGGCCGACTCGCGTCCGGTCTGCTCGACCAGCGTGCCTATCCGTTGCTGAGCATGGCGCAACGCATGCATCACGCTACCATTGGCACACGGTTTATTCGATGGATGCAGGTCACCAGCTGCCAAACGCCCCATTTCGGCGCGCAGCAACTCGGGTTCACCGCCCAACAGCCGGTCAACCCGCCGCGCCACCAGCCAATAGATAAACAGGGCAAGGCCGACACAGAGCATCGCAACGGCAGACAGCACCCAAAGAGTGCGCCCCGCAGTTGCCGACACATCCGCCAGGCGCGCCTCAGCCCAGCTACCGGCTGCCTTGACCGTCACGTCGACACCGCCGCGATGATTCTGATAAAGCGCTTTGAGTTCGCCGAAAACCTTGCGGGCCTCGTCATCGCGCCCAGCGAGCACCGCAGGCAGGAAGGCCTGATCGAGACGCACCCAGTAGGCCTCTCCCTTGTCCTTTTGCAGGCCCAGAAGCGCCTGTGCTGAGGCGGCATCAATCTCGCCAAGCTTGCCTTGCCAATAAGTATTGCGCGTTGCGTAATCGGTTCGCAACTGCTTCAACTGTTCGGCAAGCGCCGGTCGCTCGGAGGGCAGTACATCGAGCAGTTGATAGGCAATCAGGTGGGTCTCGATAATATAGAGCGGTGGCGGCAGAATGTCGGCCACGATGTCCTTGCCGTCCCCCATCTGAATCGCGGCACGCTCCAATCCGCGCAATGCAAACTGGCCTTGCAGAAATAACAGGGCGAAACCGGCGACGCAAACGATCACCAGCATCAGGAGCAGTCCTTTGAGCGAATTGAAATAGTTGACCATAGCGGTTTATTGATATCCGAGGAGGGGAAAATAGCTTCGCCTCTGATAGCCAGGCAGCTAATGGTAATTTCATGCAATATCCACGCCACCCAAACATCAACTGGCATGCCCTTTGCGTTACAAGAGCGAGCGGCCTTTTGCGGTCAGTCGATGTGCGTGGTCGCACAAAACCACACCAATTTAGTGCGCCACCCGCCCTTAATTTGTGCAATCCGAACGCATCTTGTCATGAACCCCACAATCGACTTCGCCACACCACAAGACATTCCCGCCATGGCCGATCTGCTGCACGAGCTATTCACGCTGGAGAGCGACTTCCAACCCGAGCGCGACAAGCAACTGCGCGGTCTCCGGCTGATTCTCGACACCCCCGCGCTCGGCCGCCTGTTCGTGCTGCGCGCCGACGGCAAGGTCGTCGGCATGGCAAATGCTTTGATCACCGTCAGCACGGCCTTGGGCACGCCGGTCGTGTTGCTGGAAGACGTGATCGTGGGCAAGTCTCACCGTGGTGGTGGCCTCGGCCGCCGTCTGGTCGAACATGTGTGCGACTGGGCCAAGGCACAAGGCATGGGACGTGTCACGCTGCTGGCGGATGAAGAAAACACGCCTGCCCTCGCCTTCTACGCGAAGCTCGGCTTCACAAAGTCGGCGATGGTGGTACGGCGCAAACAACTGTAACGGAGTATGCAATGAGCAAATTCGACATGGGCGAGATGGTCTTCGCCGCCACCGATCTTTTCAACGACGAACTGGCCGAGGATGGCGCCAGCCTGATCCCAGACATCGAACCCAACGCGCTGATCGCCGCCGCCGGCACGCGCGGCGTGGTCGTCAATGTCGGCCATGTGGCCGATCTGCCCAAACAGGACATCTATCTCGTGCGCTTCGAAACCGGCGAAGAGAAAACGCTCGGCGTCCCCATCGGCTGCATGCCCGAGGAACTGACCACCGGCGCGTAAAATCCGCAGCATCTTCATTGAGCCGCAAGACCATGACCGCTGATTCTTTCTCCCCCGACATCGTCGCCGACCTCGCGCCCGCCCTCAACACCCACCCGCTCTACGCGCGCGTACAGGACCTCGACGACCTGCGCATCTTCATGGCGCGCACCACATCTATTCGGTATGGGACTTCATGTCCCTGCTCAAGTGCCTGCAGGGCCATATCGCCCCCACCATGGCGCCCTGGGCCCCACGCGGCAGCGCCGACGTGCGTTTCTTCATCAACCAGATCGTCGTCGGCGAGGAGTGCGACGATGGCCTGCCCGATGCCGCCGGCAACCCGACCCATGCCAGCCACTTCGAGCTGTATTGCGACGCGATGCGCGAAGTCGGCGCCGATCCCGAACCGGCCATCCGCTTTGCGGAAACCGCCGCCAACCAGGGCATCGAATCGGCCTTTGCGCTCAACCTCGCCCCACCGGCCGCCGTGCGATTCATGCGCACGACCTTCGGTTTCATCGGCAGCGAGCGGCCGCATGTCGCCGGCGCCGCCTTCGCCGTCGGCCGCGAACACATCATCCCGGCCATGTTCCGTGCCCTGCTGGCGAACATGGGCATCGATGCCAAGGCCGCACCGGCCTTCCACTTTTACCTCGAACGCCACATCCACCTCGACGAGGACTTCCATGCCCCGCTCGCGCTGCGCATGGTGAACGAACTGGTCGGCGGCGACGCCACCAAACTGGCCGAAGCGCAAGCCGCCGCGCGCGCGGCCGTGCAGGCGCGCATCGGCTTCTGGGACGGGGTACAAACCGCGCTGAAGTAAATGTCGGCGTGACCGAAGGAAATCCATTTTTCGGGACTGGGGCGACGGCAAGCCCATTCTGTGCGATGATGCCGGATAGTCAATTGGCATGCTCGCATGGCACAACCAGAACAACAGGCACGGGAGGAAATCGACAGGCTGCTGACCCAGGCGGGTTAGCACGTCTGCGACATGGCGCAGGCCAACATCCACGCCGCGCGCGGCGTCGCCCTGCGCGAGTTTCCGCTTGAAGCGGGTTATGGTTTCGCCGACTACCTGCTCTACATCGACGGCAAGGCCGCCGGCATCATCGAAGCCAAGAAAGCCGGCGCTACCCTCACCGGCGTCGAAAGTCAGTCCGTGCGCTACGCCGCCTCGGGATACAAGATCTACGGTCAGGAAAGGTACTTGTGTTGCCCGATAACGCTGCGCCGGGAATCATCAATCCGCGTTTGCTCAAGTTGTCGCTGAATCCGGCATTTATTGCGCCTGCCTACGCTGCCTACATGCTTCAATCGGCGTGGGCCGCGCAATTCTTCAAGGAGCAAGCGCATGGCGGAACGATGGAAATTTTGAATCTCGGCATCGTAAAAGCGCTCCCTGTTCCATTGCCGCCCCTCCTCGAACAACACCGCATCGTCGCCGAAGTCGACCGCCTGCTTTCCATCGCCCGCGAAGCGGAGGCGGAGGTCGAGGCCAATCTCAAGCGCGCGCAGGGGTTGCGGCAGGCGACTCTGGCGCGGGCGTTTCAGTCAAGTGCCGTCGTGCCAGCGCCGACTTTTGGCCGAAATTAGGCCCCTGCTACCCCTCTGAGTAATTGAAGCCCGAGGGCACCTTGGGCTAGTATTGAGACATGACCAAGACAACATTGCTTTACACCTTCGGCTACGAGGGGCTGACCATTGAGGCATTCATCGCCCGCCTCAAGGAAACCGGCGTGCGTACGATCATCGATGTGCGCGAACTGCCCCTATCGCGCAAGAAGGGGTTTTCGAAAAAAGCTTTCGCCGAAGCCTTGCACCACGCCGGTATCGCCTACGCGCACATGCCGGCCTTGGGTTGCCCGAAGCCGATCCGCAATGCCTATCGCGCCGATGGCGACTGGGCTGCCTATACCCGCAAATTCGCGGCCTATCTGGATCAGCAAAATGCCGCAGTGAAGGAAGTCGCGAAGATCGCCCGCGCCACGTCGGCCTGTTTGGTGTGCTTCGAGGCCGACTTCAACTATTGCCACCGCAGCATGGTGGCCCGCGCTGCCACCCGCGTCGGCGGGCCGGCCGTGGTACATCTGACCGCTAGAACAGCGATCCCTGAGCTTCCTGCCAAGGCCGCCGCCTAGGAGGGTAGATGAGGCTGATGAGCAGCCACTGATCGGGAAAGCGGTGGATCGTGCCCAGCAGGAACAGCAGGTCTTGTGCAGGCATGAAGGTTTGAAGCTTCTCCCGAAACGGTTTTTCCCAGTTGGGGCCGTGATCCCGGCGCACGTTCCAATACAAGGCGCCGATTTCCCAGTCGACGATCTTGAGCCGGTGTTCCACCGGCCCTTCCGGCGTCATGCATTCGTAGCGGTAATGGAAGTCGTAGGGCAGCTTGCGTAGCTGGGCGACGCTGCCCTTGTCGGTATCGTCGAACAGATCGGCCTGATGTTGCAGGCTGACCAGCTTGGCCCTTTCGTCCTCGGTCCAGTCGGGGCTATCGACGGGCGTAATGTCCAGACCAACGATGCGGCCGGGGCGCAGCAATGCCAGCGTGGTTCCATGCGCCTGCCGTGCCGCCTCGACGGCGGCGAAGCTCTCGAATACTGGCAGCTTGTCCAGCCAGGGCCGGCGAGCGAGCCAATAGTCGGACGTCGGCAGTGCGGCATCATCGCACTCGATGGTGTCCACATAGAGCTTGTGGCTTTCGGGACGATGGTCGTTGCGCGTTTTTTCGAGGCGGACGGTGATCCATTGCCATTTCTTGAACTGCTTGTCGTCGCCGATCAGGCGGAACGGCACGGGATAGAGGCGAATCAGCTTGCCCTGCTCGTCCATGCCGGCAACGCAGGAGGTCTCGGCATACTTCGCGCTTGGCGACGGATAGGTCTTGCAGAGGATGAGGATGCGTTCGATGCGGGTAACCACTGTGCCTCCCAGTGATATGCTTCGTGCATTATGCCATCCAAAGATTGCACCATGCTTGAAACGCGCTCGCCATTGAAAGATAAGCCGTTGGCTGCTTCGCATTTTCCCCGCTTCATCGTCGCCGAAGAGCGGCGGCGGGAAGCGATGGCCTGATGCGCCGTCCCGCCAGCGCCGACTTTTCGCTATTCGCGAATAGCGAAAACCACCACAGCCGCTACTATTTTCTCATTTCTTGAAATAAGAATATTGACTTTATCTTAATGATTAATTAAAGTTTTAAACAGTTATTCTCATTTCAAGAAACAAGAATGTCGAAGATTATCAACCGCCAACCTGTGTTGAAGCCGCAAGACCTGCTGGTCTTGCTGGCCCTGCTGGGACGTGGCGAGGGAGAGGTGACCTATCTCGAGTTGTCGGCGCGGACGGGGCTGGCGGTTTCGGCGGTGCATGCCTCGCTCAAGCGGGCTGCTGCTGCCCGACTGCTGCTGTTTCAGGATCGCCGGCCGATGTTGCTGAAGCCGCAGCTCAAGGAGTTCCTGCTGACCGGGGCGAAATACGCTTTCCCGCCGCTCTTCGGCAGCCTGAGCCGCGGCGTGCCCACCGGTTACGCTGCGCCGCCGCTGAATGCGATCATCGCCCCCTCTGCCGATCCGGTGCCGGTTTGGCCAAGCGCCAAGGGATCGGTGCGCGGCTTGAGCCTGATACCGCTTTACCCGACGGTGCCTGAAGCCGCACTGCGCGATGAAAAGCTCTACGCCATGTTAAGTCTGTTCGATGCGATTCGTGCCGGGCAGGCTCGGGAACGCAACGCCGCACAGGAACTGCTGGCGGCCTATTTCGCATGAAGTCGCAAGATCCGAACCTGGCCAAGGTGGAGTTGATTGCCATCGCACTGGGCACGCTGTGCGACGAGTTGGTATTCGTCGGCGGGTGCGCTGCCGGGCTGTTGATAACCGACCCGGCGGCATCGATGGCGCGGGTGACCTTCGATGTCGATCTGGTCGCCGAGGTAACAGCCCTGCACGGTTATCACGAGATGGAAGCCGCCTTTGCCGAACGCGGCTTTCAGCGCGACATATCGCCCGATGCACCGATCTGCCGCTGGCGCTATCGAGAAATCGAGGTTGACCTGATGCCCACGGATGCCGGCATTCTTGGTTTCGCCAATCGCTGGTACCGGGACGCTGTCGCCGCTGCCGATCGAGTCGTCCTGCCGAGTAGCACGAGGATTCGACTCATCTCGGCGCCGCATTTCCTCGCCACGAAATTCGAAGCCTTCACTGATCGCGGCAACGCCGACGTTCTGGGCAGTCACGATCTTGAGGACATCATCAACGTCATCGACGGACGTCCGGAACTGCAGAATGAGATTGCCAACACTGCCGTGGAACTGCGTATTTATCTCGCCAAACGATGCGCCACCTTGATTGCCACGCCACATTTCGACAACTACCTGCCCGGATTGCTGCCCCAGGATGACACGCTGGCCGAACGAATCGGCACGGTCATGACGCGCTTGCAATTCATTGCCTCACTTCGCAACCGATGAATGCCTCCACCCTCGTCCAGAAGCTCTGGAACTACTGCAACGTGCTGCGCGACGACGGCATGTCCTATGGTGATTACGTCGAGCAGTTCAGGGAAGTCTTGTCCGACTTGCGGCCCGAGATGGAATAAATGTCGGCGTGACCGAAGGAAATCCCTTTTTCGGGACTGACGAGATGAAATGCCCCGCAGCGGGTACGGCCTTAGCTAGCGAACTTCCAGGTACGCCCCTCCAGACGGATGCGTAGCCCGCCGGTGGCGGTGTCGCGCTTCGCCATGTCAGAAACTGTACGGACGATGCAGCCAGTCGCGCACGACCTGCACGTCGCGGTCGGGCAGATAGTTGAAGCCGCCCTGCACGTCCTCGATGGCGACGGTGGCCACGGCATGCGGTACGGTCTTGGTGGTGATCATGTGGAAGAACCAAGCCATCGGATAGCCCACTTGTTTGTCGAAACGTTGCAGGGCATCGGCGAGTGCCAGCCCGCGCGTGCCAAAACTGCCCGCAAAGCGCGGCGGCGCACCATTCAGGGCAGCCACGGGCGAGGCACTGCGAATCGGCTGGCAGTAGCGATCCAGGTGCTCGCGTACTGCAACCACCCAATGGTTGCTGAATTCGGTGGTGTGGCTGGCCGTACTCATTTCCCAGGCTTCGATAAAACGATGCACCGGCTGTGGCTCGGGTTTCTGGTTGCGCATGCGGCCAAGGAAATCGGCGATGTCGGTCATGCGCCGCAAGGCATAGAAAGGCACGCCGAGCGCTGCCTGGTTGGCGGGGCAAGCATCGCGAGGATCGACCAGATCCTCAAGGCTGGCGGGAGCTTCGCCATCGGGGAACAACGCATGACAGACCACCTCCTGCAGTTCCTCGATCTCGATCTGGATGAAGTCGGCCGCCCCATTGCCGGTACGCGCTACCCAGTAGTGCGTCTTTCCCGTCAGGCGCGTGGCACGCAGGGCATCGTCGGCGTGCGCACTCGCTAAAGCAGTAAGGTCATCGCCGTGGCGTGCCAGTTCATTCGCTGCCCAGCTTTCCAGATCGTCGGCGATGTGCTGTCCATCGGCATCGACCACGCCACCGAGCCGATACCAGCCGCCGCGCGCGAGAATTTCGCGAAAAGCATATTGCGGGACGATGCGTGCCAGTTCGCGCGTCAGGCCGGCAGGCCCCTGGGCCACCGGCACCTGCACGCAGGCCTCGGCAATCTGAAGCGCCATGGCGGCCAGTTCGGGCGATATCGAGGGTATGTTCGCAGACATGTCAGTTGCTCCAGAGAAAAAGTTTATTCGGCCTCGGCAATCCGCTGCCAGACAATACGTCGTACTTCCGGTTCGGGGTCATCCCGCAGAGTGCGCACATCCTCAAGCGGTGCATGTTCGGCCGCCGCATAGCGCACCGTCCAATCCTCATCGGCGAGCAGGCGTGCCGCATCATGGGGCAGCGCGCGCTCGGCGACAATCCGTCGCACTTCGGGTTCGGGATCGTCGATCAGCTTGGCCAGCGCAAACGCCGGCAGGCGCAAGGCCACCGTCTTGCGCACCTCGCGTTCGGGATCATGGACAAAACGCGGCAGGCGGCCATGCGAGAGACGCCGCGCCACGATCACACGCACCATGTAATCGACATCGCCGGCCATCGAAAGCAGGTCATCGACGGGTAGACGTTGTGCCACGGTAATCCGCACTTCGCGGTCGGGATCGCGGCGCAGCCGGGGTAATTCTTCGGGGGGCAGACGGGTAGCGACGACGCGACGCACGACTTCGTCGCGGTCGGCGCACAGGGCGCGCACGTCCATCAGGGGCGCATAGCGCACGGCGATGGCGCGGCGCTCCCAGTGGGGATCGCTCAGGTAATGCACGGCTTCCTCGGGATTGGCCCGAAAGAATCGATCCATCTGCCGGCCACTCTGGCTCCTGACGCAACGATCTCCCGGCTGGCAGAGATTTTGCGCCAACAGGGTCGTCGCATGCGGACAAGCGGCACACAGCGCTTGTGCCTCCGCTATGGCAATCTCGGACGCAGCGTCAGTCTTCGTCGTCACGCAGCGCCACCACGATGCCGGTTGCGGCAGCCTCATCGTTGGTGAGGCTGAGGCAGTGTTCGCCGCTGGCCACATAGTAAATCTCGCAAACCTTGTTCTCGACCGCCGGAGAAAGACGCGGCGACACATCGTTCTCGGTACAAACGGAAATGTGGCGACCGGGAAAGTGATCACGCAGACGCTGCACCAGGGCCTCATGGGCAAGCGAGGAGTGTGCCGCCACTTGCGTCAGCACCTGATCGAGATAGGCAGACGTGATTTCGGTGCTCACTCTTCCTCCGCCTCGGCCAGCTCGCGATAGACCGCCAACGCAGCCGATTCGACGCCCATGACCTTGGCCAGCCAGGGCGGCGGGCTTTTGATGGCCCGCTGCAGGTCGGTCAGAATTTCTCGCGCCGTCTTGCCAGCACCGACTTTTGGATTGAGCTTGACGGGATGCACGCCGGCACGCACCACCTTGGCGGCGGCTGGTCCGCCGATGGACTGGAAGTAGGCCACCTGGCAGTCGTTAATGATTTCGGCACGCGCGAGGTTCTTATCCTCGGCATGCTCGGCTTCGAGCGTCGGCCGCACGGCGACGAGACGAATTTCCGTGGGCGAAACCTGATAGATCAGAAATCGTTCGCAGGATCCGAAATGGCCATCGATCAGTTCGCCGTTGTTCGAAGCGCAGGCGACGCGAATCGATCCGGGCATATCGCCTTCTGCGTAAGACTCAAGCGGCGGCAGTTCGCTGCCCTCGACGCCCTCGCCCCACAAAAAGCGCACGGCGCGCTTGAGCGTCTCCATGTCGTAACCGACCTGGCAATCCTGCTCGGCATGGTCGTCGCCGGCAATGATGGCACGCAGATCGGTGACGGTAATTTCAGCCAGCCTGGTTTCCGTCAAAGGCAAACCGAAGCGATCGGCAATTGCAGTCACGAGGGCGGGCACGCCCAGGCCCGGCAGCTCGTTGGCTGCCAACCCCAGCCGCAAGGCGGCTTCGCGAGTCATGGCCTGGGTCATGTCCGTCTCCTTTTAGTGAATGTCTTTACTGAGTGTCAGGCATAGACGATGCAGGCATCCCCGGCGGGGCAGGCGGCCACGCACTTGGGAGAATCCTGATCGTCGCACTCGTTGCAGGTTTCCTTGTTGATCTTGTAGATGCCGCCCTTCTCGGTAATCGAGGTGGTCGGACAGACCGGCACGCAGTCACCGCAGGAAGTGCATTCCGCCTGGACGATTTTCATTGCCATGATATTTCTCCTTGAATTTACTCAACACCATCGATTCGCTTGGCACGCACCGAGTAGGGAAGACGCTCGGGCGCGCTTTGCGGTTCGATGAAGTAGATGCCGCCGTTCTTCAACTTGATCTCGCCGCCCCACTTTTCCGGGGTATCGAATTCCATCGAAGTGATCTGGTCTTCGATATCGCGCTTGGGCATGTAAAACACATAACCTTCGGCGCTGCGGCGGATCATGATGTTGGCCATGATTATCTGACCAGATCGTGGTTGTAGTCGGTGGTGCCCATGCCGCGCGTCTGATCGTCCAGGCGCTCCAGTACCGCGTTGGTCAGCGTGGTCAGTACCTGCATGGCGCCTTCGTAGCCGAGCGTGGTCTGACGATGCAGATGGTGACGATCGAAGATCGGGAAGCCGATGCGGATCAGCGGCACCTCGAACTCCTCACCCTTGTGCAGCGTGTCGCGCTGGATGTACTTGCCGTAGCTGTTGCCGATGAGGAAATCCGGCTTGTCGGTGAAGCACAGGCTGCGCAGGTGCCAGAGGTCGGCGCCCGGGTAGGCCTTGCCGCTGGCGCCGTAGGGGCTGGAAGCGAGCAGCTTCTCCATCGCTTTCCCCCATTTTTTGCTGCCGTTGTTGCAGACGACGTGGGTCGGCTCGATGCCGAACTCCAGCATCAGCTTGACCATGCCCAGGGTGAAATCCGGGTCGCCATAGACGGCCATCTTCTTGCCATGCAGCCAGGCGTGCGAGTCGGTCATCATGTCGACCAGACGGCCACGCTCCAGTTGCAGCGAAGGCGCGATCGGCTTGCCGGTGACTTCCGAGACCTTCATCAGGAATTCGTCAGTCCATTCCACACCCATCGGGATGTTGAGCTTGGGCACTTCATGATTCCAGGTGGATTCGACAAACTTGCGGGTCTTGTCGCAACCCATCGGCTGAATCAGGAAAGTGTTTTTGGCGTTCGGCGCATCCTTGATCTCGTCCTGGGTCGTGCCGCCGGCATACATGCGGAACTCGCCATCGGCCGGGGTGTCGAGCACTTCTTCGGGATCGCAGAGCATCGTGTAATCGACGTTCATTTCCTTCAGCATGCGCTTGATCACGCGGTAGTTGCCCAGGTAGGTTTCGAAGCCCGGCACGATGTTGATCTTGCCGTTCTTGCCGACTTCCTTGCCTTCCATCGCGTTGAGGGTGTAGTAACGCAGGATGCCCTCTTCCATGTTGTCCCAGCCGGTGACGTGCGAACCGACGAAGGACGGGGTGTGCGCGAACGGCACCGGGAAGTCCTCGGGAATATGGCCTTCCTTGCGGGCGTTGCCGATGAAGGCGTTCAGGTCGTCGCCGATCACCTCGGCGATACAGGTGGTGGACATCACGATCATCTCGGCGCCGTAGAGGGCCTTGGCGTTGGCGAGACCTTCGTGGATGTTCTTCTGACCGCCGAACACCGCGGCATCTTCCGTCATCGAGTCGGCGATGAAAGCGATCGGCTCCTTGAAGTGGCGGTTGAAGTAGGTGCGGAAGTAGGCCACGCAACCTTGCGAACCGTGGATATACACCAAGGCCTTGTGGTAGCCGAGGCCGCACAGGGCGGAACCGAGCGGCTGGCAGGCCTTGGCCGGGTTGATGGTAAGGGCTTCGCGCTTGAAGTTGAGATCCTGGTACTCCTTGGTGGTCGTCCAGTTGAAGACTTCGGCGACCTTGTCCTTGGCAGAGGTTTCTTCAAACTTCTCGCGCTTGCGCGCGATCATGCCCTTGTAGTCGTCGTCCCGGAACAGGGGGAAACACGGCTTGATATCATCGACTGCTTGCATCTTGGTCTCCTTCGCCCGGCCATCTATCTGTGGACGCGGGCATCGGTTGATCGGAATGGGGTTGGGTGGTGCGAACTACCTCAGGCGGCCTTCTTCTCGGCAGTGACCTCGTCCTTCAGCCACGGCGCCTTGAGCATCTTCCAGACCGGGTTGTTCAGCGTCAGGTCCATGTCCTTGGCGAAGATGGCGAAGCCGTCATAACCGTGGTAGGGGCCGGAGTAGTCCCAGCTGTGCAACTGGCGGAAGGGCACACCCATCTTGTGGAAGACATACTTTTCCTTGATACCGGAACCGATCAGATCGGGCTTCATCGCCTTGACGAACTCGTCGAGTTCGTGGCCGGTGGCATCGTCGTAGATCAGCGTGGCATCGCCCATATCCTTCATGGTGCGGTCGTAGTCGTCGTTGTGGGCGAACTCGTAGCCGGTGCCGACCACTTCCATGCCCAGATCTTCGTAAGCCCCCACGACGTGACGCGGACGCAGGCCGCCGACGTAGAGCATGACGGTCTTGCCCTGCAGGCGCGGCTTGTACTTGGCGATCACGGCATTCATCGCCGGCGTGTATTTCTCGATCACGCGCTCGGCGCCTTCCTTGATGCGCTCGTCGAAGTGGGCCGCGATGGCACGCAGCGATTCGGCAATCTTGGTCGGACCGAAGAAGTTGTACTCGAGCCATGGAATACCGTACTTCTCTTCCATGTGGCGGGAGATGTAGTTCATCGAACGGTAGCAGTGCAGCAGATTCAGCTTGACGTTCGGGGTGTTCTCCATTTCGGCCAGCGTACCGTCGCCGGACCACTGAGCCACCACGCGCAGGCCCATTTCTTCGAGCAGGATGCGCGAGGCCCAGGCGTCGCCGCCGATGTTGTAGTCGCCGAGAATGGCCACGTCGTACGGGGTCTTCTCAAACGCCTTGCCATCGCGGTTGGAGATAATAAAGTCGCGCACAGAGTCGTTGGCGATATGGTGGCCGAGCGACTGGGAAACGCCGCGAAAACCTTCGCAACGCACCGGCACAACCGGCTTGTTGATTTGTGCGGCCATCTTCTTCGACACCGCTTCGATGTCGTCGCCGATCAGACCGATCGGGCATTCCGATTGAACCGATATCCCCTTGTTCATCGGGAAGAGCATTTCAATCTCTTCCATCAGCTTGGTCAGCTTTTTGTCGCCGCCGAAGACGATGTCCTTCTCCTGGAAGTCGGAGGTGAAGTTCATCTCGCAGAAGGTATCCACGCCGGTGGTGCCGACATAGTAGTTGCGGCGGCCGCCACGCGCATACTGGCCGCAGCCGATCGGGCCGTGCGAGATCGAGATCATGTCCTTGATCGGACCCCAGACCACGCCCTTGGAGCCGGCATAGGCACAGCCGCGCATGGTCATCACGCCAGGCAGCGACTTGCGGTTGGATGTGATGCACTTCTTCGACGACTCAAGCGTCTTGTCGTTCACCATCATGTGCTTGGCACGGTCCTTCTTTGCTTTCTCGGGATAAACCTCCAGCACCTCCTGAATCAGGGCCTGGGTTTCTTCACGGGTCAATGCAGCCATCTTGTTCTCCTTTTAGGCACCGGCCGCTATCTGGGCACGGTGCCAACAGGTTGCGAATGTTTGTTACGTTTGTGTGCTATCAGGCAGCAGCAGCTTCGGCAGCCAGCTCGGCAGCAGTCTTGCCGACGATCGACTCGTCTTCCGCTTCCATGATGCCGAACTCCATCAGCAGGTCTTCCAGTGCTTCCATTTCGATCGGGGTCGGGATGACGAACATCTTGTTGTCGACGATCTTCTTGGCCAGCGCGCGATACTCATCGGCCTGCTTGTGGGTGGGGTCGTACTCGACCACGGTCATGCGGCGGATCTCGGCGTGCTGCACGACGTTGTGACGCGGTACGAAGTGAATCATCTGGGTGCCCAACTGGGAAGCCAGGGCCATGATCAGCTCGTCTTCGCGGTCGGTATTGCGCGAGTTGCAGATCAGGCCGGCCAGACGCACACTGCCCGAGTTGGCATACTTGACAATGCCCTTGGCGATGTTGTTGGCCGCGTACATGGCCATCATTTCGCCGGAGCAGACGATGTAGATTTCCTGCGCCTTGTTCTCGCGAATCGGCATGGCGAAACCGCCACAAACCACGTCGCCGAGCACATCGTAGAACACGAAGTCGAGGTCTTCGTCGTAGGCACCTTCTTCTTCGAGGAAGTTGATGGCGGTGATCACGCCGCGGCCGGCACAGCCGACACCGGGCTCAGGACCACCGGACTCGACGCACTTGACGCCGCCGTAGCCAATCGACATGACATCTTCGAGTTCCAGATCTTCCACCGAACCGGCTTCCGCCGCCAGGTGCATGACGGTCGTCTGCGCCTTCGAGTGCAGGATCAGGCGGGTCGAGTCGGCCTTCGGATCGCAGCCGACGATCATCACCTTGTGACCCGCTTCGGCCAGCGCCGAAACGAGGTTCTGGGTGGTGGTGGACTTGCCGATACCACCCTTGCCGTAAATGGCGCATTGACGCAGTTTTGCCATGGTGTAATCTCCTTTGTGTGAAATTCGCTTGGGCGCTCAGTTAATCCAGATCAAATCGCGCTTCCCGACGAAGGAATGGCAAGGAGCGTGCCACCACCACACAAACACTCCAACTCACTGATATTATTAATATTTATACGTGACCAACCGCTTTCAGACCCCAGTGAGTTCTTGTAGCACTTGCGACAATTCCTCTCCAAACCCCACATCCCCCACCTTGCCTTCGTGGGCACGATTGCCCATCAACCGCTGCAACCTGCCGTCCGTCATTCTTGGTAGCCTCACCTTCCAGCAGCACCCGGCCCCGCTCAAACTGGATGGTGTCGAGGAGTTGCATGCAGAGTTGTTCGCTCTGCTCGACGCAATCGACAACACGACCGAGCGCGCCCGCATTTTTTGCGACGGTCTCAATGCCCACTTCTGCCTTGATCACCTCGAAGACGCCGGACTTGACGCTGGTACCGGCAAGCGGGCCAAGGCCAACTGGCTGCGCATTCTGCGCGGCTGGAGCTTCGATACGGACAGCCGCGAAGGCGCCGTCCTCAAGGGCTGGGTCGAATCCCGCTTCGGTCTCGTGCCACGCCACCACGGCGAACCGCTGCGCGACTTCACCAGTCGCGCCTGGCAGCGCTATGAAGAAATGCGTGCCACCGGACTCTATGGCACCAACGCCCTCGAAGCGCAGCTTGACCTGCTCTATGCCTACGGCCAATACGAATTCGCCCGCGCCGGCCGCCAGGGAGGGCATCTCACGCTCTACCGCGGCATCAACCGCCTTGACGAACACGAAGTGCTTTCGGGCCAGCATCGACCACAGGAGCGCCAAGTTGTCCTGTTCAACAACATCACCTCCTTCAGCACCTCACGCGAACGGGCCGGCGAGTTTGGCGATTACATCCTCGCCGTCGACGTACCGGTCGCCAAGATATTCTTCCACTGCGCCCAAATGCCCGGCGTACTGAAAGGCGAGGATGAATATCTGGTGATTGGCGGGGCTTACGCGGTCAAGGTCGAGACGTTTTAGCCGTTAGATGGCGGATGGAACCCGCAATATCCCCTCCCAGAAAACTCAGCGATGCGGAATGCAACCACCTGATTGCACAGCACACTCCGCTGGTCAACGCCATTGCACGCTCCCTGCTGCGACGTCTGCCGGCGAACGTCGAAGCCGATGATCTGATCCAGGATGGCATGGTCGGTCTGCTCGTGGCCATCATTCAATCCACGACATCGCAAGCAGGCAATAACTACAACGCCTACTTGTCGCAGCGTATCCGCGGCGCCATGCTCGACGGTCTGCGCGAGAATGATCCGGGCAGCCGCAAAGTCCGCAAGGAAATGCGCCGCGTCGAAATCGCCATCACGCGACTTTGCCACCAGTTAGGCCGCATGCCACTGGAAGGCGAAGTCGCAGAAGCGCTGGGCATGGCGCTGGATGCCTACCAGGCCTTGCTGCAGCAGGCGGATGGCTACACCCTGTTTTCGCTGGAAGACTTCGACGAGGCCAAGCAAGAACACGACTTCATCTCATGGTGCGCCAACACCAACTCAAACCCGGTTGCCGCACTTGAGCGCAAGATCGTGCAACGCACGCTCCTGCTGGCGCTCAGCGAACTGACCGAGCGAGAGGAAGCTGTCATGCAGGCCTACTACGCTGAAAATCGTACCATGCGTGAAATCGGTACACTTCTGGGTATTACCGAGGGCCGCGTCAGTCAGCTTCACGCCCAGGCGATTGCCAGGCTGCGTGCGGCAATACTCGGCGACAACTCAAAGCCGTCGATCCTGAAACCGCGCTGGAGAACGGCCTGAGCGTAGCAGCCCTTCTACAAGGCTGTCCCAGCATCGCCGCAAAAAGTCGACGCCGGTAGGACGGCGTGGCATTGTTACAAAGCTGACACTGCACATATCCCCACACGCTCCGATGCAGGTTTCGGACCGGGTGCGAGTCTTGCTTGGGTAGAGCCAACCTTACGGAGACCTCCATGCTCACCCCAGAATTTCATACCCAACTGATGGCCAGTCTTAAAAGCGGCCAACTGGTGCCCTACCTCGGCCCAGGCGTCCTGGCCGATGTGCGCAACCCCGAAACCGGCGCAGCGATGCCTGCAACCAGCGATGAACTGATCCTCGCCATGAACGGCGGCAAGCCGATGTCGCCCAAGCTGATGTATGAATTTCCCCGCGCCGCGATGAACATCGAGCTGAAGCGCGGTCGCGCGGTCGTGACGAAGTTTCTCGATGCCACTTACGGTGCAGCCCAGTGGACGCGCAGCACAGTACATGACTGGATCAAGGCATTGCAGCCGCGCTATGTGATCGACATCAACCGCGATACGCAGTTGCTTGATTCCTACCTTGGCGTGCCCCACCTGCTGGTGCTGGGCTGCGCGCGACTGGGCGGCACGGACTACCGTTTCAAGCTGTTCGCCCACGACGGCACCAGCTACACCGCGATCCTGCCCGAGCAGGCCCCGATCGACCTGCCGGTCTTGTTCAAACCGATGGGCGCGCCCCGTCCCGAGTCGTCCTACATCGCCTCGGATGCCGACTACGTCGATTACATCACCGAGTTGATGGGCGGCTTTGCGGTACCCTCATTCATCAAGCAACAGCGCAAGGACAAGCAGTATCTGTTCATCGGTCTGCGCTTCAACCGCGACAGCGAGCGCATGGTGATGTCGGACCTGATCTATGGCGCGGCCAAACCCTCCGGCTGGGCGCTGATCGAACAACCGACCGACAAGGAACGGCGTTTTCTCGGCAAGATGGGCATCGAAATCGTCGAGGCTGGCATTCCCTGGCTGCTGGGCCGTGCCGAGTTGATGACATGCTGAACTGGAACCCTGCCCTGCACGCGCTTGGCGTGGATGCGATGGATGCCACGCATGAGGCCTTTACGCGACTGACCAGCGAAACCATCCGTGCCAGCGACGAGGACTTTCCCTACCTGCTGAACGCCCTCGTCGAACACACGCGCCAGCACTTTGAGAACGAAAGCAGCCTGATGCGTCATTACGGCTTTGCGGCCATTGCCGAACATGAAGGCGAGCATCGGCGTGTCCTCGGCGAACTGCTGCACATGCTGAATGCCGTCCAGGAAGGCCGCCTGCGTTTTGCACGACTGTATGTCAGCCAGGGGCTGCCCGAGTGGTTCCGCAACCATCTGGCCACGATGGATGCGGCACTTGCGGCCTGTATCAAGCAGCAGGTAGCAGCCCCCGTGCCTGCGTCTCGCATGTCTGTCGCACAGCCGGATCAAGTGACCTGAGCCAGCGCGACGGCAAGGATTCACGACCGTACAGCGCCCCGGCCAGCATGCCGGCAATCGCGCCCGTCGTATCGGCATCGCCGCCGCGATTGACGACGTCGATCAGGCAATCTTCGAAACTCCCGGTATCGAGCAGCGCCTGCAGCACCACCTGCAGGGTTTCGACCACCCAGCCGCTCGGATTTTCGCGGCGGCGCGTCCGGAAGCCGAATTCAGGATGGGCCGCGACAAACGGCTGGATACGGCCACGATAAAGCTCACGCAGACTGGCGCCGCGCAGGGCATCCTGCACCATGAAAACGAGCAACGCACACACCGCATCCGACACCGGATTGTGATGCGTCACATGCGCCTGGGCATGAATCGCGGCACGCACGGCGGCGTCATCTCGCCCGAAGGTCGCCAGCGCCACCGGCAACACGCGCATGGCCGCGCCATTGCCGGCATCGTGCTCCGACAGCGGCGCGCAGGGATCGCCGGTCTTGCGGAACGCGATCAGATTGCGCCGAACGGTGTTGCCGATATCGACCGGCTTGCTGCGCATCCAGCCATCGAAGGCCTGTGCGCAGGAGAGCGGCCTGACCTCGCCGCCATCCGCGAGAATCGCTGCGCCCAGCGCCAGCGCCATGGTCGTATCGTCGGTGACCTTACCGGGCTTGAGCTTGAGCCAACCGCCGCCAATCATCTCGCGATGCACGCCGCGCTTGGGCATGAACGCCGCACGAATCTCGCGCGGCGTCATGAACTCGACGGTCGCCCCCAGCGCGTCGCCGATGGCGAGCCCAAGATAGCTCGCTTCGGCTCGCGACAAGAGGTTATTTGCTGGGGTATTCGACAACGATGTCTTCGTTGTCCAGCACCATCTGGCAGGCCAGCCGCCATTCGGTCGGGCAAACGTCGGTGACGCGCATTTCCTCGATCTGGGCCTTGGTGATCTTGCCGAGATCCTTCAGCACGGTGACTTCGCGGTCGGTCAACGGGTGGCCGAACTTCCGAGTCTTATCGACATGAACAATTCTGACAAGGCAGGTACCGCATTCGCCGTCGCCGCAGGAAAAGTCGATCGGTATGTGATTTTCCTTGGCGAGTTCGAGGATCGTCTGCCGGTGGCTGCCGGCGACGGCATAGACGGTTTTGTCCTTGTGCAAGGGGCTGGTGAAAGTAACGTTGGGCATGATGGCTCCTGGTTGATAAAAACGGAAAAAGGAAATCAGGCGGGCTTGACGACGATTTCGCCGCCCAGCACCTGAGCCTGACAGGCGAGTCGATGGTGGCGCGGGGCAAAGTTGTCCTTGAGCACCTGATCTTCAAGCACCGAGGGCGGTGCGAGGTTCTCGTGGCCGGACACGACCTTGGTCAGGCAGGTGCAGCACTCGCCTTCGCGACAACCGTAGGTAATGCCGGCGCCGACCTTTTCCGACACTTCGATCAGGCGGGTACCGGCGGGAACGGTGACGGTAACGCCAACGTCCTCGAACGTGACTTGTGCTTTGGGCATGACAATATTCCTTTCAGGCCAGATCGGCCATATCGATAATGCGGTTTTCGATGCGGCCGGTAAGGTGCCGGGCGAGTTGATCGCCGAGCGCACGACAGTCAGCAAGCTCGGCCTCGGTGGGAATCAGGCGGGCACGCACGCCCTTGACAGGGACGCGTAGCTTGAGGCCGCGCAAGCGGTCCTCGACCATCGGCACGGCCTCGCCAGTCCAGCCATAGGAGCCAAAGGCAGCGCCAATCTTGCCGCGTACATTCACGGCCGTCAGCGACGACAGCAAGTCCCAGACATGCTTGACCGCGTCACCGTTGATGGTCGGGCTGCCAATCGCAAAGGCATCGGCTTCCTCAATCAGATCGACAAAAGGCGCCACTTCCCCGCCCTCGATGTCGTAGAGCGAGACGCGTACGCCGCCGGCCTGCTCGGCACCCGCTGCCAGCACTTCCGCCATGGCGCGTGTGCTGCCGTAGGCCGAGACATAAAACACCAGCAGCGTCTTCTCGCCGGCCGCTTCGTTTTTCAGTTTCGAGGCCGACAATTCGCGATAGCGCGCCACATAGCGCTCCGGCGCATCACGCAGGATCGGGCCGTGTGCCGGCGCGATCAACCGGAGCGGCAGCGGCTCGATGAGATCGAGCGCCTCCAGCACATGGGCACGAAACGGCCGCATGATGTGGGCATAGTAGTACTCGAAGGAAAATCGGAAATCGCCCACCGCATCGTTGAACAGCCGCGCATCGCAGAAATGACAGCCGAACACGTCGCCTGAAAACAAGATGCCCTCGTTTTCCAGAAAAGTGCATTGCGTGTCGGGCCAGTGCAAATAGGGCGTGTGCAAAAAGCGTAAGCTTCGGTCGCCGAGGTCGACGGTGTCGCCGGTTTGCACCGGCGTGTAGTCGAGGCACTCGCCGTGCAGCAGCCCCTTCAACATCGGCTGCGCCCGCGACGAGATGTAGAGTTTTGCTTGCGGCGCACGCTTGAGTAATTCCGGCAGCGCACCGGAATGGTCCGGCTCAAGGTGATTCAACACAATGGCGCGAATCTCGTCGTAACGCGCCACGGATTCGAGGCGACGAAAGAAGGTGTCGCCGAAGGCTTCCTTGACGGTGTCGACCACCGCCACACCGGCACTGCCGCGCACCACGTAGCTGTTGTAGGTCGTGCCGTTGGCCGTCTTGAGGATGATGTCGAAGCTGCGCAGGCTCGGGTCGAGCGCGCCCACCCAGTGCACACCGGGTGCGATGGCGATGGCGCGATCAGTGATGGCCGCAGCCGCAGCCGGTGCCATGGCCGTCGTCACCATCGTGATCATGATGTCCTTGGCAACGGTGGCCGTCGGTCCCGTGACGGCAGGCTTCCATGTCCGCTTCGCTTGCCATGCCGTTCAGGCCGATCCAGGCATCGACGGCCACTACATCAAAGCCAGCCATGCGCTCGGCACCTACCTCCATCAAGGGGCGACGAACCAACAATGGATAATTGACGAGCAGCCCCAAAGCCGTAACCTCATCCAGTTCCTCGGGGACAATCTCCCCTGACTTGATGGCCGGCGCATTGCGGTTAAACCACTCCGAGATGGGCAAGGCATAGAGAAAATCGCGCAATCGGGTGCGCGTCCACGGCGTCTTGCGCAGATCACGCGCCTCGACGGTATGCCCGGCCGCCTCCAACAGCGCCTTTTGGCGCGCATTGCCGGAGCAACCGGATTTTTCGTAAAAGGTGATGGTCGCCATAATCGGATTACCTTGCGGAGATTTCGCGTTGCACCTGCGCCCAGCGGGCAGGCGGAATGCCGGTGAGCGAGCCGGCCGGGTTGAGCGGTTCGTTCAACTCATTGACGATGGCACCCTCGATCGGACAGATCGTGGCGCACTGCGGATCGGCAAAATCGCCGAGACACTCGGTGCATTTGTCCGCATCGATCAAAAAATGGGGCTTGGCCTCGAAGATCGCTTTGCTCGGGCAGAGCGGTTCGCAGGCCCAGCAATTCACGCAGCTTTCAATGATTTCGAGTGCCATCACGCCACCTTCGATTCTGTTTTCGGGGCCAGCTTGCCGGCCTTCAACATCTCGTTCCAGACTGCCATGCAGGCCGATTCGATCTCTTCCATCGGGTGCTCTCCGTTCGGCTGGATGCCGGCAGCTTCGAGGCGACCCCAAGGCTCGTAACCGATCTTGGCGCACAGCACCACCTCGCAACCATGCAAGGCGCGGATGGTCTTGGCCAGAACATCCTCGCCCTCGCCGCAGGTATCGTCGCCGCTGCAATACAACTCGGTCTTGCGATGGCCGATCAGCTTGGCAGCGTCTGCCGTGACTTCATAGACGAGGAACTCGCGCGCATGGCCGAAGTGTTCGTTGATCAGGCCGCTCTTCGCGGCTACTGCCATCAGCACAGGCCGTCCTGCCAGCGCCGACTTTTGCGCAGGCCGATGCAGGGTAATCACGGCCGGTTGCAACTTCGGCGCATGCGCCTTGGCATGCTTCGCCTCGCGCTCGGCGGCGACTTTCTCGCGCAGGGCGACGCGCTTGGCGAGTGCCTCGGCCAGAAATTCATCGTTGAAGTTCATCGCCTCGACCTTGTCCATGGTGAACTCTGCCCCGCGATCCTCGCCGAGCAGGCCGACCGCGTCGGCACGGCACTGGCGGCAGTGGCGCATCATGTTCATGTCGCCTTCGCAGGCGTCCTGAAGGTTCTTGAGTTCCTCGGGCGACGGACTGCGCTGCCCCATCACGCCGTAGAAGGTGCCATGCTCGGCTTCGGCGATCAGCGGCATGACGTTGTGCAGGAAGGCGCCCTTGGCCTTGACGACTTTCGAGACTTCCTTGAGATGCTCGTCATTGACGCCGGGAATCATCACCGAATTGACCTTGACCAGCACCCCCTTGGCGACCAGCATTTCGAGGCCCTTCTGCTGCTGTTCGATCAGGATCGCCGCCGCTTCCTTGCCGAAGATGCGCTTGTTCTTCCAGAAGACCCACGGGTAGATCTGCGCACCGACCTCGGGGTCGATGCAGTTGATCGTGATCGTCACATGGTCGATGTTGTGCTTGGCCAGTTCCTCGACATGCTCGGGCAGCGCCAGGCCGTTGGTCGACACGCACAGCTTGATGTCCGGGGCTTTTTCGGCGAGTGCGCGGAAGGTCGCAAAGGTGCGCTCGGGGTTGGCGAGGGGGTCGCCGGGGCCAGCAATGCCCAACACCGACATTTGCGGAATCGCCGCCGCGACAGCCAGCGTCTTCTTGATCGCCTGCTCGGACGTCAGCAGTTCCGAAACGACGCCCGGACGCGACTCGTTGGCGCAGTCGTATTTGCGGTTGCAGTAATGGCACTGGATGTTGCAGGCCGGCGCCACGGCCGCGTGCATGCGCGCGAAATGGTGGTGCGCTTCTTCGGAATAACAGGGATGGTCCTGTACACGGCGACGGATATCGTCCGATAGGCCGGACATCTGCACCGCACTTGATCCACAGCTGCCGGCGCTGCAACCGCTGGTCTCTCTGGTCTGAATGGTAGGAAGGTCCACGATGCGTCTCCGCGAATGGTGAGTACCTTCCCTACAGCAAAGTCGGTGCCAGCTTCTAACTTATTGATTCATAGAGACCCAACATGATGTTTGTCGCAAATCGCACAATCGCCACAGGCCGCTGTGGCGCCAACGCCGACATTCAGCGCGGCATCGCCCGTTCGTCCATGTGCAGCCAGAAACTGGCACAGACGGCTATCTATGGATGAAACTTATATCCTCCCGGTGAGTCACAATGCCTTGTAACGTACCCTATCAATCTGGCGGGATGCAATAAAGTCGGCGCTGGCAACACAACAATTGCGGCTTTGCGTTGAATTACGCCCTACCCTATTCAATCACCACAGGAAAAAGCATGAGCAAGATCTTTCAGTTTGGCGAAACCATCCCCGGCTACGACGTGCCGGTATTGAACGAACGCGAGGTACGGGCCGCTGCCGGCATCCTCTTCCTGTTTGCCTTCATGACGTTTGCCAGCGCATGGTTCGTCGGCAATTTTCGGCCCACCAAGATTTTCGTGATCGCCTTCCTGATCGATTTCACGATCCGCCTGTTCCTCAATCCGCGCTGGTCGCCGAGCATGATTGCGGCGCGTTTTGCCGTGCGCGGACAGACGCCGGAATGGGTCGGCGCCCCGCAAAAGCGTTTCGCCTGGGCCATCGGCTGGGCGTTGGCCATCGCCATGCTCTGGCTGATCGTGATCAACAACGTCATCGGCCCGATCAACATGCTGATCTGTAGCGCCTGCCTGCTGCTGATGTTCTTCGAATGCGCCTTTGGCATCTGCATCGGCTGCAAGCTCTACAACCTCCTGACACGCCAACGGGCGCAGCACTGCGCCGGCGGCAGTTGCGAGGTCTTCGTGCCGCACCCGAGCCAGAAAGTCGGCGCTGGCGGGACGGCGGTCGTTGCGGCTTTCGTCGCCGCGATCGGCATCGTCTCCTCGCAGTTCTTCCCGGCTGCCGAAGCGCTGGCCTCCAGGCCCGTCATGGCGCATCCGTATGTTGCGCCGCCAACTGCGGACGCCGATCGCTGCAAGCCGCCGGCCTTCGCGGTCGCCATGGGCCACGAGGAAAAGTGGAAGCTGCACAACAACTGCAATTGAGAGAATGATCAGGGGGCGCGCCCGACCTGTTGCAACTTACTTTCAGCGCAACAACTCTCCGACGCACAACACGGAAGGATCGCTCTCGCCGGAGGTAGCCATGTTTTCGAGGAAGTTCAGCACCTCCATGCTGGCCTGCTCCATGCGTCTCAGCTCCTTGACACCGGTGGCGATGTCGCCGGCATGGTAGGCCGCCACGGCAGCGCGGCCATACTCATGCACACGCATGTGCGGCGGCTTGATCTCGGCATAGCCCGGCAACTTCGAGAAGCAGACCCTGCCATCGCCCTCGTAGTACCACTTGCCGAGGCAACAGCCCTTGTGGCTGGCGAAATCGCTTTCCGTCTTGTCGGAGCGGTCGATGAACACCCGGTAGATTTCCTGCTTGAACACGAGGTGATCGGTCTTGGCCGTCTCGATAAAGCTACGCAGCGATATGCCGCATTTAAAAGCGCGGCCAGCATACACGCACGCAGATCGTCTGATTTGTTACAGCTCAATGTCGGCTCTACTTCAGAACTGCTTGACCTGAATATTGAGGATTTGAATTCGATAGGCGATCTGCCGCGGGGTCATGCCCAACAGCCGTGCCGCCTTGGCCTGCACCCAGCCGGCCTGTTCCAGCGCGGCGATCACCCGCCCACGTTCGTCCATCTCATTCGTCTCGCCCAAATTGCCCGAGTTGCCTGGCGACATGGGTTCCGAAAAAGTCGACGCGGGCAGGACGGCGGTTTCCCGCCCGCTAGTCCCCACGCTCGGCGGACTCTGGCGGAATCGGTCCAGCAGGATCAGATCGGCACCGATTTGCCCGGCCTCGCTCATCACGGCGGCGCGCTCCAGACAGTTTTCCAGCTCGCGCACATTGCCCGGCCAAGCGTATTGCGTCAGGCGCCGGATCGCGGATTCCTGCAGCGTCAGCGTGCGGCCCTGCTGCTCGGCCACGCGACCGATCAGGAAGCGCGCCAGTTCGGGCACATCCTCGGTACGCTCGCGCAAGGCCGGCAGCGTAATCGGCATGACGTTAAGACGATAGAACAAGTCTTCGCGGAAATCTCCGGCATCGACCGCCGCCTCCAGATCGCGATGGGTCGCGGCGATGACGCGCACATCGACCTTGATGGTGCGCGAACCGCCCACCCGTTCGAACTCGCCCTCCTGCAACACGCGCAGCAGCTTGGCCTGGAAGGCCGACGAAATTTCGCCGATCTCATCGAGGAACAGCGTGCCGCCATCGGCCGACTCGAAACGCCCCTTGCGCGCCCCTACCGCGCCGGTGAAGGAACCCTTTTCATGCCCGAACAGTTCGGACTCCAGCAGGTTCTCGGGCAAGGTCGCACAGTTGAGACGCACATAGGCGCCGCGCGAACGCGGCGAGTTGTAGTGAATGGCGTTGGCGATCAATTCCTTGCCGGTACCGGTTTCACCGCGAATCAGCACGGTGGTGTTCCATTTCGCCACCATGCGCACCTGATCGAACACGCGCCGCATTTTCGGCGAACGGCCGATGATGTTGTCGAAACCGAACTTGCCGCGCACCGTGCGGCGCAGGCTGTCGCGCTCTTCGGCCAGCGTCTGTTTCTCCTGCTCGACGTCGAGCGCCAGCCGCACGCTTTGGCCGATCAGGTTGGCGATCATCTCGACGAAACGCGCCTGTTCCTTGAGGTGGCTTGTTTCCGGCATGTCCGGCTGCACCGCGAGCACGCCCAGGTGGCGGCCGGCAGCGGAAATCGGTGCGGCGATGAAGGGCAAGCCGGCATCGTAGATACCCAGACGGTTGAGAAAGCGCGGATCGCGGCCTAGATTGTCGATAACGATGGTTTCGCCGCTGTCGAATACCTGCCCCAACACCCCCTCGCCGGCCTGGTAACGCACCGGCGTAAATGCGGCGGCATCGTGCCCATGAATGGCATTCACCGTCAGGTCGCCCGTATCGGTCTCGACCACGCTGACCATGCCACGGCTTAGTCCGGCACCGGCCAGCACATCGAGAACATCGCGCAATGTCTGGCGGTAGTCGAGCGAGCGCGACAGTACTTCGCTGACGCGATAGATCGTATCGACCTCCGTGCGGCAGGTCGGGCATGCCCCGGAAGTTGCCGGCAACAGGAATGAAGGTGAGGTCATGTGCGATCGCTCCCCGGACGGGTCGGCAATACCGCACGCAGGCGACATCCCGGACCGACCGCCGGATCGATCTCGATCGTGCCGCCATGATCCACCGCCACCTGCTGCGCCATGGAAAGCCCCGTCCCCGCGTGCTGATGCTGATTTTTTGTCGTGAAGAAAGGCTCGAATGCCTTCAAGTGCAGTTCGGGTACGATGCCCGGACCGCTGTCTTCGATCTGCACTTCCACACTGCCGAGCAGGCTGCGCGTCGTCACCGCCAGTTCGCGATGCGGCCAGCCCTTGGTATTCATCGCCTCCAGCGCGTTGTCGACCAAGGCTTTGAACATCGCACGCAAACGGATCGGATAGCCATGGATCGACGGCAGCACCGTCTGCGGCTGCCAATTCACACGGATACCCGCCGCCAGCAGGCGCCCCGTGCAGAGATCGAGCACATCGCGCAACACCTCGTTGAGGTTGGTGGCGGTCACGGCTTCGCTGCTTGGCTCGGGAATGACCCGCCGCAGACTTTCGAGTGCTTCGTTGCCGGAGCGCAGCACCTCCGTGAGCGCCGTCAGGGTGGGATCATTTTGGCCGCGGCGCGACTGCATCGCCACCACCGAAGCCAACAAGTTGAGCGGCCCCTCCATCTGGAACAAGGCGGCCGAAAGACCTTCGCGCAAACCGCTGATGCGATTTTCTTCCGACATCATCGCCTGCAGCGCGGCCATGCGTGCTTTCTCCTGCTGGACGCGCTGCTGGGTAATCTCCTTGGCGATCAGCAGCAGGTAAATGCTGTCCTGATGAGCAAAGAAGGCATCGGCATCCTCCGCAACGCTTTTGACCCAGGTCCCCGTGCAGGAAAACCAACGCGCGCCCTTACGCCCCACGTTTTCGATGCGAATCTCGCGATCGGCAAAAGCCTGACGACCATCGTGCGCCGGACCCAGGCCGTGGCCCAATTCGGCGCGCACGGCATCGAGAATCACGCTGGCCGGCTCGACCATACCCAAATCGCCCATCAGTTTCTTGTACGCGTGGTTGTCGAGTACCACGCAATCCTCGCCATCCAGCAGGGCAATGGCGACCGGTGCGGAGTCGACCACCGATTCGATCAACGCCTTCTGGTTATTGACCTGGCATTCGAGGCGATTCACTTCGCTGACATCGCGGTGGATGCCCAGATAGCTCCCCACCTTGCCCTCGGCATCGAGCACCGGCGTAATCAACAATTCCGCCAGATAGTCGCTGCCATCCTTGCGGCGGTTGACCAGCCGACCGCTCCAGGGCGCCCCCGTACCGATGGTCTTCCATAAGATCGCATAAACCGCCGGCGGCGTCGCCTTGGCCGAGAGCAAAGACTGGTTGCGGCCCACCACCTCGGATGCAGCGTAACCCGTTGCCCGCTCGAACGCCGGATTGACATAGAGGATATTCGCTTTGAGGTCGGTGATCGAGATCGCGATGTCCGCTTGCGCGACCGCTTCGCGAAACACATTCGGCGGTATGTCGGACAGTTCATTCACCGGCGGGACTTTCTTGCATTGGCTCATGGCGACTTCGTTCGAAAAGTAATAGTAGGGTATAGCCCTCTGTCTGCACAATCCGTGCCACAAAAAAGCGACGCTGGCAGGACGGCGCAAAAACCGCTGCAGACGCCCTGTTTGTAGGGTTTGCGACCCGAATGTCGCGAGTCAGACACTCGCCGCACCATAAGCGCACACCATCAGAAAGTCCCGCTTCAGTGCGGACTGGCGTGGCCTTGCACCAATCTGGCGCAGGGCAAAACAATCAGTTGTAGCGGAGTCTGGCCGCCTCGAATGGGCCGTCATCGACCAGTTCGTCTTGCTCGGTCAGCCGCCAGAAGCGGAATCCCTCGCTGCCCTTGCGCTTGCCGACCATGAAAACACGACCATAAACGGGGTGCCGCGCGGCGGCCTTGGCTCGGTCGTAATCCTGCAAATGCTCGCCCTTCACTTCGATCAGCGCGATCCCGTCACCCACGGTACGTCCCTCGACAACGACGGCAAAATCCGGCCAGAAGCCACGCCCATCGGCCCAACTGTAGAGCCGGATCGTCTGCGGCGAATTGCCGGGGTTGCGGTGCCACCAGCGCACTTCCGGCGCCGTATCGAGAAGTTCGGCAAAGGCGCGTTCGTCGCGATTCAGATCATCCGGAAACACGCCATGGACGCTACGCGCCGCCGGTTCCAGCGGCCAGTCTGCCACGAGCGTCGGCGCCAAATGCGCCGGCAGGGTTTCGATGCTTCTGGCGCGACAAGCCTTCCATGCCTTCCTGAGCAGATCGGGATGACGCACCAACAGCAACTCCAGTTGCTGACTCAGGCTCTCGTCGTCGGGCAGTTCGTGGCCGCGCTTTTCGAGCGTTTCGGCCAGACGTTCCCGGAGCGCGAACCAGAACGCCCGCCGGTCGATGCCCTCGAAGGCGAAGGCGATCTGCTGTGCCTTCAGGGCGATGGCCTCGACCGACATACGCGCCCAGATGTCTGTGTCCTCGGGTGTGGTCGCGGCGAAGAGGTCGACCGTGCGCTCGACCAGTTGTGCTCGCGCCCGGTCGCGGTCGGCCAGCACCGGCGTGAAATCGACATGCAGGGCAAAGCGTTCGTCGAAGTCGTCGGGACGTTCGGGCAGAAATTCGGTAAGGAAACTCGTCGGTGCGCCGATGCGCAGAGGGTAGATATTCTGGCGCTTTGCATCTGTCACAAAATCCCGCACCAGTAGCGAGTCATCCATGTCGGCGCCATGCAACAAGTCGGTCGGCGTGAAATCGGCAAAGAGTGGTGCGGTGTCGCCGGTTCGCGGCGCCTGTGGCGCGATTTCAGTTTCCGCAATCGCAATCGTAGAAGGCGGCAGCAGCGACAGGTTTTCGCCCGCGCGCAGCACCTGCACCTGCGCCCCGTCGGCGAACACCGTCACCACCGTTTGCGCCGTCTGCGCTTCCGTTGCCAGCCGCGTGTCGACACGGTTGATGCGGTCGGCCGCCAGCGTCAGCCCCTCCTGCGCTTCGCTGTTGGCGAGATAAACGTAGCCGAAACCCAGTTCGGGCGGCAGTCGCTCCAACCGGCCTTGCAAGGACGCCGGCACACGCATCAGCCGGCCGACCACCTGCACGCCGAAAGCCGGGTCGCGTGCGCCGCGCAAGGCGGCGAGCACGAAAGCGCGCGGTGCGTCGAAGCCGAGCGCCACCGCCATTTTGAACAGCAGCACCTCGACGGCAGGATCGTGCGCCAACGCTAGCAGATTCGCATCCGGTTCGTCGGCGGTATGGACGCGCACCGCCTCTTCGCGGAACTTCAGCACGTCGATCAGGTAACGTCGCGCCTTCTCGATGGCCGCCTTGCCATCCGGCACCTGCACCAGCATCAGCGGCGTCAGGCCGATGCCGTTGGCCGCCAGCGTCTTGCCGATGCGGCGGTGCATCGCCGCCGCCTCCGATAGTGCGATCTCCTCGAAATCCAACAATTGCGCATCGTCGCCGTTGCGAGCAATGAAGCGCGCTGCCTTGACGCCCTTTTTCAGGATGCCGGCAGCCACGCCCTCGCGTCGCGCAATCGTCGCCCACTCATCCGGGCTACCGACGTGATACCCGGATAACTCGGAAAACTTCGCAACATCCGTGTCGCGTGGCGTCGCGGTCATCAGGAGCGCGTAGTCGGGCGCCAGCGTTTCGTGGAAAAACCGATGCGCTTCCTTCGCCTTGACAAAGCCGTGGTGCGCCTCGTCCACCACCGCGCCGACGCGGTAGCCAAGTTGCCGCACGGCGGCGATCAGCGCATCGATCGACAGGCCGGCATCGCCAGTCTGGCGGGCTAGCCTCGAATCGGCGCTCTTCGCCGCCACCGTCTGCCAAGTCAGCACATACACCGCGCCGGGCACCAGTTTGTCCGGCGTGCGGTCGCGGTCGAGCGCACGCACCGCAAGGCGCGGCGACTGCGTCTGCAAAACCTGCGCCGCCTGCCGCACCAGCCCGGCGAAGGGCGCGAACCAGAACCAGATCACGTCGTCGCGTTCGGCGAAAGCCGTCAGCGTCTCGATGGCGATCAGCGTCTTGCCGCTGCCGGTGGGTGCGTTGAGCAGCACGCAGGCCGCCGCTTCGCGTGCGCGGCGGCGCTCCTCGGGGGCGGCCTCCGGCCCAAGCCGTGCGTAGATTTCGCGCGTCGCGTCGAAGCGTGCGACCAGCGCAGCGATATGGTCGTTCTGGAACGGCAGGGGCAGAATGCGCATGGGATGAGCGTCAGGCCGCAGCGTGCCGGGTTTTCCGCGAGCCTTCGCCCTTCTTGCCGTCGCTGGCGGCAAGGCGTTCCATCCACTTGCGGCTGCCGAAAACCCCGGCCAGCGCACCCTCGACGGTCAAGCTGGCATTGGGACGCGGCCAGTGCAGGCCATAGCCGCCGCCGAGCAGCTCGATTTCGGCAAGCTCCGCTGCCGTGGCGTCCGCCAGTCCCTGCACCTTGCGGGCGGGGAAGGCGAAAGTACAGCCATTGTTTAGTTCGACAACGATGCGCCCGCGCGAACGGACGTAGCGGGCAGAAGTGGCGCGCGGCGCCTGGGCTTCCTCGCGCCCGCGCGCTTTTGCCGCCTCGAAACTTCGGTCCAGAATTTCGTCAGTCCAGTCGGTCATGAATGTTCTCCCACGCTTCCAACAGTCGATCCAGGTTTTCACGGGCCAATTTCAATGCCTTGCGCGCTTCCGGGCGTGTTGCCCTGCCCTCGATGGAAACCAGGTCGGGCGGATCGGATAACACGATCTTCATGCCCCAGCCCGGCCCCGACACATGCACATGTGGCGGCGGATGGTCGTCCGAGAAAATCACAAAGACCAATCCGAAGGCGCGGAAGATTTCGCTCATGGCGCGATCATAACCCGCCCGCCGGGTTTTCCGGCGGCGCTTCGTTCGCCCGCGCCACGACCCGTGCCGCCCCCGCCGCGCCACGCCGGAAAGCGGCCAGCAGGGCGTCGGGCACCGTCACGACCACGCGACTTGGCAGGTCGGCGTATTGCTCCGGCGACCAGGTGTAGAGCGTCGCCGGACCGGCGTGATCGGCCAGCGCCTTTTCCACCGCGTTCGTGGCGCGTAGGCCGGCACCGTGGGCGTAGAGCAGCAAATGGTCGCCGCGCACGGAATGCGCCAGTGGGCGGACGAACAGCGTCAGCGGGTGGTCGTGCGCCAGTTGCGCGAACGACCAGACCAGCGCGTCGGCCAGCTTCTCAACCATGCGGTGGCGCGGCAGGCGTTCGGCCACGGCGTAGGCAAACCCCGCTGCTGTCGCCGTCTCGCCAGCGCCGACTTTTTCAATGTAGCGGCGCAAGCGCTCGGCACAGATGTCGCGGCAGAGGTTTTTGTCCGGCTCCTCTGCCGTCGCCTCGCGGTTGGAAACCAGAATGAAGCGCCGCGCGCCGCCGTCCTCGGCATTGAGCTGCATCACCGCCTGCCCGAACGTGCCCGAACCGGCGAAGAAATCCAGCACAAGATCGCCGGGACGAGAGGCAATGCGCAAGACGCGCTCCATCAGACGCAAGGGCTTGGGCGTATCGAAGGCGGTCTGTGTGCCGAAAATCGCCTGAATGTCCTTCTTCGCCTCATCGGTGTGGCCGACCTCCTCGTGAGGCCACCATGTCCAGGGAACGATTCCCTCCGCGTCAGAAAGAAAGTGCATTCTGCGAGGAACACCTTTGCCGTCTTTACCAAACCAGATACGGTTATCAGCGACGAGACGTTGATATTCCGCTTCGATGACTTTCCAGCATGTCCCTTCTGGCGGCCGATGTCGATTTCCATTGGGGGCCATAATTTCGTACATCTGATTGGGTCGCCATCCTTGGGCCGTGAGAGAAACGCTTTGCCACGGGCCACGCGGATCATTATTCGGATTCTTGTAAAGCGATAGCTGCTTCTGTGCCAGTGGAATTTTCCCCCGTCGCACCTTAAACAGTTCAGGGTTCGGTGAATACACCAGCAGGTATTCGTGGGCATCGCCAATCGCCTCACGGTTTTCGCGCGAATAGCGCTTCTGCCAGATACAGTTGGCGATGAAGCTCGCCTCGCCGAACACCTTGTTCATCAGCAGGCCGAGGTTGAACAATTCGTTGTCGTCGATGGAAACGAAGATCGCGCCTTCGGGGGCCAGCAGTTCGCGCGCCAACATCAGGCGCTTGTGCATGAATTCGAGCCAGGTGGAGTGGCGGTAGCGGTTGGTCTTGTCGAAATAACGGTCGTTGTAGACGAAATCGCGCCGCCCGGTGTTGTAGGGCGGGTCGATGTAGATCAGTTTCACCTGCCCCTTGTGCGTAGCGGCCAGTGCGCGCAGGGCATCCCAGTTATCGCCCTCGATAACGAGGTTGCGCCACGGCGCGTCGCCGCAGGAAAGCGCGGGATCGAGTCGCAGGCCGACGTAATCGCGATTGATTGCCGCTTCCGGTTCGATTTCGTCGCGCTCCCATACCAGCCCGTAAGGCGCGTCGAGATCGCGGCGCCGGAGGATTTCCAGCAGTTGTTCGCGGGTGAGATGGTCGTATGAGCGGGACACGTTGGACGGGATAAAGGCAAACCATGCACGGCTACATTAAGCTCGTGAAGTTTAGCCCATTCCTGTTTGTCGTATTTCTTCCATCGTGTCGCAAGCATGACAATGGTGCGAAATGGTCATAAATCCTGTGTTCTCGGGCGGTTGCACCATTCTGGCGCACGACAAAAACCGGTTGGCACAGTTTCTGCCTATGGAGAAGCGGAGGCTAAGTGAATCAATGGGTGAATTTCTCATACTGCTGGTAACCACCGCGCTGGTGAACAACGTGGTGCTGATCAAGTTTCTCGGCTTGTGCCCGTTCATGGGCGTGTCGAAGAGCATCGACAGCGCGCTAGGCATGGGCATGGCGACGACCTTCGTCATCACGCTCGCCTGCGGCGCCACCTGGATCCTCGAAAACTGGCTGCTGATCCCTTTCGACCTCGGCTACCTGCGCATCCTTACCTTCATCCTCGTCATCGCCGCCACCGTGCAGTTCGTCGAGATGGTCGTCAAGAAATCCAGCCCAGAGTTGTATCAGGCGCTCGGCATCTACCTGCCGCTGATCACCACCAACTGCGCAGTGCTCGGCCTAGCCCTGATCAACGTTCAGGAGAAAAGCAGCTTCGTGCATAGCCTGCTGGCCGGCTTCGGCTCGGCCGTCGGCTTTACCTTGGTGCTGCTGATCTTCGCCGGTCTGCGCGAACGCCTCGCGCTGGCGCGCGTACCCGCCGCCTTAGTCGGCGCGCCGATCGGTTTTGTCCTCGCCAGTTTGCTCGCCCTCGCCTTCATGGGTTTCTCAGGACTGAATTTCAAATGATCGCCGCCATCCTTTCCCTCTCCCTGCTCGGTCTTGTTCTGGGCTTTGGCCTCGGCCTTGCCGCGAAGAAATTCGCGGTGGAAACCGATGCCCGCGTTGCCGAACTCGAAGCGCTGATGCCCGGCACCAACTGCGGCCAGTGCGGCTTTCCGGGCTGTAGCGGTGCTGCCGCCGCGCTGGCCGATGGCAAGGCCAGCCCGACCGTCTGCCCGCCCGGCGGCAAGGCACTGATCCAGGCACTCGCCGCCAAGCTCGGCGTCAGTGTCGATCTCTCCGGCGTCACCGACGAAGGCCCGAAAATCGCCGCCGTGCAGGAGGAAATCTGCATCGGCTGCTGCCGCTGCCTGAAAGACTGCCCGACCGACGCCATCGTCGGCGCCGCCAAGCAGATTCACGCCGTGATGCGCGAAGCCTGCACCGGCTGCGAAGCCTGTGTCGACCGCTGCCCCACCGGCGCGATCACCATGACGCCGGTGCCGCAGACCTTGCAGCACTGGGTGTGGCCCAAACCAAGCCAAGGAGCTGGCGCATGGGCCTGATGGAAAAATTCCTCGCACTGATCGAACCCAGCCACTGGGGCGTTCATCCCGACGAGCACAAGCGGCCGGCAGCCGACGCGCCCGTGCGGGTTCTGCCGCTGCCGAAGCATCTCTTCGTGCCGCTCCAGCAGCATATCGGCGCCGCCGCGCGGCCTATCGTGCTGGTCGGTCAGCAAGTCCTCAAGGGCCAGTTGCTCGCCGAAGCGCAGGGCGCCACCTCGGCGGCGATCCATGCACCGACCTCAGGCACCGTCACCGCCATCGGCGACATCACCGCGCCGCATCCGTCCGGCCTGCCCTGCCCGGCCATCACCATCGAAGCCGACGGTGCGGATTGCTGGATCGAGGCAGACACGGGCTTCGATCCCTTCGCGCTGACACCGCAGGAAATTGCCAAGCACATCGCCGCGGCGGGCATCGTCGGCCTCGGCGGCGCCACCTTCCCCTCGGCGCTGAAGCTCGGCCTCGGCCTGCGTTCCAAGATCCACACGCTGATCATGAACGGCGGCGAGTGCGAACCCTATCTTTCCTGCGACGACCGCCTGATGCGCGACTGCGCGACCGAGATCGTCAGCGGCATCCGCCTCATGCTGATCGCCACCGGGGCAAAGCAAGCGCTGGTCGGCATTGAGGACAACAAACCGGAGGCCATTGCCGCCATGGCGGCCGCCGCGCGCGGCATTGCTGAAATCGCGGTCTGCCCGGTGCCGGCGCGCTACCCGATGGGCTCCGAGAAACACCTGTTTTCGACCCTCACCGGCCAGGAAGTGCCGGCCGACGGCCGCACCACCGACCTCGGCGCCCTGGTGCATAACGTCGGCACCGCCTGGGCGGTGCATGAAGCGCTGCATCATGGCCGTCCGCTGGTCGAGCGCATCCTCACCGTCAATGGCGGCGCCATCGCCTTCCCCGGCAACATCCGCGTGCCGATCGGCGCGCTGGTCGAGGATGTCCTGAATTTTGCCGGACTCAAGGAAACACCCGCGCGGCTCGTCATGGGCGGCCCGATGATGGGCAGCCTGCTGCCGCAGGCGAATGTGCCTGTCGTCAAGGGCACCAGCGGCATCCTCGCCCTCACCGCCGCCGAGGCCGCAGCAACCGATCCCGGCCCCTGCATCCGCTGCTCCTCGTGCATCGGCGCCTGCCCGGTCGGCCTGCAGCCGCTCGAAATGTCGGCGCGCATCGGTGTCAGCGACCTGAACGGCGCGGTCGACCTCGGTCTCAAGGACTGCATCGCCTGCGGCTGTTGCAGCTTCGTCTGCCCCTCGCGCATCCCGCTGGTGCAGTATTTCAACCATGCCAAGGGCGAACTCGCCGCACAGGGCCGCACGCAGTTGCGCAACGAGGCCGCCAAACGCCTCGCCACGGCGCGCGCCGAACGCATCGAACGCGACACCCGCGAGAAGGCCGAAGCCGCCGCGCGCCGCAAGGCCGAACGCATGGCGCAAAAGGCGGCTGAAAAAGCAGCCGCCGCAACAGCAACAGTATCGACGGATACAACAGAGGTGACCTCATGACCGGCTTCGTTGCGACGGCCCCCCTCGCCTCGCCGCATGCCCACGGCGGCAACCGCGTGACATGGGTGATGGGCAAGGTCATGCTGGCACTGGCACCGGCCACGCTCTATGGCTTCTGGCTTTACGGCTGGCCATCGGTGCATCTGTGGGTCGTCACCCTGCTGTTTTCGTTGCTCGGCGAAGCCTTCTGCCTGCGGCTGATGCAGCGCCGCGCCTTGCCAGTATTGCTGGACGGTTCGGCCGTGCTGACCGGCTGGCTGCTGGCGCTCTCGCTGCCGCCCTGGGCCCCGTGGTGGATCGGCGCCATCGGCGGCCTGTTCGCAACCGTCATCGCCAAGCAGATGTTCGGCGGTCTCGGCCAGAATCTCTTCAACCCGGCGATGGTGGCGCGCGTTGCGCTGCTGATTTCCTTCCCGGTCGCCATGACGCAATGGGTCGCACCGCTGCCGATGGGCAGCAGCGGCGCGCCGGATTTCGTCCAGGGCCTGCAAATCACGCTGGCCGGCATCCCGAACCTGGATGCCGTCGCCAGCGCCTCGCTGCTCGGTTTTACCAAGACCGAGCTGTCGCGCGGCATCGATCTGGTGCAGGCGCTCGGCCATGCCCCGGCGACTTCCTTTGTCGGCAACCGCGCCGGCAGCCTCGGCGAAACCTCGGCGCTGCTGATCGCGGCGGGCGGCATCGCGCTGATCTGGCTGCGCGTCATCACCTGGCACATCCCCGCCGCCATGTTGATCGGCATCGCCATCCCCGCCCTGATCGCGCATGCCGTCGATCCGGCGCGCTACCTCGCCGTCGGCCCCCATCTGCTCTCGGGCGCGGCGATGCTCGGCGCCTTCTTCATTGCCACCGACTACGTCACCTCGCCGAACACGCGCCTTGGTCAGTTGATCTTCGGCCTCGGTTGCGGCCTGCTCACCTGGGTGATCCGCACCTACGGGGGCTACCCGGAAGGCGTCGCCTTCGCCGTATTGCTGATGAATGCGCTAACGCCCGTCATCGACCGTCTCGTCAAGCCACGCATCTACGGCCGAGACCGCAAGGGCAAACCGCTGGAGACGCCCGAATCATGAACCTGACCCTCGACAGCCTGCGCGACAAGATTTCCTACCAGGGCCTATCGCTCGGCGCGGTAGCCATGCTCTGTGCCGCCGCCCTCGTCGTCGGCAACAACCTGACGCGCGAAGGCATCGCCCAGGCCGAAGCCGCCGACCTCGCCGCCTCGCTGGCCCAGGTGCTGCCCGCCGGCAGCAGCGACAACGATTTGCTGGCCGATACGGCAAAAGTCGACGCCGGCGGGACGGCGCCAGTGACGGTTTACCGCGCCCGCAAGGCAGGCAAAGTCACCGGCGTCGTCTTCCAGATGGCCCAACGCGGCTATGCGGCCGATATCGTCGTGCTGATGGGCGTCGACATGGACGGCCGCCTGCTCGGTGCGCGCGTCGTCAAGCATGCCGAAACGCCGGGCCTCGGCGACAAGATCGAAATCGCCAAAGCTAAGTGGATCCTCGATTTCGATGGCAAATCCCTGACCGATCCGCCGCCCGAGAAATGGGGCGTGAAAAAAGACGGCGGCATCTTCGACCAGTTTGCCGGCGCCACCATCACACCGCGCGCCGTGGTCAAGGCCGTGAAGAGCGGACTCGAATTTTTCGCCGCCCATCGTGAGGAGATTCTCAAATGAACGTGCGCGAACTCGTCAAGGACGGCTTGTGGAGCAACAACGTCGTCTTCGCCCAACTGCTGGCGCTATGCCCGACGCTGGCCGTTACCACCAGCGGCACCAACGGCCTCGGCATGGGGCTGGCCACCACCGCTGTGCTGGTTGTGTCGAACATCCTCGTCTCGCTGATCCGCAACTTCGTCAGCCCGACGGTACGCATTCCCGTCTTCGTCGTCGTCATCGCCACGCTGGTGACGCTCGTCGACCTTTCGCTCAACGCCTGGCTGCACGACCTGTACAAGGTGCTCGGCCTGTTCATCGCGCTGATCGTGGTGAACTGCGCCATCCTCGGCCGCGCCGAATCCTTCGCCTCGAAGGAACCCGTGCTCGCCTCGGCCATCGACGGCCTGTTCATGGGCCTCGGCTTCACGCTGGCGCTGGTCGTCATCGGCCTGGTGCGCGAACTGTTCGGCAGCGGCACGCTGTTCGCGCAGGCGAGTCTTTTATTGGGCCCGAGCTTCGCCTTCCTCGAAACCACCGTCATCCCCAACTTCAACGGCGCGCTGATGATGATCCTGCCGCCCGGCGGCTTCCTGATCCTCGGCCTGCTGCTGGCCGGCAAGCGCGTGCTCGATGCACGGCTGACCGCACGCAAGGCGCGCCGCGCCGCCAGCGCCGACATTTCGCCGGAGGCCGCTTAAATGCAGATCGGCATCGCCTACTCCGAACCCAGCAACCAGATCTGGATGACCATCGAGGTGCCGGACGAAAGCACGGTGCGCGAGGCCATCGAACGCTCGGGCATCCTCAGACAGTTCCCCCACATCGATCTCGACGCGCAAAAAGTCGGCGTCTTCGGCAAACTCGTCAAGCTCGATGCCGCCTTGCGTGCCGGCGACCGCATTGAAATCTATCGCCAGATCATCTGCGACCCGCAGACCGTGCCGCGCAAGGACGGCGCGGAAGCCGACGAGTAAAATGCGCTTGGTCTGCGTCGGCATCTAGCGGGCAGCGCGCGCCAGGCGGAACACATCGCACTGCTGCTGCAGGAGGCGCTGGTCTAGCCGCCCCTTCCATGGGGCTCATGACCATGCTGCCGGCGCGCTAACTGTCCTCGCCCGGACGCCACTCGAAGCTGCCCACGGAATCCGCGAACAGTCCGTCGGCTGCGCCGCCCCCCTCGCTCAGGCGCGCACGCAGGTCTTTCTGCGACAGGCCGCGCAAAGGCTTCATGTCCGCGGACTCCCGCAGCATGCGGACCTGGGTATGACCATGGATCTGGCCCAGGGTGCACGAAATCGCTGCCAAGCTCTGGCGATAGGTCGTTTCGAGTTCGTGCCGCTCCTTGTCCAGCGCCTCGACAGCTTCCTGAGCAGCCTTAAGTTCGCTGCCCAACTGGGCCATCTGTCGCAAGGGCGCGGCAGCGCGATCCAGCAGTTTCTGCCATTGCGCCTTCTGACCCTCGTTCATGACCATTTCGCCCGACTTGAGCTTGGGTTGAATCGTCAGATAGGACTTCAGGTCGGGCTGTGCCAGCAGCGCCTGCTGGGCGGCACGCCGCTCCTCCAGCTTGAGCTGCGCTTTCTCGCGCATCTGCGCGATCTCGCCCAAACGCTTGCGCATCCGTCCGCGGTCGGGCAACAACAGACTGAGCATGGTTCCGTCATTGCGGCGGGCGCCACAACGGTCAAGGGTAATCTTTCGGGCAGCGATCACGCACCCCTCCGCATCGCCGATGGTCACTTCATCGGCCACGATGTCGCACAGGATGGCGCGCTCGATATGCACGCAGCCACCGAAGATCATGCAGCCTTCCGCATCCTTGACCTTGACCTCGCCCTTACCGGTATCGATCACCGCACGCGACGCCTTCCCCTCCACCGCCACCGACCCACCGGGGCTGAAAGCGCTGCCGCCGCTCAGGTTGCGCTTGAAGTGGATGTGCCCGCCATTGGAGTTGGCATTGCCGAACACGTCCGCCATGAACGTCATGTTATGGCCGTTGATGGTGCGCTTTTCCTGGACCTCGCCATGCTCCTCGTAATCGTCGCCGTCCAGTTTCAGATCGCCTGTGGTGCGCGCGCTAACGCCTTCGCGGTTGACAATCTTGTCGACCACCGAGAGCATGCCGGTTGCGGACTCGACGCTGAGGAAGCCATCGTGGATCGCAACCACGAACTCTCCTGCGGGCGTGCGCTCCACGCGCGTACCGGGGCCAGCCATCGCCTCGATATCGAGATCCTTGACCTTGGGCGGCGCAAGCTCGCGCCCCTGCACGGTCCATCCGACCACGCCCAAATCACGAGGAATTTTTCTGAAGAGTTGGGTGCCCAACGTCACCTGCGGAAAACGGTTGGCGAACTGCTTGAGGTCGACGCGCCCGTCCGGCAAGAGCTTGGGCTTGTTGTCGCGGTGCAGGCGGTCGGACAGTTCTTCGATACTGGCATCGTGACCCTCCACCGCGGCGAGTTGGTGGGCAATGACGATGCGCCCGGTGGCATCCTTTTCGATCGCCTCGCGCACGACTGCGGCATCGATGCCGAAACGCACGCCGCGATTCCAGAGTTCGGCGACGAACTCATCGAAATCCAGATAGGCGCGCCGGCCGCTGCCCGGCACGCCCTCTTCCTCGTCGACGACAATCTGCTCGAAGAGGTATTCGGCGGCCTTGCCTCCCTCCAGCACCTTGATGCCGCGATACAAAGCGCGCCGCGCTTCCGGGAAAGCCACCATATCGCTGGCAACACGGAACAGCGGCTGACGGCCGGACTGCTCGCAACGTTCCAGCTCGCGCTCGATATCCTTCGCTTCCCAGGTAAACAGGAGCTTGCCGAACATCGGGTAGTCGATATCCACAAAGCGCGCGCCGGACGAGAAGAGACGGTCGACGAAAGTCTGGAACAGTTCGTGCGAGTCCAGTGCGCTCAGGTCGACCAGAATGCCTTGCGCGCGCCACAGCACAAAACCTGGCAGCAAAATGTCGCCGATGCCGCTACGGGCACCTTCTTCGCTTTCACTCACGACCGTCCCCGAATGCTTGCACCATCGTTGCCCCTCAAGGTTTTGCAATAGTAATAAAAGAAACACATACGCCGATTATGCCTGCAGCGTGCGACCAAGTCGACGCCCCGCCTTGTCCAGCGCGGCAAGCGCCTGAACGAGGGACTCAAGATTGCCTAGCGCCAGCGGATGAAAAATAATTGTGAGGTATTGCCCGCTTCCCGCATACCCCAGCGCCGAAATGCAAGCGGACAAAGGGGCGGAAGCGCCAGCCTAGCCCCCGCCCACGCGACTCATCGCCATATTGGCGGCGGCAGTACGCGTCTCGACCCCGAGCTTTTCGAACACATGCTCCAGGTGCTTGTTCACCGTGCGCGGGCTGGTGCCGAGGATCTCGCCGATGTCCTTGTTGGTCTTGCCCTTGATGACCCAGAACAGCACCTCGGCCTCGCGCGGGGTGAGGCGGAACAGGCTGGTCAGGCGCACCATCAGGGTGTCGTCGTCGAGGTTTTCGGGGGGCGTGCGCGCCTCCTGCAACTGCCGCGCGGTGCGCAGGTGGGCGGCGATGCGCGCCAGCACTTCGGGCGGGCGGATCGGCTTGGTGACGTAATCGGAACTGCCCGCCGCGAAGGCCGCGACGACATGCTCGGTTTCGGTCAGGCCGGTCATGAAGACAATCGGAATGTGCTGGGTCGAAAAGTCGGCCTTGAGGCGGCGGGCGACCTCAAAGCCGTCGATGCCGGGCATGATGGCGTCGAGCAGGATCACGTCGGGCAGCGCCTGGCGCGCCCGCGCCAGCGCCGACTCGCCGTTGGTGGCGACCAGCACCTTGTAGCCGGCCTCGTCGAGGGCGTCGTGCAGCACCGAAAGATTTTCCGGCACGTCGTCCACGATCAGGACGACATCGGCGGCGGGTTCAGGCATCGTTCATTTTCCTCAGCAATTCGGCCATTTCGTCGATGCGGAAGTTTCGCGCCAATTCGCGCAGTTGCGCAAGCGCCGCGGCGGAACCGGGATAGGCGGCGTCCAGCGCATCGAGTTCGGCATGCACGCCGCGCATGTAGCCCGCCTTGACCTGCTCGGCGAGCTTGGCCAGCGCGGCGCGCGGCGGCCAGGCAGTTTGCTGCGAAATAGTCGGCGCTGGCGGGACGGCAGCGGCGGCCACCTGCCAGTCGAGACCGAGCGCGCGGCCGAGCCAGTCGAGTAGTTCGTCGATGCGCACCGGCTTGGTGATGAAATCCTCGCCGGCAATGCCTAGATCGTTGTCGAGTCCCTTGTCGAAGGCATTGGCGGAAACGATGGCCACGCGTGCGGCGGAAAGGCGCCCTTGGCGGATGGCACGGATGGTTTCCCAGCCATCCATGCCGGGCATGGCCAGGTCCATGAAGATGATGTCGGGGGAGAAACGCGGCAGCACTTCCAGGCATTCGAGGCCGGAGGCGGCCTGATCGAGTTCAAAGCCCAGCGGCGCCAGCACGCTGACCAGAAATTCGCGGTCCACCACCTCATTGTCCACGATCAGGATGCGGCGGCGCTTGCCCGCATAAGCGATGCGCCGCGCGTGCGTCAGGGTGAGCGTCGGCGCGTCGGCGGTCTGCGGCAGGTAGAGGCGGATGACGAAGCGGCTGCCGACATTGGGCGTGCTAGCGACATTGAGCTCACCGCCCATCACCTGCGTCAGCATGCGCGAAATGGTCAGGCCGAGGCCGCTGCCGCCCACCGCGCCCTGCGCCGTACTGCCGCGCACGAAGGGCTCGAAGACATGCTCGATCTCGGCGGCGGGAATGCCCGGCCCGGTGTCCTCGATCTCGAACGTTGCCATCTCGCGCGCATGGCGCACGCGGAAATTCACTGCGCCACGCGCGGTGAATTTCACCGCATTGCCGAGGATATTCAGCAGGATCTGGCGCAGGCGCTTCTCGTCGGCGCGCACCGTCGCGGGAAGCGCCGCGTCCGGCAGGTAATGGAAGTCGATGCCCTTGGCGCGCGCCTGCACCTCGATCATGCGCACAATCTGCTGCAAAAACTCGCGGAAGTCGATCGGCTTGGGTTGCAGGGTCAGCCGTCCGCCCTCGATGCGCGCCAGATCGAGTGTGCCCTCGATCAGCGACAGCAGATGTTCGCCGCTGCGGCGAATCACCGCGACGGCCTGACGCCGGTGTGCGGGAATAGCCGGATCGCCGTCGAGAATCTGCGCGTAACCGAGGATGCTGTTGAGCGGCGTGCGCAACTCGTGCGAGAGCGCGCCGATATGGCGGCTCTTCGCCTGGTTGGCGAAATCGGCGACCTGCTTGGCCTGTTGCAGGGCCGCGTCGGTGCGTTGGTGCGACTCGATTTCCTGCATCAGCAGGGCGGTCTGGCGGTTCGACTCCTCCTGCGCGGTCTCGCGGCTTTTCAGCGTCAGCACCAGCCACCAGGCGAAAATGCCCGCCACCAGCAACAAGGCGGCAAACAGTTTGAGATAGAGGGCTTGCAGCAGCGGCGCCTGGGCGGGTTCCAGTTGTGCCTCGTGCAGGTAGAGCAGCCCGAGCAGTCCGGCCAGCAGCGGCACGACGGCGAGCATCAGCAGCAGGTATTGACCAAGGCCGGCATTGAGGTAGGGCCAGACAGAACGCGGCAACACGCGCCGCAGCGCGGCGCCCCACTGCGTGGCGGCGCGCGCTTGCGGCTTGCACAGGTCGTGGCAGCGCGCGTCGAGCGCGCAGCACAGCGAGCAGATCGTCCCAGCATAGGCCGGGCAGGTCGCCATGTCCTCGGCCTCGTAGTCTTTTTCGCAAATCGTGCAGCGCTGCACGCCGGCCGTGTGGGGTTCCGGGAGCCGCGCCAGGTAATAACGTCCGCCCGTCAGCCAGGCCAGCACGGGGGTGGCGACGAAAGCCGTGCCGATGGCGATGAAGGAGGCCAGCGCGCGCGCCTCCGCCCCGAACAGGCCGAGGTAGGCGGCGATCGACAGCAGCGAAGCGAGCAGCATCGCGCCGACGCCGACTGGGTTGATGTCGTGCAGGTAGGCGCGGCGGAACTCGATGCCCGGCGGCGAGAGGCCGAGCGGCTTGTTGATGACGAGGTCGGCGACCACCGCCATGATCCAGGCGATGGCGACGTTGGAATAGAGGCCCAGCACCTGTTTCAATGCCTGGAAGACATTCAGCTCCATCAGCATCAGCGCGATCAGGGTGTTGAACACCATCCAGACGACGCGGCCCGGATGGCTGTGGGTCAGCCGCGCAAAGAAGTTCGACCAAGCCAGCGAGCCGGCATAGGCATTCGTTACGTTAATCTTGAGCTGCGAGATGATGACGAAAACCGCTGTGGCCGCCACCGCCCAGCCCGGATGGGGAAACACATATTCGAAGCCGACCAGGTACATCTGGTTGGGGTCGACGGCCCGGTCGAGCGGCACGGCGTGGGTGATCGCCAGGTAGGCGAGGAGCATGCCGCCCAGCATCTTGGCGACGCCGACGAATACCCAGCCGGTGCCGCCGGCCAGCACGGCGAGGTTCCAGCGGCGGCGGTTTTCGGCCGTGCGAGCCGGCATGAAACGCAGGTAGTCGGCCTGCTCGCCCATCTGCGTGATGAGGGCGATGCCGACGGTCAGCGCGGCGCCGAACAACTGCCAGTCGAAGGCCGCGCCATAGCCAACGATGCCGGCAAACGCCTGCGGTTCCTCGCGCAGGACGAATACGAACGGCAGGATCATCAGGCCCAGCCACAGCGGCTGCGTCCACGCCTGCAGGCGCGAAATGGCGGTCACGCCGTGCGTGGCCAGCGGAATCACCACCAGCGCGCAGATCAGGTAGCCGAGGGCCGGCGGAATAGCGAAGGCCAGCTCCAGCGCATAGGCCATGATCGCCGCTTCGAGCGCAAAGAAGATGAAGGTGAAGGTGGCATAGATCAGCGAGGTAAGCGTCGAGCCGATGTAGCCGAAGCCGGCGCCGCGCGTCAGCAGGTCCATATCCACGCCGTAACGCGCGGCGTAATAACTGATCGGCAGGCCGGCGAAAAAGATGATCAGGCCGGTGACCAGCACCGCCAGCGCCGCATTGGCGAAGCCGTAGCTGACCAGCAGCGTCGCCCCCACGGCCTCCAGCACCAGGAAGGCCGCGTCGCCGAAAGCCATGTTGGCGACGCGAAACTCCGGCCACTTGCGGAAAGAGCGCGGCGTGAAGCGCAGCGCGTAATCCTCGATGGTCTCGTTCGCCACCCAAGTGTTGTAGTCGCGCCGCAACTTGACGACGCGCTGGAGCGGCTGCGAATGGGGGGGCGGGAAAACGTCAGACATGGCGCGATTATCGCCCGGACGGAGAATGGCATGGCCTCACTTCCGTCCGCCTACGCAATCTGACGTATCTGTACGGCCGGCCGCCTGTCGCGCGCACGGTGCAACGCATCGAAGCGGAAGGCAATGCCTCGCACGGCACCTAAGCCTCCGCTCGCCGTCCCGCCGGCGTCGACTTTTTTTACGACGCCCGCTGGCAGCGATTCGCAGCCAATAATCGGCTTCATAATGTTGGCTTACAAATACTCATGAACAGGATGTGACATGAAACGTATCGGCGTACTGACCAGCGGTGGCGACGCTCCCGGCATGAACGCGGCGATCCGCGCGGTGGTGCGGACGGCGACCTACCATGGCATCGAGGTCTATGGCATTGAGCGCGGCTACAAGGGCATGATGGAGGGAGCGATCCGTCCGCTCGGGCCGCGCGATGTCAGCGGTATCATCAACCGTGGCGGTACGATTCTCTACACCGCGCGCTGTTTGGAGTTTCTCGAACGGGCCGGCCGCGAACAGGCCGTTGCCAATCTCGAAAAACTCGGCATCCAGGGGATCGTGGTGATCGGCGGCGATGGTTCCTACCGCGGGGCGGAATGCCTGCATGCCGAGTTCGGCATCCACTGCATCGGCATGCCCGGCACCATTGACAACGATATCGGCGGAACGGATTACACCATCGGCTTCGATACGGCCATCAACACGGCGATGCAGGCCGTAGATCGCATCCGCGACACGGCCGCTTCGCATGATCGCATTTTCTTCATCGAGGTGATGGGGCGGCGTAGCGGCTATGTCGCCATGATCAGCGGCATTGCCGGCGGTGCCGAAGACATCCTGCTGCCCGAGGTTGAAATCTCGGTTGAGAGATTGATCGAGCGCCTGCGCGCTGGCGAGCGGCTCGGCAAGAAGTCATCGATCATCGTCGTCGCCGAAGGTTGCGAATATGGCGGTGCGACGGGGCTGGCACGCATGGTCAGCGAGCAATCCGAATACAAGGACAATCGTGTCACCGTGATCGGCCATTTGCAGCGTGGCGGTTCGCCGACCGCCTTCGACCGTGTGCTGGCCAGTCGCATGGGCGTCCGTGCGGTCGAAGCGCTGCTAGAGGGCGAAACGGGCAAGATGGTTGGCATCAGCGGCCAGAACATGCTGTTGCGCCCGATCAGAGAAGCATGGGAACTACGGACGCGCTTTGACATGGGGCTGCTGCGGGTCGCCCACGTGCTGGGCGTTTAGGGCTTGCGGACAGCTGCGGTCGATGGTCGCTTCCTCGGGCTGATCATCGACCAGCGCACACAAGGCATGCTCACCGACGAGCGCATTGACGCCTGGCTTGCCCAGGTCGTGCCGCTACTGGCCGAAAAGCGTCGAAGTGCCTTTCAACCGGGTTAAACCGGTCGAGTTGGACATGCGGCAGGCGCTCTATGGCAAAGGCGACGCGAACTGCGGGCGCAGGCGGCGCAGATCGCGACTTTGCGGCAGGCGCTGGTCAGCGACGGGCATCGTTACGAGGCCGAGGAACTGGAAATGGCCGTGTCGGCCATCGCCCGCTATTTGTCCCACCCCCGCTATCCTGTGGGGGGATTACCGGCCGGGACAAGCTCGATCTTGAGTGTGCAGCCAACGGCAGCAGCATATCGCTTCAGCGATGCTACCGAAGGGGCATGCTTTCCAGCCGATTCAAGACGAGAAATCGCGCTCTTGGTTGTGCCCATGCGACCAGCAACCGCCTCTTGGGTAAGACCGGCGCGAGCGCGAGCGGCCAGCATTTCATGCGCAAGTGCATATTCGACTTCGAGGGCTTCATAGGCTTCGGTAAAGCCGCGGCGCTGGGATGCCTGCTCAAGGAACTGCTTGTGTTCATGGCGCACAGGTTTGAATTTCAGATCAGCCATTTTGTATCTCCTTCAATCGCTTTCGGGCGAGCTTGATTTCCTGGTCAGGCGTTTGCTGAGACTTCTTGATAAAGGCGTGGAGAACCACGACACGCTTCCCGACAAGGAAGCAGTAAAGCGCTCGGCCAATACCTGACCGACCGCGCGGCCGCAACTCAAACAAGCCATCACCGAAAGCTCGCGAATACGAAAGCTTCAAATTGGGGCCGTGCTTGACGAGCAACTCAACGATCCGCGCATAGTCGGCGAGAATTTCGACGGGCCATGATTCAATCTCAGCCAACACTCGTGCATGGAAGTACTCCACTGAAAACGCCATGGACGAATGTTAGCAATAATGCGAACTTAAGTTAATACGGGAACCGGACTGACTTTGATGTCCAACGTTCGCCATAACCGGCCGTATGAGTGAGACATCCGGAGCAGTTGGAAAAGCATCACAAGCATGCCCGCTTCGTGCCGTCTACGACCCCCTGCTGAAATGGCTTGAGGGAACTAGATGGTCGGGCAGGCTCTACGCGCGGGCTTCACGCGCGCACTGACTGAAGCATTTCAGACTTGGATCAAAAGCAGCCGCCGAAATTTAGCGTATGGTTATTTGGTTTATGGTTATTTATCTCACCCCCACCCACTCGTCACCGTCACCATTTGCCATAGTGAGCCACATGAAACGACCGCTTGCCTTGCTGTCCTTACTGTTCCTGCTGTTGGGCGTTCCGGCCGCCCGTGCCGCCGAGGCCACGCCCTCCGATGTCTATGCGCAGGCCGAGCGTATCGATGCCGAAATCGAGACGCTCAAGCGCCACTTCAAGATTGGCGCCACTGCCAAGACCGAAAACAAAACCGGCGAACTCAAGCCGCGCCACACCTGGGCGCAGAGCTACATCCTGCTGCTCAAGATCGGCAAGCTGCGGCGCAAGCTCGGTCTGACCTATATCGAGCCGGTCAATATTGCGCCCATGGTCGAGATACCGCCGACCCAGCCATGGGGCATGACGCAGCGCATCCTCACCGAAATCGCCATTCTCAAGCATCGCCTCGACATTCCCGGCCAGCCGCCGGCAGCCGTGCCCGTCAGCGGCAAGCGGCCGATCGACGCCTACAACAAGCTGTACCACATTTCCGACGAACTGGACTTGCTGGCGGGTGCGGTGACGCCGAACGAGATCTATGGCGAGGTCAAGCGGCTCGACGAGGACGCCAATGCCCTCCTGCGCCACCAGCGCCTCTTCGAGAAAGCCGTGCCGCCGCCACGGCGCGACAACCTGCAGCCCAGGGATTCGCTGCAGGCGGTCTTCGCCCTGATGGCGGAGATCCAGCGCATCCAGCGCGCCAACGGCCTGCAGATCACGGATTACCAGGGCTTCGCCATGGGCGACAAGACCACGCCCGACGACGTCTTCGGCATGGTGGCGCTGACCATCGTCGAACTGCAGCGGGTCAAGGCCCAACTGGGCATGACCCACGCCATCACGCCCGGCGCCCCTTACGAGGAAAACAAGACGCCCAGCGACGTCGTGCAACTACTCGGTTACGTGACCAACAAGCTGCGCGCCATCCAGACGAGGTAAACCACCATGCCCATCGGAAAACTTGCCGACCGCCTGCGCGCACTCGTGCAACTGCTGCCCGGCAGCGACGGCTTCCGCCGCGCCGGCATCCGTGCCAAGCTCAAGACGCTGTTCTACGCCACGGCCTTTCTGTCCATTGGCGCGATCGGGCTCTACGGTTATCTCAATGCCAGCGCCGCCTACCGCGACCGCGCCGTGCAGTTGCTGGAAAGCCACCGCAACGAATTGAGTACCCAGATCAACGATTTCATGACCTTGCAGCGCAATGACCTCGCCTTCATCAACAACTTCTACGCCATCCTGCGCTACGCCTACTGGCAGGACCTTGGCGACACGGCGAAGATGGCGGAGTGGCGCAACGTGGCCGGCGATACGCTACGCAACTTTGCCGAGAGCTATGGCTACTACTACAAGATCCGCTTCATCGACCGCAACGGCCGGGAAATCATTACCGTCAAGACCGACCACGCCAGCGGCAAGGCGCACCTGCTGGCCGACAGCGAACTGCAGGACAAGGCCGGTCAGCACTACGTTATCCAAGGACTGAAACTTCAGCGCGGCGAGGTGTATGTCAGCGCGCTCGACCTGAACACCGAGCAGGGCCAGATCGAGAAACCGCATGTGCCGGTGGTGCGCCTGGCCCAGCCGCTCATCGGCGACAACCAAGTGACCTATGGCCTGACCGTGTCAACGGTCCGTGCCAGTGCGCTCTACGACCACATCCGCAAGGCCAACCAGAACAGTCAGGGGCGGCTCTTCTACCTGATCGACAGCGCCGGCAATTACCTGTTCCACCCCGATGCCGACAAGCAGTTCGGCCACCTGCTCGGCCACGGCCACAATGTCGACAAGGAACACCTCAACCTGATCGCCGATATGCGTGGCCAGACCGAGGGCGTCATCACGCGCGGCGGCCACATCCTCGTGTTTCGCACCATCTATCCCAATCCACGTGACCGGGAGCACGCCTGGTTCATCGTCGGCGTGGTCGACGAGGACGTCGCCCTGGCCGAACTCAACACCTTCATCCTGGTCTTTCTCGGCATCCTTGCCCTGCTGATTGTTGCCGTCATTGCCGCCACGCGCTACATGGCCGGCCAGTTGATGACGCCCCTGCAGTTTGTCACCCGCCAGCTCGAATACCTGGCGCGCGGCGAAGCCCTGCCCGAAAAGATCGACTACCCGGCGCAGGACGCGATCCGCCAGATGCTCGACTCGACGGAAAAGGTCGTCGCCAACATGGCAAAGCTGGCGCAGCAGGCCGATGCCATTGCCGGCGGCGATTATTCCGGACAGGTCGAAGCACTCTCCGACAACGACACGCTGGGTCTGGCGCTCAACAACATGACGCGCCAGCTCGCCGAAAACGACCGCACCGACACCCAGCGCAACTGGCTCAAGGATGGCCTCGCCGAACTGGCCAAGGTGCTCGGCGGCGACCTCGAACCGCAGCGCCTGGCCGAACTCGCCATCGGCCAGGTCGGTCGTTACCTGGAAGCCGGTCGCGGCGTACTCTACGTCTGGAACGAGGACGACAAGCTGCTCGACCTGCTCGGCAGCTACATGTACACCGAGCGCCATGCGCTGGGCGCCCGCGTCAAGCCGGGCGAGGGCGCCATCGGCCAGGTGGCACGAGAGTTGAAGCCTATTGTCCTACATGCCGACGCCTCGCTGCAAACCGAACTGCCGCCGATCACCACCGGCACGACCAGCCAGCCGCCAAGCCACACCTACACCTGGCCGCTGCAACGCGAAGGCCTCTTGCACGGCGTACTGGAGATCGCCCGCACGGCACCGCTGGATGCCACGCAGCTCGACTATCTCAACGCCGCCGCCGAGACCATCGCCACCTTCCTCTACGCCGTGCTGCAGAAGAGCCGCATCAAGGATCTGCTGCTCGTCTCGGAAGAAGCCACGCGCCAGGCGCAGGAACAGAGCCGCCAGCTCGCCAGCGCGAATGCCCAGATGGAAGAGCAGCAGCAGCAGTTGCAGCAGCAGACCGCCGAACTGCAGGCCGCCAACAGCCAGATGGAGGAACAGCAGCAGCAACTGATGTCGCAGACGGCCGAGCTGCAGGCCACCAATGCGCAGATGGAGGAACAACAGCAGCAGTTGCAGCAGCAGACCGCCGAACTGCAGGCCACCAATGCCCAGATGGAAGAAGCGCAACAGACCCTCGAACAGCGCAATCGCGAGCTGCTGCGTTCGCAGGAGGAACTCGACCAACGCGCCCAGCAGCTCGAACTGACCAGCAAATACAAGTCGGAATTCCTCGCCAACATGAGCCACGAGCTGCGCACGCCGCTCAACTCCATCATCCTGCTGGCCAAGATGATGGCCAGCAACGAGGACAAGAAGCTCGGCGATGAAGAGGTCAAGCGCGCCGACGTCATCCATCGTGCCGGACAGGACCTGCTGCGCCTCATCAACGACGTGCTCGATCTGTCCAAGGTCGAGGCCGGCCGCATGGAACTGCACTCGGCGCCCATCGCCACGCGCACGCTGTCCGAGGAATTCCGCGATCTGTTCGCCGTGCCGGCGGCCGACAAGGGGCTGGATATGCGGGTCGAAGACACCGTCGATGGCGAAATCACCGTTGATCGCGACAAACTCTCACAGATCGTGCGCAACCTGCTTTCCAACGCCATCAAGTTCACGCGCCAGGGCAGCGTCACGCTGCGTTTCGAGCGCCTGCCCGGCACGGAACGGCCGCTACGCATCAGCGTGCGCGATACCGGCATCGGCGTGTCGGCGGACAAGCAGGCCTTGATCTTCGAGGCCTTCCAGCAGGCCGACGGTTCGACCAGCCGCGAATTCGGTGGCACCGGCCTCGGCCTGTCGATCAGCCTTTCCTTCGCCCACCTGATGGGCGGCAACATCGAACTGGCCAGCGCGCCCGGCGAGGGCAGCACCTTCACCCTGCTGCTGCCCGACACCCCGCCAACCAAGGCCGAGCAGCACGAACCGCATTTGCTCAAGGCGGGGCAGGCGCCCGCGAGCAGCATGCCCCCGTTCCGCACCGTCCCGCCAGCACCGACTTTTGCCGCCCTGCCACCGCCAGCGCCAGCCTGGCCGAGTGACGACCGCGCACAGATCGGTGGCAACGATGCGGTGCTGCTGCTGGTCGATGACGACCCGGGGTTCGCCCAGGCCATCCTCGACATCAACCGCCGGCTCGGCTACAAGACGCTACTGGCGCCCAATGGCAACGACGGCATCGCGCTGACGCGCCAGTTTAAGCCGAACGGCATCCTGCTCGACCTCGGCCTGCCCGACATGGACGGCAGCGCCGTGCTGCATCAGTTGAAGTCCGCGCCCGATCTGGCCGACATCCCGGTCTACATCATCTCCGGTCGCGACCGCGACAATGCGCTGCTCGGTGAGGGGGCGCTGGGCTGGCTGCACAAGCCGGTCGATGCCGAGCAGATCGCCCGTGCCGAGGCCGAAGTGCTCGCCAGCGGGGCCGCCGGACACGACGTGCTGCTGGTCGTCAGCGGCACGCTGGACGCCGCCGAGATTGCCCCGCTGCTCGGCAACGACGGCAGGCTGATCACCTGCACGGCGACTGAAGCGCTGGCGGCCACGGCAACCGACGCCGCAGCACTGCTGCTGCAGGGCCATTTCCGCCTCGCCATCCTCGACCTCGGCCCCGATGCCGCCAGCCAGGGAACGGTACGCACCCTCGCCGCGCGCCTGCGCCAGCATGCCCCCGAGCTCGCCGTGATGTTCTACGGCAGCAAGCCACTGGGTGATGAAGAAGATGCCAGCCTGCGCCAGTATTCCGACAGCATCATCATCAAGGCCCCGCAGGCCCAGCAGCGCTTGCAGGAAAATATCACGCACTTCCTTGCCCGGGCGCCACGGCGGCGCCGCGGCCATGCGGCACCCGCCGAGCCGTCCGGCAGCGGCAAGAAGCGTCTGGCCGAGCGCAAGATCCTGGTGGTGGATGACGATCCGCGCAATCTCTTCGTCATCACCGCCGCGCTGGAGCAGCATGGCGCCCGCGTCGAGAACGCCCTCAACGGCCGCAAGGCCCTCGAACTGCTGGCGATCAATCCGCCCGATCTCGTGGTGATGGACATCATGATGCCCGAAATGGACGGTTACAAGACCATTGAAGCGATGCGCGCCGACCCGCGTTTTGCCGCCATCCCCGTGCTGGCGCTGACTGCCAAGGCACTGCCGCGGGACCGCGAGAAAGCCATGGCGGCCGGTGCCGATGACTACCTGGCCAAGCCGGCCGACTACGAGGTGCTGGTCAACATGGCCGCCGCCTGGTGCGAAGGACGGCGATGAACCTCGGCGTGCAAAAAGCGCTCAACGCGGCCGGCAACGAATGTCGCCGCGTCAATGTCGTCGGCCGCATCGAGCAGGCAGAGGAAAGTGCCGAACTGTGCGCCCTGCTGGCCGCCAAGGATCCGCTGCCGGTCGAACTGGTCTGCTTCGATGCCGACCTGCTGCCGCCAGACGTCATCGCAGCGATTGCCGCCGCCCTCGACCGCGGCATTGAGGTCAAGGTACGCGCCTACCGGCCGCTGCTGGCCTTCAGCCTGCTGCGCCTGTCGCTGCCGGTGCTGCCGGTGCCGCCGCAGGCACCGCAGGCAATGCTCGCGAATTGTCGTGCCGTGGCGCTGGCCGGCTCGGCCAACAGCCTCGACAAGATTCTCGGCATCGTCGAACGCCTGCCCGAAAGCGATGCCGTCATCTTCGTCGCTCAGCACATCCAGGAAAATCAGCCCAACCTGCTCGACAAGCTGCTCAAGCTGCGCACCGAATATAGCGTGGTGATGCCGCAGCACCTGATGCCAATCCGGCCGCGCACCATCTACATCGCACCGCCCGGCCACCACCTGCGCGTCGGCCACGGCCTGGTCTACCTGACCCATGACCGCATGATCAGCTATGCGCGGCCCTCGATCGACGTGCTGTTCGAGTCGGTCGCCGGCGAATACGCTGCCGACGCGCTGGCCGTCCTGCTCTGCGGTTTCGGCCAGGACGGTGTCGCCGGCTGCGCCGCCGTGCGTCAGGCCGGCGGCTGCGTGCTGATCGAAGACGGCAGCGAATGCGAGGGTGCCGGCGTGATGCCCGACGCCGCCTACACGGCCGGTCACTTCGACCACCAACTCAAGCAGCGCGGCATCGCCAGCATCGTCGCCGCTGCCGTCGCGCCGCGTGATCGCGAGGCGACCGGCGCGCTGCTCGACCGTTTCCTCGAAGCCATCCTCGAGCGCAGCGGTTACGATTTCCGCAGCTACCAGCGGCCAACGCTGGAACGGCGCATCGCCAACCTGGTGCGCCAGGCCGGCTACGCTTCCTTCTTCGACTTCCAGCGCGCGGCCTTGTCGCAACCGCAGGTCACGCAGCGCCTGCTGACCGAGCTGTCGATCAACGTCACCGAGTTCTTCCGCCATCCCGAGCAATTCAAAGTCTTGCGCGACGACGTGCTGCCCTATCTCGCCAGCTTCCCGTTGATCAAGGTCTGGTCGGCCGGCTGCGCCACCGGCGAGGAAGCCTATTCGCTGGCCTTCCTGCTCGACGAACAGAAGCTGCTCGACAAGTGTCGCATCTTCGCCACCGACATCAACCCGACGCTGCTTGAACTGGCCCAGGCCGGCCTCTACCCGCTCGAGGTCAAGCAGAATAGCGCCGAGAACCACCATGTCGCCTGCGACTGCACCCACTTCCCCCAGCGGCTTGAGGATCACGGCCGCTACCTCAAGGTTGCCGACCGCTACCGTGAGCGGGTGCTGTTTCATCACCACGCGCTCGGCCAGGACGGCGGCTTCAACGAGTTCCAGCTCATCGTCTGCCGCAACGTCATGATCTATTTCGAACCCGACTTGCAACGCCGCGTCTTTGCGCTCTTCGCCCAATCGCTGCACCGTGAGGGCTTCCTGCTGCTCGGGCCCAGCGACGGCCTGCGCGCCATGGCGCTGGAATGCGGTTTCAAGCCCTACGCCAAGGGGCAGCACCTTTACCGCTACGCGGGACACCCATCATGAACCAGCCAGCCCAAGCCCCCTTCGTCATCCTCATCGTCGATGACAATCCCAACAACCTGTTCACGCTGCAGGCGTTGCTCAAGCGCCTGCACGACTGCGAGATCGTCGAGGCCGACTCGGGGGCGGCCGCGCTGACGCGCGTCGTCGAACGGCCGATCGACCTGATTCTGCTCGACGTGCAGATGCCCGGCATGGACGGCTTCGAGACCGCCCGCCACCTGCAAATGACCGAGCGCACGCGCAGCATCCCGATCATCTTCGTCACCGCCGTGTTCAAGGCCGAGGAATTCATCCGTCGCGGCTTCGACATCGGCGCGGTCGATTACCTGACCAAGCCAATCGACGACAACCTGCTGCTCAACCGCATCCGCCTCTACCGCAGCATCCATAACCGCGAGCGCCAGCTGGTGGCGATGGTCGCGCAACTGCGGCAGAACGAGCAGGCGCTCTCGATCGCGAAGGAAGCGGCGGAGGCGGCGAACCGGGCGAAGAGCACCTTCCTGGCCAACATGTCACATGAGCTGCGTACGCCGATGAACGCCATCATGGGCATGACCAACATCGCCCTGCGCCGTGCCGAAGACCCGAAACTCATCGACCAGCTCACCAAGATCGACCAGGCCTCGCATCACCTGCTGTATGTCATCAACGACATCCTCGACCTCTCCAAGATCGAAGCCGAGCGCCTGACGCTCGAACAGATCGATTTCAGGCTCGGTGAAACCCTGGAAAACCTCAGCAGCCTGATCAGCCACAAGGCCCAGGAAAAGGGACTCTCGCTGCAGATCGATCTGCCGCCGGAGATCGCCCACCTGTCCTTGCAGGGCGATCCGCTGCGCCTCGGCCAGATCCTGCTCAACCTGACCGGCAATGCGGTCAAGTTCACCGAATCCGGTTCGATCACCGTGCACATCCGCCAAGCGGCGGACAGCCCGGCCAAGGTGCAGTTGCGTTTCGAAGTTGAAGACACCGGCATCGGCATCAGCCCCGAGGACCAGAAGCGGCTGTTCACGGCCTTCGAGCAGGCCGACGGCTCGATGACCCGCAAGTACGGCGGCACCGGCCTCGGCCTCGCCATCAGCAAGCGGCTGGCCCGCCTGATGGGGGGCGATATCGGGATGGCGAGCACCCCCGGCCAGGGCAGCACCTTCTGGTTTACTGTCTGGCTCGGCAAGGCGACCGACGCCGTCCTGGCAGCGCCGACTTTTGCGCAGGACACCGCCGAAGCGCGGCTGAAAGCCGCATTTTCCGGCACGCGCATCCTGTTGGCGGAGGACGAGCCGATCAATCAGGAGGTTTCATGCGGGCTGCTGGAAGATGCCGGTCTTGCCGTCGATCTGGCCCAAGATGGCCAGCAGGCACTCGAACTGGCCAAACAAAACACCTACGCCCTGATCCTGATGGACATGCAGATGCCCCACCTGAACGGGGTTGAGGCCACCATGGCGATCCGGGCACTGCCTGCTTATGCGCAAACACCGATTCTGGCGATGACCGCCAACGCCTTTGACGAAGATCGTCAGGTGTGTATTGATGCCGGCATGGACGATCACATCGCCAAGCCGGTCGATCCGGACAGGTTGTTCGAGACCTTGCTCAAATGGTTGGAGAAGCGGGGTGGTTGATCGGCGGATTGAACCCGGTTACCTGCCGCTGAACACCTGCCCAACTAATGCAACACCTGCAGCCCGACATTCACCATCAGCACCTCGTTACCGAGCATAACCGCGCTCCCTGGCTTGCGGTTGTTTCCGGTCTCGCTGTACTCGAACGAATCGGTTCGGCACAGTTGCAATTGCCCTTCGTCGTTTCGTATAAACCTGATGCTGGAGGTCGCCCCGGTCTCGTCCAGGAACTGAAGGCCATCGGCCGTACAAGTCGTCCTCGCCTCGCGATGGTCAACTCCTGCACCTTAAGGCCATCCAACCGTGCGTAGTCGCCATATTGATCTGCATGAAGCCTGAGGATCTCAACTTGCTGGTCACCCGCGAAATGCCTTTCGGCAAGCACAAGGGCACCTTGATTGCCGACCTGCCCGGCAACTATCTCAACTGGTTTGCGCGCGAGGGTTTCCCGAAGGGTGAGATTGGCCGCCTGCTGGCGTTGATGCAGGAAATCGATCACAACGGCCTGCGGCCAATACTCAACCCGATACGGAAAAAGCCTGCATGAGCGACAGCGACCGCATGCGCATCGACAAGTGGCTCTGGGTGGCACGCTTCTTCAAGACCCGCAGCCTGGCAGCGACCGCGATTGCCAGTCACAAGATCAAGTGCCACGGCGAACACGTCAAACCGGCACGCGACCTGAAAGTCGGGGACGAACTTGAGATTGCCATCGGCCAGACGGTGTTCATCATCATCATCCAAGGCATGGCCGAACAGCGCCGCCCTGCCCCCGAAGCCCGCCTGCTCTATCGGGAGACCCCGGAAAGCGAAGCCAGGCGACTGCGCGAACAGGAACTGAGAAAACTGGCCCCCGTACCGGGATCGGATCTCAAGGGGCGCCCGACCAAGCGTGAGGGCCGACGGATCCGCGGGATCGGGAGATAGGCCCTATCCATCGCTAAGCAGATCGAACCCCCGCAGTCTTTCATGGCGATGTACATCACGCCAAGCGGGGCATGCCGCCGCCGCGTTAACCAGCTACATCTGCCGGAACAGGTGCGCGTAACTGCGACTCACCGGCAGCGGTTTGCCGTCGCTCTTCAGTTCGACCCATAGCCGGCCCATGAGGTCGCGGCGGACTTCGCGGATGGCGGCGACGCGGACGATGGTGCCGCGATGGATGCGCCAGAAGGCGGCGGGGTCGAGTTGGGCTTCGAGTTCCTTGAGGGGGGTGCGCAGCAGCCATTCCCTGGCGCCGACGTGAACGGTGGTGTATTTGTCGGCGGCTTCGAAGCGGTCGACTTCGGCGACGTCGATGAGTTGCACGCTGTCGCCCTGGCCGGCTCGCAGCCAGCGTAGCGGGGCGGCGGCGGGTGGCGCACCGGCCGGTTGTAGCCGTGCCAGCAGGTCGCGCAGCAGGGCTTCGGTGGGCGGGTCGGCGCTGGTCAGGCGGGCCAGCGCCTGGGCCAGGCGTTCGGCGGTGACGGGCTTGAGCAGGTAGTCGACGGCGGCATGCTCGAAGGCCTGCACGGCGAATTCGTCGTGGGCGGTGACGAAGACGACGCGGGTGCGGCTCCCGATCCGCGCCAGCCGCGCCGCGACTTCGAGGCCCGAAAGCCCGGGCATACGGATGTCGAGCAGCGCGGCGTCGGGCTGCAAGGCTGCGATCCGTTCCAGCGCCGTGTCGCCAGCGCCGACTTTTGCGACGATCTCGGCGGCGGGCGCGACTTCGGCGACGAGGCGGGCGAGCCAGTCGCGCAGCGGGGCTTCGTCGTCGGCGATGAGCAGTCTCATGCTTCCTCCAACGGCAGGCGCAGCGTGGCACGCACGCCGCCGCCGGGCGGGGCGGTCAGGGCGAGGCAGGCGCGTTCGCCGTGGCAGGCGGCGAGGCGGGCGCGCACGTTGCTCAGCCCGGTGCCGTCGCCAGGCTGGCCGGCGCCGGCGAAGCCGGGGCCGTCGTCTTCGACGTCGACGATCAGGCTGTCGCCGTCGCGGCGGCAGCGGATGGCGAGATGGCCGCCCGCCGTGCGCGGTTCGAGGCCGTGGCGGATGGCGTTTTCGACCAACGGTTGCACCAGCAGCGGCGGCAGGCGCGCAGCGCGCAGGGCATCATCGACGGAGATTTCCCAGGCGAGGCGTTCGCCCATGCGGCGGGCCATGATGCCGAGGTAGGCGCGCAGCAGGTCGAGTTCCGCACCGAGGGTGACCTCACGCTGGCGGGTACGCGCCAGCGCGGTGCGCAGCAGCGCGGTGAGGTCGAGCAGCATGGCGCGGGCGGCGGCAGGGTCGGTGTCGATCAGGCTGACGACGTTGGAGAGGGTGTTGAAGAGGAAGTGCGGCTCGATCTGCGCTTGCAGCCGCGCCAGTTCGGCGTGGATGGCGGCGGCTTCCTGCTCGGCGCGGGCGAGGCGCTCGGCCTGCGCCTCGGCCAGGGCGGCCCGCACGCGCCCTTCGTCGTGGAAGTGCCAGGTGCCGAGGATGCCGAAGATCAGCGCGGCGGCGCCGCCCACCAGCGCGGCCTGCGGGTAGCTTTGCAGCACCTCGACCAGCGCATGGCCGGTGAGCCAACTGGCGAGCGTGAAACCGACGGCGAAGCCGGCCGGGATGCCGAGCATGCCGTTGAACCAGCCGGGCTTGTCCTGCCGCCACAACAGGCAGGAGCCGCGCACGCCGGCGTAAATCGCGAAGCCGATGCATTGGGCATAGACGAGATTGAGCTGGAAGGCGAATGGGGTCAGCGCAGTGAGAAAGGCCGCGATGGCCGTGTTGTAGGCGGCAACGAGGAGGATTTCGCGGAGCAGTGACGGGGGATTCATCGGCGGACGATGATACGCGTTAGAAGAGTGCCAGCCGCCATTCGAACCAGGCCACGCGGCGGATCGGCGCGCGGGCGTAGGCCGAGTCGGCGGCGCCGCCGAACTGGCGCAGGCCGAAACTGGTACGCTGGCGATTGCCTTCGATGCTGGCGCCGAGGGTCAGCACCTGGCCGCCGTCGGCTGGCGTGGTCAGCCATTCGGCGTAGGGCTTGAAGCCGTCGCGGTTGTCATGGGCGAGGCGCAGCAGGAGGTTGTCGCGCAGCAGGTTGGGGGCGAGGTAGGCCTGGCTCGACCAGCCAGCGTTGCCGAGAATCGCAGCTTGCGGTGCCAGGCCGGCCAGCGCTTGCTGGCGCGCGGTAAGGGCGTCGAGGCGGCGCCAGTCGGCGCGGCTGTAGGCCTCGTCGTCGTGCCAGGCTTCGGCGAGCAGGCTCCAGCCCGACTCCCCGGTCCATTGCGCGCCGAGCACGGCCTTGATGCCGTTGCGATATGCGCGCGCCGCCAGCGGGTCGGCAGTGGCGAGCCGTCCGCCGTTTTCGGCGAGCGGATTGATAAGCTTGGCGTAGCGGCCTTCGTGCAGCAGGGCACCATGGAAGGCCCACGCATCGCCGACCACGCGGACGAAGCCGGCGCCGGTTTCGAGGCCGCGCGCCGGCGAGACGCGCGCGACGGCGTGCAGGTCGGTGGCGCCGGCGAGGCGGTACCAGTGAAACGCCAGCGAGGAGGTACGGCGCGCAGCGGTCGCCACGCCATCGACAGGGCGCGCCCAGGCCAGCGTCCAGGCGTCGCTGGCGGTGAAACGCTCGACGGCGACGAGCGGCACGCCGACCAGCGCCGGCGGATTGACGCCGCGCCGGTTCTCGCGCTGCACGACGTCGAGCGGGCGGAAGCCGAAGCCGACGCCCCAGCTCAGCGTCTTCTTGCCGGCGGTCCAGCCCCAGCCCGGCGCTACCTCTCCGTCGTAATAGGCCTGGTTGACGATGCCGTGCCGCGCGAGCGTCTGGCCCTGCGTCGCCTGCCAGCGCAGCGTGCCCTGGGCGTTGAAGCCGCCTTCGCGCAGCCGCAGTTCGAGCTCCTGGCGCGCGGCGCGTTGCGGTATGGCCGGCGGGCCGAGGTCATAGGGGCTGGCCGCGTTGCCGGAAGCGACTTCCGGCGCGACGCTGGCGCTGGCGTTGATCTCGACGGCCGCCGCCGGCAGCGCCAGCAAGGCGCACAGCGCCGCGCCGTAGCGCATCACCAGCCCGCCAGCGAATTGCGCACCAGCGCCGCCGGGTTGAAGAAGGCATCGGGCGCTTCCTTGGGTTCGATGGCGCGGTAGCGGATCAGCGTGCGGCGGTTGGGCTGGATGTCGTCCGTCAGCAGCATGCTCATGATGCGCGGCTGGCCGTCGACGGTCTCGGCGGCGTACCACGCCTCCTTGGCGCGCTTGCCGGAGCCGACGTAGAGATCGGCCTTGATCGGCAGCTTGCTCGATTTCTCCAGGTACAGCTCGACGCGGGCATAGGTGACGCCATCGCGCGCCTGGGCGAGATCGAGGTGCAGGCAGCGGCGCGGCCTGGCGGGGGCCGTCAGTTCGGGCAGCGTGGCGGGGGGCGCCGGGCAATCGACTTCGTGCTTGACGACGCCGTCATAATCCGCGCTCCAGGTCATGCTGGCGATGTCGCCGGTCGAGGCCTCGCCGAGCAGTTTTTGGCTGGCGGTGATGCGCAGCGGGCGTTGGCTTTCGGGCATCAGCAGCCAGAACTGGTCGGCCAGCATCAGCACCTTCTGGCCGATCTCGGACGGCGATTTCATCAGCACCAGCGAGCGGCGGCCGGGCTTCACATACACAGTGTAAAGGCGCTCCTTGTCGAGCGCGTCGTTCTTGTAGAGCTCGACCTGAGTGTCGATGCGCGCCGAGGCGCTCGGCAGGCGAAAGGCGTCGGCCTGCTTGAGCAGCGCCGCGACAGTGTCGGCCGCAAAAGTCGGCGCTGGCAGGACGGCAAAGGCGAGCGCCAAAGCAAGCATTCTAGACATGGCCGAGGGCCTCCACGATGGTTTTGTTGGCCGCCTTGCGGCTGACGAACCAGGCCGCCGTGGCGCACAGGGCGACGATGGCGAGAGCGGTGAAGAGATAGAGCGGCAGCGAGAAATTGACCAGCAGCGGATAGCCGACCGAGCGCCCCGGCGGCGGCGGCATTTCCAGGCCGAAGTGCGGCAGGGCGAGCACGACAGCGCCGGCGAGCAGCGTGCCGCTGGCCGCGCCGATGGCGCCGATCAGCGCACCTTCGCGCAGGAACTGGGCGACCACCTCCGCCGGCAGCGCGCCGAGCGCGCGCAGGGTGCCGATTTCCCGCGTGCGTTCCACCACGGCCATCGCCAGGGTGTTGGCGACCGAGAAGAACACCAGCGCCGCGATGATCAGGCCGAGCAGGCCGAAGATGCGGTTGTAGAGGCCGCGCACCGAATGGTAGTAGAAGGCCTGCTCCCACCAGGGCTTGTAGGCGTGGGCGGGGTCGTGGGGGGCGAGGCCGTCGAGCATCGCCGGCGTGGTGTCGGTGTCGTCGAGGAAGACCGACAGGGTGCTGATGCGCGGCGTCACCAGCAGGTGCTGCGCGGTGGCCACGTCGGTATAGACCAGGCGCTTATCCACCTCGCGCCAGCCGGTGGCGACGATGCCGATCACCTGCACGTCGACGGCGTTGATGCCGCCGCCAGTGGTAGTCGCCAGCAGCGTGAGGCCGCTGCCGGGGTGGGCGTCGAGACTCCTGGCCAGATCGGCGCCGAGCAGCACCGGCGGCAGCTTGTCTACGCCGGGCGAGGGCGTCAGCGCGCCTGCCTTGAGTTCGAGGAAGGGACCGCGCACGACGGCCTCGGCGGCGATGTCGGCGCCGATACCCATGAAGATCACCGACTTGTCGCCGTTGGAGATCAGCCCGGAGAGTTCCACGCGCGGCAGCACGCGGCGCACGCGCGCGTCCTGTTCCAGCTTCGCCGCGAGCTCGCGGTAGTCGGCCATGCCGTGCTGCAAGGGCGTTTCCTCGTCGCGCGTGAAATAGTCCTTGCCGCCGATGGTGACGTGGCCGAACTCGCGCGCCGCGCCGTCCTTCAGCGTTTCGTAAGTGTAGAGCGCGAAGCCGCTAGCGACCAGCACCGCAGCGCAGCCGACGCTGGCGATGAGGATGGTGACGAGCGAACGGCGGCGGTTGCGCAACACGTTGCGCCAGGCGAGTGTCCAGACTTTCATAGCAGTACTCCGTCGGTCATGGCGCGCACCTGATCGCAGTGGGCCGTCATGCGGTCGTCGTGGGTGGCGATCAGGAAGGTGGCGCCGTGGCGCGCGCCGAGCGCCTTCATCAGGTCGACCACCTGTTGCGCGGTGGCGGTGTCGAGGTTGGCGGTGGGCTCGTCGGCGATCACCAGCGTCGGCGATTTCACCAGCGCGCGGGCGATGGCGACGCGCTGGCGCTGGCCGCCGGAAAGCTGGTCGGGACGGCGTTCCGCCAGGCCGGCGAGGCCGACCTGACCGAGGATTTCGTCGACGCGCTCGCGCCGCTCGGCGGCGGGCAGCTCGGCCAGCAGCAGCGGGTACTCGACGTTGTCGCGCACGCTCATCACCGGCACCAGGTTGTAGCTCTGGAAGACGAAGCCGATGCGACGACGGCGGATCAGGGTGCGCGCGCGCTCGTCGAGCCCGCCGACATCCTCGCCGGCCAGCAGGTACTTGCCAGCGTCGAAGCCGTCGAGCAGGCCGCAGATGTTGAGCAGGGTACTCTTGCCGCTGCCCGAGGGACCGCGCACGGCGACGAAGGCGCCCACCGGCACGGCGAGGTCGATGCCCTTGAGCGCGGGGATATCCTCCTCGCCCATGCGGTAGTGTTTGGCGATGCCCGCGAGCGCAATGGCTGGGGCGACCGGGGTGGCGGTGGCGTTCATTGTTCAAACGCCCGTAAGCAGTGGTTCATGGCATCCTTTCGGTGGTGTTGTCGCCATCCTAGCCAGCCGGCGTGCCCGTGCCGGACATTGCGACGAAACGGCGTGGCGCAGCGCGAACCACCCGCTCCCCGGCGCGAATGGTGGCGAGTAGCGTAACAAGCTGGCGATCAATGCGATCGATACCGGGTGTTCTTCTTCACCCTCTACAGCATGGGCCTGCGGCTGGGCGGCAATCCCCCAACCGGCATCACGGACTGGACGGCGCCGCCGCACTTTGGGCAAAAGCGGTGTCTAATTGTCTGCTCACCGAATTTGTGGGTACCTTGATCCCACGGACGACCAACAATAAGCAACGGCCTTTTGTCAGAAGCCGTTTCCCATGCGGCCCATGGTATCTGCGGGTCACAAAAGCGTTCAGGCAATCCTAGCAAGTTCATCAGAGGCCTGTAAAAGGCGAGAGCCCGGTCAAAATGGTTTGTGCCTAATACGACGTGTGAGAACACCTATCATCAACCCCTTGGGGATGGTAGTACCAGCAGGCTCGCCGTCGTGCCACCCCATAGAATCACCAAGGTCACATTGCTTGTCATCCAGACACGAAATCGCTGCATCACTCGATTGTGCGTAAGCTCAATTGTCGTATGCCAATACCGCAATCCCACATACAACCATGCCCCGACAAGCATTAACCAATCTTGCAATTGGAGCATGATCGATGCCAAACACCAGACATAGAAAAGAAATGGCACTTGCAGCAGATTGTTGAAATTATCCATAGCCTGCGTGTCATCTAGGACACTGGAAATATCCCGCGATCTGGCCATCATTCGAAGCGGTATGCGCTTTGCCCGGATCTCCTTCACGCGCCGGGATACCGCAAGAAACCCCACCCCCATCGTCCAAACAATCATCGCCAGCATTGGCCAATACAGTGCCGTGTTCATACACGAAATATCCTGGCGCCAATAACTGAAATACCCATGCCATCGTAGTAGGGAGGCTTCGATATATTGGCAATTCGATTCATGGGATCATCTGTTCCTGTTCAGACACTCGTTTTGTTCATTGGCACAAGCTCATCAGAATCGTCCAGCGCCAGGCATTGGTCGGATTCGTGTAGGCAAGCAGCGCCAGTTCCACGGCCAGTGTCAGCAACAGGAACACTGTTACTCTCAGGCTCATGTCGTTGCTCCGGCGAGCACTGGCCGGCGGATCTCCGCATCGTCGATGGGGTAGTGCAGCGCGGCCGAAACAAGGCCGATAACGACGCTCAACTGCCAGACCAAGTCGTACGACCGGGTTGCATCGAACACATACCCGCCTAGCCAGACGCCAAGGAACGATCCCAACTGGTGACCAAAAAAGACGAAGCCGAATAGCGTCGTCAGGTAGCGAACCCCAAATATCTGCGTCAGCACGCCGTTGGTCAGGGGCACTGTGCCCAGCCAGATGAAACCCATTACAGCACAGAATAAATACAGGCTGAACGGAGTAAGTGGGAGCAGATAAAACGCCCCCATCGCTACAGACCTTAGGACATAAATCCAGAACAGGACATACTTGCGTCGGTACAGATTACCCAGCAGGCCACAGCTATACGTTCCCACCACATTCGACAGCGCGATGATGGCAAGACCAATCACCGCCGCCGAGGGTGCCATGCCCTTGTCGCGCAAATATGACGGTAGGTGATTGGCAATGAAGGCCAGATGAAAACCGCAGGCGAAGAAGCCGAGATTCAGCAACCAGAACCCCCGGTGGGAGAATGCCTCTCCAATCGCACTGCGCAGACTTTGCTGCTGCTGCCTTGATTGACCAGGGGAATCTGCCAAGGGTATTGCCATGGGTAATAGCAACAGGCTGGCTATTCCCAGCGCTACCAGCGCTCCGCTCCAGGAAAAGATGTCGATGAAGGCTTGCGATACCGGCACGAGGAGGAATTGGCCAAGCCCGCCGACCGCACCAGCCAACCCTAGCGCCCACCCCCGCCGCTCAGGTAGCACCATCCGACTCAAGGCACCATAGATGACGCCGAACGTCGTGCAGGCCAGAGCAATGCCGATGATCAAACCGGCACTGATGGTGAAGACCAATGGAGTATTCCCGAATGCCATCCCGAACAGGCCAACTCCATAGCAAACCACTCCTGCCAAGACGACTCGGCGGGCGCCGGATCGGTCAGCAACCATGCCGACCAGTGGCTGGGCCAAACCCCAGACAAGATTTTGCAGGGCGATGGCGAAGCTGAAAATTTCTCGGTTCCAGCCATATTCCATCGTGACTGGAAAGAGAAAGATGCCGAAGGCGTGGCGCACCCCCAGAGCCATCCCCATTACGATCCCGCCGGCCAGGACGATTCGCCAAGGATGCTGCTGATGACAAATAGTGCTCACTTGGCGACCCTCATTGAAATTGCAGGTCTTGCTGGCGTGATGGAACAATGCATCCCGGCACATCGGCAGGAAGGCAGCCATGACACAGCCATTCGAGTGGCAGGCGCCAGAGGCTGCTTTCAAAGCGGCTATGAAAGAAGCTGAAATGTCCTACGGATGCCTGGCCGATGTCTCGCGGCTCAATATGCAAATGAGTACGCGGGCTGTTGCGGAAATAGCGCAACAGCCGTTGGATGGCAGGTATCGTCCCGAATTCGTCATCGGCGAGGCTGACCGCCAGCGTTTCTCCTTGTACCGCTGCGAAGCGCTCTGTAAGCGTTTGAAGTTCTGCCGCTGGTATGCGGAAAGAGCCACGCCGCCACATATCTTCAAAGTGGGGATAAGGTGCCGTCCAGTCGCGCACCACGCCTTGAGGGGTATCCTCTAGCCAGCCGAGACGCTTGCCGGGAAAGTATCCAAGCAGCCGGGTAACTAATGGCATGACGACATGCCACTTGACGAACATGCTCACGCGCTGATTGGGAGCATAGTCCTTCCAGTAGGCATACTGCGCCCCCATCGTGAATATTCGTTTGATGCGATGACTGGACGCTGCAAGGCCGATCAGAAAACCACCAATGCTATGGGCCACGACGTAGATCGGCTGTTCAGGCAGGCGAGCTGCTACGAAAGTTAGGGCGGCCTCGAAGTCCTGTCGCCCCCAGTCCAGCCATCCCGCTTGAAAATGACGCAGCGAGGGTGGCCGGGATTCCCCTATGCCCCGATAGTCGTAAGTCAGAACATCGAAACCGTGCTCATGCAGAAATGCGGCAAAACTGGCGTAATAGCGGGCCCGGACAGATGTCGCAGGGTTGATGATGACGATGGGTCTGTCCGCAGACTTCTGTGTAGATAAGGCCCGCCACAAGCGGCCGTGCAGCAGGAAGCCGTCAGCAGCTACGAAGCTTACCTTCGTGGAAGATGACTCCGGGGTCGCTTCGCCTGGAAACGTCACGGATTTATCCTTAGCGACAGGCGACGGCTCATTGTCTGGGAGGTTGTCGGTTTGCTTGTCCCGGTAGGGAGAAAAACTCATGCTGGTGTGTTGATGGACGCACATCAGTAGGGATCCCCGTTCTTGTGGAAAAAGACCCATTGGTCGTCCTGGTGCCGCGCAATAAGATCATCGTCGGGATAAGACGCCTCGTCTCCGGGAGAACGATCGCCAATCTCGAGATAGGTCGCCACATCATCCGAAGCATTACGCAATTGGTGGGCCTTACCTGTCCCCGCTGGAAATCCTGCGCACATACCGGGAGATAGGTTCATGGGGCCCTCGTCTGTTTCCAGTATTAGTTGTCCTTCCAGGACATAGACGAACTCGTCCTGCTTCGTATGTGAATGGCGCAAAGCGGAGATACTGCCCGGTGGCAGACTGGTCAAATTGACGCCGAAGTTCCGCAGCCCGAAGAAATCTCCGAGTTGTCGCTTGATCCGGCCCGACACCATGGTCGCAAACGATTCCGGATAGTTTGACTTCTTCACGCGGGGCGAGATGTTGATGGCCAGCATGATCGGTGGGTTGGGCTGGAGGGTCATGGCATGCAATCGGTGTGATGATGGGTTGCATTCAACGCCGGACGCGTTCAAAATGTAAGTGTCGCGTATGACATGAAACGGGCTTAATCAGACATGCATGACATTACGGTCCTCGTCCTTGAAGGAAGTTTTGGATCTGGCGTGGCTGCAACCCTGGACATCCTGCGTGCTGCCAGCGCGCTCGCGCCCCGAGTGGGTGCTCCGATTCCGCGCTGGCGTATCTGCTCGGTCGATGGTGGCACCATTCGTCTGCATTCGGGGTTGTTGATTGAAACCGCCAGACTGCCCCGAAGAGCCGCCTCCGACCGTTCCGTGTGGGTTGTGCCAGGTATTGGGGTAAATAACAGACATGACGTACATACCTTCCAGACACGCCAGGATGTGCAGGGAGTTGTTGGCGCGTTGCAGGCTCACGCGCGAAAGAGCGGAAGGATTGCGGCGGGTTGCTCTGCCGTGTTTCTATTAGAGCTAGCTGGCTTGCTAAAGGGGCGGCGCGTAACGACTGCATGGTGGCTTGCGCCCATTCTGCAGCAGATGAATCCCGAATGTCAGGTGGAAGCAGCCAACATGGTGTGCTCTGATGGGCACCTCATTACCGCAGGAGCCGCTTTCGCGCAGAAGGATTTGATGCTGCATATTCTGAATGAGCTTTGTGGCGCAAAGCTTGTCGATTTGTTGTCACGCTTTCTTCTTGTGGATGCCCGTGAAGCCCAGTCGCAATATGTGGTTCCCGAAGTGCTGGCCAGCGGTGATGAATTGGTGGCAAAGATCGTGGCGCGTATCGAGGAAAGGCTGCCTGAAATGCCTTCCATATCCGAGTTGGCGGCGGAATTCCTCATCTCTGAAAGAACCTTGGCGCGTCACGTCAATAAGGCGACCGGGAAAAGCCCCACGGCACTACTGCAAACAATACGTCTGCGTAAGGCCAGGACTCTGCTGGAGCAGAGTCGTATGTCCGTTGAGGATATTGCCGCTGCTGTCGGCTATAGCGATTCGACGGCTCTGCGCAGGTTGATGAGAAAGACTACTGGCAACAGCCCAAGGCAGTATCGTCGCTAGCTTCGTAATAGAAGCAAGGGGAAGCCCGATTGACTGGGGCGAGAGCCTTGGGCTCAGCTCAGCCCTAGTCTCGCAACGGTCGCTCTTCTAGGCAGAGAGGCTCAAGTACTAGCGAGCGCTCCGTCCGAACACCTGCCCAACTTAATGCAACACCCGCAGCCCGACATTCACCATCAGCACCTCGTTACCGAGCATGACCACGCTCCCTGGCTTGCGGTTGTCTCCAGTCTCGCTGTATTCGAACGAATAGGTTCGGCACAGTTGTAGTTGCCCTTCGTCATTTCGCATAAGCCTGATGCGGGAGGTCGCCACGGTTTCGTCCAGAAACTGAAGGCCATCGGCCGTACAAGTCGTCCGCGCCTCGGCGATGGCCAGTTCCCGCACCTTGATGCCATCCAGCCAGAACCAGGCAAGGATGCCGATGACGACAAGGCTGAGAACTTCGAAGGCAGGCATATCCGGCTCATGGGTAAAAGCGAATTATCATCCACCCTCATCTCCGGGGAAAGCCCAACAACAAGGAAAATACACATGCGTATCCTCCACACCATGCTCCGCACCGGCGATCTTGACCGGTCGATCGACTTCTATACCCAGACCCTTGGCATGAAACTTCTGCGTCGCCAGGATTACCCCGAAGGAAAATTCACTCTGGCTTTCGTCGGCTATGGCGATGAGAAGCGCGACAGCGTGATTGAACTCACCTACAACTGGGGCGTCGACCAGTACGAGATCGGCAGCGGCTACGGCCACATCGCCCTTGAAGTCGATGACGTCCATGCAGCTTGCGATGCCATTCGTCAGAAAGGCGGCAAGATCATCCGCGATGCCGGCCCGATGAATGCCGGTACCACCATCATCGCCTTCGTAGCGGATCCCGACGGCTATTACATCGAGCTAATCGGCAAGCACGGCTGATCCGCACAAAGTGCCCCATCAATCTGCATGAAGCCTTCATGAGCGGCACCCCCTACGCAATCTGACGTATTCCCCGTTTTGTCGTTGCTCCGTACATTGGCACCGTGCCCGCTGCGCTCTGCAGCGGCCAACCGATTACCCCCTACAGGAGCCACGCCATGCAACGTCGCAATTTCGTCAAAGCCACTGCTGTCACCGTCGCACTCGCCGCCGCCGGTTTCCTCTCGGCGCCGGTGCTCGCCGCCGATACCATCAAGGTCGGCATCCTCCATTCGCTGTCGGGCACGATGGCGATTTCCGAAACCGCGCTGAAGGAAACCGCGCTGATGACCATCGCCGAGATCAACGCCAAGGGCGGCGTGCTCGGCAAGCAGCTCGAACCCGTGGTCGTCGATCCGGCCTCCAACTGGCCGCTGTTCGCCGAAAAGGCCCGTCAGTTGCTGACCCAGGACAAGGTCGCCGTCACCTTCGGCTGCTGGACTTCGGTGTCGCGCAAGTCGGTGAACCCGGTGTTCAAGGAACTCAACGGCCTGCTGTTCTACCCCGTGCAGTATGAAGGTGAGGAACTCGAAAAGAACGTTTTCTACACCGGCGCCGCGCCCAACCAGCAGGCGATTCCCGCTGTCGAATACCTGATGAGCAAGGACGGCGGCTCGGCCAAGCGCTTCGTGCTGCTCGGCACCGACTACGTCTATCCGCGCACCACCAACAAGATCCTGCGCGCCTTCCTGAAGTCGAAGGGCGTCGCCGATGCCGACATCATGGAGGACTACACCCCCTTCGGCCATAGCGACTACCAGACCATCATCGCCAAGATCAAGAAGTTCGCTTCGGAAGGCAAGAAGACCGCCGTCATCTCCACCATCAACGGCGATTCGAACGTGCCCTTCTACAAGGAACTGGGCAACGCAGGGCTGAAGGCAACCGATGTGCCGGTGGTCGCCTTCTCGGTGGGCGAAGAGGAACTGCGCGGCGTCGATACCAAGCCGCTGGTCGGCCACCTGGCCGCGTGGAACTACTTCCAGTCGATCAAGAATCCGACCAACGATGGCTTCATCAAGATGTACAAGGACTGGGCCGTCAAGCAGAAGCTGCCGAACGCCGCCACCGTCGTGACCAACGACCCGATGGAAGCCACCTACGTCGGCATCCACATGTGGGCGCAGGCGGTCGAGAAGGCCAAGAGCACCGATACCGACAAGGTCATCGCGGCGATGGGCGGCCAGAAGTTCAAGGCACCGTCGGGCTTCGAGATCCAGATGGACGCGAAGAACCATCACCTGCACAAGCCGGTTTTCATCGGCGAAGTGAAGGCGGACGGCCAGTTCAACGTGGTGTGGAAGACCAAGGGCCCGGTCAAGGCTGCGCCGTGGTCGCCCTACATCGCCGGCAACGACAAGAAGAAGGACGAACCTGAAGGTAAGTAAAGGCCCGCCCTCCCCCAGCCCCTCCCTCTCGGGAGGGGAAACTTGCGGTGCGCTACGCGCAAGTATTGGAGGGAGGATTCAAGCGGTTGGGGCGGCATCACTTGCCGTCCCACCAACGCCGACTTTTCAAACCATGAACCCCATGCGCCTTTTTCTCCTCGCACTTTTCTGCTGGCTGACGTTTTCTGCACAGGCTGCGGTTGATTCCGCGCTGGTGCAGCAGCTTGCGTCCGAAGAGTCCGACGACAAGATCGCCGCCATTCTCAAGATCGCCGAGACGGCCGAGCCGGAGGCCCTGACGCTGCTTCAGTCGCTCGCCGACGGCACACTGACCGCGCCGGACGGCAGCGAAATCACCCTCAACAACCGTGTGCGCGGCGAACTGGCGAATGCGCTCGCCGGCCTCAAGCTTTTCGATGCCGATGCCAAGGTGCGCCTTGCTGCGGCGCAGGAACTGCAAACCAATGTCGGCATCGAGATGGCGCCGCTGCTGGCCCGCGCGCTGGAGAAGGAAGGCGACGCGCAGATCAAGGCGCTGCTGGTGGTCGCCTACGCGCAGGCCAATCTCGCCAGCCCCGAGTCCTCCGCGCGGCTGGCTGCCGTCAAGGCGCTGGGCGAAGCGCCGAGCCCGAATGCGCGCAATCTGCTGCTGCCGCTGACCAGCGAAAGCGGCGAGCCGGACATGCAGGTGCGCGTCGCCGCGATCCAGTCGCTGCGGGCGGTCGAATCCAAGCTCGCCGTCGGCGAAAACCTCGGCCGCGTGTTCACTGGCCTGAGTCTCGGCAGCATCCTGCTGCTCGCCGCGCTGGGCCTCGCCATCACCTACGGCGTGATGGGCGTCATCAACATGGCGCACGGCGAACTGCTGATGATCGGCGCCTACGCCACCTACGCGGTGCAGGGCCTGTTCCGCGCCTATCTGCCGGGTTGGGTCGATGCCTATGTGCTGGCGGCAATTCCGGTGGCCTTCTTCGCCGCCGCTGCCGTCGGCGTCCTGCTCGAACGCACGGTGATCCGCCACCTCTACGGCCGGCCGCTGGAAACCCTGCTCGCCACCTGGGGCCTGTCGCTGATCCTGATCCAGGCGGCACGCGTGAGCTTTGGTGCGCAGAACGTCGAACTGGCGAATCCGAACTGGATGTCGGGCGGCGTCACCCTGATGGCTGGTCTCGTGCTGCCGTGGAACCGCATCGCCATCATCGCCTTCTCGCTGTTCGTCCTGCTGCTGGTCTGGCTGCTGATGAACAAGACACGCCTCGGCATGTTCGTGCGCGCCGTCACGCAGAACCGCCCGATGGCCGGCTGCGTTGGCGTGCCTACGGCGAAGATCGACACGCTGGCATTTGGCTTGGGCGCCGGCATCGCCGGCCTCGGCGGCGTGGCGCTCTCGCAGATCGCCAACGTCGGGCCGGACATGGGTCAGGGCTATATCGTCGATAGCTTCATGGTCGTCGTGCTCGGCGGTGTCGGCCAGCTTGCCGGCGCGGTGTGGGCGGCGCTCGGCCTCGGCGTGTTCACCAAATTCCTCGAAGGCTGGGCCGGCGCCGTGATCGCCAAGATCGTCGTGCTGGTCTTCATCATCATCTTCATCCAGAAGCGTCCGCAGGGCTTGTTCGCGTTGAAAGGACGCTTCGTCGAATCATGAGAACCCCGCTGACCGTCCGCTTCCTGCAGGCCACGCCCAAGTCGGGCTGGATTGCGCTGGCCGTTTGTGCCGCCCTCGCTTTCATCGTGCTGCCTGTGCTGCATCTCGCCGTGCCGCCGGACAGCCCCTTCCACGTCTCCACCTACGTCATCACGCTGGCCGGCAAGATCATGTGCTACGCCATCGTCGCCGTGGCAATGGACCTGATCTGGGGCTATGCCGGCATCCTCTCGCTCGGCCACGGCCTGTTCTTCGCGCTCGGCGGCTACGCCTTCGGCATGTACCTGATGCGCCAGATCGGCCGCGACGGCTCCTACCAGTCCGATCTGCCGGACTTCATGGTCTTCCTCGACTGGAAGGAACTGCCCTGGTACTGGGCCGGCTCCGACTCCTTCCTCTGGGCGCTGTTCCTGGCGGTGGCGCTGCCCGGTCTGGTCGCTTTCATCTTCGGCTTCTTCGCCTTCCGTTCGCGCATCAAGGGCGTGTATTTCTCGATCATCACCCAGGCGCTGACCTTCGCCGCGATGCTGCTGTTCTTCCGCAACGAGACCGGCTTCGGCGGTAATAATGGATTTACGGACTTCAAGCGCATCCTCGGCTACAGCATCACCTCGCCGGAAATGCGCGTGATCCTCTTCGCGCTCTCCGCCGCGCTGCTGATGTGCACGTTGCTGGTCGGCCGCTACCTCGTCGTTTCGAAGTTCGGCCGCGTGCTGGCGGCGATCCGCGACGCCGAATCGCGCACCATGTTCCTTGGCTACAACCCCCTCTGGTACAAGCTGGCGATCTGGACGTTTTCGGCGATGCTGTGCGGGCTGGCCGGCGCGCTCTACGTGCCGCAGGTCGGCATCATCAACCCTGGCGAGATGAGCGCCGCCAACTCGATCGAAATCGCCATCTGGGCCGCCGTCGGCGGGCGCGGTACGCTGATCGGCCCGGTGATCGGCGCGGCCATCGTCAATCTGTCGAAGAGCTTCTTCACGCAAGCATTCCCCGACTACTGGCTGTTCTTCCTCGGCGCGCTGTTCGTCGGCGTCACGCTGTGGCTGCCCGACGGCGTGGCCGGTCTGTGGAAACGCTGGAGGGCTACCAAGTGAATACAGTTGCCGAAAACCGTCACGATCAGGAATGGCTGGGCGGCACCTCCACCGGCCACATCCTGCAACCGGGCGTCGACATCTCGCACAAGGTCATCCTCTACCTCGAAGGCATCTCCGTCAGCTTCGACGGCTTCAAGGCGCTCAACGATCTGAACCTGACCATCGACGCTGGCGAGCTGCGCTGCATCATCGGCCCCAACGGCGCCGGCAAGACGACCATGATGGACGTCATCACCGGCAAGACGCGGCCCGACGAAGGCCGCTGCTTTTTCGGCCAGACCATCGACCTCACCCAACTGCGCGAGGCCGAGATCGCCCACGCCGGCATCGGCCGCAAGTTCCAGAAGCCGACCATCTTCGAAAACCTCAGCGTCTTCGAGAACCTCGAGCTCGCGCTGAAGATGGACAAGCGCGCGCGGGTCAGCCTGTTCGCCTGGCTGGGCGACGACCAGCGCGACAAGATCAGCGACACGCTCAAGCAGATTCGCCTCGACACCGAAGCGGAGCGCCCCGCCGGCCTGCTCTCGCACGGCCAGAAACAGTGGCTGGAGATCGGCATGCTGCTGGTGCAGGACCCGAAGCTGCTATTGCTTGATGAACCCGTGGCCGGCATGACCGACGACGAAACCGCGCGCACCGGCGAGCTGTTCAAGTCACTGGCTGGAAAACATAGCCTCGTCGTCGTCGAGCATGACATGGCCTTCATCGAACAGCTCGGCGGCAAGGTCACAGTGCTGCACGAAGGCTCGGTGCTGGCCGAAGGCGACCTCGCCACGGTGCAGAACGACGAGCGCGTCATCGAAGTTTATTTGGGTAGATAGCGATGCTCGTCGTCCAGAACCTCAACCAGTACTACGGCGGCAGCCACATCCTGCGCGACCTTTCTTTCGACGCACCGGTCGGCAAGGTAACCACCCTGCTCGGCCGCAACGGCGTCGGCAAGACGACCCTGCTCAAGTGCCTGATGGGCCTTGTGCCGGCGAAGACCGGCAAAGTCGAATTTGAAGGCAAGGACATCACGACGCTGCCCTCGCACGCCCGCGTACGCGCCGGCATCGGCTATGTGCCGCAGGGCCGCGAAATCTTCCCGCGCCTCACCGTCGAAGAAAACCTGCTGATGGGCATGGCCAGTTTGCCGAGTGGCAGCAAATTGCCCGAACGCATCATGGAGTTGTTTCCCGTACTCAAGAGCATGCTCAAACGGCGCGGCGGCGACCTATCCGGCGGCCAGCAGCAGCAGCTCGCCATCGGCCGCGCGCTGGCGCTGAATCCCCGTTTATTGATTCTCGACGAACCGACCGAGGGCATTCAGCCCTCGATCATCAAGGACATCGAACGTGCCATCCGCGTCGTCGCCAGCAGCCAGCCGAGCCTGGAGACGGCGAAGAAAAACGCCGAGCGTCAGGAAGTGGTGGCAGCGATCCAGCAGGTCGCCGCCACCGGCGAAGTGGCGATCCTGCTGGTCGAGCAGTACTACGACTTCGCCCGCGCGCTGGCCGACCAGTATCTGGTGATGGAACGCGGCGAGATCATCAAGCGCGGCGCAGGCGCCGACATGGAGAAGGATGGGGTAAGGGAACTGCTGGCGGTGTGACGGAACGGCTTCAAGGCCGGCCAGCCAGCCAGTTTCCAGATGTAGGATTTATCCCCGCAATTCATGCGGCGATTGTGACCACGCTTCGCCGTACCGGGCGCGGTGTACATCTTGCCCTTGCGGCGAATTGCGGTAGCTGGCTTAAGCGGTAACCGATCACTGTCCCGCCAGCGCCGACTTTTGGAGTGCCTCAGTGCGCCCCCAAAGAGACTGTACGGTTTTCAGGCTCAACGTCGGCAGTGCAGCGGGAGCGGCCATACGCGCTGCTAAAGACCGTTTGATGTATGAAAGGCAGGTTTACTGCGGCCGAGTTGAACTACACTTTGGCTCGACTCGGCCAACTGCGGGCATTCGATTTTCTTTGCGAATGACCATCGGAGCGGCAACCATACGCGCGATGTGCCACTCATTGCAGTTCCGCCGCAACTGCAGAGCACGAACAGTTTTATGCAAAACCGGACTAAAAGAACAACTTATTCAGTTGTAATGCCTGTCGGAATCTAAAAAGGCAAATCAACAGGAATATCTGCTGGAAGCGAGAGTTCTTTGGCGAGTCCTGGGTAAGTTGCTGGTTCAAGGCCCGCTTCGCGGTAAAGGGTTTTTATCTTTTCAAGTGTGCCAGTCACAGGATTCTGTAAATCCGTCATTGCCCAAATGGCGAATTGTGCAATATTGGAAGTAGTTGGATCATCCCCTGTGCGCTCAATGGCTTGAGTCAGGGCACATAGATCATTCCGGGTCTCCGTAGCGATGCTCATTTGAACGAGGTTCACCGGCGTCGATTTTTCAGCATTGGCACAGAAACCATAAACCCCTAATTCGCCTGCCTGTCCGGATTCAAGGCACACAGATGCAGACCGTGCAACGGTCAAGTCTTGCTGGTCTGCCTTACTATTTTTCAGTAAAGTGCAAGGCCCTATGCAGTAGCATTGGCGCTGATTTGTATGGTTGCGCACTTGTACCACCGCCACATCAAATGAGGCTTCGCCCTTGCCAGAAACGGTAACAGTCGTTCCGCTTCCCGGATTGGTAAGTGGAATGCAGTTATCAGGCATCGAGCCACCGAACCCAACTAGTGCTGCAACATTATCAGATCCAAGTTTGAGTTTTGACCAAGCTCTAATGTCGCCAACCTTGACGCAAGGTAAACCAATATTCCCCGTTTCATCGTTATAGGTAGCACATTGTCCTGCTACTGCTGGCAAGCTTGATGTTGATAATTCACTGATGACAAATCGCATCGGATCGCTGCTTGTCAAGTTGAGCTTTGCACTATATGCACTTCCGCGATAAGTCACACACGGGATCGAAACTGAATTATCTGTCGCATTGAAGGCGGCGCAATATGATGTGCTTACTTCAGCCAGCAATTGGTTGCTCGAAAGGGCTAGAAATATTATAGAAAGATAATGGCGTACTTCCCAACCCATGATTTCCCTTTCGTCGCTTGAAAAAGTCGTCGAACCAACAACTGCATACTATGCTCAATCCCTCACATGCGCAAATTGTTTTATGGCATTTCTATACAGCCTCGACCGAAATGCGACGTGGCTAGAACGTAAAAAGCTACGGGGTGGGCGTTTTGCTCTCGCTGCAGAACATTTAGATGTTGCTATCTGTTGGTGCTGAACATCGCCCCGCGATCAAACCCGATACTGGGCAACGGCTGCTCGCAACGCATCCGCGAGTTGTGCGAGTTCGGTTGCGGTGACATCGTTGTGGCGTGCCGAGGCGGTCGCCTCCTCGGTCATGCGCGAGATTTCTTCCACCTGGCGGGCGATCTCCTGCACCGAGGCATCCTGCTCGCGCACCGAATGAGCAATTTCGCGCGCCCGTTCTCCGGCACGCTCGACATCGGTCACGATCTTTCCCAGTTCGACGTTGGCGAGGCGCGCCGATTCAGCACCGGCGCCGGCCTGGTAATCAACGGCTTCCATCGAGCCGACGGTCTGGGTAATCTTGGACTGGATATTCTCGATCAGGCTGCCGATTTCCTGGGTGGATTTGGAGGTGCGCTCGGCCAGCTTGCGCACCTCGTCGGCCACGACGGCAAAGCCGCGGCCCTGCTCACCGGCGCGGGCCGCTTCGATGGCAGCATTCAGGGCCAGCAGGTTGGTTTGATCGGCGATTTCCTTGATGACACCGACGATGCCGCTGATCTGACTGGAGCTTTCCGACAACTGGCGGACGTCCTCGGTCGAGGTGCGAATTGCGGCTGCCACCTTTTCCATGCCCGACACGTTGTCGCGGGTCACCGCCAAGCCGCGCCCAGCATCGGCGACGGCCGCCTGGGCCGCCTCTTCGGAAGCCATCGCATTGGCCGCCGTCTCCGACAGCGAGGCCGAGATCTGCTCGATCGCCACTGCCGTCGCGCTGGCCGCCGTCGCCTGGCGCTCGGTATTGCCGACGATCTCGCCGGCCGCCGCCGAAATGCCACCGGCCGCCCCCGCGATGGCGTCAGAGGAATGGCGGGTTTCGTGGATGATGCCCTGCAGTTTTCCCATAATCTCGTTAAAGGCTGCCACCACCCGCCCCGTTTCGTCCGTACCGGACAGCGGTATCTGACGGGTGAAGTCGTTGTTGCTTACCGCGCTGCGCGAAGCCGCTTCTGCGTCCACCAGCGGCCGGATGATGAAGCCCGCCTGCCAGATGGAGAACCCCAGCAGCAGGGCCGCAATGGCGCCGGCGATGGCCGAATCGCGGACCAGTCGCGCCACCACGGCGTCGCTGACATCGTCGATGTAGATGCCCGAGCCGAGCAGCCAATTCCAACCGTCGAACTTCTTGACGTAGGACATTTTCGGAAACAGTTCCTTGGTGGTACCACCCCCGGCCACCGGCTTGGGCCAATCATAGGTGACATAGCCGGCACCGGCCTGGTTGGCCACCTCGTTGAAGGCGACAAACAGGTTCTTCTTGCCGCCGGTATCCACCACCGGGCCATCACTGCCGGCCTGCATCGAGGTTGCGCAATTGAACTTATCGGCATCAAGCACTTTGCCGTCCAGGGCCGGCACGGTCGGGTGCATGATCATCTTTGGCACCGGTGTCGTGAAGTCGTTGAGCCAGAAATACTCCTTGCCCTCGTAGCGCATGGCCTTGATGGCCGCCGCCGCCTCGCGCTTGGCGGTCTCCTCATCGACGCTACCATCCTTCTGCTTGGCGTGCCAGTGATCGAGTACGCCGTAGGCCGCTTCGACCAGATGCCGCGTTTTCAGCTTCTTCTCGGCCATCACACTGCTGCGAACCTGCATGGCGTTAAAAGCGATGATTGCGGCCATGGCCGCCATGGCCAGGCCGACGATGATAAGGATTCGTGCACGTATGTTCATGATTCCGCCTGCTGATGTTGTTGTGCTGACTACGATTCCCCGTATGTCGAGAGGAAGACCATTACCGCATAATGATCGTTGATTATGCACCAAAGAAATGAAAACGGTATGAATCACGCGAGAGGCGGCATGCATCCTCTCGGTTATGAACTAGCTGATATCTGCGCAGAATAGTCGACCGCCAAGTCGAAGAATCTTGGCTCCTTACGACCTTATGGCGGCTTCAGAGCCCTGACGAAAATGAATAACCGGATTGGAGCAGAAAGTCCAGCGGCGAGTTATGGCCGATCTTTGCCGTCCCGCCAGCGCCGACTTTTTGCCCCGCCGCTCATCGCAACTCCGCCACACGCTCGAACAGATCGCCAAGCGGCAGTACTTCGACGCGCTCGGCGAGCGGCTACGCGCCTGCTCCGGCATGGACGACAAAGAGCCGCTCCAGGCCCAGGGCGTCGAGCGCCGATTTCATCGAGGGCGTTAGACGCGGGGCGTCGGTGCGCTTGATCTCGAAGCCCAGGCGCCGGTCGGCTATATGGCTGGCATGTGTCGGACGTTCGATCAAGGCGAAAACTCCACCATGAAAACCTAAAGACAGCGTTTCTATTTTCATCCCATGTGCTGGCGTACCGAAAAAGCAGGCTGCGCAATCTGACGTATTCCGCATTTGCAGCGCCAGCGTCGATAATGGCGGCATGACCGCCCGTCTTCCCGATCCGTTGCCGTCCCCGACTGCCTGGCAGGCGCGGCTGGATATTGGCTTCGAGCGGCGCGGGGCGGAAACCCTGCTGACGCGCCGCGCGCATTGCGGTCCGCTGCGCATCCAGAAGGCGCTCTACCCGGAAGGCCCGGAGCTTTGTCATGCCATCGTGCTGCATCCGCCCGCCGGCATCTGCGGCGGCGACCATCTTGAGATTGCCGTCGAGGTCGATGCGGCCGCGCAAGTCCTGCTCACCACGCCCGGCGCGGGCAAGTGGTATCGCTCCGCTGGTCCGTGGGCGGAGCAAACCGCGACCTTAAAAGTCGACGCTGGCGGGACGGCGGAATGGCTGCCGCAGGAGAGCATCGTCTTTGCCGGCGCACAGGCGCGCATGCGCACGACGGTCGATCTGGCGGAAGGCGCGCGCTATCTTGGCGTCGAGACGCTGTGCTTCGGCCGCCGCGCCAGCGGCGAAACTTTCGAGCGGGGATCGCTGCATCTGGCGACCGATATCCGCCTGAACGGCAGGCCGCTCTGGCATGAGCGCGGCCGCATCGAGGGCGGATCGGGCCTGCTCAACTCGCCCATCGGCCTCGCCGGCTTTTCGGTTTGCTCGACGGTGATTGCGGCCGGTGCCGATGTCGATAGCGACACGCTGTCTGCCTGCCGCGCCGCGACGGCGCAGGAAGCCGGCGCGCAGTTCGGCGCGACCGCCATGCCGCAGCTTTTCGTCGGACGCTATCTCGGCCATTCGTCCGAAGCCGCGCGCGCATGGTTCGTCGAACTCTGGCAACATCTGCGTCCGGCAGTCATCGGCCGGCATGCCGCCGTGCCCCGCATCTGGAACACTTGAAGGAGACCGTATGGAACTGACCCCACGCGAGAAGGACAAGCTCTTGATCTTCACCGCCGCCCTGCTGGCCGAACGGCGTAAGGATCGCGGCCTCAAGCTCAACTATCCGGAGGCGGTGGCCTTCATCACCGCCGGGATTCTCGAAGGCGCCCGCGATGGGCAGACGGTCGCCGAACTGATGAGCTACGGCACCACGCTCCTGAAGCGCGACGAAGTGATGGACGGCGTTCCGGAGATGATTCCCGACATCCAGGTGGAAGCCACCTTTCCCGACGGCACCAAGCTGGTGACCGTGCACAATCCCATCGTTTGAGGTGAACACGATGATTCCAGGCGAAATGAAGATCGAAGCCGGCGAGATCGAACTCAACGTTGGCCGCCGTACCGCCACGCTTGAAGTGGCGAACACCGGCGACCGCCCGATTCAGGTCGGCTCCCACTACCACTTCTTCGAGACCAACGAAGGTCTGTCGTTCGACCGTGCTGCCGCACGCGGCATGCGGCTCAACATTGCCGCCGGCACGGCAGTGCGCTTCGAGCCGGGCCAGACGCGGACCGTCGAGTTGGTAGATTACGCCGGGGAGCGCAAGGTGTATGGCTTCCAGGGCAAGGTGCAAGGAGCGCTGAAATGAAAATCACGCGACAAGCCTATGCCGAAATGTTCGGCCCCACCGTCGGCGACCGTGTGCGTCTCGCCGACACGGAACTCTGGATCGAAGTCGAGAAGGACTACACCATCCCCGGCGAGGAAGTGAAGTTCGGCGGCGGCAAGGTGATCCGCGACGGCATGGGCCAGGGCCAGAAACTGGCCAAGGACGTGGCCGACACCGTCATCACCAACGCCCTGATCGTCGATGCGGTGCAGGGCATCGTCAAGGCCGATATTGGGTTCAAAAGCGGAATGATCTCCGCCATCGGCAAGGCCGGCAATCCCGACGTGCAGCCGGGCGTAACCATCCCCATCGGCGCCGGCACCGAAGTCATCGCCGGCGAAGGCATGATCGTCACCGCCGGCGGTATCGACTCGCACATCCACTTCATCTGCCCGCAACAAATCGAGGAAGCGCTGATGTCCGGCGTCACCACCATGCTCGGCGGCGGCACCGGCCCGGCCACGGGCACCTTCGCCACAACCTGCACGCCAGGGCCGTGGCACATCCATTCGATGTTGTCAGCGGCGGATGCCTTCCCGATGAACCTGGGGTTTCTCGGCAAGGGCAACGTCTCCCTGCCGGGGCCGCTCAAGGAACAGGTGGCGGCCGGCGCCATCGGTCTCAAGCTGCACGAGGACTGGGGCACCACGCCGGCCGCCATTGACAACTGCCTCAGCGTTGCCGACGAGATGGATGTGCAGGTGGCGATCCATACCGACACGTTGAACGAATCCGGCTTCGTCGAGGCCACGCTCGCCGCCTTCAAGGGCCGCACCATCCACACCTTCCACACCGAGGGCGCGGGCGGCGGCCATGCGCCGGACATCATCAAGGCGGCGGGGCTGCCCAACGTGTTGCCGAGTTCGACCAACCCGACCATGCCCTACACGCAGAACACCATCGACGAGCATCTCGACATGCTGATGGTCTGCCACCACCTCGACCCGGCCATCGCCGAGGACATCGCCTTCGCCGAATCGCGCATCCGCCGCGAAACCATCGCCGCCGAGGACATCCTGCACGACCTGGGGGCCTTCTCGATGATGAGTTCCGATTCCCAGGCCATGGGCCGCGTCGGCGAGGTCATCATCCGCACCTGGCAGACGGCGCACAAGATGAAGGTGCAGCGCGGTTCGCTCAAGGAGGATTCATCCCGCAACGACAACCAGCGCATCAAGCGCTACATCGCCAAATACACCATCAACCCGGCGATCACGCATGGCATCGGCCACATCGTCGGCTCCATCGAGGTCGGCAAGCTGGCCGACGTGGTGCTGTGGAAGCCGGCCTTCTTCGGCGTCAAGCCGAGCCTGATCGTCAAGGGCGGCATGATCGCCGCCGCCGCCATGGGCGATCCCAATGCCTCGATCCCGACACCGCAGCCGGTGCATTACCGGCCCATGTTCGGCAGTTTCGGCGGTGGCCTCAAAACCTCGCTGACTTTTGTGTCGCAAGCCGCACTGAAGAATCCTGCCGTGCAGTCGCTCGGCCTGTCGAAGCGACTGGAAGCGGTGAAGGACTGCCGCAAGGTGACCAAGGCCGACATGGTGCATAACAGCGCGACCCCGGTGATCGAGGTCGATACCGAAACCTACGCGGTGCGTGCCGACGGCGAGCTGCTGGTCTGCGAACCGGCCAAGGTGCTACCCATGGCGCAACGCTATTTCCTCTTCTAAACCATGCTGGTCATCGAACAATTCACCGAGTCCAAGGCGGTCGCGACCGAGCGACTCGAACTGACGTTTGACACCCGCTGCAAGAGCCGTCTCCGCACACAGCTCGCCAGCGGCGAGGCGTGCGGCCTGTTCCTCGAACGCGGCACGGTGCTGCGCGACGGCGACAAGCTGATGGCGAACGATAGCCGCATCGTCGAGGTGATTGCCGCGCCCGAGAAACTCATGGAGGCTGTAAGCGGTGATCCGCTGCTCATCGCCAAGGCCGCCTACCACTTGGGCAACCGGCACGTCGCCGTGCATCTGCTGCCGGGCAAGCTGCGCTTCGTCGCCGATCATGTGCTGGGGGAGATGGTGCGCGGCCTCGGCTTGAAAGTCAGCGAAGTCGAAGCCCCCTTCGAACCCGAAAGCGGCGCCTATGGTTCGCATCCCCACGGACACAGTGCCGATGGCGAGGGCCGTGGCCCGCGTATCCACGATCACTTCAACAAATGAGTCTGACGCGCCTGCTCCAGCTCGCTAGCCCGGCATTGCCGGTTGGCGCCTACACCTATTCGCAGGGTTTGGAATGGGCCGTCGAAGCCGGCACGGTGACGAACGAGGCAACGGCACTTGCATGGATCGGCGATCAGCTCGAATGGAACCTCGGCCGCTTCGAAGCGCCGCTGCTGGCGCAGATGATGGCCGCGCAAAAAGTCGGCGCCGGCGAGACGGCGATGGAACTCGATGCCCGCTACCTCGCCAGTCGCGAGAGCGCCGAGCTGCGCGCCGAGACCTTGCAGATGGGCTATTCGCTACGCCGGCTGATCGACGATCTGTCGCTCCCCGTCGCTGTCCCGCCAACGCCGACTTTTCCCACCGTCTGGAGCGCCCTCGCCGTGGCCTGGGCCATCGAGCCTGCCGAGGCGCTCACTGCCTGGCTCTGGAGCTGGGCCGAGAATCAGGTGATGGCGGCGCTGAAAGCGGTGCCCCTGGGCCAGGCCGCCGGCCAGCGCATCCTGCTGGAAATCGGCCGCCGCATTCCCGCCGTCGTCGAGCGCGCAGTGACGCTCGACGAGGACGATCTCAGCAACTCATTGAGCAATTTTGCGCCGGGCTTCGCCATTGCCTGCTCGCGCCACGAAACCCAATATTCGAGACTCTTCCGATCATGACCATGGACACAAAAACCCAGGCTCTCAGAGTCGGCATCGGCGGCCCCGTCGGTTCCGGCAAGACCGCCCTCACCCTCGCGCTATGCCAAGCGCTGCGCGACACCTACAACATCGCCGCTGTCACCAACGACATCTACACGGAAGAGGACGCGCAGTTCCTCGTCAAGCACGCTGCGCTGGCGCCCGAGCGCATCATCGGCGTCGAGACCGGTGGCTGTCCGCACACGGCGATCCGCGAGGATGCCTCGATCAACCTGGAAGCCGTGGAGCGGCTCAACCAGCGCTTCCCCGGCCTTGAAGTGGTGTTCATCGAAAGCGGCGGCGACAACCTGGCGGCGACCTTCAGCCCCGAATTGTCGGACCTCACGCTCTACGTGATCGACGTCGCCGCCGGCGACAAGATCCCGCGCAAGGGCGGGCCGGGCATCACCAAGTCGGACCTGCTGGTCATCAACAAGATCGACCTCGCGCCGATGGTCGGCGCGTCGCTCGACGTGATGGACCGCGACGCGAAGAAGATGCGCGGCGAGCGTCCGTTTATCTTCTCCAACATGAAGACGGGGCAAGGGCTGGCCGAGATCATCGCCTTCATCGTCGAACGCGGCATGCTGACGCCGCATTAGCCTGCGACTTCAGGTCGTCTTGAAAAGGCTCTTCACCCAGGCGCTCTGCGCAGTCTGACGGCGATTGTCCGTCAGGTGCTTGGACACGCCCGCGCGGGCTTCGGCCAGCGGCACCACCCGTCCCGGATCGATGCGCTCGCACCACAGGACATGAAAGCCCAGCGGCGACTCGACCACTGCGGAGAGTTGCCCCGCCACCAGTTCAAACGCCGCCGTATCCAGTTCCGGAAACAACTTGCCGCGCGGCAGGGTGCCGAGCAGTCCACCGTTCATGCCGGTGGGACATTCCGAATGTTTGAGGGCCTGCTCGGCAAAGCGTGTGATGTCTTTTGCCAGTCGGGCCTGAATCGCGTCGATTTTTTCCTGCGCGGCAGCACGCTCACTGCCCGGCAGGGTGTCGTTGATGGTGACGAGAATATGGCGCAAGGTGCGCATTTCCGGCTTCTCGAAGCGCGCGGCATGCTGGAGATAGAAGATCTCGACCTCGGTCGCGCTAACCGGATCGGCACGCCCGGCCACCTGCTCCAGCACGGCCTCGACGATCAGGTCGCGCTCGATGGCGGTGCGCAGCGTGGCGTGGTTCAGGTCCGAGCGCTGCAGATCGGCATGGTATTCGTCGTCGCTTTGATAGCGTTCGCGCACCTGTGCCAGTGCTTGCGCCACCGAAGAATTGGGCAGGACGACGCTTGAGGCCTCAACGGTCTCAAGAATACGCTGCTCGATTTCATCCTGGCGCCGCGCCACGGTCGAAACGCGCTTGCGCTCTTCCGGCTCAAGCGCCTGGGGCGACTTGCCATAGAGTTCCTGGGCCAGCTTGAGAAACAGATAGGGGCTGGTGGCAAGTTCGCTCATGGGTCTTCCCGCTTGCCGGGCATGGGATTGAGCGCCGCTTCCGGCACGGCGAAGATGCGGCCGGGCTGACATTCGAAATGCAGATGGTAGGTGGGCGGGTCGGTGTCGCGAATCACCTGCATGATTTCGCCCAGCGCGCCAAGGGGCACCAGTTCTGCGCCGTTGGCGACCAGCGCCTTGCCGGCGAAGACGCGTTCGCGCACTTCGTAGCGGCTCGGCACCCAGGGATCGTCGATGTCGATCAGCTCTTCCTGCCGGCAACCGACGATGCGGTTGATGTCGAGGAAGTGCACCGAGTAGATGATCTGGTCTTGCAGGAAGGTGCCGATGTCGACGACGTTGCCGATGCTGCCGCGCCGCACCAGCAGATCGCCGGTCGCGGCCCCGGGGTAGGTGCCGTCGTTGCGCACGTTGCGCGTCACGCGCACGGCATCGCCGAAATCCCAGGTCGCGTCGATCATGATCGTGCCGGGATCAGGCCGACGGTACGGCGCGGGTAATCGAAGACACCGAAACGGTTGCGATGCCGCTGGCTTTCTGATGCACGCGCATCACCTTCTCGGTGTAGGCATCGGAGTGCTCGAAGTCCTTATACGCCTGCGTCAGCAGCGCCTTGTAATCGAGATAGCCCGGCTCGCCCGCGCGTTCGCGATGCGCCTGCAGGTAGTTGTGATAGCGCTGCAGGATGTGCAGGCGATTGACGTGCACGATGCCCTGATCGAAGGGAATCTGGAAGAAGTTGAGGAAGTCTTCGGCAGACTCCAGCTCTTCAAGGTCATCGAGAAAATCCAGGGGTTCGTTGCTCATGATGCTTCCTTTCGCAAATGACGGTGTTCTTCACAGCAGAGTTCGCCGGCGGCACACACACCGCACGTCGGCTCGGGCATGGCCTGTCCACGCAGCGTGCGCAACTCGCTTTCCAGCGTATCGATGCGCTTCATCAGGCAGCCGATGGCCTTGCCGACCGGATCGGGAATCAGGTGATGATCGAGATCAATATGATGGTCGGGATCAAGCTCGCGCAGCCCTGCCGCCCGCTCGCCCACCATACGCGCCGGAATGCCCACCACCGTGCGGCCTGCCGGCACCTCCTTGACGACCACTGAGTTGGCACCCACGCGCGCGGCCGGGCCAATCGCGATCGCCCCGAGAATTTTCGCCCCGGCGCCGACCACCACGCCGTCGCCGAGCGTCGGATGGCGCTTGCCCTTGTTCCAGGTGGTGCCGCCCAGCGTCACGCCGTGATAGAGCGTCACATCGTTGCCGATCTCGGCCGTTTCGCCGATCACAACACCGGCGCCGTGGTCGATGAAGAAACGCCGGCCGATGCGTGCGCCGGGATGAATGTCGATGTTCGTCAGCATGCGCGCCAGATAGGCGGCAAAGCGCGCGAGATAGCGCCATCCGTGACGCCACAGCCGATGCGCCAGGCGATGGACGATCAAGGCGTGGAGGCCGGGATAGGTGGTCAGCACTTCCCAGGTGTTGCGCGCCGCCGGGTCGCGCTGGAAGATGCAGCGCACGTCCTCGCGCAGCATGGCGAAAATGCCGAGACTTGATTCAGCCGGCACGCCTTCTGCAATCAATAAAGATGCATCACTCATGACGAGGCTCTCCGGCCAGTTCGCGCAACTCTTCGTCCGTCGGCGGCCGCTTGGTCATCGCAACAAAGGCGCGCACCGCAGCGAGCATGCGCTGCGCGCCGGCCTCGTCCATCTCGACGCCCAGCATCGCCATGATCACCTTGACCGCATGCTGCCCCGAATGCTTGCCAAGCACCAGACGATGGCTGCGCCCGACCAGCGCCGGATCGAAGCCCTGATAGTTGGCCGGATGCTTGAGCAGGCCATCGACATGGATGCCGGCTTCGTGCGTAAACACGCCAGCGCCGACGATGCTCTTCTGCCAGGGCACCGGCCGCCCCGAAGCGTTGGCCACGCGGTGCGACAGGCTCAGAAAGTTGCGCAGGTCGATGCCGGTTTCGATGCCGTAGCAGCGTGTGAGCGCCAGCGCCACTTCTTCGAGCGGGGCGTTGCCGGCGCGCTCGCCGAGGCCATTCACGGTGGTATTCAGATGCGTGGCCCCGGCCCGCGCAGCGGCCAGGGTATTGGCCGTCGCCAGCCCGAGGTCGTCGTGCGCGTGCATCTCGATTTCGAGATCGCAGGCCGCGCGCAAGCGGCTGATTTTTTCATGTACGCCGAAGGGTTCGAGAATGCCCAGCGTATCGGCGAAGCGGAAGCGCCGCGCGCCCGCCTGCTGCGCCACCTCGACGATCCGGCAGAGAAAATCCATATCGGCCCGCGAGGCATCCTCGCCGCCGACGCACATCTCCAGCCCCTGGTCGCGGCCGTAGGCAATCATTTTTGGCAGCTCGTCGAGCAACCAGGCACGATCGCGGCCCAGCTTGTGACGCAGGTGCTGGTCGGAGGCCGGCACCGAGATATCCATCAACTGCGCGCCCAGCCCGGCACCCGCAGCAATGTCGGTGCTGGTGCAACGGCCCCAGACCATCAGACGCGCCTTCAGGCCGAGCGACGCGACGGCGCGGATACTCTCGCGCTCCGCTTCGCCCATCGCCGGGATGCCGACTTCCATCTCGGGCACGCCGAGGGCATCCAGCTCGCGGGCAATCGCCAGTTTTTCTTCCAGCGAAAACGCCACGCCGGCCGACTGCTCGCCGTCGCGCAGGGTGGTGTCGTTGATGGTAACGAAAGAAGCGGATACGGGTTTCATGACAAGGACACTGCAATTCCAGTGCCTGCGCTACTTCACTTACTAATCAAACGGTTAGGAAATAATTTATTTGTCGCATTTGCGACAATCCGAACAGGCCGCAACATTTTTTCCTCAAGAGGTTTACAGCTCGGTTCGTATCGGTATAATGCGGCCTCTCTTTTGGGGGGTATAGCTCAGCTGGGAGAGCGCTTGCATGGCATGCAAGAGGTCCGCGGTTCGATCCCGCGTACCTCCACCAAGGACCCTAACGGGGACAAGTAACCCGCTGATTTTTCAGCGGGTTTTTTGTTTTTAGCGTCCGCCATACCTCTTGGAATCCGGTAGTGATCCAAGCTGGTGATCCAAGGTTATGCTTTCCCGACTTGAACAGATGGAAGAGTCGTTCCGAACCAATACGCTTATCTCGCTTTCGTCATCGAAAAAGGTTCGGGATCGCCTTAAGGACGAATACAAGTCGATTACCGAGAAATATCCCCGTTGCAAATTTGGCAGAGAAGAAAAAAAGCGGTTCATTACAGATGCACCGCGCACCCTCAATACGGGCCGGTTTTTGATCGCATTCGGCGACTGCAAGCCGGTGGGCGCTGGGTGTGGGAGGCCCGCATCGACTACGGCCCCGGCTATCGGGTCTATTACGCACGGGCCGGTAGTCCTCTGGTCGTGTTGCTGATCGGCAGCGACAAGCACAAACAGAAAGCCGATATCGAGAATGCCGTGGACTACTGGAACGACTGGCAAGAGAGGAACCGAAAATGAACCGAACCCAGCAATGCACCTCACGCCCCCACGCCGAAGCGGTTATAGAACTGCTGCGGGACGATCCCGCCTTCGCCGATGAATACCTGCAAGCGGCGATGGAACAAGCCGACGAGGAAGGTGGCCGCGAGGCGCTGTGATCGGCGCTGCGGCATGTTGCCGAGGCGCAGGGCATGGTCAAGGTTGCCGAGCGGGCCGGCATCCAACGCGAAAGCCTGTATCGCGCCCTGTCGCCAAAGGGCAACCCGACATTGAAAACGCTAATGGCGGTGTTGGATGCGGCCGGCCTGCGCCTGGCAGTCACGCGGCGGGATGAAGCGCATGCCTGAAAATCAATTGATTCATCAACTCAATTGGTTCATCATGCTCGCAAGGAAGGCAAGCGACACATTTTGGGGGCAACTTTGGGGGCAATAGTGAAAATGTATTCACACGAAAGCATGTATTCATGAGGGTTTCATGGATTTGTTTGATAGAGCGTACCCCACCACAAAGACCCTTCGGGGACAAACAACCCGCCGATAACTCGGCGGGCTTTTTTGTTTTTACCTCTCTGAAACCGAGGTAGACCATGGCCTTATATCGTCGCATCGCCCTGATCGCGCTGTACTTTTTCCCGGCCTTTGCCCTATCCCAGGTCTTCTCCTGGAAAGACGAAAACGGCAAGATCCACTATGGCGATCGCCCACCGAGCAGCAAACAGGCGGATTCCCGCAAGCTCGCCGCCCCACCGCCCGTCGATGCCGAAGCCTATCGCGGCGCGGTCGTCGAACGCCAGATGGCCGAACGGGAAAAGCAGAAAAAATCCCAGGAAGACGCCAAGAAATCGCGGGAAGAGCAGGCACAGGCCAAAGAACGCGCAGCCAACTGCCAGCAGGCCAAGGGCAATTTAGCCGCCATCGAGTCCGGTCAGATACGTTTCACTGTCGACGCCAAGGGCGAACGTGTGGCGCTCGATGGTACCGTCCGCGATGCCGAAATCGCCAAAGCGCGCAAAGCCGTCTCGAATTGGTGTTCGCCGCTGCCCAAGCCGGCGACAAAATAACTACTCCTCGGCAGCACCGCCGCCCTTTTTCATGACCTTGCCCTCGGCGGCGCGCTGCTTACGCACCTCCTTGGGATCGGCAATCAGCGGCCGGTAGATCTCGACGCGATCCCGGTCGCGCAACACGGTATCCAGTTTGGTCAGTTTGCTGTAGATGCCAAACTTCCCCTTGGACAGATCGATCTCCGGGTATTTCCCGATCAGCCCGGAGGCTTCGATGGCCTGTTGCAAACTTGTGCCCGGCGGCATACTGAGCGGCACGGTTTCCTGTTTCTCGGGCAGGGCATAAATCACTTCGATATGAATATTGTCAGCCGTAGACATGATGGGCTCGCTTGACGAATGAGTCGACGAAAGTGGTGACGATATGGCTGAAGACCGGCCCCAGCGCCTTCTCGAGAATCTTGCTGGAAAACTCATAGTGCAGCTGGAACTCAACCTTGCAGCCTACGTCGCCCAGCGCCGTGAAACGCCAGCCGCCGTCGAGACGACGAAACGGCCCCTCGCGCAGAGCAATATGCATCCAGTGCGGCGGTTCCTTGGCATTCTCCGTGGCAAAGTGGGCCTTGATGCCGTGATAGTTCACATGGATGCGTGCGGCCGTATGCTCGGGCGTGCGCGAAAGCAACTCCGTGCCGCCGCACCAGGGCAGGAATTTCGGATAGTCCTCGACGCGATCCACCAGCTCGAACATCTGCTCGGGCGTGCGGGGAATCAAAACCGACTTCTCGACAAGGGCCATGCCAGGAGGGAATTTGCGGGGCTGCTTTAGAATGGTTGAATTCTACCCTGCACGAACTTTCCGCCATGAGCATCGCCGAGAACAAAAAAGCCTTTCACGACTACTTTGTCGAGGAACGCTATGAGGCCGGCCTCGTGCTGGAAGGCTGGGAGGTCAAGTCGATCCGTGCTGGGCGCGTGCAGATCAAGGAAGCCTACGTCATCGTCAAGGATGGCGAAGTCTGGCTGCTGGGCTGCCACATCAGCCCGCTCACCACCGCCTCGACCCACATCAAGCCGGACCCGGTACGCACCCGCAAGTTGCTCTTGCACGAACGCGAAATCGCCAAACTGATCGGCAAGGTGGAGCGTGCCGGCTACGCGCTGGTGCCCCTCAATCTGCACTTCGCCAAAGGCCGCGTCAAACTGGAAATCGGCCTCGCCAAGGGCAAGAAACAATTCGACAAGCGTGAGAGCGAAAAGCAGAAGGACTGGGTGAGAGAGAAAGCCCGCGTGATGCGCGACAAGGTGTAGGCGAAGAGAGGTTGAGCCCGACCACGATCCTCTGGCTGATCGCCGGCTGTCTGATGCTGCAGCCGCTCTCCACCGACCTGTATCTCGCCTCCCTGCCGCATCTGGGCAAGGATTTTAATGTCAGCCCGGCGGCGGTACAACAAACCCTGTCGCTCTTCGTCATCGGCTTCGGCGTCGCCCAGTTGTTCAGCGGCCCGTTGTCGGATCGCTTTGGGCGCCGCCCGGTACTCCTATGGGGTCTCGGTATTTACGGACTGGCCAGTCTGGCTTGCGCGCTTGCGCCCAATCTCAACGGGCTGATCGCCGCACGCTTCGTTCAGGCCGTGGGCTGCTGCACGGCCGCCGTGGTGGCCCGCGCCCTGATCCGCGATGCCTTCACGCCGACCGAAGGTGCCAAGGTGATGACCAAGGCCAGCTCGCTGCTGGCGCTGGCACCGCTGATCGGCCCGGTGCTGGGAAGTTACCTGCAAGTCGGCTTTGGCTGGCGTGCTGCCTTCGTATTCCACACCCTCTTCTGCCTGTTCCTCGGGATGGCGGCCTGGCGCTATTTCAAGGAAACCAATCGCGACCTGAACCCCGATGCGGTCCGCCTGAACGGCCTGATCGCCACCTACCGCCGTATCGCCAGCGCCGACTTTTTCTGGGCCTACACCCTGCCCGGCGCGCTTTCGTATGCGGCGATCTTCACCTTCATCTCGGGTTCCGCCTTCGTCTTGATCGAAGTGCTGGCCGTCCCCACCGAGTATTACGGCTACTGCTTTTCCTTTGGCGTCTCCGGCTATCTGATCGGCACCATCGTGTGCCGCCGGCTGTTGTCCCATATCGGACTCGCCCGCGCCATGGCCATCGGCAACGCGCTGTCGCTATTCGCCGGGCTGTTGTTCGCCGGGCTGATCCTCGCCGGCGTGCATCACTGGAGCGTCGTCGTAGGCTGCCTGTTCCTGACCATGGGCGCACACGGCATCAACTTCCCCTGCGCGCAAACCGGCGCGGTGGCGCCCTTCCCGCGCGAGGCCGGCGCCGCCGCCGGTCTGCTGGGCTTCGTCACGATGGTAGTCGCACTGATGACAGGCACCTGGGTCGGCATCAGCCACGACGGTACGCTGTTGCCGCTGGCACTCACCTCAGCGACCATCGGTGTCCTGCTCTTTGGCAGCGGCTGGACGCTACGCCACCAGCGCAATACGCACGTAATCGACTGAACCGATCGGGATTTGCGCTGCAAACTCGACACCGGCAAGTCGACTAAAAAGTCGACGCTGGCGGGAAGCCAGAGCAACGGCGTGCTGGCGCTGGACATCGGCGGGGCGCGGGTTCACGCGTTGCCGCTGGGCGAAGTACTCATCGACACGGACGCAGTCGACGGGGCAATACTCGGCGCTGACGGGACGGCGACGGTGAGCATCCAGGGCGTCAGCGCGCGCTTTGCGCCGAGCGTGGCGGATGTGGGGCAACTGGCGCGCGACGTGGGCGGCCCCTTCCCCTGGCCGGGCATCGCGGTGACGGCGGACGGCGTGCTGGTGGCGAACATCGCCGGGAAACGCTACGCGCTACGACCGGGATGGGTGAGCGAAGCGGATGAAATCGCGGGCTTCGGCGAGCGGGACGGCATGCTGATGTACGGCTGGCAAGGCCGTCGCCACGAATTCCACGCGGCGGTGGCGGACTGGGGGCGCTTCGCGGCGGCGGTGGCAGCCGGACTACCCGGCGCGACGGTGCGGACGAACGCGGACGGCACGGTGAGTATCGAACACCCGAGCCAGCGCCTGTGGCTCAAGCCGGAAATGGAACTCGGAACGGCGCCGGCGGGAACCGGGGTGTGGTGGGTCGAGCCGGACGGACGGCTGATGCTGCGCAACGCCGACGGCTCGGCGCAAGCATTCCGGCTGGAGTAGGGCGTCGTTCTACATCAGGACGAGGTCCACCGCTAGCCCGCCGCCGGGGGGCTAGCGCTTGTGAAGGCTGGATTACGGGGATGTGAGGCGCGGCTCAAGCGGCGACCGACTCCGCCAACAGGCGGTCGATCAGCGCCTGGCGCGACGGGATCGCCAACCGGGCATGCAGGCGATTGATGTAGGACTTGAGCGTCGCCACCGTGATGCCCAGCGCCTCGGCCAGTTGCCGCTGATCCGGTCGCCGCGTGGAGAGTACGATCAGGCGCTTTTCCTGTGGCGAAAGCGGCCAATCGAGCAGCGCTCGGGCGACCGTCAGGTCTATCGGTTCCCAATGGGAAATCGTCACGGCGATCTGGCACGGCCCTCCGTCCAGCGCATGCAATCGTTCGGCGCGGAAGCGGAAGCAGCCCGCTGCCCGGTTTTCGTCGCATTGGACGACTGCGGGGCTGGTCGTGTCGGCGAGCAGTGCGCCCACCATGGCGCGTGCTTGCGCGGGCAGGGCGCTTTGGTCCGGCGCGGCCCAGTCGAGAATGCCCATGCGCGAGTCGTGGCACAGGTAAAGCAGTTCGATGGCGCCTTGTCCGCGGGCGAGCAGCCGGCCTGTTGCGTCGAACTGGAGCGTTGCGACCCGCGCCGGACGCAGGGGACAGGGAGGCAGGGTGCTGTCGACGGCAGCGCCCAGACCGCGCAAGCGCTCCCGCGCCCGCCGCAAGCGGGCCTGATCTCCATCGGTGTAAGGCCCGGCGGCGGCGCGACGAAACAGATAAAGGAAGCCATCGCAAGCGCCCTGACGGTCGAACACCGGCACCGCCATCGCCCAGCGCACGCCCAGCGGTTCCAGCAGTTGCCGGTGGTGCCAGTGGTCCTCGTAGCCAGGCATGGACTGGATTTGGCGCACTACCGCGCCGTCGGACTCCAGTTGCTGGCGCAGGGGGAACTCGGCGAACACCTCGTCCAGATGAGCGTTGAACCAGCGGAATACCGGTTCGGTGAGGCGTTCCGACCAGAAGGCCACCGGCTCCAGATGGGGGCCGGCGACCCAGCCGAAGCTGCCGATGTCCGCGTCGAATCCCCGGCGCAGGGTCGCCAGCACGGTAGGTATCAAGGCGGCGGCAGGATAGGGCAGGTTCGCCAGCAGTTCCAGGTGGTCGAGCCAGGCGCGCTCCTGACGGGGCGCAAGCGGCGAAATGTCTTCGGACATGGCGGATGCCGGTCGATGGCGGTGACGGGATGCGGAAGGCGCCATGTTGCGGCATTCTGCGGCAGTTGCCAATAGCCGTGAGTCGACAGGGAAAGCGTTCTGCGTGGGAGCGGGCTTGCCCGCAATCAGCATGGCGCTTGCGGTAGGACTTCCACTACCAACCGCAGTTGGCTATCCGAGCGGACGCGGTCCCGGAGAATCCGGGCGCATCCTCGTTGCGCTTTGCCCGACCATGAATTCCCGCAACATCTGGCACGAACTCAATCTTCTTTCCCGCGTCGGCGTCGGCATCGCGCCCATCGCCGCCGATCTGGCGGGCTTGTTGCGCCGCCTGACGGGGGCCGATGCCGCCGCCCTGTTCTGGCTCGACGGGCAGGGACTGCCGGAAGGCTTCTTTCACGAGGATTCGCCGCCGGCGGTGCAGGATGTCTTCCAGAACGAGTTCGAGCGTCTGTTCGTCGGCGCAGGGGAAATCAATGTCTTCGCCCTGGCGCAGCGTCGGGGGCGGCCCATTGGTCATCTGCTGCGGCCCGACGCCGACTACTTTCGCTCCAATACCTACAACTTGCTGGTGCGGGCGAGCGGCCACCACCATACCCTGGACCTGCGGGTGGACGTGGATGGCCGCACGCGGGCGGTGGTACTGCTGTTTCGCCAGCCTGGTACTGCCTTCGACGATGCGGAAGCCGACGTGCTGCGGCGGGCCGCACCCTATCTGGAGCAAGCCATCGAAAAATCCCAGCCCCCCGACGACTGGCACGCCCGCACCGAGCGGACCGGCCATCTGTTGCTGGACGCTAGCGCCCGGCGGGTTCTGATGATGGACGCGGAAGCGACGGCCATTTTGCGCGAGGCCAACCTGCGCGGTCTGGGCCTGCGGCAACAGGCCCGGTTGGAAACGCCGCCGGATTTTCTGAGTCGCCTGGACGTCCATTCCGGCCACCCCTTGCGCCTGCCGATTCCCGGCGGGGCGCTGGTCGCCGCCGCCCGCATGCTGCGTGCCCCCGACGGCGTCGCGCCCGACGCGATCCTGGTGAGCCTGAACCGCGTCCGCCCGCAGCGCATGGAAGTCGTGCGGCGGGTGCTGTCCCTGAAACTGAGTCCTCTGCAGCGGGAAATTGCCCTTCTGGCGGGGCTGGGCCATCCCCGCTCCGACTGTGGCACAGTGATCGGCGTCAGTGCCGAGGCGCTGAAAAAACACCTGCGCGCCGTCTTCGCCGCCACCGGCGCCCGCGACTGGGACAGCCTGGCAGGCGCTCTGGGCGGGTGAGACCTTCCCCCGTGGGGGAATACCGCTGCGCCGGGAGATCGGGACAATGCGCCGGGACGGACGTGCATGCCCGTCCCTTTGTTCATTTTTTGTGCATTCCCTGAGTCTTTCCCGTCCGGAGATATCATGAAATCTGTTTTTATCGGGGTGCTGGCGTTTGGCCTAGCCCAAATGTCGTCGGCTCAGAGTATCCAGTCCTCGCGTGAAGCCTGCGGCTTCACGGCGCAGGAGCTGGAAGCCGCGCTAGGTGTCAAGCTCGAAGCCGGACGCGGCAGCGAGATGGCGTTTCCCGGGGGCAAGCAATTCACTTGCACCTACCGTGCGCATGGCAGCGTGAGCGTCTTGCTGACACAGATGCGCATGGACAATCCGCAGATCGCAGCGGACGCCCATGATCGCTTCAAGGCCGGCAGCATGGAACTTATTGTGGGCGATCCGGACAAGGCGCGATGGCAACTCGGGCAAGGCGACCTGACGGCCGTGACCCTGCACTATCAGCGGTCCGGCACCGATGTTCAGGTGCGGGTGCAAGGTGTCGATGTCAAGAACAGGAACGCGGTTGAGGCCATGCGCGCACGGGTGCTGAAGCTCCGGCGCCTGCCTTGAGGCCGCACGCTCCTTCTGGGCGTCCACCGGCAACCCTTCCCCCCGCAGGGAATGTTCAGCGGCCCGCCGGCTCGCCAGAATGCGGAAAACCGGGCGCCCGGCCCGTTCGACCATCCTTTTTTTGGAGCATTCCATGTCCCCGTTTTTTCGTCTTCTCCCGCTCGCTGCAGCCTTGTTGAGCATCGGCGCGGTTCAGGCCGCCACCTACCGCTTCACCGGGCCGGCTTATAACGCCGTCACCGATTTCATTGCTCCTTGCAGCGGCGGCACCTGCGCCAATTACGTTCCCGCCATGAGCTTGAGCGGCTGGTTCACCACCGCCGCGCCATTGGCGGCCAACCTGCTGAACGCCAACATCGCGGCGCAGGTTACGGCGTTCAGCTTCAGCGACGGTGTCAATATCGTCAGCAGCGAGCAGCCCGGCGCGCGGATTGCGCGTTTTCAGGTCAGCACCAATGCGGGTGGCATGGTTGGCGGCGATTACTGGATCGTCTTGCAGCAGTGGCAGGATTCCTTGGCCGGCCCTCATGCTGTTTCCAACCGGCTCAATTCGATCGAGGTGTTTTCGGGCGGCGGCGGCCTCAACTTCAATAACCTGAGTTGCAGCACGGTGGGCACCAGTGTTGCCGGCGTGGCCGATGCCTGTACGGGCACGGCGCTTGAGCCTTCGACGAGCAATGCGAGCTACCCGGCCCCTGGCGGCGGCAGCGCCTGGACGGCGGCGGTGCCCGACATCAGCATCAACGACGTGAGCGTCAATGAAGGCAACGCCGGCACCACCAGTCTGACGTTTACCGTTTCGCTGTCGGCGGCGCCGACTGCAAGTCCCGTCACCGTGGTTTGGACCACCGCCAACGGCACGGCCACAGTGGGCAGCGACTACGTCTTCGACTCCGACGGCCTCGGTTGGGCGGTGGGAGACGGGGCGCCCAAAACCATCACCGTGCAGGTGAACGGGGACGCGGATGCCGAGGCCAACGAAACCTTCTACGTCAACCTCAGCAGCCCCAGCGGCGCGGGCTTTGCCAAGGCGCAAGGCACGGGCACCGTTATCAACGATGATGGCGCGTTGTCCCCGCCCGATCTGCAACTGCAAAATTTCGACCCCCTCGTCAGCAGCGCGCCCGGCGACACGGTGTCCTACAGTCTGGTCTGTACGAATATCGGTCCGCAGGCGGCCACCGGCGTCACGCTCAGCACAAGCGTGCCGGCCAATACCGCCTTCAATGCCGCCGCCAGCGCCGCCGGCTGGACCTGTCTGCCCAACCACAATGCCGGTTCGACCTGCACCTATGCGGTGGGCGGTTTGCTGTCATTCGGTCTGGCCGGCTCGTGGATGATGACGAATTTCGCCGTCACCGTCGCCAGCCCGCTGGACCGCGCCGTGACCCAGATCGTCAACACCGCTTCCTGCACGGACGACGGCAGCCACGGCGCCGACCCCACGCCGGCCAACAACAGCGCCACCGATACCAATGCGGTGACGCATCCGCCTGCGGCCGAGGTTTCCATCGCTACGCCGGGGGGGCGCGTGTCGGCCGTGCCGGGTACTCCGTTGCGGGTTTCGGGGACGGACGTCGAAGGCACGGCCATCGAGTTTCCCTCCAGCGCCCTGAACCAGCCCATCGATCTTTACATCGGTACGGCGCATTACATCGTCACGGCGCTGAAGAACGGGACACGCCTGATCCTGCGCACCTTCGCCGTCGATGGCGCTACGGCGGTCGCGGTGACGCTCAACGAGGGGCGGATCCGCATCCGGGCGAACCGTCCGGGCGATGCGGCATTGGTGCTGACGGACTGGAACACGCGCATGCTGTCCGGCACGTCGGACATGGAAATGGATGTGACGCGGGCCGGCGCAAGCTTGGACCTGGTTCAGCGGCGGGGCTATATCGTGCTGCCCGGCGTCAATATCCCGAGGCATCGCGCGGCCGGCGGCGAGTTGCGCATCCATGCCAAAGAACAGGCGAGCTTCGATGTCGCGACGCATCGCATGACCCGCCATGTTCTGGGCGACGAAACGGGCGGCAGCGCGGGCGATCCCTTGACGCTCGATCTGCCGGCGAATCTGAGCCTGGCGACGAGCGTGCCGAAACTCGACGCGGTCGCCGAACGTCTGGGCCGGACGGTGGAGGCGGCGGTTGCCGCGACGGTCGGCGCGACCTTGGTCGCCGGACAATCGCAGGGCGTGTTGACGCTCGATTATCTGGGGCAGGGACTGCGCGTCCTGCCGCTGGGCGCGGTGGACATCGACCCGACGCGGGCGGACGGCGTGGAACTCGGCGCCGACGGCACGGCGCTGGTGACGAGCGGCGGGGTGAAAGTGCGCTTCGTGCCGTCGGTGGGCGATCTGGGCGGACTGGCGCGAGACGTGGCGGCGCTATTGCCGGGAACGACGCTGAAGCTCGGCGCGGACGGTGTGATCGTGGCGCTGACGGCGGATGGCACGCGCTATGCGCTGCGGCCGGACTGGTTCTCGCGGGCGGGCATGGGGTCGGCGGGTTTCGCGACGGAAGCGGACGGCGGGGTGAGTTATGCGCGCAGCGCCCGGACATATGCGCTGCACCCGGCGTTCGCGGACTTCATGGCGCTGGCGGCGGCGGTGGGAGAGGCGCTGCCCGGTGCGACGCTCAAGACGAATCCGGACGGCACGGCCACGGTAGGCCATGGCGGGCGAAGCTGGATGCTGGCGCCGGCGCTGGCGTTGGGTACGGCGCCAGCGGGGACGCAGCGGTGGTGGGCGGAGGCGGACGGCCGGCTGATGCTGCGCAATACCGATGGCTCGGCGCAAGCATTCCGGGTGGAGTAGGGCAATCGTCCTACGTCAGGACGATATCCACCGCCAGCCCGCCACCGGGTCGGGCATTGGTCAGCAGACTGCCGCCATGGGCCTCGACGATGCGGCGGGTGAAGTAGAGGCCCAGGCCGCTGCCCGGCTTGCCCAGGGACGAGCCGGCGCGGTTGTAAGGCATGCCCAGTTTGGCCAGTTCGTCCGCGCTCATGCCCGGTCCCCGGTCGGCGACGCGGATGCGCAATTGTCCTGCCTCCCGCGTGGCGGCAATCTCCACCGGGCTGTCGGGCGGGGCGTAGCGCAAGGCGTTGCCGACCAGATTGCCCACCGCCATGCCGATCAGGGTAGGATCGAGGTCGAACTCTACGTTGGGCGGCGTCACTGTCAGCACGATGCGTTCGCTGACCTCGTCGCGCTGCATCCGCAGCACGCCTTCCAGCAGGGCGCCGATGGCGCAAGATTCGCGTGCCAGCGCCACGGATTTGTGTTCGAGCGCCTCGGTAAGCAGGAAGTTGTCCACCAGGCCCGACAGCGTGGCGACGTTGCTGCGGATGTGCTCCAGGCGCTGGGCTTCCGGCGGCGCCAGATAGGGCAGCTTGAAGTTGAGCATCTGCGCGGAGCGGTCGATGGCGGCGAGCGGGTTGCGGAACTCGTGCGACAGCATGGCGACGAAGCGGCGCTGCTCCTCGGCGCGCCGAGTGGCGATGGCCGCGTCCTGTTCCGCCGCCGCCTTGTCGCGTTGCATCAGGCGCAGGCGCAACGCCAGACCCAGGCTCATCACCAGCACATGCACCAGCGGGGCGATCTGATAGAGGTTGGACGTCACCGCGTTCTGCGGCAGCGCGCCCTGGTTCGCGGCGGTATTGATCAGGGTGCCGAGCGCCGGGATGATGAAGGCGACGAAGTACAGCAGCGGTTCGACGCGGCGGCTGCGCCACCAGAACATCAGCACCAGGATCATGCCGATGACGAAGTTCAGGCTGTTGAGAATGTTCGCCAGCTTGACGACGACCAGCAGCGCCGCCGTCACCAGGGAGGGCATCAGCGCGAAGGGTAGCAGCGCGAGGTTGAGGAGGACGGTGAATTGATACAGGCGATGGATGCGCGGATGGTGGCGCTGCAATTCCAGCAAGCGGTCCCACATCAGCACGATGGAAATCGCGCCCCCCAACCAGCCGATGCGCGGCAGCGCGTCGGAGAACCAGGCGGCATCGGCGGCGATTAGCACCGGCAGATAACCGTTGGCCCCCAGGTTCAGCAGTGCCAGCGAGGCGATATAGCCGGCATAGGCGGCCATGGTGGCGTCGCGCATCCAGACGCCGAGAATCGCGTACAGCGCCATGGCGATCAGCAAGATGCCGAAGTACAGCCCGCGATAAAAATTGCCCTGGGTTTCGTTGGCGACAAAGGCGCTCGGTTGCCACATCGCGGCATGGACGTTGATCGCGTTGGTTGTCCGCACGCGAAAATAAATGTCGGTACGCTCGGACACATCCAGAGGGACGGCGAACAGGCGGGTTTGCAGCGGGCGGTTTTCATACGGCCGGTGATAGCCCAGCGCGTAGTGGCGGAAGCCGCCCTCCGGTAGCGCCACCCACACATCCACCTCCTCCAGGTCGGGCATGCCGATGGCGAGTATCCAGCGGTCGGGGGCATCCGCCGCGCGCTGCAAGTCGATGTGAAACCAATGGGCGGCCCGGTCATAGCCCAGGCTGCGGAATTCTGGCAGCACGGCGAAGTCACGCTGCCGCGCCGCATCGAAGGGCAGCGTGTTGGCGGGGTCGGCAAAGTGCTCCAGGCGACCCTCCAGCGAAACGCGCGGCGTGTCCGCCATCAAAGCCAGGGGCGTGGCCCGCGCCGTCGCGGTCAGCAGCAGCGCCAGCAAGGTCGCCAACAGCCAGCGCGTCAAGCGCTTACCTCGCATTCCCCGTTGAAGGTATAGCCTTTGCCATAACTCGGCCGCACCGGCAGATCGAGCTTGCATGCCAGTTGCACCTTGCGCCGCAGCCGGCTCGCGGCGTTGTCCAGATTGCGCAGGTTGGACAGCGTGTCCGGCTTGCCCAGCAGGGCCAGCAGGCGCTCGCGCTCGACCGCCGTGCCGGGCTGGGCAAACAGCGCGCCGAGCAGCACCTGTTCGGCATGGGTCAGGTCGATGGCGGTGCCGGTGGGGCTCTCCAGCTTCCACTGCCGGCTGTGCAGGCGCCAGATGTCCGTCCTGGCCGTCGGCGCTTGCGGCGTCTGCGCCATCGCCAGCCGGCGCAGCACGCTACGGCAGGTGGCCTCGATTACCTCCAGGGAGCTCTGCTTCGACAAGTAGGCGTCCGCCCCCGCCCCCAGGCCGGCCACCAGGTCGTCGTCCGCGTCCAGCGCCGTCAGCATCACGATGCCGGCGGGATCGCTTGCGCGCACCCGGCGCGCCACCTCCAGGCCGCTTGCGCCCGGCAGGGATACGTCCAGCAGCAACAGATCGAAGCGCAGCGCCGGCCAGACGCGATAGAAGGCCTCGGCACTGCCGAAGCCGCGCGCGGCAAAACCGCGCCATTGCAGAAACTCCACCAGATCGGCGCATAGGCCGGCATCGTCTTCGACGACGGCGAGGAGCGGCGGGAAGGGCGGCTGGTTCATGCGATGGGAATGTCGATGCGGCGGCGCAAGTGTAGCCGGATATCGCGGCGGCGACAGGATTTGACAGCATTCGACAGAATTCAATGGAGGCCGCGCCGGGCGGGGCTTCCTACAATCCGATGGCATGATTTTTTGCTGCTGCTGCCGTCTCGCCGGCGCCGACTTTTCTTGGTCGGCGCACATTCATTGGAGTCTTCCATGCGTTTTTCGCCGTTCGCTCTCGCCGCGCTCCTGAGTATCCTCGTCAGTTCAGCAACCCATGCCTTTGACGTCACCGTTGGCGCCAGCAGCACCAACGGCGCCTGGACGGGTAACACCTGGACGCCGAGCGCCGCCGGCTCTACCGTGGCCGCGAGCGAAATCCAGACCCGGCTCGCCAGCGGCAACGTGACCATCACCGCCACCGGCGCCGACACGCTCACGGTGAAGGCCGGCTTTGTCTGGAGCGCCAACACCCTGACGCTCGCCGCCGGTGGCGACATCGCCATCCTCGCCGGCCTCGACGGCAGCGGCACCGCCGGGCTGGCGCTGGAATACGGCCAGAGTGCCGTGGCAGCAGGCAATACCAGCACCTACAACATCAACGCCCCGGTAAACCTCGCCAGCACCGGCAGCTTCAGCACCAAACTCGGCTCCGACGGCACGGCGGTCAACTACACCATCCTTACCAGCCTGGGCGCTCAGGGCAGCACCACCGGCACCGACTTGCAGGGCATGGAAGGCAACTGGGCCGGCAACTTCGCCCTGGGCGCCGACATCGACGCCAGCGCCACCGCCACTTGGAACGGCGGCCTGGGCTTCCGGCCGATCGCGCATTCGGACAACATCATCGCCGGCTTCACCGGGCGCCTGGACGGCCTGGGCCACGTCATCGACCAACTGACCATCAATCGCCCAGGCAACTATAACATCGGCTTGTTCGGCAATTCCTCAGTCTCGACCGTAGCCAACCTCGGTCTGCTCCGCGTCTCGATCACGGGAAAAACCGGTGTCGGCGGCTTGGCCGGGGAAGCTTACGCCTTAAGGCTGAACAACAGCTACGTCACCGGAACGGTGAGCGGCGAGAACATGGTCGGCGGCTTGATAGGGCGAGACCCCCCGAGCCGCGGCTCCGTCAAGCTCAGTAATGTGTATTCCACCGCCACCGTGACCGCTACGCAGGTCGGGGACGGAACCGCGGGCATGCGGGGTGTCGTCGGCGGGCTGGTGGGACTGGGGGTGAGCACCATCAAAGACAGCTACGCCACCGGCGCCGTCAGCGGCGGCAACTATGTCGGCGGGCTGGTCGGCATCCTGATCACAGGCACTTCCGGTGATGCCGTGAGCAATAGCTATTTTTCCGGAACTGTCACCGCTAACGGCTCCCCCTATGGTCTAGGCGCGATAGCCAACGGATTTGTTGGTTCGGCGGTGCTGACCAATGTTTTCTGGAATAGCGACACCACCGGCGCCAGCGCTATCGGCGCTGGTCCCTCCACGCTGACCAACGTCGCCGGCCTCACCACGGCGCAGATGCGCGACGCCGCCAACTTCACCGGCTTCACATTCACCACCACGCCGGGCGGCAGCGGCTGGGTGCTGGTGGGCAGCGACGGCACGTTCAACGGTAGCAACGGTACCGTGCTGCCCATGCTGGCCTCCGAGTGGTCGGCGGCCATCGGCAATGCCCACCAACTGCAACTGATGGCCATGGAGCGGACGGCCAGCTACACCCTCGCCCGCGACATCGATGCCGCCGCCACCAATGCTGGCGCCCACGACGTCTGGCTTGCCAGCAGCTTCATGCCGGTGGGCAAGATGACCGCCGGCTTCACCGGCATCCTCGATGGCCTGGGCCATGCCGTGAGCGGCCTCACCGTCAACCGCGCCGCCCTGGCCGACGCTGGCCTGTTCGGCCAGCTCGACGGCACGGTGCGCGACCTCGGCCTGGTCGGCGGCAGCGTCACCGGCGGCCACGCGGGCATGCTGGCGGGAACGGCGACGGTCGCCATCAGCAAGGTCTACGCCACCGGCGGTAGCGTGACGGGCACCGGCAACGCCAGCGGCGGCCTGGTCGGCGGAATGTTGAGCGGCAGTTTGCAACTGAGCTATGCCGCGGTCAGCGTGCAGGGCACGGGTTCCAATGGCGGCCTTGCCGGGCAGAGCGGGGGGGCGATCTCGAACTGCTACGCCACGGGAAGCGTGAGCACCACCAGCTTTTCCCAGAGTGTCGGCGGGCTGGTCGGCTACCAGATCGCCGGCAGCATCGACAACAGTTACGCCGTTGGTGCTGTCGGCGGCAGCGGCACGAAGGGCGGCCTGGTCGGCGCCAAGTCTTTGAGCAGCAACGTCGGCGCCAGCTACTGGGATATCCAGACCAGCGGCCAGGCCGGCAGTGCCGGCGGCGCCGGGGCGGAGGGCAAGACCACCGCCGAGATGAAAAGCCTCGCCACCTTCGCCGGCTGGGACATCGACAACGCCGGCGGTACGGGTAAGGTCTGGCGCATCTACGAGGGCCATACCTACCCGCTGTTGCGCGGCTTCTTTACCGCGACGCTAAGCGTCACCGCCAACAACGCCAGCAAGACCTACGACGGCGCGGCCTATGCTGGCGGCAACGGCGTGAGCTACTCCGCCACGCCAGACGCGAACCTGCTGGGCACGCTGAGTTATGGCGGCACCGCGCAGGGCGCGAGCGCCGTCGGCAGCTATACCCTGATTCCCGCCGGGCTGTATTCCAACCAGCGCGGCTACGACATCACGTTTGTCAGCGGCACGCTGACGATCAACACCGCGCCGGCGCCGGACCCCGACCCGCCGCCGCCGACGCTGATTGTGGCGGGGCCGGGGAGCACGACGACGCTGACGGGGACGACGCCGGTGACGGCCTCGCCGGGCAGCATTATTGTCATTCCCACAGGGGCGAACGTCGCGGGGGTGGCGATCACCTTGGCAGGGCCGAGCGGCGGTGGAGAAGCCGGGCCGGTCAGCTTCAAGATCGGCAACCTGACCTTGACGCTCTCAGGCTACACCCCCGGCACGGTAGTGAGTTTCAAGAAGGTCATGGTGAATGGGGTGGAAACGCTGGTGCTGGTGGTGACGAGCGGCAAGCTCACCCTGAGCGGGCAAGCCGGACAGCCGCTCCTGACCCTGAACGGCACGGCGACGCTGACGGCGGGAACGGACGGCACGGCGGTGGGTTTCAGTGCGAATGCGGACGGCGGCGGCACCATCGCCGTGACGGCGGGTTACATCGAACTCACGGCGGACGCCTTCGCGACGCGGGGAAGCCGCGCGACGGCCATGCCGGCGAACGGCCGGATCTACGCCGGCGAACGGGCGAACTTTGGCGCGGACGGCAAGATCGTCCAAGTCAAACTCGGCTCGGCGCCGGGGGAAAGCGGCGGCGCGGGCGACGCGCTGGAACTGAGTCTGGCGGGCAATCTGAGCTTCGCGACGACGGTGCCGAAACTCGACGCGACTTCCTCGCGCCTAGGCCGGAGCGTGCAAGAAGCGCTGGCGGCGGCGGCGGGCGCGACGCTGGCGGGAAGCCAGAGCAACGGCGTGCTGGCGCTGGACATCGGCGGGGCGCGGGTTCACGCGTTGCCGCTGGGCGAAGTACTCATCGACACGGACGCAGTCGACGGGGCAATACTCGGCGCTGACGGGACGGCGACGGTGAGCATCCAGGGCGTCAGCGCGCGCTTTGCGCCGAGCGTGGCGGATGTGGGGCAACTGGCGCGCGACGTGGGCGGCCCCTTCCCCTGGCCGAGCATCGAAGTGAGTCGCGATGGCGTGCTGCGGGCAAGGGGCGGTGGCGAGACCTATGTCCTGCGACCGGCGTGGGTGGCCGAAACCGTCGACTCGACGACGGCCGGTTTCGGCGTTGATACGGCGGGACGCATGAGCTACACGCAGAGCGGCGCGCAATATGCGCTCCAGGCGGCAGTGGCAGACTGGGCCACACTTGCGGCGGCGGTGGAAGAGGCGCTACCCGGCGCGACGCTCAAGTCGAATCCGGATGGCAGCGTGACGGTAACGCAGAGTCGGCAAAGCCTGACGCTCAAGCCGGAAATGAAGCTGGAAGCAGCGCCTGCGGGCACGCGCGCGTGGTGGGCGGAGACCGACGGCAGCTTGCGCCTGCACAATACCGACGGCTCGGCGCAGGGCTTCGCGGTGGAGTAATAAGGGCCGGACCTACTTGCGTCCGGTTTCAGGCGGCACGCGGCGCCAGCCAGCGCGATAGGCGATCAAGTACGCGCTGGTGACGTTTCTTGCCCACTTGTCCGATGCTTCCCGAAAGTGCGGGTTCGGGCAATTGCGCCAGGAACCCCAAGCGCACCAGAGAAGGAGCCTTCAGGCCACTGGAGAGGAGAAGTCCGCGTCGGTGGCTGCAATGGGATCGTCGAAGCCTGAAATTTCCTGCCAAAGCTGGGTGCTGATACCGCAAACCAGCCAATCTCCATAACCCGGCAGTTGTTTGAGCAACCGTACCGGGTGCTGTTTGATCGTGCCGTCCGCCTGAGGTAGGGCAGCCAGAGCGATTGCCTTCGTTCATTCGGCCGGCTTGAGATCGGTGAGCGCGTATTCCGGTTCGTCGGCGCCGTAGGCGCGCGCCAACCCGACCGATGCGAGCGTTTGCCAATCGGTGCGCTCGGCGTCGCCGGGCATGACCAGCACCATGAGTCGTGTCGAGGTGGATAGCGGATAGGGCTCGTCCAGTTGGATGCGCTGGCCGTCGAAATGTGCATTGAGTGCGATGGCGGACATGGATGTCTCCTGAATGGGTAGGACGTGACGCCGGAATGGCTACGCTTCGGCGAAACCGACGCGCCGGGGCCGGCTTCGTCTTACAGGGTCAGCGAACCCGCGCTGACCGAAAGCGATCTCGATCTGGTGCGCGCCTTCCGCCGGCTCAGCGCCGGCCACCGGCAGGCGCTGCGCGAAATGATGATGGCACTGGAGCGCGCCGAGCGCAGCCGGACGTAACCGGCCAGGCAGAACCCGGTCGGGCTTTGCGGCCGGGCACTGGCCTCGGCCAATGTCGCCTGCGCGGTAAATAATAGCCGTCCCGTCAGCGCCGACTTTTGTCTATCTGATCTCAATGAGGGGCTATCCGGGAAATAGGGGCCCTAATTTTCACTGCGCGACAAGCGAAATGATCTATGCCGCGCCGAGGCGAAGACTCCCGGATAACGGCCAACCGCTTCAATCCCGGCCGGACGATCAGCCTGTACGCGGCGACCGCCGCCAAGCTCACATGATTGACTGAGGATCGACTGAGTCGGTCACCCTATTGGCGCGCACCTTGTCGAGCATGCCTTCAAGTCGCCCCACCACGTCGGCGGCATCCACATAGATGCCGGAACGCCGCGCATTGTCGCGCGCTACCAAGCCGCGTGCGATGAACTCGCGCTCCGCCTGCCGATGGGCGATGGTCGTGCGGATTGCCTGCTCGACAAAACCGGAAAGCGTTTCGCCTTCTTCAAGCACGCTCTCGGCCGTGCGGCGCAATTCGGGATCAACCCGCAGGGAAGGAATCGTGGCCGTTTTCATATAAAACCCTCGCGCATTGCATATGCAATGCAGTATGCCAGCGAATCGGGTTTTGCGCTAACTCTTGCGGCCCAGCACCGACTTCAACGTTTCCTGCAGGTCGCCCGGAATCAGGATGGTCTTGGCATTGGCCGACTGGGCCAGATTCGTCATCGCCATGATGTACTTCTCGCCGAGCAGATAGCGCATCGGCCCGTCCTGATCGCCAATGGCCGTGGTCACGCGGCGAATTGCCTCGGCGCTCGCTTCGGCCAGTGTCACCTGTGCCGTCGCATCGCGCTTGGCGGATTCCAGCCGCGCCTCGGCTTGCAGGATCATCGACTGCTTTTCGCCTTCGGCGCGGGTGATCATGGCCTTGCGCTCGCGCTCGGCGGAGGCCTGCATTTCCATCGCTTTCTGCATCGACATCGAGGGCTTGATGTCCTGAATCTCGACCGACTTGACGGTCAGGCCCCAGTCGATCGCCTCGTCGGCAATCGACTCGCGCAGGCGCGCCTTGATCATATCGCGGTTCGACAGCGCTTCGTCGAGCTGCATCTCGCCGATGATCGAGCGCAGCGTGGTCATGATCATGTTGCGGATCGCCTCGGAGAAATCCGTCACGCCGTACACCGCCTTAATCGGATCGGTAATCTTGATGAAGGCGATGGCATTGGTGACGATCACCGCATTGTCCTTGGTGATCACCTCCTGCTCCTGCACATCCAGAATGATGTCCTTGGTGACCAGTTTGTAGGCCACGTTGTCGAAATAGGGAATGATGATATTGAGGCCCGGCAGCAAGGTGCCGTTGTATTTGCCCAGCCGCTCTACGATCCACTCTTCGCCCTGCGGCACGATGCGAATGCCCTTTGCGAGCGTGATGCCGGCAAACACCAACAGCGCAACAACAACAATTCCGATTTCGCCCATGTTCATGCCCTCCCTATCTTGAGAAAACTTCCTTCGACAGCGAGCACCTTGACGCGCGCGCCATTCTTGATCTCTTCGTCGGCGATACATTCCCAGACATCCGCGCCCAGAACCGGCTTTTGGAAGCGCACCTGCCCTTTGGCAAAGGGCGCCACGTCATGCACCAGCACACCCACCTCGCCGACAATATTGGCGTCGCTCATGCCAACGCGCGTCTTGTGCATGTTCGGCTTGAACACCTTGAACCAGCCGGCGACGAGCAACAGGGAGACGATCAGCCAAAGCGCCAACTGCGCCGTCAGGCCGATGGCGGCAACGCCCACTGCCAGCGCCACGACCAGCGCGCTCAGCCCGAACCAGATCAGCACAAAGGAGGGCACCGCCAATTCGGCAAGAATCAAGGCGATGCCGCCCACTGCCCAGTGCCACCACGTAAGGTCCATACAAGCCTCCCTATTCCGCCACGCCGTCCCGCAGCGCCGACTTTCAGCGGTTCATTATGCCGGACATTCTTTGCCGACGCATTTCAAACAGACAAATGGCGGCGGCGGCGGAAACGTTCAGGGATTCGCTCCCCGGCACCAGCGGAATCGTCGCACGCTGGCGCACTGCGGCCATCAGTTCCGGCGACACACCCCGGTAATCCCCCCACTTCTAGCTGGGGACAGAAATAGAGTTAAGCGGCCATGAACTGGCCGAGCGACGAGGGCAGCACGTGATCCTGGCGCGCAACCTGTTGAGGACGCTGCATGGGCGCGAGATCGCCACAGAAACTGGCCTGACACATCGCGCTGTGGCCGACAGCGAGAGAGTGACGGAACCTATCGCCGCTGCGTGCAACTTGCCTGCGGGCGCTTTGCGATGCTTGACGACGGCATGGGCTTCATGCCTAGTGCCGTGGAAGCCGGTCATTGAGCAACATCTTGGGCAAACCATGACGGCGGTGATGCGCGGTAGAGGTGTGTCCTGGGAATTCGGGCCGCAGCGCAGGCCGTCTGTTGTTTGACACCCATGTGCACTTGCGACCCGCCTGTTCGCCGACACGTCGATATGCCCAATGCACCCAGCAGGGTTGGGCACTTTCAGTCAATCGAGTTTCCTCAACGACGGCGCTTCCGTGTTGGAGGTTCATGGGGGGTGGGCGACAGGCTTGCCTTCAAAAAGTCGATCATGACCCGAACCTTATTAGGTAGGTACGTCCGGCTAGGGTAGACGAGCCATGCGGCGGTATCAAAGGTCGTCGCGGCGACTTCATGTGCGGGGAAGACATCGACAAGGGCGCCCTGTGCTATGGGATCAGCCACTAGCCAGTTAGGCAGTAGCGTCGGCCCCAATCCAAGCTGTGCAGCGTCCCGAAGCGCTTGTGCGCTGGAGAGCGTTATGCCGCCGTGAATCGGAACCTCCGAGACTCGTCCCTTTTCGTCTTTGAACAGCCAGACCGAGCGAAAATCTCGATACGGAAATAGCAAACACGCATGCCCGGCGATATCAGCCGGCTTCTTAAGCTCAGGCGAGTCGGCCAGGTAAGCAGGGCTCGCCACAACACGGTATCGAGTGTCAACTAGCTTTGTGACGATCAGATCTCCTTCCACCGCAGGTGCCAAACGGACTGCGAGGTCAATCCGGTTTGCAACCAACTCCAGGGTTTCATCCGTAAAGATGCAGTCCAAATTGATTGCCGGATAGCGGCGTCTAAACTCCGGCAGAAGAGGCACGATGCGCAGGTGCCCAAATGTGACCGACGCTGTGAGCCGCAAAGTCCCGGTCGGCTCCGCTGACGCATTGAGCGCCTCGTGGCGAGCCCGGTCGAATTCGTCCACAAGTGGCTCGATCTTCGCCAAGAACAGGTCGCCGGCCTCGGTGAGCGCGACTCGCCGTGTACTGCGCTGAAGCAGCCGCACTCCCATCTCCGCTTCGAGAGCTGCTACCGTCCGCGATACCGAAGACGGATCAAGGTCGTGCTGACGGGCCGCAGCTGCAAAACCACCACGCCGCGCGACCTCGACAAACAGTTTAAGTGATTCCAGATTCATTCATGCAATATACGCATGAATATGATGCGATTCAATGCCTTTTATCGCATCATGACCATCAATATGATGCAGTCCTGTGCGCTCCCTATGGTTGGGTTGCGCGAATGATTAAAGGACGCTCAACATGCCAAATTTTGCCCTGCACACGATTCACACCGCCCCGGAAGCATCGAAGGCATTGCTCGACGCTTCCAACAAAGAATGGGGATTCATTCCAACACTACATGCGATCCTGGCGGAGAGTGCACCAACACTTGAGGGCTACCAGCGACTTTTTGGTCTCGTTAGCCAGTCCAGCTTAAGCCCCGCCGAACAGCAGGTCATCTACCTGGCTGTGAACGTCCTCCACGAATGCGAATACTGCACCGCAGGTCACACATACCTTGCACGGATGGTCAAGCTCCCTGAGGAGGTAATCGAGGCATTGCGCGAAGCTAATCCCATCACCGACGCGCGCCTGCAAACGCTACGCAAATTCGCTGAGGCTGTCGTTCGAGAACGCGGATTCGTTGGCGACGATGAAGTTGAGCGATTCATCGATGCTGGCTTCACCCAGGCACAGGTGCTTGAGGTGGTGTTGATCGTCGCAACAAAGACGATCTCCAACTATGTCAACCACATCGCGCATACCCCGAGCGAATCGTTCATGAGCGATCCGAAGTTCGGGTGGATTTCTCCCCGCAAGCGTCAAGCGATAGTCTGACGCGCGCGCGTCTTCCGAAGCGTGGCAGGTTGAAACGCCATGGCTACGCAATAAAACTTATCTAAAGGAATACTCACATGACAACCTCCATCTTGCGCATCGACGCCAGCAGCCGATCCAGCGGCTCGTTTTCGAGAACTATCGGTGACGTCGTCGAACGAAGCCTGCTTGCAAAGCACCAAGGCGCAAACTTCACTCGTCGCGACCTCGCCCAACAGCAAATTGAGCACATTCGCAATGAAACCATCATCGGCTACTACACGCCCAAAGAGGCGATGACGGAAGAACTCAAAGCTGTCACTCTGACATCTGACGAAGTCATCGCCGAGGCCATACGTGCCGACATACTTTTGATCACCACGCCTATGTACAACTTCTCAATACCGTCCGCGTTGAAAGCCTGGATTGATCAACTGGTGCGAATCGGAAGAACGTTTAACTACGACGGAAGTTCTTTCACAGGGCTGCTACCTGGCAAGCAGGCCTACGTGGTTATCGCCTATGGCGCAGGGGGCTACAGCAATGGAGGCCCCTTGGCTAACGCGGACTTCGCAAAGCCATACTTGTTATTTCTGCTTGGATTCCTCGGAATCCAAGACGTGACGTTCGTCCCAGTCGAAGCGACGACCGCTGATCCGGCTACCGTAAGTCGTGAAGTTGAGAAGGTTAAGCAAATGGTTCACTCGTCCATCAATGCCGCGTAACTAGATGCGCTTGCGGCGACTTGGCATATTCAAGGCCAATTCCATTTTCACAAAGTACGAAGGATTACAAAATGAGTGAAATTGCATTTCTTGGTCTAGGCGCGATGGGTTCGCTCATGGCCAAAAACCTGATCAATGCCGGGCACAAGGTAACGGTATGGAACCGTGACCTATCCAAAGCCACGGCTTTAGGTCACGAAAAAACACGAATTGCCGCCACGCCCCGCGAGGCTGCGTATTTCGCGTGATCGTGACCGGTGATTTCGCCAAAGCGTGACCGGTGTTT